>JAKSDI010000096.1 GCA_022360175.1 Chitinophagales bacterium
AGTGTCACGGTAAGCTTGCCTTGTAAATACATCTAGCCAGTCTACAACAGTCATAGTTAAAAAATGAGGTGCATTTTGATTGATGATTTTATGCCCATGCATGTTTATATAATTGAGAGCACCAAATAGAATTACAGTAAAAAGTAAACGCGTATTTGGAAGTGATTAAAAATTCTTTCTCTCAAGATAAGCATATTGTATCGAGGCTGCAAGCCTCGACAAACAGATATGTCAGCCAGAAGATTGTCGCGGAATGTTTTCGCGGTACAATATGAATATGCTTATCATGGATGAAGTCGCATATTCAAAAGATGTGATTTCTGATTTAAAAAATCTTTCTCTCAAAAAAAGCATATTGTATCGAGGTTGCAAGCCTCGACAAACAGATATGTCAACTAGAAGATTGTTGCGGAATGTTTCCGCGATATAATACGCTTATCATGAATCCAATCCTGTGCTATAGAAAAAGTGGGTAAGAACACTATAAAATGGTTAATGTTTTTTCGTCTTTTTAGAATTTTGCATCCTGTCCCATTAATGGAGCAACTGCCCAAATTGCGCTGCATTTTCGACAGTTGCCCTTATTTGTAGAATGAAACTATTAATGAATGCTAGCTACAAGAAAAGCAGGATAATTATCTCAAAATTAACTTCTCGCTTGCCCATTCATTGTCAATTGTCTGATAAGTGGCAATGTAAAGCCCCTTGGGCAAGCCACTTAGATTAACTTGATTGCTGAATGAAACTAATTCTCTTTGAAATAAAACCTGACCATTGAGACTGGTTAATTTCAGTTCGCCCCGTTTTTCAGCATTGATTGTTAGTTCGTTTTCTACAATTGTTGGAAACATTTTTACATCAGCTTGTGCCAAACTATTTTCAAAAACTCCAACTATTGCACCACCTCTAATGAAATCCAGCACTGCTGTCATTTGAGGGTCGAAAAAGGGTGAATCATGATTTCCATTTTGTACCGTTAAAATGCTTGCATTTGTATTTTCAAGCATCAACAATTCATCGGGCAAAAGTCTTCCAACAGCTTCATCCTGTGTGCCAGATACATACATTAATTTGGTTAAATCCAGCATTGCCAGCGAATCGACAAAACGGTTATACCCAATCCCTGCCTGTAATTTCATTGCTGCTAATTCTTCTGGGGGTGATTGTTGTGACTCTACCTGAACCATGACCCCATCGATGAAGTAAGCAGAATAACCGGTTGCAAAAGCATCCACTACTTCTTGGTTCATGTTCAACCTTCCTGCCATTGGAATGACTCTGTGAACATCATCTATACCGTAATCGTCAAGATATTCTGTCAGAAGAAATGCACCAAAAGAGTGTCCTATAAGGACCACTGTTTTATTTAGATTGTTATAGTGATTGACCACTTTTCTAAGCATGGCAATGGTCGTATCATTATAGATGATAGCTTCGTCCAAGGTCATTGTAGAATTGGCTAAAATCTCCGGGCTGTAATGTTGTTTCTGCTGCATTTCAACCACCGAAAAAGTTGGAATATTTTCAAAAAACTCAAAATCTCCAACTTCAAGCATATCGGTAGGCCCGCCATGAAGACCAATAATAACGGTATCCGCAGATGGGTTTGTTTGTATAACGGTATAGTCTGCCACATCAGGAAGACTGTTTAAATCAATGTTATTTTGAGCGGGGCCGAATTTGCAAGTCCTCAATTTGTATTGCTCCAATTCTTCCTCAGTCATATTATGAATGCCATTAGCGGGTGCCGCATTTATAGTAAAGTAGTAAAACGCCTCAGCATCCGTTTGGCTAAAACCCATTGCCACATAGTAATCGATGTAAGCTTGGTGAAAGGCATGTCCTACTGGATAATCGGTAGCTTCATTGGTACCATCGCTCCAGGAATGTACACCTACTTCTGCATTTTCGTCGATGACCCTTCTTGTTCCAGCTAAAAACATATCGACTGCACCCGAGGCAATGAATGCATCTTGGTTATAGGCAGTGACAGCTGGTAGGTAAGTTGTATACCCTCGATTCCTCAACAGCTGTGACGCTTCTAAATTGGCATCATCATTATCGCTACCTGGCATCTGCATAAATACCAAGGTGGTCACCGATGGATAGCTATCAATGAAATTTTGTACTACGCTGGGCGTACTTCCATCAATGAATCCATGCATGACAGCAAAGGTGGAATTGGCACTCGGCAATTCGAAAGCAAGTGGTTCATCCTCATTTAAATTAATGCTATTCAGGAAGGAGGCTAATCCAACTGTATCTACGGTGCAATTGGGACTAATGGGCGTTTGCGACAAAACGACCTGCGCAAAGCACAAAAAAATTAATACGATTAAGTACAAGTTTTTCATTATCAATTGTTTAAGTTGTTTCTTGTGTCTGTCTTTACAAGGAACAAATAAAATAATGCAAAAAAAAAGTTCATACCTCGAGCTACTCTGCTGCGATTAAACAGCATAGTTGGCTGAAGTATGAACTTTTAGTTAGTCCAAAATTTTCAAAATATCTCTCCAATCTCTTCTTCAGTGATGAGGTGATATTTTACAGAATGAAAATTTTTATGTTTAGAATAAAAGGTCTGTACCTTTTAAAATGTAGCATGCAAAATTAGCGTGCTACTTTAAGACAATTGAGAGGCTGCATTCCCCTATAAGGTCGTCTGTTTTTTTTTGTCTTGTTGAAATTTAGATGGAAATAAAATTGAACAGGTTTCCCTCTACAGTATTCTTGCATTTGAGTGTAGTCAGTAACATTCTCTCAAAAGCATATTGTATCGAGGCTGAAAGTCTCGACAAACAGAATCATTCATCGAATATAATCTGTTGGAACGTGATCTGTCAACCAGAAGATTGTCGCGGAATGTTTCCGCGATACAATATGCTTATTATGAATAAGTGAGAGTTATTTGTTAGATTTTTGGCATCTTTTTGTTTAAAGCCATTTGTACCCCCTCGTTGCTCTTAAATCCAGTATCTCAATGGGTAGCAATCCGTTCTCACCTGAATACTGCCGGGCACTACTGTAGATATATGCTTTGGGTTCATCTACCCACCCAGCACGAACAGGATTAAGATGTATATAATCTAGTTTTTGCAAAATCCATTTAGGGCTGGCTAACTCAATAGGATGATTGCTTTTCTGCCAGAATTGATACATTCCATTATCGTTATTATATTTCGCAAAATACTTGAAGAGTCTTAACATCCATTCACTTCTACTTTCTTCTGGTTTACTTAGTATATCCTTAGTTATTGTTCTAGATGTAAACCTTTTAAAATCACGGATTATATTGGAAAGTTGATAACCGTCTCTTGCATATCCAATTAAATGCAAATGATTAGACATTATTACATATGCATTAATGACCAGGCCTTTTTCTTTTTGACAATAACTGAGACTTTTAATTATAGTGTCACGGTAAGCTTGCCTTGTAAATACATCTAGCCAGTCTACAACAGTCATAGTTAAAAAATGAGGTGCATTTTGATTGATGATTTTATGCCCATGCATGTTTATATAATTGAGAGCACCAAATAGAATTACAGTAAA
>JAKSDI010000160.1 GCA_022360175.1 Chitinophagales bacterium
CGCCGTCGTATGATTGCAACAGATGGTGTATTCTCCATGGATGGTGATATTGCCAGGCTGGATAAAATCTGTGATTTGGCAGATAAGTACGATGCCATGGTAATGGTGGATGATTGCCATGCTACCGGATTCATTGGTAAGACAGGTAGAGGTAGCCATGAGTTCAATAATGTGATGGGCAGAGTAGATATCATTACTGGGACTTTTGGGAAAGCACTAGGTGGGGCATCTGGTGGTTTTACTGCTTCAAAGAAAGAAATAGTAGATATGCTGCGCCAACGTTCAAGGCCGTACCTGTTTTCTAATACACTAGCACCTTCTATTGTTGGAGCATCTATAAAAGTGGTAGATTTATTGTCTGCTTCTACTACCTTAAGAGACAAACTGGAAGACAACACAAAATACTTCCGCGAGAAAATGAATGCAGCGGGTTTTGATATCCTGCCTGGCGAAGCACCTATAGTGCCAATCATGCTCTATGATGCAAAATTATCGCAGGAGTTTGCCAATAAATTGCTAGACGAAGGCATTTATGTGATAGGCTTCTTTTATCCGGTAGTTCCAAAAGGAAAAGCCAGAATACGTACTCAATTATCTGCGGGGCATGACAGAGTACATCTGGATAAAGCTATTGAAGCATTTACGAAAGTAGGGAAGGAGTTGGGAGTGATATAGCAATCACACTGACCTATCTATTTGTGATCGATAGGATATACGATCACTTTCGAATAATCTATATTACTGAGTTGAGGTATTATCCAGTGCGATGATATCTCAATTTAGTATATAATATTATCTTCTTTTTGTCCACTTAAGGTGAAAATATACATAGGGGTGTACAAGTAGCTTTTTCATCTATAAGAAGATTATGCTGGAGACAGGTACAGGGCTGAGGGGGGGGCTACAAGTTTAAACTAGTGCCATGTTTTATCTCCAGAAAAAGTAACCTTCGATATAGTGATTTATGAAATTACCTACTTTATTGATATTCTTTACCTTCCAGGCTACCTTAAGTGTTTGCCAAATTTCATTCGGTGATCTTGCCCTGGAGAATGGAATTTACGAAGTCGGATTTCGACATTATTTAAGCTATGATAATACAAGGACTTACCAAAGGATTTTCGATTGGAATAATGATTTCATTCCACGGCCCATTCCAGTGAGTATATGGTATCCATCAACCGCACTGCCTGATCATAGAGAACAGATGACGGTTTTAGATTATATGGAAATTTTAAAAGAAGAGGAGGAATGGGAACATTTGCCAAATGAACAAATTTTAAATTGGTTCTATTATCAGAACACTTCTATAAACAGGGAGCACTTTAAAGATAGTACGATGGCATTTCTTGAAAGTCAACCTGCCAATGGAAAATTTCCTGCTATAGTTTATGCTCCCAGCTACCAGGCATCGTCTATTGAGAATTTTAGCCTTTGTGAATATTTAGCGAGTCATGGATATGTAGTGATCTCAAGTCCAAGCAGAGGAGCGGAAAATAAGTTTTTAGAAGGTGGGACGGAAAAAGATATGGAAACACAAGCAAGAGACATTGAATTTCTGATTGGAGAATTGGCCAAATTTCAGAATTCCAATGATGATCTAATTGCGACTATGGGTTTTAGCTTTGGGGGATTATCTAATGTGTTATCACAGATGCGCAACGATAATATTAAAGCAATCATAAGTTTGGATGGGAGTATTAAGTATCAATACAGCACTTTGAAGAAATCACCTTTCGCAGAAATTGACTTGGTAGATATTCCATTTATACATATGTCACAAAAAGATATTCCCGAGCGAGTTTTGATAGACGATAAAATAGATCCAGAATTAAACAGCAAGTTCGAATTTTACGACAGTCTTGAGAATAGCAAGGCATTCAGTTTGAAATTCCACAATCTCACCCATTCATATTTCAGTACGCTTGGAGTTCTTTTTCAAACGAGAGATCATCGACAAGATAAAAGTGATTTCGAAATTGCAGAATCTTATAAATGGGTTTCAGTTTATACCTTAAATTTCCTGAATGCATATTTAAAAGGAGAGCAAGCTGCTTTAAAATTTCTAGAAAATAATCCTGAAGAAAATGGAATAAGAGCAGGCTTGATTTCAAAACGATTCAAAAAACCTGAACCACAGCCCATTAAATTTCAAGATTTCAATGTACTCGCGGGTGAACAAAACTACGAGAATCTTGAAGAACTATACAAGTCACTTCGTGAAAACCATCCCTCACTAACATTAGATTTAAATAGGCAGAATCAAAATGCCATACAACGGTTAAAGGAGTTGAGACAATGAAGTCAGTCGCACATTCCCAAACTTTAATAAAAACACGCAGACCAGAAGTAGGAGAGGGGTATTAATGATTTTGCCTATTGATTAGTAGGCGGTAAAATTCGTATTACCACCTACTAGCTTGTGCTTAAAATAAGCCGTTGGAATTTCTGATTTTTCCACCTGTAAGCCATATATAGAACCTGAAGAAGCCATTAAGTGGTTGAATCGCATCCCAGTGTTCAACAATCTTGCCATCTCTTAATTTCCAGGTGTCTGTGATGACAAATCCTTTTTTCTCATTTCCTCTATTCTTAGCTTTTGTGGTTACATGAGAGTGAAAGACAACCATATCACCACTTGCGACGATGTATTTCACATCGTATGAATATTCAGGAAATCGTTTGGCAAAAGTTGTCACATAGGATATTAATCCTTTAATGCCATCGGGGATTGCCCGATTATGTTGCACATACTCATTATTATCAAATGTTTTTAGCACATATTCGAAATCATGATCATTCATGATGTGCTGTACAAAATCTGCGATGAGATCAACATTTTTTCTTTCTTCTTCCGACCAATGGCCTTTTTTTAATTTTTCGAAATTAATTTTTGGTGCTTCCATTTTTTCTTTGCTTTTGTTTTGGGCATAGCCCCCGTTAACTGCTGCGAGGAGCAGCATTGTCATTGCAATAATTCGGTTCATTCAATTAGACCGGTTTACTTATTTGAAAATAAAATTTTTTAGCTTATCAGTTTAGACATATGCTCTATAAACTGCTTAAGGGAATTAGGGGTTTGCTGATATTTCATTCTAATTACAGCTCCATGATAAGTATCATAAAGTACATTAGCGAAGTCATATGGAGTTAAATCCTGTCTGATTTCTTTTTCTTTTTGAGCGGTTTCGATCCATCTCATTAAGAATTCTTTAAACTCATTGAAGCTATCAACTATTGGAGCAGAAAAAGCATCATTCTGATCCGTAACTTCTGTTGATAAAGACAGTAGGAGACAGTTTCGATTACATCCTTCAGAAGTAAATAACTCATTGGACTTTTTGAAAAAAGCCTTGATCTTATTGCCCGCACTAAGTTGATCATTCTGATCAATTTCAGTCAATAATCCAATAGTATAGTTTTTATAAATATCTATTGCTTCCAACGCAAAAGCTTTTTTGCTTGGAAAAAAATTATAAAAAGACCCCTTAGGAATATTACAAGCTTTTAATATATCCTGTATTCCGGTATTTCCATACCCCCGTTCTCTTATCAAGTGCATGCCCTTCATCAAAATATCATGCCTGTCATATTTTACATTCATAAGTTGACTGGTCTATTTGGATGCAAATTTATAATAATTCCTTGAAATTGTAAAGGCCCAGCTATTTTTTATGTGATATTCTAGATGGAAGTTCAGCCTTTCATTCAAATTTTGAAGTATCAGAAATAGGAGAGGGGCATTAGTGATCTTATTCTGATCGTTTAGGGGTTTTCCAGATTGCACAAAAGATCTTTTCCCAAAATTGGAGCTAATAGAGGAACTGATTCCATGAATAAAGGCCTAGAGGAAAAGCCATTCTGAAATAACCCGGAATGGCTTTTCCATAAATGCTTAAATCTTTACAATCCGTGTTGTGAAATTACTTTCATTACCTGAGACTTTAAGCAGGTAGATACCTATCTCAAAATCTTCAAGGCTTATTGCAGTATGCATGTCATTTACCGTCATTAGTTTCATCAGCTGTCCCTGTGAATTATAAATACTGACTGTATGAGGGCTTTTCAAATTTTCTATAAATAAGTTTACCTCTCCACTTGTGGGATTAGGATAAATGCTTCTTGTTTGAGGAGAATTGCTATTACTACCAAATTGACTACCTCCATTTGGGGCACCGGGATTTCCTCCTACATATTCTGTATGTACATAAATACTCATTTTACATGGAAATGGTACCCGATGTGTAATACGATAAAGGCAGTTTGGATCAAGCCCTGTAAAAACAGCAGGATCATCAAATTCTACTCGAGTGATCTCATCTACGTATTCCCAGGGGCCGGGAAGGCCATCATTATTACAATCTTTCTCCAGATAATAGGTATCAGAGACATAGTAGTCAGAAGAAACATTGGTTAATATCATAGAATAGGTTCCATCACCAGCCGATACCCAGTTTACAGAAAACTCCGGATTGGGTGCACAGCATTCTTCAACCTCAAAACAGCGTGTAACAGAAAAGAATTCGAAAGAAATTAAAACACAATAAGTTCCATTACCCATAAATGGTACATTATAACCATCTTGATCTGTTAGAATTACATCATTATAGGTCCATTGATAAGTAGGCGTGCAAGGATACCCTTCAAAAGGATCATCCAACCAGCCAACAATTACAGGCCAAGTTAAATCTTCAGGGCACCAACTTACATCCGGCAAACTTGGAATAAAAGGACTATAGAAAACAATAGAAACAAGATGTGTTTTAACGCAGCCATTCTCATCGGTTACAGTTAGTGTGTATTCTCCAGGCATTGTTGGTGTGAAGCATCGGGAAGTTGACAATAATTCAGCACTTGAGTTATGCCATTCATAGGTGTATATAGGGCTTGGAAAAGCGCTTAATGGGCCACAAAGTGTTTCAAAATCACTATCGCACATTTGAATCTTATTGGGAAGGTCGATTACAATCTCAGGGAAGATTTCGATTTCATATGTTTTTGTGCAGGTAATTGTTCCAATAGCATATTCGTATTCGATTGTTACAATACCTGCTCCATGACTTGCACCGCTTATTTCTATTGGGAAATCATTTTCATCATATGTTTCACCATCTATGATAATTGATAGGGGAATGGTGCTTCCCGTCCATAAATCATAATAATCATCCTTTGTAAACACTTCATCATAACAAAGCTCTGTGATATCTGTAAATTCTACACCAGGGTTATGTATTGTAATCTTAAAGTTATCTTCAAGAGGGCAGGCTCCACCAACAGCCGGAACAATATCAACAGTGAATTCGGTAGTGCTATTCACTACGGTGCCATCTGGATTATAGGGATGCCAGTTTATGTAGTTGAAATCAGGGTCTAAATCTAAGTTCACTATTTCTCCCGGACATAGTTCTTTGTCTTCGATACTCGTAACATCACCTAAATTCAATTTTATAAAAAAGAATGGAGTGGTACAGCCACAGGAAGGGAGATGGATGCCCTGGGCAGTAGAGGTAATGACTAGATTCGGTGA
The DNA here is from genome assembly GCA_022360175.1 of Chitinophagales bacterium. GTDB lineage: Bacteria > Bacteroidota > Bacteroidia > Chitinophagales > Saprospiraceae > JAKSDI01. The sequence continues at coordinate 5,528 of JAKSDI010000160.1, forward strand.
TGTGGTTATATCATAATAAGGAATAGTAACCGTTTTATAGGTTCCCCAATTCCAGTTGTCCCATCTCGGTACTCCAAAATCTATGGGGCAGCCAGCATCGCCATCACAAACGTCTCCTAAATGGGTGATCACTTCAGTGCCTCCGCAGCCATAGTAATCCATTAATCCAATGGTTGATCTGCCAAAAGGATTACCGCTACCAGGGCCTCCAGGAGCACCATTCCAGGAATGCTGAAGACCATTATAAGAGCATAAATTTTGAAATATTAGTTGATCTCCCGGGCATAGCAGAGTAGTAATTTCACTGGGCGTAGAATACCCATATAGCGCGTCATTTGCATCAAATACATATTCACCCAGGTAATTAGCTGGCGATACTTCGTTTTTCCAGATTCTGTATCTAAATACCAAATCTGCACCTTGCACTGTTTCAGATTGAAAGCTTAGCGTAAATAATACAATAAAAAATAAGATGTTTTTCATCATAAAAAAAATTTTCCCTACTCATTTATAAATAGGCTTTTCGGGTTTCCGCCTTTGATCGATCTATTAATCAGTAGCGGTAATTGCGATTCATTACCCGGTTTGTAGGAAAAAATTTGGATAGAAGAGATAATCAGCTCTTAAGTAGTCGACATAGATAATGTGTCTACTACTTAAGGAGGCAGACCTGCCATGAAAAGATAATGGAAAATTGTGACCAGAGTTTCTCTGCAATTATTTCTTTAGAAATTTCACAGAAATATTATCAACTGTAGCGATATAATAACCAGATGGAAGGGTGCTGATATCAAGCCTCATACCCAATTCTTTAGATGAAATACTTTCTACCTGAGCTGTTACATTCCGTCCTAGCTGGTCAAATATGTAAAAATCTTTTTTTGCAACTAAATTTGTTATCGTGACCATATTTGTAGCTGGATTCGGGAATATTGCAGTTCTTTTTTCAGGAATATCTATGTCAGCAATCTTTGTTTCCGTATAGCTTGAATTACCATCAAAGTCTATTTGCTTTATCCGGTATAAGTTTTCCCCATTAAAAGGGTGGTGATCGATGTAACTATAATTTTGGGGCAACTGAGAATCACCCATTCCTTGAATGGTATTAATCGTTTCCCAGTCAATAGCATTGTATGATCGTTCGATATTAAAATAATTATTATCAATTTCTACAGATGTTGCCCAGTCAATGCATACATTGGTTCCACACGGCTGGACATTGAAATCCTTCCATTCTACAGGCAATAAAGGGGGAGAGGTAGCTGGAACAATTGACACTTGCTGGGCGGTACCAGCCCCTTCAATAGAAGCAGTAGCTTCTTTGTCTCCAGTAGAGAATGCTATCGCCTGAACAAAAGTAGCCAACATATTAGAAGGCTGCCCCTGCTGCGTATTGGGTGCATCGTATCTTTTCTTGGTTGATGCATGCTCCGTGTAGGTAGCTTCTTCATTGTTAGAATAAAAACACAATACAAGCCTTTCTTCACCATTAGTAATTATGGATGGTGCTATCATTGCTCCAGCATTGCAAGTAGTAGTAGCCATTGCATCAATCGGGGAAGATATATTTACATTCGAAATTCTTGAGATGCCTATTGACCATGTAGAATGTTCTTCCGTTTCAAAAGTGTATTTATTTGGCTCATTAGCGCTTGCAATCTTGTAATAGGTTGCTAAGCCGTTGTTATTCGTATTATGAACTCGATCAATAAGCATCCATCCATCCGGAGGGTATATTATTTCATCTTCACCTTCGTCAAAAGCCAGGCTAATAACTAATAAATCATTTTCAACAACTCCATGCGGTTTGTCAACTTTTGGCTTGATGGAATTGCCGAAATTAGATTCATAGGATTCGTATACAGGTTGCGAAATGCTTGTAAGCGGTAGCATTATCAGCAATATAAGTGTCGTAATTGTTTGATTTAAATGCTGCATAGTTTTTTTAAACCAGCAACTACATAAGTTATGCCTACATCTAAATCATTCTTAATCAATTGTATATATATTTAAATCATGTTATTTTCTGACAAAAAAGAGAAAGGGTTCCCAAATTGGGAAAGGTTCGTCAATGAATTTATCCGCGTTTGCAATCAAGGTTAGGATTACTAAATAGAAGAGAATTCCTAAGTAAGAAGTCCAACTTAGATAGGAGAGATATATAATGTATTTTTTGCTGCTGTAGAAATTTCGATGCATCTGTCTGTCCTTTTCCCTTCTCGTTTTTACTGTATGATAAAAAAAAGGGGGTAGGGCTTAAAAACAGGCCTGGAAATACTACTTATCTGAGGTTTCCAAACTTCTATTTAACATAATATAAATTATGGGACAAAATATAGCAAGGGATTAAGCAACTGATAATCAATACTTAAAACCCTGCTATACAATCACTCATGCAACGATTTTTTACAAAAAAAAGTTTTTCCGTACATCATATCGTTACATCTCCATCCACCAAAACAAACAACAAAACGAATAAAAACACATACAACATTAATACAAATCGTTATCGACCAACTCCGCGATCATTAAATAATCAATTGTCCCGCCGTCTGTATTTGTAGAAAAGAAATCATATTCCCCTGCAGAAATCATGCAATTCATTCCCACATTAATAGACTGAGAAAAAATATCAAACTCCACTTGACCAGTACAAAGAAAATTACTCAAACAAAGATCAGCACTGGAAAAACCGCCATCCGTATAGAATCCAGTTGAGAAACGATAACAGTTTGCATCAAAGGCAGAAACAATTAAAAAAGGACGATCAACAGCAACCCTATAAGTTTGGTAATCTTCATAAACAACTGGACTGGCATATGACCAAGACAATTCAGAGCCGCCAGTTTCATAAGTAAGCAAAACAAACTCGTCCAAATAATCTTCACCGTGCTTACCTCGAACAGTAATATTTAGCTCATCACCATCCCACGCAACAATTGTCCCGCTTGGCAATTTCTGCCTAACCTGAGAAACAAAAGCTCCCTTACCTGCATAATCTATAGAATAGATTTTTTCCGTAATATCTGAACGCAAATACAAGTGATAGAAATCAGGAGTTACCGGAGGCTCCCAAGTATATAAAGTAGTATAGCCCTCTAAATCCGACTTACTTACTTTCAACATCCGCAGATTCCAACGTTGAACCTTTGGTTTTAAGCTTCGCTCTTTCATACAACATCAACATTTTACGCCTTACATATGGTGCAACATAACGCTGAACGGTAGTTACCATTATCATTGAAAATGTGGCCCCCAAGGCATTAATAAGCCATCCTCTAAGCTCATGAGGCTGAATAAAAAACATACCAGCAACAAAGCTATGAACGGTAATAATCAAAGGCTTTACAGTAGTTTCAAATGTCATAATACTATATGCCTTATGCGGTCAAATTGCTCATCGCTGAGCTTTTCAATAAGATCATTAGTCAAATCACGTGGAGAACCCTGCATATCTATATTAGAATACGCCTGAGCCAAGAAAGGATATTGAACCTTACTATATCGCTGAACTATAAAAATAGCATCATTGAAATAAACAAACCAGTTCCCCGGATGCCACCAATCATAGAAAGTGCCGAGCTTCTTAGCTAACTCCAAAGAATCGTTTTGAACCGCCAAAACATCAATTGGAATTCCTGATTCCTGTGATTGCTGTTCTAACTCTTTACGCTTCTCTGCATCCTTTTGCCACTTGGTCTTTTTTAAACCGATCTTCTCAAGAAAACCAATAATCATAGGACGCAAAATAACCCAACCAACGACCAAAACAACAATAAATATAATGATAGGATAAGCCACTTTTAGCTTTTCCGAAATCTCTAAATACTTCTTCATGGTATCAATAAAGTAGATGATTTTGAACCATTTATAAAACACCATTCGCCCTGGTATTCTTTAGAATCGTCCAAATCAAGATGTACAAAATAATTACCCTTTACGGTAAAATACTGGCCTATACGCCTAAAACCCATTTCACGAGCAGCATAAACAATCTTTCGCAAGTGTTCCTTTGTAGGACAATATATATCAGCCGCTAAACCTTTAAGGTGTGCCGAATCAGGTACACCCCCTACCCTAGCGTTATGTTCAGGAGTACGATACCCAGAATTGACTTGAAGAGGATACCCTAAATTTCCACGGAGTTCGTCCAATGCTTTTATAAAATGCAATTTCATTACTTTCTGACCAGAGCCGGGAACATCAGGACTATCAAATTCAAAAGGCTGGAAATACCGTACATCATCCCAAACAGAAGCGGGTGCCTCATCATCACTACCAAACATCACAATGGCACCCGCAACAAAGACCAATATCAAACCAAAGAGATACATTAACCAATCTCTTTCACAAGAGGATTAGGATTTTTGCCATCAAACAAATCCTTTATATTTCCCCACGTCGCCTGAGCAACATTAACAATCAAAATCACTATCTCCGCAGCCTTACGAAGATTGTCAGGCTTACTAAGCCACTGAAAGACCTTTTTCATCGTTTACGAGAATTAATAAGTGAAACAATCATAATGACCAAACCACTAAAAGCGGTTACAGCTTGGAAGATCGCCGTAGCATTGAAATACTGCTCAATCTTCTCCCCTTTCCCTGTAAGGCCACCTAAAACATTATCAAAAAACTGCTTAAGCTTCATTATCGACGCGATTTAATTTGCCCCCAATAACCACCATTTGGCGCGTTAATAGATGCAACCATATTCAAATCAGGCATATAAAGCTTCTTGGAAGACTCATCATAAAAGCCTGTAACCGTACGCTTAGTCATACCCCCGTCCATCTCAACATTACAAACCCACTGTTGACGCTCCTTACCATTCTTAGTTGTAGCCATAAGATCAGTAGGATTAGCAATAAACTTGCGCATTCCATAACGACGGGAAACATTCCATCCAGTTATATATGGGCGGCCTGAGTTTTCATTAACACCCATCTTTGCGCCAGTCCTTTTCTTCCGATTTCGATAACCGCCATTGTTATTATAACCGCGACCACGGTAGCCGCCATAAGAGCGACCACCATAACCACGACCATAACCACGACGACGATAACCGTTATAGTAACCTGACATGATTAATACTTTTTACGACGACGACGACCGCCGCCTTTGTTATTAGATACAATAGCCCAAATAGTAAGAGCAAGAGCAAGAGCACCACCAGCTATATAAGCTCCGTACTCCTTAAGGATATTCTTTTTATCCCGATTAGAACCACCACGATCATTCATAGGAGTAGTACTACGATAACCCGGAGTTGGGCCAGTAGCCGGAGGAGTAACAGTAACATGAGGAGTACCCAAACGAGAAGGTGAACCACCAGAATTTGCGTCAGGAGCCTTAAACACCTTAGAATAAATACCACCAGTGAAATTGTCACCTACACCGCGTAGCAAGTTCCCAACAAACGTACCCCCCGGCTTTTTCTTAAATAATTTCTTAAACAAACCCACAATATCAATTTTTCAACATTAAGAAATAAGATTACTTAACCACAGCCTGTTCAGCCTGAACAACCTTCTTCTCCAAAGTAGTATCTGTAAGATTATTATTTACAGCAACAACAGGCGCAGGAGCAGCGACAACAGTCGAATGAATACCATACATCTCAACAACAGCACCACCCGCAGCACGCAGACACTGAACAGAAGTTACCGAAGAAACATCAAAAGCAACATAACTAATATACCCAGGCAAAGACGCGTCAGTTAAAGAACCTATAGAACTAGGACGAAAATGAACAGCTAACTCATTAGTCTTTTCAGAAAGATAAATCAACTCAGCTGGCGTATATTTACACGTATTACCATTACTATAGCTAAGTAGAAGTTCATCGAAATCCGACGGCTCAATCAAAAGAAGTTCATAATCATTAAGACGAAAAGTTTTATCCTGTTCATCCGCTGGAACAATCAACTTTTTAAACTGAACCAACTCAACATCACGGGTTGGCATTTCCAAACCATAAATATCAAGCTCGTCACTAGCATCAGCAGGAAGACCAGTAAGTTGAATTTGTATTTGTTCATCACCACTTAAAACCAAAGAACCAGAAGAACAAAGAGGAACCGAAACCCTCAAATCATCCATAACACCACCCGCAACATCTTGATTACCAGAAAAAACGCCTTCAAAAGCAGCCTGATAATCAGCAATCACAGTAAGTGGAACCTGATGAGAATGACGAATAGAATTCCCATTACTAACATACGCAATAGAAACCAAAACAGAATCCATCATAGAAACAATATCCTGCAAATCACCATAGCTAGCAGAACCAAAACGGAAATGAAGTAGAATCTCCGCAATCTCACTTGTAACCTGCCCTACCCAAGAAGAGGCAGTTACACCCGTCGCAATACGCATACATCACGATTTTAATTAACAAATAAATTATCAAATCAATGCTCAAATATTTGCCAACTTCAATCTGCAAACGTATTGTTAGGTAACGATAAGGAGCTTTAAAGAATGATAAGGAACAATATTGCGCAATAGCGGGAACGGATTAGAAACAATTCTAAGCAAAGTTACTTGCTGCCCGCAGGAAAGAACAAGTACCGCTTCGCTTTTCAAGAACAAAATCTCCACCCTTCGGGTAGTATTTTCTTCCCGAAATACTTGCACTCTCCACCATCCCACGTTTCGGCGGCTTACAATTGCATCAAATCCCAACTTCTAACTCTTGAGAAATCCGATAAAGACCAGAATAGGAAGGACAGTTTTCATGCTCTCCAATATGATCGACAATACAACGATGCCACATAGGAGGTAAAACACGAGTACGTAAATAATCTTTCCAAGAAAAAGGGTAATTGCCCATATTTAACATTAAGCAAATCCAACCGTTTAGAGTTTTCCGGGAAACATCATAATAACGCGCAAGCTCCGACTTAGTAACCGCCGGATATATTGTTTTTTCGATAGTTGCTATATTCATATCAATTACACTTTATAGGGAAGAACCCGAACCTGAAAAGGAGAAAGAGAACAAGAGGCGGCCATCATAAAATCAGCGAAACCAATACCATGACTAGACCTAACACGAGTATCAAGGGGTAAATGATTACTAAAAGGGTCGGCCTGAAATCGACTGTCAAAAGTCCTGTTGAGTATAACCGACATTGCGTCCATTTGGGAAGCCCAATATTTAGTTTTCCCGACAAACCAATCGCGGAGAGGATGACGAGACAGAATAGCACGAATAGCAGGACGGACACTAGCACCACCAGTTTCACAGCCCACTTGATACAGCTTCTTAAGAGCCATTTTTGCAGTGTGCACACCGTCCCGAAATTTGGCCCGTATTTTATCAACCTTTCCTTTTGCATAAGAGAGAATATCACCAATAGAGAAAAGAACCTTTGCACGAGACATATTAGAATCACCCCGCCGTACAAACTCAAAGTAATTCTTAGAAGCAGCCAAATACAAATTATCAAAAGTTTCTCCCAAGTTTAGAAGATCCTCGAGATCAAAATCACAGTTTTTCAAATACTCTCTATGTAATTCAACCTCTAAGCGAAACACATCTTCTTCCAAGCCGGAAGGCTCAAAATTTTTTTCATGCCATTGACCAATATAATACTTCGTCTCTGAGCGGTTCAACTCCTTCGACTTATTGTAATACCTAAAATACCGATATGATCGACGACCACAACTAAAACCTTGCCAAGTAGCATCAAAATTACTGTAATGTCCTTGTATGTTGCCCCTACCCTTCTTCTTAAGCTGCCCCGAAAAATAGCTATCAAACAATCCAGACAAATTAAGACCATCCAAAGCAAGATCAACACGGGATACATGAACACAAGCCAAACCAATAGCATCCAAGTAAGAACTAACCGTATCATAAAGATTAGCACTCTCATAAAATAACCGATTGTTAAACTTAACCATAGCATGAACCGCTGTATCTGTATCAGTTACAGAACCTCGCCTTTCACCCCATTCTATAGTTGCAATTTCCTCACCAGAGAAATAAACAACACCGTGGTTTTCCATATGACGAGAGCCATAATCACGGATGTCAATGCCCCATTCATCAAAATCACCAAACGAATGCGCACCTGAACCAATACCAGAAAGCAAAGGAGATGAAGCCGAAACACGGCACCATAAAGAAAGCCAATCTATAGTTTTAAGAGCTTTTTTAAACGGAAGTCGGACTAATTGCCCATCGGTAAAGTTTACACCCGTTATACTATACGGGTGCAAACTCGACTCATCAGCCGAGAGAGACAGAGAGCCTACCGCGTTTTGTGTTATTCGCTGGTCTGAAACATCACATGAAGATTTTTCTAAACTGTTCAACGAATCGTTGAAACATTTCTTAGTTAAACCCGTTTCAGAATTTAGCACATGCGGGATAGTTTGACTATCTTGCATCTTCATTTTTATTTTATTTTGTTTCGAACCCGTTGGGCGGTAAGTTCGCGCTTACCTTAAAGCCCAACGGGTTCTTTTGTTATGTGACCTAATAAGTTACGAGTCCCGTGTAATATTTGTTACACAAGGATGATTTATTTAACATCAACAGGAGGATGCCCTACCCTAAGAGTCCAATTAGAACCCTCAAGATAATTCTTGGCAATCTGTCGAATCAATTCCAAAACATCAGTACGTGGTATCTCCACAAACAATTTAGGTTCAACAGCAGAAACATAAACAGGATAACCACTACGATGAATAAGTTCAATAAATAAAAGAATATTATCTAGGATACAATTAAACTGCATAATCATTGTTTTAGAATTAAGTAAGTTGATTCGCGCTAATTTCATCAATGCCTAAATCAGACTTAAGACAACCATTGACAGAAAAAGTAAAACTCCAATCTCGACAAGAACAAGAAGTATCCCACCAAGGAAACATGGCTAACCTAACGGCCTCATCACAATCAGGACAATTAAATTCAACCATCAAACCAGCATCAGAATTATAATCAATATCATAAGAAAAAACAGATATTTCCTTTTCCATAATCATCGTTTTAGAAGTGAGAAAGAAGAGTAGTAAAAAGCTCAAAAAGGATGGCAAAACCAACCAAAGCAACAACCACTCCGATAATGAGACAATAGGCAATGAGGATGCCTAAAAGAATATCCAGAACAAGAGCAAACAACTTATTCATAACTACACAAGTTGAGCTTGTTTAAGAAAATCAGGCTCCCATTTCTTGGTTGAAAAGAGTTTGACCAATTCGAAACCCTCTACCCTACCAAGTTCTTTAAACTGTTGAATCGTACTACCACGCCTACCGACAAGACGATAAACAACTATTTGCCTTAAACCATAGTAAAGTTGAGGCGGTGCAGATTCTACTGCATAATTTTTGAGACGGTAATAAAAAGTGATAAATTCGCGGATTGAACGCGCTGGTAATTTCAGTGTCTTATGACACCATGCGGACTGCTGGGCGAGCGGATCACCTACGACAATATCGTAGTATAACCACCCGATCGGTGAGTTCATTTTCATTTTCATTCTACTTTGTTTCAATCACAATGTACAACAAAAGATTGAACGAGAAAAGACCACTCACCTACTTAACAATATTATAAATTATAGGACAAAATATAATGAATATTTATTAGAATAATTGACTTACTAAGGGCTTCATTGCTGCTAAATAAAATCCGCGAATCATTTCCGGCCTGATCTGTTGGAGATGCAGATATAATGACGTAGATATTTTCGATAAAATTAATCACACAAACCAATTCTTACTATTCCAATTTTGCAGGATTATAATCCTGTCTGTGTAATCTTCGCTGGCCTTGAAAATTAAAATCTGTGCTGAGAATAATTTTTATAAGTTTACACAAAACTGAAATGTATAAAAACAAACAATTTGATTTAATTTTGATCCTGTGTCACTATTTTGATTTAATCCCGTAGCCTTACACTCCTTCCTTACAAAATTTTATTTGGTGCACGATTTTTTGAAAGAACTACCTCTACCCTATTACTCTCAGGCAACTCTACAAGAGAAAGTAACCGTCTTTAGAGAATAAAAATAAAATATGGATTTTAAAGTTAAAACTTTGCTTGTGGTTTTTGCGGTATTAACACTTGTTTCTTGCCAAAAAGATGATGATGAAAATCAGATTCAGAATCAGGACCCCCCACCAATCCCTGAAAATATTGCAGTTGACATGGATAATGATGGTACGGATGATTATCTGATTAAGTACCTTCATGGTATCATATTCTCGCCAACTTCATCTGAGGCTATATTTTGTGAATTTGAAATATTAGGAGAAAACGAAATATTAGGAAAAGAGGATGAGCCTTATTTATTTCTTGATAACCTGAATGTAATTAGTGAAAATGTAGAAAGCCCCCTCGAATGGCGGACAATTGATGGACATGTAGCGGCTTTATATAAACCTTACGAGGAGGGATGGCCTTCAAGCTGGGAGATATCAAGTTCAGATATAAAAAATAGTTATTTCATTGGCCTCAAATTCAAGACTCCGGATTCGGAGATTAAAATTGGTTGGATTGAATTAGAAATAAACAGCGATACGGGTGCTGTAAATATTATAGAAAAAGTAGTTCTATAATTGTGAGTGCACACTACAGTTAAACATAATTCATTCAGGGAGTCCCGTTTCTCCATTTGTGTTCAAATTCTTTTTTGTAGGCTCTACCAACAGGTAGCTGATCTCCATTATCCAAAATCACGATAGCATTACCTCCTTTAGGTTGATATATATCGATACGAAAGAGATTAACAATAAAACGTTTGTGTATTCGACAAAAATGGCTAGTGTTCTCTACAATACCTAATCGGATTTGAAATATCTCCCTCTCTTGTTGTCACCTCTGTACCCTATACAAGTGCAAAAATTATACTCTCTACTATGATACCGAACTGTGAATACTGTAAACCAAATATTGTCATTAAATCCCTGGAATAACCATACTTCAATACTAATTCATCTACTATAAATACAAACATTATGCTGATGAGGAGGGATAAATTACCAATAACGAAATATTTGAATACCTTAATGGTAGGGTAATAACTCAGAAAGTTATTAAACAATGATAATTTGAAAGGAAGCAATAAGGTTTTGACACTTTTGCAATAGCATTTGTGATTATTTCCTAATATTCATTAGTCTCATCAAGGTTGTAAGCATCTTGATGGGACTTTACTTTTAGACTAAAAAAACGATTTTACCACAGATAATATAATTAGTGAAACTATAGACAGCCCTCTTGAATGGCGGACAATGAGTGAGCACATAAGCACTTTGAAAAAGCATTATAAAAATGGATGGCCTTCAAATTGGGAAATAAATTTACTTAACTCCTTCTCTACAAAAGAATGTTCTATAGAGGTTGTTAAAAAAAACTTTGACTCCCTTCAATCTACTAGCGAGTAGTGTAATTATAAGTAGTGTTATCATCGTGGTAATAGAAATATTTGGATGTTTGAGGTTTTGACGGAAGTAGAACGCCATGGTCACACTCAATGTTGCTAGTACTTAATTGATTTTAACATTTCTTTGACGAAAATAGAGCCAGAATCTATCAGAGATGTAAAATAGCTTACAAATGTAGTTTTGTATCCCCCCACCCTACTAAAATCAAAAACAAAGACCGAGTAAAATGAGTTTTTTACTTTCTCCTAAAATAATCTAGGGTTATTTATATATTTACATTATCGGTCAAATGCTATACGTAACACCAGCATATTGCCGCTATTTTACATATGAAAAACCTACTGTCTCTGTTTATGATGATAATGCTTTTAGCAAGTATTACATCTGCTCAACCCTGTAATTTAAATGTTAATGCTGGCCCTGACCAGACGCTTTGTATCGATGCAGGAACAACTGTTTTGAATGGAACTTTCTCCGGCTCACCGATTAATTTTTATTGGACGCCTAGTACCGGCCTCAGTAATCCAAACAGCCAAACGCCTATTGTAACATTATCCGGAGCTATTACATACACATTCAACGTACAGGGGCTTGACAATACTAATTTGTTTTTCAATGGAGATTTCGAAAGTGGTAACTCAGGTTTTAGCAGTGATTACAGTTTTGTTGATCCAAGTAGCCCATTAGGGCTTGCTTTTCCAGGAAGTTATTCAATTACTACATCTCCTGATATTGTACTGGATAATGTTCCACCATGCGATGATCACACTTTTGGAAATGGAACAGGTAATCAAATGGTAGTTAATGGTGATGGGGGCATAGGTGACAATATTTGGTGCCAAACCCTTAGTATTACACCTAACACTGAATATTATGTTAGTGCCTGGATGACAAATTATAATCTATTGAATACCCCCACTGTACAATTTGCAGTAGATGGAGTTTTGATTGGTAGTCCTTTTAGTAATGGCGGTTTGTGTTCCTGGCAACCATTTGAAGCTGCCTTTAATTCGGGAAGTGCTACTGTGGTTGAGATTTGTTTGACAAATCAATGGTCAGGAAGTGGTTTACTCATGAATGATTTTGGATTAGACGATTTCTCGCTGACTGCCGTTTGTACGGAAACAGATGATATAAGTTTAACAATATTAGATCCGCAAGCATCAATAGCTCCTCCTTTGATTATAGATTGTAACAGTCCTCTTCCGTGTATAAGTTTAGAAGGTTTTTCAAATAATGTAAATGGCACAGTTAATTATCAATGGACTGCCTCGAATGGAGGTATTATAAACTCAGGAGCAACTACGGCAACACCAGAAGTCTGCTCAGCAGGAACTTATACCTTACAATTATCAGAATCCCTGAATGGTATTACTTGTTCAGCCCCACCTGTATCAGTAACAGTATCTACCAATCAATTGCCTCCGCCAGCTCCAATTATAAACGGCTCTCCTGTGGTTTGTGAGGACGATATTGCTGCCTTCGATATTTTAAATGACTTAGCTTACATAAGCATCAATTGGATTCCACCTGCCGGAGCAACTATTGTAGCAGGAGAAGGGACGAATGCAGTCACCATTGATTTTACAGGGAGTACGTCTGATCAACTTTGTGTTATTGTAGAAAATAATTGTGGCATTTTGAATCAAACTTGTATGGACATCATAATTCAAGGTGATCCACTGTCTCCGGTAATAAGTGGAGATAATGAAGTTTGTGAGAACGACACCTTAGCACTTTATAGCTTGGACAACTTAGAACCTGGGAATTTTGTTGCAGGGTGGACAGTGCCTGACGGCGCGGTAATTGTCTCTGGTGATGAAACTGAAATGCTCTTGGTGGATTGGACTAATTCGTTAGGTGGTGAAGTTTGTGTAGAGGTAATTGGTTTGTGTGGCCTTGCACAGGAGTGTTATGATGTTATAGTACTTCCTCAAATGGATACTACTTTTGTAAATAATACATCCTGTAATGAAAATGACGTAGGAACACTATTAGAAACATATCTTAATCAGTACAATTGCGATAGTGTAGTTCTTGTTACAACAAGTTTATTGCCAGCAGATACTACCAATATAGCAGTAATGAGCTGTGATCTTAATGATGTAGGTATAGAAGAAACCTTACTACAGAATCAAGCTGGTTGCGATAGTCTTATCATTACCACCACCACATACTCCCCAGCAGACACCACCAGCATAACAGCAATGAGTTGTGATCTTAATAATGTGGGCATAGAAGAAATCTTGTTGCAAAACCAGTCCGGTTGTGATAGCCTTATTATCACCACGACCACTTATTCGCCAAGTGATACTACTAGCATAACAGTAATGAGCTGCGACCCTAATGATGTGGGCATAGAAGAAACTTTATTGCAAAACCAAGCTGGCTGCGATAGTCTTATAATTACCACTACTACTTATTCCCCAGCAGATACTACTAGCATAACAGCAATGAGTTGTGATCCTAATGATGTAGGCGTAGAAGAAATCTTGTTGCAAAACCAGTC
>JAKSDI010000228.1 GCA_022360175.1 Chitinophagales bacterium
CACTCTTAAGGCAGGGATCAAAGATGATGGTTTTTGGTCTTCCGGGGTAACTATGGGAGATGTAAACAACGATGGCCACCTGGACATTTATGTATGCCGACATGGCCCTTACCTTAAGCCACTACCCAGACAAAATTTGCTATACATTAATGATGGGAAAGGAAACTTTACAGAGCAAGGAGCAGCTTATGGCCTAAACCATGGTGGCTTTTCAACCCAGGCTACCTTTTTTGACTACGATAAGGATGGAGATTTAGATGTATTTCTGGTTAATCAGCCACCAGATAAAAGAATCACCAGTAGTAAGCGCTTCAATATTAACATTGATGATCCCGCCTATAGCGATCGCTTGTTTCGTAATGATGGAACTGTTTTCACCGATGTATCTCAGCAAGCAGGTATTAAAAATTATGCCTATGGTTTGAATGTAGTGGCAAGTGATATCAACGAAGATGGCTTGGTAGATATTTACGTTTCCAATGACTATGAAATGCCTGATATGTTCTATATCAATAATGGTAATGGAACTTTTACTGATAAATCCAAAGAGTACCTGAAGCATGTTTCCTTCTATTCTATGGGGAGCGATGTAGCAGATTACAACAATGATGGTTTGTTAGATATTGCGGTTGTAGACATGGCTGCTGAAGATCACTATCGTGCCAAAACGAATATGGAATCAATGGATATAGATCGTTTTTGGGAGTATGTAGATAAAGGAAGGCATTATCAATATATGTTTAACAGCTTACAGCTGAATAATGGCAATGGAAGCTTTAGTGAGGTGGCACAATTAGCGGGGATTTCCAAAACGGACTGGAGTTGGGCTGTACTGATGGCTGATTTTGATAATGACTTTTACAAGGACATGTACATCACCAATGGCATCAAAAAAGACATTCGAAATAGTGATGCAACGGAAAGATTAAAACAGGAACTACAAAAAGGGAACAAGAAATTTAACTCCCTGGAATTGGTCAATGCACTCCCTTCTTTTCCAATCAGCAACTATATGTATAAAAACAAAGGGGACCTGAGCTTTGAAAATAGTACTGCTGATTGGGGGTTGAACGTTCCTGGATTTTCAAATGGAGCAGCTTATGGCGATTTAGATGGAGATGGTGACCTGGACCTGGTAGTTAGCAATATGGGCGAACCAGCTAGCATATTTGAAAATGTGAAGGGCCGGATGAATAATTATTTAAGCATCAAACTGGAAGGGCCTGCCAACAACAAATTAGGGCTCAACACCAAAGTAGAGCTTCATTATGGTGATGATATACAGGTTCAGGAACTTACCCTCACCAGAGGTTATCTATCTTCTTGTGAGCCCTTACTGCACTTTGGCCTTAAAGATGTATCAAAGATTGACCTGCTGAAAGTAGTATGGCCTGATGGTAAAGTGGTAAAAATAGAAGGGGTGGATGTCAATCAGAAATTAACACTCAAGCACAGTGAAGGACAGGCTCTTCCCAGAGAAAAGGTCATAGCCGGTACATGGTTTGAAGACCTTTCTTCCAAAGCTGGATATGCTCATAAACATACTGAAAATGAGTATAATGATTTTGACCGGGAGATTCTTATTCCTCATAAGCAATCCCAAAATGGGCCAGGCTTAGCAGCTGGGGATGTCAATGGAGATGGCCAGGATGATTTCTTTATTGGTGGTGCACTAGGTTATAGTGGTCAACTATACCTTGGTAGTGGGAATGGTTTTCAGGCAGCTCCCCGCCAACCCTGGGAAGCAGATAAAGGCCAGGAAGATACCGGAGCTTTATTTTTTGATGCCGATGCAGACAATGACCTGGATTTATATGTTGTCAGTGGAGGTAGTGAATTTACTGCTAATGATAAAGCCTATCAGGATCGGCTGTATCTGAATGATGGAAAGGGTAATTTTTCAAAAGCAGCAAATGCTTTACCTAATATGCTAACAAGTGGGAAAAGTGTTACTGCTGGAGATATTGACCAGGATGGAGACTTGGACCTTTTTGTAGGAGGGCGGATCATACCTGGCAAGTACCCAAAGGCACCTAAAAGTTATTTATTGCTAAACGAAGGGGGCCGTTTTAGAGATGTAACGGAATCCATTGCTCCGGGCTTGAATAATCCTGGGCTTGTTACAGCATCTTTATTCACTGATTATGATGGAGATAATGACCTTGATTTGATTGTTGTGGGTGAATGGATGCCTATTTCCTTTTTCGAAAACAACGATGGACAATTCACTAACTCAACTACTTCTTCAGGTGTAGATCATAGCAATGGCTGGTGGTGGTCTATTGCAGAAGGGGATTTCAACAAAGATGGCAAGATGGATTATGCGGTAGGTAACCTGGGCAAAAACACCAAATTTAAGGCTGGGAAAGATAAACCCTTCGTTGTTTTTGGAAATGATTTTGATGACAATGGAACCAACGATATCGTATTAGCGAGCTACTCTGGAGATAAACTATTGCCTGTGAGAGGAAGGGAGTGTACTTCTGAGCAAATGCCTTTTGTAGCGGAAAAATTCCCTACATATGATGCTTTTGCCAAGGCCACCATTGAAACCATATATACCCCTGATGAGCTAAATCAGGCTACCAGGTATGAAGTTCATTCCTTTAAAAGTGTTGTGCTTATTAATCAGGGAGATGGAGCATTCGAACTTAAAGCGATGCCATTAGCCGCACAGGTATCACCAATTCGGGGAATGGAAATTACGGATGTAAACAAAGATGGCAACCCAGATATATTGGGGGTTGGCAATTTATATCAGGCAGAAGTAGAAACGATTCGTTATGATGCAGGGATTGGCATATGCTTATTAGGGGATGGACAGGGAAATTTTGAAAGTGCAGGTGTTCAACAAACAGGCTTTTTTGCTCCTGATGATGCCAGAGCAATCGTTGTATTAAAATCAAAACCTTTAGTTTTGGTAGCTAACAATGATGATCAGATGCAATTTTTCAATTTGAGATAA
>JAKSDI010000229.1 GCA_022360175.1 Chitinophagales bacterium
AGGGAACCGATAGAGCGCCTGCTCGATATACAGTTGAGCTATTTCAGAAGCTTAATACTTTCAATGGCTTTGAAACACCAGCCAGACTTGATATTAAACTATATAACTGTTATTTTTGATTTAAAAGATAAGGAGCAATTGCGTAGTGCAGTTGTTTATTTCCTGGCAGTTATTGAAAGATCCCCTCGAGAATTTATGGAAGAATTAAAAAATATAGAATTTACTACTAAAGCTGAGACTATGAGTACGTTAGAAATGCTATTGGAACAAGGTAGACAGGAAGGCTTAGAAATAGGGATACAAAAAGGGATCAAAGAAGGTATTGAAAAAGGAACTGAAAGAGGAGAAATCATTGCTAACGTATTAATGCTTTTACGGATTTCTTTAAGGTTTTCCAATCTTACTCCACTAGAATTATCCGATCTCACTAAGCTTTCCTTTGATGATGTTCAAGGCTTTACAGAAGCAAAGAGAATAAAAAATAAAGCGGTGATTGAAGAGGTGATCAAGACACAGCTCTTAAGAGGTATAAAAATCAAAAATGAAGAATGGGCAGAATTTACTGAGCTGCTTGAGCAAATTTAATTTATCGATACAATGAACTAGTTACCAGGTATTCAAGTACTCGATCTGGCACCAAATATTCAACTGATTGTCCTTTTTTAATGCAGGCGCGAATATAACTAGATGAAATTTGCATAAGCGGGGCGTCGAATAAGTGTACATTTTCATGCACTTGGAGTTCTCCTAAATCATAGGATGGCCGTTTATACACGTAGACTTCGTAGTCTCTTAATATCACATCATAATTTTTCCATTTGGGTAAGCTTCCTAAATTATCGCCCCCCATTATAAGTACAAAAGTCTTATTGGGATGTTTTTCCTTTAAATAGGTCAGCGTATCAATAGTATAGGAAGGCTTGGGCAAACCAAATTCTATATCAGATGCTTTTAGCAAAAGATTATCGCCTATTGCAAGACGTACCAAATGAAGGCGATCCCGATCCCGGGCGAGGCTTTTTTTTTCCTTAAGAGGATTATGAGGCGAAACCACCATCCATACCTTATCTAAGTCTGTGTGTATAGCCATGTAATTGGCAATAATCATATGACCAATATGTACGGGGTTGAATGATCCAAAAAAGAGGCCAATTTTTTCTTGTTTCCTTTGGGACATTATTATTCTGCTATCTGTTCCTCCATAATTTCTTCCAGTAAACTATCTGGCAAAGCCTCTATGATATCATTTTCAATAATGATTTCTTCTTCTGGAGCATCTACCAGCCATTGTCCATTTTGTTGAATCAGTCGATATGCAGCAGTGTACTTTTCGTATTGATCTTCTAATACACATTCACAAACTAGAATTTCTCCCTCTTTTTGACAATTAATAGAAATGAACTGAGTATTCATTAATGTAGAATCAGGTTGCTCATCTTCAATAATAGAAGCCAGTTCTGATAGCCATTCTTTCCCTGCTGCAGTACTCAATTTTTTTGCCTCTTCAAATTGATTATTATCAATATGTTTTTGATACTGCATCAAAACATCTTCTGGTGTTTCAGCCTGTTGCGCCCCTTGTTGGCAAGCAAAAATGCACAGTAAAAGTATCGTGTTTATAAAAAGTAGTAATCTCATCTCAGCTATATATTAAGCCGGTAAAATAAAATCATCCCGAACATTGGCTTCTGCCAAAATTCGGGACGGATATGTTTATATATCAAGTAGTATCAGAAGCACTAATTGCTCAACATCACTGGCATTACCAGCATAAGAATCTCTTCTCCTTCCGTTTCTTCAGCTGGAAGTAAGATACCTGCACGATTAGGGGTTGATAGTTCAATCTTGACTTCTTCAGATTCTAATACTCCAAGCATTTCTACCAGGAATTTAGCATTGAAACCAATTGTTACAGGATTTCCCTCGTAGCTACAAGTTAATTGTTCTGTCGCTTCATTGGAAAAATCTAAATCCTGAGCAGAGATTGTAAGGCTACCATCATTGATGTTAAGAATAACCTGATTGGTAGTTTTGTTTGCATAAATTGCGATACGCTTCAAAGAACTCTGAAAATCTGCCCGCGAAATAGACAAAACATTAGGATTATCTACCGGAATTACTGCATTATAATCAGGATAACGAGCATCAATTAAGCGACAAACCAACTGTGTATCTCCAAAGGAGAAAAAAGCATTTCCTGTATTAAAGGAAAGCGTTACCTCTCCAACATCTGATAGAGCAGATTTTAATAAATTAAGTGCTTTCTTAGGCACGATGAATGAAGTAGAAACTTCACTGTTAACCTCATGGAAAGTATACTTAACCAGTTTATGGGCATCTGTAGCGACTAGTATCAGCTTACTAAAATCCACTTGAAAGTATATGCCCGTCATTGCAGGGCGTAATTCGTCATGACTAGCAGCAAACAATGTTTTACTAATACCTTGTGTAAGTGCATCTGCTGAGATAGTAAGCGTATCAACAGATTCTGGCTCTGGAATTTTAGGGAAATCAGCACCATTTTCTCCTGCCAACTTATATTTACCATAAGCTGAAGTAATTTCAATGCCAAAATTTTCATCATTGACACTAAAAGTAATCGGTTGTTGAGGGAGCGCTTTTAATGTCTCCAGTAATATTTTTGCAGGAACAGCTACCGAACCATCTTTATCTGCCATCACCTCTATTTCAGTAGTAATTGATGTTTCAAGATCAGTAGCAGCAATCTGTAATTTATTATTCGAAATAGTGAATAAGAAATCTTCTAGAATGGGCAACACAGGATTAGAGCCAATAACACCAGATGCAATCTGCAGGCGCTTTAATAACTCGGAAGAAGAAACACTAAACTTCATATTATCTGGTTCGATGGTTTTAAGAAACAACAATTCACAAAAATAGCTTTTATTATGGATATTCACAGGAAGAATATTCACAGCATGTTAATAATTAAATAAGTCATACGATATTTGCTTCTTATATTGAAAAATATCCAACTATTCATGAAACCAGAGCGAACGACTCCTCCTCGTATTAAAAAAATTGATACTTTAAAATTACCTGACGTAGCAAAGGTCAAGCTCAGCAATGGCATGCCTGTGTACCTTATAGAAATGGGAACACAAGAAGTAGTCAAGATTGAGCTTGCTTTTTATGCTGGCAGGCCATTTGAAAAACACCCCCTCACTGGTAGAGCTACCGCTAGTCTTATAAAGGAAGGGAGTAGTAATTTCACTTCTTCAGCTATAGCCGAACAGCTTGACTATTATGGCTGTACGCTTAGTACTCCTACTAATTTAGATACATCTAACCTTATTTTTTATAGTTTAAATAAGCACCTCCCCAATGTATTACCAATCCTGGCAGATATACTTCAATTTCCTTCTTTTGCACAAGCGGAATTAGAAAATTTTCAAAAAAGAAATATCCAAAGTTTAGCCGAAGACCTTACTAAAAATGAAGTACTTTCCTATCGCGAAATAACAGAACTCATTTTTAGTCCACAACACCCATATGGCTACAATAGCGATGCAGATATGTATCGTAATATAAACCGATCTAATCTAATCAAACATCATCAGCACTGTTACAATGCCCAAAATGGTGCAATCTTCGTAAGTGGTAAAATCACTCCTGATATTCTCAATATGATAGATGATTATTTTAGCAAGGCTATTCCTACTGGAATTCCTGTACAAGGATATTTCCCAAAAGTAGTTTCGAACCCTATCAAAAAGCAGATAAAACGTAAAGATTCACTCCAAGCATCCATTCGCATTGGCAGGCGACTGTTCAACAGAGCACATCCAGACTATCGGGGCATGTATGTGCTTAATAATATTTTAGGAGGATACTTCGGCTCTCGTTTGATGACTAATGTTCGAGAAGACAAGGGATATACCTACAATATTTATTCTATGATTGATGCAATGAATGAAGATGGCTATTTTTATATAGGAACAGAAGCAGGAGCTCACTCCACAAACGAAACGCTACAGGAAATATATAAGGAGATGAGATTACTACAGGATGAATTAGTAGATGATGAAGAGTTGGAAATGGTCCGTAATTATCTATTAGGCAATTTCCTAACCATGCTTGATGGCCCGTTTAATGTATCGGAAGTAGTGAAAACACTTATTATGGAAAAACTGCCGTTATCCTATTTTGCAAGCCTGGTAGAAACGGTACAACAAATATCTGCTAATCAACTACAGATGCTTGCACAAAAATATCTCAACAAAGAGGATATGTATCAGGTTGTAGTAAGCCCTTGATCATAATTAAATATAACCTACTCTAAATCATAGCAATTAAGTTTCATTTTTACACAAAATTTGCGTTGCTTTGCGGCAAGCGCGGATTTTTTGGTATTGAATAGGTGAAACGTTATTAAAATCAGCAAATTTTACTAATTTCAATGCGAAAATTGGGCATTGATCGTTCTACATGCAAAATTAACGCCAGAAAAGACCAGCGCCTAAGGTACCTGGGCAATACATGGTTTCCATGAATTCACCAGGCACAGCAACAATAGTTCTTCGATTCATTTTGTAATATGAAGTAACAAATATGGTCAAAAACATTGCTTCTTTAAGTAGTGTTTTGTCTCTATTATTACTAACAAGATTTGTCGAGGAAGAGAAGAAATTAAAAACAAATATCTCTAAGCAATGGTCAAATCATAGCTAATTTGATGTTTTTCTCTTTATGTTAAAAATAATCATAATGCTATTTTTTGATTCGTACAAAAAGGACAGCTGCCTTAATGAAATTCTTTAGCTTCTTTACTCAAGAACTCGCTATAGACCTCGGCACCGCTAATACCCTGATCATTCAGGATGGAGAAATAGTTGTTGACGAGCCATCGATTGTAGCCATTAACCGTCGTACCGGAGAAACCATAGCTGTTGGTTCGAAGGCTATGCATATGCATGAAAAAACGCATGAAAACATAAAAACAGTACGCCCTCTCAAAGATGGTGTAATTGCCGATTTTCAAGCAGCTGAAAGCATGATTGAAGGGATGATTCGTATGATCGGACGTAAGCGTCGTTTCTTTTCTCATCTTAAAATGGTTATTTGTATTCCTTCCGGCATCACAGAAGTAGAAAAAAGAGCTGTTTTTGATTCTGCTGATCACGTGGATTCAAAAGAAACATATCTGATTCACGAACCTATGGCTGCTGCATTAGGTATTGGATTAGATGTAGAAGAGCCTGTAGGGAATATGATTATTGATATAGGAGGAGGTACCACCGAGATCGCTGTCATTGCACTTTCCGGGATTGTTTGTGATCAGTCTATTCGAACAGCAGGTGATGAATTCACCAGCGACATCATGAGTTACATGAAGCGACAGCATAACATTCTCATTGGTGAGCGTACTGCTGAACAGATCAAAATACATGTTGGCTCTGCCTTATTAGAGCTAGAGACTCCTCCTGAAGACTATGCTGTT
Source organism: Chitinophagales bacterium (assembly GCA_022360175.1). GTDB lineage: Bacteria > Bacteroidota > Bacteroidia > Chitinophagales > Saprospiraceae > JAKSDI01. The sequence goes on from JAKSDI010000229.1 coordinate 5,462, forward strand.
AATGGGCGTGACCTTATGACAGGTATTCCTAAGCAGATAAAAATTTCTTACTCAGAAGTAGCTCACTCTTTGGACAAATCAGTTTCCAAAATAGAGGATGCTATCTTAAAGGCACTGGAAACAACTCCACCTGAATTGGCATCAGATATCTACCAAACAGGTATCTATCTCACTGGTGGAGGGGCATTACTTAGAGGACTTGACATACGTATTGCTGCCAAAACAAAACTAAAAGTACATATAGCAGAAGATCCTCTCCGTGCAGTTGTACGCGGTACAGGGATTGCATTAAAAAATACGGATCGTTTCTCGTTCTTGATAGATCGTACCAGTGTTTAGAGGGTAAAAGATGTTGGTTATTAAATCCATCATCTTATAGTTTATGCTAGTTATAATCTGGCAACTGTTACTTCAAAAATTAGTTACCTTCTACCAAAAGTAATCTACCATGCGAGGCTTGTTTCAGCTATTTGCACGATATGGAAGCTTTTTGCTTTTTGTTTTTCTGGAACTCTTTTCGCTGTTCTTAGTAGTACGATATAATCAAAGCCAGCGAGTTATATTTTTTAATAGTTGGGGATTATTAACGGCTAGTGCAGAGCAACGGATAGATAATATTGGTGATTACATTGGCTTAAAACAAGAAGTGCTTGATCTGCAAGCAAAGAACCATAAGCTAATGGAAGAACTCGACAACGCTCGGTATAATAATCGCCTAAACCGGGACTCTGTACAACAAGACTCATTTCAACAAGTATATACATTTATAGGAGCTAATGTAATTAGTAATTCCGTTGCTGTTGCTAATAATTATCTTCGTTTAGATAAAGGCTCTTCACATGGAATAAAGCCACATATGGGGGTGATTACCGATGATGGCGTAGTAGGAATTGTAAGACATGTGTCTTCTCATTTTTGTAGTGTAATGTCTATTTTACACAGTCAAAGCCGAATAAAGGCTTCTATAAAAGGCAGTGGATACTTTGGTACTTTAGTTTGGAAGAATGACAACCCTATATTCATGAGCCTTGAAGCTATTCCCAAACACGCCAGTATAAAAGAGGGAGATGTGGTAATCACTAGCGGCTATTCTCAACTATTTCCACAAGGTATTCGCATAGGAGAAATTAAACATATTTCATTAGATCCGGGTGAAAATTTTTACAATATCCAGGTCCAACTAGATGTTGATATGGGTAAACTCCGCTACGTTTCAATAGTTGAAAACCTGATGAAATTAGAACATGAAGAACTAGACGAAGCAATCAATGAGTAATATAATAGTAATTAACATATTGCGTTTTATTGCCTTTTTCCTGGTCCAACTGCTTATTCTTAAGCGATTGTCCTATGGATGGGAAGGTTTCATGTATGTCAATGTGTTACTTTATCCTTTATTTATATTGCTTCTTCCTTTCCGGACACCAAAGCCATTGGTAGTCTTTTTAGGCTTTCTCATTGGTTTTTTTGTCGACTTAGGCTATGGTACGCTTGGAGTTCATTCAGGAGCAATGGTAGCTACTGCCTATTTTCGTTCGTATGTAATCAATTGGCTAGAGCCACGAGAGGGATATAATATTGGAAGCAGCCCTAATAAAGAAGATATGGGCGGCGGTTGGTTCATTCGCTATACTGCAATATTGATGTTTACCCATATTTTTATTTACTTTTGTATTGATGCATTTACTCCTGTTTATATTGTAGGTATTGTAGGAAAAACCTTCTGGACATTTCTCTTTTCTATGCTACTACTATTAGTTGTAGTATATACGTTGAATCCTAAAAAGTAAATTGTGGCAGATAGCTTTAGCCAAAGACAGTATACTATCCGAATTATTTTTGCCGTAGTAGCAATAGGCTTAATTTTGCGTACATTTTATTTACAACTATTAGATTCTACTTACCGGGCAAAAGCAGAAGCCACTACCATTGATGAACAAATTGTATATCCTTCCCGAGGAGTTATTTATGACAGAGAAGGGCGTTTACTCGTATTCAATGACCCCTCTTATGATTTAATGGTTACCTATAATCAAGTAGATCCCGATATGGACACAGTGGCCTTTTGCCAGCTGTTAGATATTGATGTTGATTATTTTAAAAAGACGCTAGATAAAAACTGGAAAAGCCCTAGATATTCCAAGTCAGTCCCCTTTCCTTTTCTTACTAATATTTCATCTGAACGTTTTGCTGCTTTTGAAGAGCGCATATACCAATTTCCGGGTTTCCGCCCCCTCCTGCGCCATACACGAGGTTACCCTCATACTAATGCCGCTCATATTTTGGGTTACACTCGCGAAGTCAACCAGAAAGACATAGAACGTTCAAATGGCATTTACCGACCAGGTGATTATATTGGTAAAAGTGGGTTGGAACTGGCTTATGAAGATACTCTTAGAGGTGAGAAAGGAATACAGCTTATCCTTAAAGATAATTTAGGTCGTGATGTAGGAACTTATAAAGAAGGGAATCTCGATGAAGAGCCTATTTCCGGGAAAAATTTTGTTACGACCATTGATTTGGAATTACAACAATATGGCGAGTTATTAATGCAAAATAAAATAGGTAGCATTATTGCTTTAGATCCTAGTTCAGGTGAAATATTAGCAATGATAAGCACTCCTACCTATGACCCAAATCTTCTTGCAATAGGGAAAGGGAACGGAAATGCATATGCTACGCTTGCCAATTCTCAGCACAATACCCTCTTCGATCGCTCAGTAATGGCTCAGTACCCTCCTGGATCACTTTTCAAACCCCTAGTAGCTCTTATTGGCTTGCAAACAGGAGTATTAAATCCTGATCGAACGATCTATTGTCCAGGAGCATATTACTTTGAAGGAATGCGATTAACTGGTTGTCATGGGCATCCTACTTGTTTCGATGTAGAAACAGCCATACAACACTCTTGTAATGCCTATTTTGTAACTGTATTCAGAGATATTGTCGACAGCCAGGGTGGCGTGCACAATCCTGAAATAGGTTTAGATCTTTTTAATTCTTACCTGGATAAATTTGGCATAGGCAGTAAACTGGGTATTGATGTACCGCGAGAAAAAAGAGGCAATTACCCTTCTTCTAAATATTATACAGATTACTTTAATAAGCAACAAGAAGGACAACGTTGGAATTCTATATGGATTCGCTCACTGGGAATTGGGCAAGGAGAGCTATTAATGACCAATTTACAAATGGTGAATCTTGCTGCTATTATCGCTAATCGAGGTTGGTATAAAACACCTCATCTGGTACATAGTATCATAGGAGATAATGCAAATATTACAGTACCTGATAAATTTCAGGAAACCCATGAAGTAGGAATCGACGCCAAACACTTTGAGCATGTTATTGACGGGATGGAAAGGGTAGTCCTTTCTGGTACTGCCCGTTCTGCATTTATTCCCGGTGTATCAGTATGTGGAAAAACAGGGACTGCTGAAAACCCACATGGTGAAGATCATTCAATATTTTTTGCTTTTGCTCCTAAAGACAATCCCAAAATAGCGATTGCTGTATATATAGAAAATGCAGGATTTGGAGGTACTTATGCCGCTCCAATTGCCAGTCTAATGATAGAAAAAACGCTGAATGACACTATTCATACAAGCCGTCAATGGATGGAAAAACGTATGATTGATGCCAACCTTATGCCAGAGGAAACACCTTAAAACATGATAGATTTCTACACTGCTCTATCGCTCAGCCCTTCACTAAACAGTCAATACAAAAAAATTCAGAATGATTATATCCGCCATCGTTGCAACAGATATTAATAATGTCATTGGAAAAGATAACGATATTCCCTGGCGTTTACCCGCTGATCTGAAGTACTTCAAAAGGCGTACCCTCAATCATCATATCATAATGGGTAGAAAAACTTTTGAGTCTATAGGCCGTCCTCTACCAAAAAGAACGAATATAATTGTTACGCGCAACCCTTTCTACATAGCCTCTAATTGTTTGGTGACAAGCTCCATTCAAGAAGCTTTACAGGTAGCAAAAGATAATGGAGAAGAAGAAGTCTTCATCATAGGTGGTGGAGAAATTTATCGACAAAGTATAGCCTTCTGTGATCGGGTTTACCTTACACATGTAGATACTATCATTGAAAATGGGGAAGTTTTTTTTCCAGAGCTTTCAACAGAAGAATGGGAAGAAGTTGCTAGTGAAACTCATCAGCCAGATGAAAAAAATGAATTTACTTACGCTTTTAAAGTGTTTGAAAGAAGGATGCGGAAATAAAACATTTTTTTTAACACATTTTGAGTTTTAATTCTTTCTTATTATCTTTAGGTAGGTAAGAGGCCTCAAATGGTACCTCTTCAATGATAAACCTAAACTAACGCGCCATGAAAGAAGATTTACTCCACTATGTGTGGCGTATGCAATTGTTTAATCGACATGAATTGTGTACGACTACTGGTCTTACAATAGAAATTTTACATCCAGGTTTTTTAAATACTCATGCTGGGCCTGATTTTTTAAATGCACGTCTCCGAATAGGTGATACTATATGGGCAGGAAATGTTGAAATGCATTTAAAAGCTTCTGATTGGATCAAACACAATCACCAAACAGATAGTGCTTATGATAATGTTATTTTACATGTAGTGTTGGAAGAAGACGTTGCAATACAACGATCTAATCAACAAACATTGCCCTGTCTTGAAATGAAAAAAAGGATAAGCCCAAGGCTTCATGTACATTATCAGCGATTGTTAAGTAATGAGTACTGGATTCCATGTGAAACTCAGCTTTCTGGCGTCAAAACGATTACCAAAGAACTTTGGCTCAATCGGCTGGTAGTAGAGCGACTAGAAGACAAATCTCTCCAGATCCAAGAATCTCTTCACACTAATACAGGTGATTGGGAAACCACTTTTTACCAATTCTTAAGTCGAAGCATAGGAAACAAAGTTAATGCAGACCCTATGGAATTTCTTGCAAGAAAACTTCCATTACATATCATTGCCAAACATCAAAATAGCTTATTCCAATTGGAAGCATTGCTGTTTGGGCAAGCTGGCTTTTTAGACAAATCATGGGCTGATGATTATCCTCAACGCCTCAATTTAGAATATCGTTTTTTACAAAAAAAATATAGCTTGTCTTCTATTCCCGTAGCTAGTTGGAAGTTTCTTCGGCTCCGGCCAGCAAATTTTCCTACTATAAGGATTGCCCAACTAGCAACCCTACTTTACCAAACAAGGAGTATATTCAGTAAAATAATCGCGGCTGAAAATATTAAAGAACTCGAAAACCTGTTTGACATCAAATTATCTAATTATTGGTGGGAGCATTATAATTTTGACAAACGCTCTAGCAGAAAAAGGAAAACACTTGGAAAAAGAACTATTCATCATATCATCATAAATACCATCGCTCCTTTCTTATTTACTTACGGGAAAAGCAAAGGGAATACAGCTGTTCAGGACAAAGCCTTAAACTTATTAGAATTGGCTGATACTGAGGATAATAAAATCATCCGTCAATGGTCTTCATTAGGAATCAACGCTAAGTCAGCCCAAGAATCACAAGCCCTTATTCAATTGAAAAATAAATATTGCAACCACAAAGACTGCCTACGCTGCGCTATCGGTAATGCTATTTTGACTAAACAACAGTAAGAAAAAACTATGAACAGAAGTATGAGTAAAACGTTATATTTACCATAATTTAAAGTAGAAGTTGCCTTGGAGACGGTTCTAAATTTGGCTTTTTAAATTTTTTAGAATGTGTTTTGTAGTCAATTGAGGCATCAAAACCAGAATTTAGCATTTGTACCTGCCCACCCAAATTCGATACAAAGGCAGGCGAGGACGCTAAATGAGGATTTTGGTAACAAATAATGGCTGCAAAAGTCACATAACAAAGTCGATGTGTTAAATTCAATCAGCCTCTTAAACAACTTCATTATATCACCTAATAAAAAACTGAACTATGACCATTCAGGAAGTTATTCAGAGGCTTCAGGACGGAAACGAGCGTTTTATAGCCGATAAATTAGAAGGCAAGTTACAAGATAATGGCCGCCGTCAAGACCTGACCTCAGGACAATCTCCCTATGCTATTATTTTAAGTTGTGCAGACAGCCGTGTGGTACCTGAATTAGCTTTTGATGCGGGACTAGGCGAACTCTTTGTCATCCGCGTAGCTGGTAATATTGCTAACAGTTCTTCTATTGCTAGTATTGAATATGCTGTTGCTCACCTTGGCACTAGCGTAATCGTTGTATTGGGACACCAAAGCTGTGGAGCTGTAACTGCAGCTGTAAATGGTGGAGACAATGGCTATAATCTGAATCATTTATTATCTCACATTACCCCTGCTGTAGTAGCTGCTGGTAGTGGTGCAGCTGTAAACGATGTTGTTAAAAAGAATGCTGAACTTACCGCAGAAGAACTAAAGACCCGTTCTGGAATTATTAAAGATGCTGCTGATAGTGGCAGACTACAAATAGTTCCAGCTTATTACAATCTGGATTCTGGTAAAGTAGATTTTTTAAGCTAGTGCTTTGTTAATTGTGAAAGGATGAGTGAGGTGTCTGTGAATTTTATGCTTAATCAAGGCGGAGGTTCCCGCGCATAGCAGCGCTACGCAAGGGGTCCTCTAACAAAGGGTAAGCACAAAAGGTACCACAGATTACTCGTCATTTTAGTGTTAACAAAGCACTCGGACATCCAACAAATAATTAAAGTCGCAAAGCAATTGATTTATGGAGTAGGCAAAAAGTAAAGAAGCTAGCAAGCAAAATATTACTTTTCACCTACTCCATAATCACTGCTACTACTGAAGTAGAATTTTCCATTAGTCAATCATTTTCTCTTGATAATAATAATGATTGATGTCATATTGTATAGCTATGTCCAATCAATCCATATCAGATTTACTTTCTTTAAATCATAAAGTTGCCATTATCACGGGAGCAAGTAAGGGGATTGGAGCAGCTATTGCCAAAAGCATGGCAGAATACGGTGCTAAAGTAGTCATCAGTAGTCGCAAACAAGAAGCTGTAGATGCAATAGCCGCCGAAATAAAACAATCAGGGTATGAAGCAACAGCTATTGCCTGTCATGTTGGACATGCAGATCAATTGCAAGCACTAGTCGATAAAACTGTAGAACAATATGGGGGAATAGATATATTAGTCAATAATGCCGCTATCAATCCCATATTTGGGCCTATCACTGAAGCAACCTCTGAGGTCTTTGATAAAATCATGAATGTCAACGTCAAAGCTTGTTTTTTACTAGCTAATATGTGCCATTCTTACCTTAAGCAAGGTGAAGGAGGTTCTGTAATTAATATCGCATCTGTTGAAGGCTTAAAACCAGGTATGGGCTTAGGCCTCTACAGTGTAAGTAAAGCGGCTTTAATCATGCTGACCAAAAATCAGGCCCGTGAATGGGGAAAGGATCATATCCGAGTCAATGCGATTGCTCCTGGTTTGATTCAAACAAAATTCAGCGCTGCCATCTGGCAAAATGAGCAGTTCCTAAACAAGATAGTTGGAGATATTCCGGCGGGAAGGATGGGACAAGTTGAAGAAATGGCAGGCCTGGCATTATATCTCGCCTCTGCTGCATCAAGCTATTGCACTGGAGAAATATTCATAGCAGATGGAGGATATATGCTTACATAGTACCTCCTACTTCATGAATCACAGTCTATTATTTATGTTTTAATCTTCCTCGTCCTCCAAAATTTCTTTTACCCTGCCTACCTCACCAGTATCCAATCGCACTTTGATGCCATGTGGGTGATGAGAAGATTTAGTTAGTACATTTTTCACAATACCTTCTGTAAGCTCTCCAGAGCGTTGATCTTGTTTTTGCACAATCGCTACAAATTGTCCAGGCTTAATGTTTTTTCTATATGTTCCTTCCATATCAATACGATTATCTGTGTAATACTTTATTTCTCCTTGCTACTCTATCTTACCTCGTTGTACTGCCCTCCATGCTGTTTGACAAAGTATCTTGGTAAACTGATTCAAATTTGCGAAGCGTTTATCAGTTGTATATCCTGCTTGATAACGATAGTATATCTGCTGTACAATGACTGCTATTTTGAACACTCCATACACATAGTAAAATGTAAGATGGCGTATAGGGCGCCCACTTTTTTGAGCATACATTTCGACTAGCTCCATGCGCCCAGGATTGCCTGGTAAAATAGTGGGAGACTGTGCCGCATATTGAAGTGGAGCAGGATCATTTGCGGTTATCCAATACCCTAATGAGGTACCCAAATCCATCAATGGATCACCAAGTGTACACATTTCCCAATCAAGAATAGCGCTAATCTTTTGCCAGATCCCATCTTCAAAAACGACATTATTATACTTATAGTCATTATGGATTAAACTAGAAGCATATTCCGAAGGCTGATGCTCCTCCATCCATTGCATTACTTTTTCAGCTTCTGGAATATCATCTGTGGCTGCTTTTAAGTATTGTTTTCCCCAGTTGAGCACTTGTCGTTCGACATAGCCTTCTGGTTTGCCTAATTCACCCAGACCAGCAGCCTTATAATCTAAAGCATGCAACTCTACAAAGGTATGTAACCATTCCTTTGCAATTTGCTGAAAGCCTTCCTGCCTAATATCCATTTTTTTTGCAACTGGTTGATGGAGAATGATGCCTTTCACCTCTTCCATCAAATAAAATGGAGCACCTATCATATTTTCACCTTCCTCATAAGCAAATACTTTAGGTACTTTGCTAAAATGAGGGTAAAGCCCGGATAACACACTGAATTCACGATACATATCATGCCCTCTCTTAATAGCTCCTGCTGGTGGGCGGCGCAATACAAATACCTTATCACCAACTGTCAATCTATAAGTAAGATTTGAGTATCCTCCAGGATATTGATATACATCTAAAGGCTGGCTATTGCCATCGATCAGGCCTAATTCTAATAAGTAGTCCTTGATAATTTCAGTGGGCAGAGCAGTATCGGCTTTATCCATTATGATTGCTGTTTGCTTAATTGTTTAATGGTGTTTCTCCCTAGCTGGTATAGGTGTACTTCATCTGGGCCATCCGCAAGGCGTAATGCCCGGGCAGCCGAATAAAATCTAGCTAACGGCACATCTGCTCCTACTCCCATTCCTCCATAAATTTGCATAGCACGATCAATCACTTTGCAAGCCATTTGGGGAGCTACTATTTTGATCATAGCAATCAAATCTTTTGCTGCTTTATTCCCTTCTTTATCCATCTTATCAGCTGCGGCAAGTGTCAGTAAGCGAGCTTGCTCAATTTCACATCTTGAATAAGCAATTTCCTGCCGAATGCTGCTATAATCCTGCAGCTTACGCCCAAAAGTACTGCGGGTAGATACTCGTTGGCACATTAACTCCAATGATCGTTGTGCCATTCCTATCAATCGCATACAGTGGTGGATACGACCTGGCCCCAGGCGTCCTTGAGCGATTTCAAAACCTCGCCCTTCTCCTAAAAGGAGGTTTTCTTTTGGGACTCTCACATTATCTAAAATGATTTCAGCATGCCCCTCTGGAGAATCATAATATCCCAAAACAGATAAAGGCCTGACGATCTTTAATCCTGGAGTATCCATTGGCACCAATATCATACTCTGTTGTAAATGTCGCTCTGCCTGAAAATCAGTTTTCCCCATTACTATAGCTACTTTACAATGAGGATTCATTGCCCCAGAAGACCACCATTTTTTGCCATTAATTACATATTCATCCCCTTCTTTTTGGATAGAAGTCTGAACATTTGTCGCATCCGATGAAGCTACATCAGGTTCTGTCATCAAGAAACAAGACCGAATAGTACCTTCTAATAATGGCTTCAACCATTGCTCTTTTTGTACGGGGCTACTATATTTAGCCAATACTTCCATATTTCCCGTATCAGGAGGATTACAATTAAATACCTCAGATGCAAATAATACCCTGCCCATTTGCTCAGCTAGAGGAGCATATTCAAGATTAGTAAGCCCCGGGCTATATCCTTCATAGGCAGGAGGTAAAAATAAATTCCATAAGCCTGCTGCTTTGGCTTTTGCCTTAAGCTCCTCCATTCCCGGCCAATACTGCCATCTATTTTGAGCTTCATATGAAAAGGAAAGTACTTCTTGTTCTATCGGATAAATATACTCTGCCATAAAATCCGATAATTGCTTTTGTTTTTCTATGGAAGCCTCACTATAATCAAAATTCATATCATCAAATTAAGTAAGCCAGCAAAATAATGGTCAACTATCTTGATATCGTTCATAAACCAAACTTAGAACTACCACCACTAATAAAGAAGGTAAAAGGTTTTCCACATTAATTTCTCCTAAATTGAGAATACGAATTCCAATAGCGATGATCAATACACCACCCACTGCTGTTAATTGAGCAATCAAGACAGGAGTAAAAAAGCGCTGCATCTGCCTCGCCAATACAGTGACTCCTCCTTGTAGAATCAGCATAGGGATGATTGAGAAAAGTACTCCAATACCATAAGTAGATGCAAAAGCGATAGATGATATCCCATCCAATGTTGACTTGATATATAACAATTCCCTTTTCCCCTGAAGTCCTTCTTCTATAGCACCTATAATCGTCATAGAGCCTATACAGAACAATAAGAAAGCAGTGATAAGCCCTTCCGTAAACCGGCTATCCTCCACGTTGAAGAGTTGTTTCATGCTCTCTCCCCAGGTTTCCAATAGCATATCCAGCCGCATTAGCTCTCCTAGTACTCCACCTAGAATCAAACTAAAAATGAAAACAAGTAAATATCCATTTGGCACTTTTAAAGCCATCTGGATACCTATCACGAGCGTACCCAGGCCTATAGCCTGAAAAATGATAGATTGTACATTTTGTGGGAAAAGCTGTTGTAACCATAAGCCTATCAAGCTTCCTACGGTTACAGTAAGCATATTTATAAAAGTCCCTATGGGGAGGTGATGTGTTTTGGACATACTTATAAAGCTATTTGTGTCACCATGTGCTGTGCTTGCTCTAATGCTGATATTTTGCCAACATCTAGCCAAAGCGAATCATTATCCAGGAAGCCATCTATTGGATTATCCTTAGCAGCTACTAAATAGACGTCTATAATAGAAAAAAAATTTTCATCCGGCATATAATCAAACAGAGCCGGACTTACCACATGAATGCCACTAAATGCAAACGGATGATAGTTGTTTACTGACCGTGCTATTTTCTCCTCTCCAGTCCTGGCATGCCTCCACCCTGATAGCCTCATGGATTCATCAAAAAGCAGATAACGCGAGCTTTCTCGCTTTCTTACTACTAGTGTCGCTAGTGATTCATTAGAAAGGTGTTGCTCATATAACTGGGCCAGGGAAAGATCTGATAGGATATCAGTATTATAAATCAAAAAGGGAGCATCCTGTAAATATTTCTTTGCATACTTCAGCCCTCCTCCGGTATCCAGTAATTGACGCCGCTCATCAGAGATAATAATATTGGCGCCGAAACCATCATTGCGATCCAATACATCAATCAATTGATCTCCAAAGTGATGCACATTGACCACGATATCCTGAAAACCACATTTTATTAGCCTTCGAATGGCAATTTCTATTAAAGGTTTTCCACCAACCTCAACTAAAGCTTTAGGCTTATCGTTGGTATAAGGGCGAAGGCGAGTTCCCAGCCCTGCGGCAAATATCATTGCTTTCATGCTGGTAAGATAGGGAGAAAATGTGAACCCTTTTATCCTGTCTAAGTACAATGGCAGCAAGAAAAGATAAATGTAACAGGACTCCTCAAGAGCCTGACTCAAGTTTTAATTAAAAAGGATTAAAAAATAACTTTTCGATTTCACTGATCCTTGAGTGCTGAAAGCTTTGTTTGAAAAGAATTAGTGAAATTCAAAGTGAAAAGTTATTTTTTGATTAGTACTAAAAAGGATTTAATACATTTGTTATCAAATGATACAAAGCACATTAGTAAAAATATTATTAGCTCCCTTTTCCTTGTTGTATGGCATTGGCGTGAGTATTCGCAATGGCTTATATAATCGAGGCTTATTAAAAGGTGTTGAATTCAACGTACCAGTAATTTCTGTAGGAAATTTATCTGTAGGAGGAGCTGGTAAGAGTCCACATATTGAGTACTTAATCCGTTTATTAAAGGATTATATTGATGTAGCAACATTGAGTCGTGGCTATCGTCGTAAAACGAAGGGTTTTTTAACTGTTCATACCGGTATGACCGCAGAACAGGTTGGGGATGAGCCCTTACAGTTTAAACGAAAGTTTCCCGACATCAGGGTAACCGTATCGGAAAGCCGCACCTTTGCTATCCCCAAAATTATGATGGACAATCCAGATACGAAGGCCGTTCTTTTAGATGATGCCTTTCAACATCGCTCTGTAAAGCCAGGCTTGAATATCCTTCTTACTGAATATAGCCGCCCATTTACCAAAGATTTCCTTTTACCTTCTGGCCGTCTTCGGGAATGGCGTTCTGCTTACGAACGAGCGGACACTATTATAGTAACGAAGTGCCCACTAAGCATTACAGAGGAGGATAAAACAAAAATGATAGAGGAGATCAATCCTTTAAGCCATCAAAAGGTATATTTTTCTTATTACGGTTATCAACAACCTTATTTTATACTAAATCCACTTTATAAGCTTGCGCTTAATAAAGAAATGGATGTTTTGCTCATATCTGCAATTGCACGTACTGATTATTTAGTTAGTTATCTCAAAGAGCAAGTTAATAGTGTCCGAGTACGCGAGTATGAAGATCATCACTACTTTACAAAATATGATGTAGGCCAGCTCAAAGCAGATTTCGATCGTATGGAGTCTGACAAAAAGGTAATTATAACAACCGAAAAAGACGCTATGCGCCTTGAACTCCACCGCCCTTATATCATCCAAAACAGAATGCCTATTTGGGCAATCCCGGTAGAAGTAAAATTTCACTTTGACGAAGGCCCTCTTTTTGATGAAGATGTCCGACAGTTTTTACTCAACTTTAAAGCCTGACTTTGAACCCTATACTATACTTTATTTACCAGTTTCTCAAACTGATCACTCGTATTTGTTTTGCTATTTACTACCCTAAGACGACCATTATCAATGGGGATCGGCTTCGTTTTAAAAAACCATCTATTCTGGTTTCCAATCACCCTAACACCCTCATGGACCCCCTTAATGCGGGGAAGGAAATCCCCATGATAGTACATTTTCTTGCGAATGCAAGCTTGTTCAATGGCCGTTTTCTTAATTGGTTTTTCAATACTTTTTATTGTATCCCTATTGAACGGCCACAAGACACCAATGGTAAACCTATTAACAACCAAAACGCCTTTGCTCGTTGTGATGATTTCCTGGGGAAAGGCGGGTGTCTTTACATAGCTCCTGAAGGGGGTAGTGATATGGAACGTAAGCTGCGCCCCATTAAAACAGGTACGGCTCGTATTGCGCTGAGTGCAGAGGAAAAGCAAAACTTCCAACTAGGACTTACTATCCAAGCAGTAGGGCTGACTTATGATGCGCCTAATTATTTCCATAGCAAAGTTATTTTAAATGCTGGCGAACCTATAAAAATAAGTGATTATCAAGAAGCCTACGAAACAGATAAGATAGCTGCTGTACGTCAATTAACTGAAGATTTAGATAAGCGCATGCGATCGCTTATCATAGATACCAGAGATGAGGACGAAGATCAATTTGTCCATGATCTAGAAAAGCTGCTTCGCACTAGCTTTCCATTGCAAGAAGAAGCGCATTTCTATCGGACTCAGCGTCTCATTACTCAAATACGAAACTGGCATATAAATGCCCCTGATCAATACAAAGATTATAAGGAAGCAGTTAGTAATTATATTACACGGTTAAAAAGTCATCATACTACAGATGAAGCAGTTGCTGCACCTATCCCAAACAAAGGAATTTGGTTTTTGGCTGGCATATCTAGTTTTCCTGTATTTCTTTATGGCCTTATTAATAATGCCATCCCTACTCTACTCTCTTTATTTATAGTAAGGAAAATGAATCTGTACATTGGTTATAATACCACCGTTAAAGTATTGGCAGGCCTGGTCTTCTTTCCGGTATTTTATGGTATCCAGACCTGGATCATAGCTATGTTTACCTCTCCTCTTATTACATTGTTTTATTTTCTTAGCCTTTTCCCTACTGGATGGTTTGCCTGGTGGTGGAGTCAAAAATATAAGAAATGGCAGGCTGATAATAAAGCTCATTCAGTTAGAATGAGTTTATTGGAAGAAAGGCAACCATTATTAGAAAAGCTACAGGAATGGATATAAATCACTTTTCAAGAGTAAGTGTCAAGACAAATAATCAGTTAATAACTACTATTTCATTTCATCAACTTGCCAAACTCTCTGGATTAGAGTAAAATAACTATTTTGCTCTCAAAAAGTGCTTAACCAGTTTTTATTAATTGCTTTTCTTTGCTGCACATTTGTGCAAATAGCTTATTGGCTATTTATTTTTTCTCGGCTAGCATTTTATAAAAACCCTCCTATTCCTCAGGTTCTTCCTGAACCGGTATCTATTATCATTTGCGCCAAAAATGAAGCGGAAAATTTACTAGAAAACCTTCCCTATTTTCTAAATCAAGATTATGTCGAATTTGAGGTAATTGTAGTGAATGACAATTCTTCTGATAAAACTTTAGAAATTCTTTTGGATTTTCAGAAAAAAAGTCCGAGATTGCGTGTCATTAACGTTATCGTTAATACGCCGATCGGCAAAAAGGCAGCACTAGCAAAGGGCATAGCTGCTGCTCAATTTGAAATACTTTTATTATCTGACGCTGATTGTCGCCCCTCAAGCTCCATGTGGGTGGAGCATACACAAGCATTCATTCGGGATGGGGTAGAAATCGGCTTAGGATATAGCCCTTATTTATATCGTCGTGGGGAAGGTATTCTGCTAAATGCCTTCATTCGTTTTGAGACGGTTTATACTGCTTACCAATATTTTTCATCTGCATTAATGGGATTACCCTACATGGGAGTAGGGAGAAATTTGGCATATCGTAAAAACTTGTTTTACCAAGCAGGTGGTTTCGATAGTCATATGGATGTTGCATCCGGAGATGATGATCTTTTCATCAATCAGGTAGCAACACCAAAAAATACTAGGGTGATCCTATCACCTACTGCATTCGTCTATTCTAAACCCAAAAGTAGTTGGAGAGGCTACTATCGCCAGAAGTCAAGGCATCTTGCTACTGGTACCCGTTATCGTACTGTTCATCAGTGGGCTCTGGGCTTACTATCGTTCAGTCATTTCGGACACTATGTATTTGGATTTGCTTTGATCTTATTTCAGGACTTTTTAACAGTAGTATTCATTAACTATCTGGCACGGATAGCGGTAGTCTCTTTTATGTACTCCCGAACGCTGAGAAAACTACGCGATCATTCATTGGCCCCTTGGGTTCCATTGCTCGACGTACTGTATGTAGGATTCTACCTTGTGTTCGCGCCAGCCATTTTAAAAAAAACCGAGAAATGGAATTAGCAGTACAAACCAACTTCAATTCTGAGCGAGCACTGGACGATTATACAGTAGTAAAAAAAGCTATTAAAGGTGACCAGCGTGCATACGCTATCCTTTTAGATCGTTACCGTAGCTCTATTTTCCACATGATGATGAAAATGGTCAACAATCGTGAAGATGCAGATGACCTAACAATAGAAGCCTTTGGTAAAGCTTTTGCTAAACTTTCTAGCTATGCTCCCCGCTATGCTTTTAGCACCTGGCTTTTCCGTATCGCTATCAATAATGGTATTGATTATATTCGCAAGAAACGCTTACATGTACTATCAATTGATGATTCAATTGATGGAGAAAGCAACAGCGACTACTCTGGCAACCTACGATCTTCTACACTTGATCCTGAGCAATCCTATATCCGCCAACAAAGAATCGGATTGATGCGTGATATGCTAGGGCGCCTTAATGGCAAATACCGCTTAATGATTGAGTTACGTTACTTTGAAGAGCTAAGCTATGATGAAATTGCTACAGAACTAGATATTCCACTAGGTACTGTTAAAGCACAACTTTTCAGAGCAAAAGAAATGTTACACAAATTACTAGATCAGCCTGGAGCGAGTGCCTATTTGGACTACTATAGCCAGCCTCGACAAAAAGTAGCATAAATTATTTATTCTAAAATCTTATTTGGAAGTTCTTTTGAAACTATTCAAATAGGAATATTAATTCCCAAAAACCGGGTGGGCGGCATAATGCCGTTCCAGTTAAAATTATCCCATGAGCTGCCCATCCCGTTTTTCTTTATTGATCAATTATTCTATTCCACTATATATATTAACAATTAATTGTTGATAGAGCGCCCATTCTTCTTCTAACATGCTAATATCAAGAAGTAATTCTTCACGTACAAAAGATATTCCTCTCTCTAAATCTCCAGAATTCATTATATCACAAAATTGATCAATCTTTTTCAAGGATATACCTGTAAAATCAGACAATTGGCCTGGTAACAACTTAGGAAAATTTAACCTTAATTTAAGTAGATTAAGAACTCTTTCCTTTTTTTGTCCCTCTTTAATACCTTTCTCTAAACCTTCTTTGATCCCTTCTTTGATTCCCTTTTGTATCCCTATTTCTAAGCCTTCCTGCCTACCTTGTTCCAATAGCATTTCTAACGTACTCATAGTCTCAGCTTTAGTAGTAAATTCTATATTCTTTAATTCATCCATAAATTCTCGAGGAGATCTTTCAATAACTGCCAAGAAATAAACAACTGCACTACGCAATTGCTCCTTATCTTTTAAATCAAAAATAACAGTTATATAGTTTAATATCAAGTCTGGCTGGTGTTTCAAAGCCATTGAAAGTAATAAGCTTCTGAAATAGCTCAACTGTATATCGAGCAGGCGCTCTATCGGTTCCCTTGCAATATCCTTAAATAAAAAAGTAAAATCTGGTATATAAGTTTGTAACTTTTCGAAATGAGGATGTTTTTCAAAAAGTTGCTTTAGGGTTTGAGGCTTCCAGGCATCTTTACCATTATAAAAAACAAGAGGCACCACAGGTTCTATCTCTTGCCCATTCAGCCGAGACATTCTGTGCATCATAAGCATTACATAAAGCCCCACCTGAATAGCGACATGTTTATCAGGAGCTGATTTATGTTCAAAAAGTAGGGAAAAATAGAAATGCTTTTTTTCACTCCCTCTAAAGCGGCACCGATAAATGATATCAGACAGGAAAAGTTTGAGATCAGGAAGTAAGCTGGATGTATTTTCTTGTCTTAAGCTGTTTAAATCGGCTATCTGTGCAATCTTTGGAAAAAAATGTTCCAGATAGGCTTTTACGTTTTCCTTATCCTCCATCATCTTACGAAAGATACGGTCATCTGGCTGAAAGACTTGTTTCTGCTTTTTCATTCTTGCGCGTTAGAAAAAAGCTAATTAAAATTTTCAATCAAGATAGAAAAAAGCTCAAAAAACACAAAAAATTTCAAACATTTTATATCTTCATTCTCTTATTACTCTATATACAAGATATCCAATGCCAATCAAAAAGATGAGCACTAATACAACAGTCATTCCTTCATCCATCAGTTTCTCTAATGTCGGAATGAATTTGATAATGAAATATGATATTACCCCAACGAGCAGGATCATGAAGAAGATTTGCTTAACACGCATTACTAATATCCTTTTGATTATTCGGCAAAGCTAAAATTTTCGGCTTTATTCCGCTAATTTTGCATCTTCTTCAACACAAATCCGCTTAAAAGGGTTAATTACTTTTGTGATGAATAATACTACTACCGTTGACAACATAGAAATCAGCAGCTACAAACATGCTGAAGAAAAAGAACATATAGAGGTAATTGGTGCCCGCGAGCATAATCTAAAAGATATAGACCTGCAAATTCCCAGGAATAGGCTGGTTGTGATTACTGGCATTAGCGGGAGTGGGAAATCTTCGCTGGCTTTTGACACCATCTATGCGGAAGGGCAGCGAAGGTATATGGAGACTTTTACCTCTTATGCCAGGCAATTCATTGGCGAAATGGAAAGGCCAGATGTTGAAAAGATCAATGGTTTGAGCCCTGTAATATCCATTGAACAAAAAACGACAGGCAGAAACCCCAGGTCTACAGTAGGGACAATCACAGAAGTCTATGACTTTATGCGGCTTCTTTTTGCTCGTATTGGAGAAGCTTACTCCTACGCAACTGGTAAAAAAATGACCCGCTACACTGAAGATCAAATGCGGGAAAGCATTATTGAAAAATACAATGCCAGGAAGGTACTAATACTGGCCCCAGTTGTTAGAGGTAGAAAAGGACATTACCGAGAACTCTTTGAACAAATCAGAAAACAAGGATATACAAAAGTAAGAGTCGATGATATTGTCCTGGACATAGAACCAGGAATGAAGATAGACCGCTATAAAGTTCATGATATTGAAGTTGTCATAGACCGAATTAAAATTTCTGATGATAAAGACAGGCGCCTACATACTTCTATGCAAGCAGCTCTAAAAATGGGCAATGGGCTTATCTTTATCATGGATCATGAAACAGGCGAAGTAAGTGCATTCAGCAAACACCTTATGGATGCAGAGACGGGTATTTCTTATGAAGAACCTTCTCCTAATGCCTTTTCTTTCAACTCTCCCTACGGGGCCTGCCCTAGCTGTAATGGACTCGGAAAAATTAACAGGGTAGATCTGGACAAAGTAATTCCTGACAATACTAAAAGTATAAATGACGGAGGTATAGCCCCTCTTGGAGAAGTGCGCAGCAATTTGACATTCAAACAACTACGCGCTATTTCTAAAAAGTATAAATTTACTTTTGCTAGCCCAATTAAAGATATCCCGAAAGAGGCACTAGATGTAATCCTGCATGGAGGTGATGAAACTTTCAAGGTGAAGATAAATGAGTACAATGATTACTCCTACAATCTTGCCAGTGAAGGTATTGTCAATATGCTCAATCGTTGGTACTCAGATACCAGCTCTGAAAAAATCCGCAGATGGGCTGAAGATTTTATGACAATAGATATATGCCCGGATTGTAATGGATACCGTCTAAAAAAAGAATCTCTTCATTTCAAAATCAATGAAAAGCACATAGGAGAGTTAGCAGATAAGGATCTTACGCAATTGGCACATTGGATGGCTAATGTAGAAGAATTCCTTACTGAGCGGCAGCAAATGATTGCAAGGGACATTCTTAAGGAAATTCGTCTTCGCCTGGGATTTTTATTACATGTAGGGCTGGATTATCTAGCTCTCAACCGCCCAGCTCGCACATTATCAGGTGGAGAATCTCAACGTATTCGATTGGCCACCCAAATCGGTTCTCAGCTGACGGGGATTACTTATATTCTTGATGAACCCAGTATTGGCCTACACCAGAGAGACAATCAAAAACTAATAGAAGCTTTACGTGAGCTTTCAGATATAGGAAACACCGTATTAGTCGTAGAACATGATAAAGATATCATGCTTGCGTCCGACTATGTAATAGATTTGGGGCCTGGCGCAGGAAAACATGGCGGTGAAATTGTAGGAGAAGGCACACCTGAACAATTTATAAAAGGAAATACCCTGACTGCCGATTATTTAAATGGAAGAAAAAAGATTGTCGTTCCTGATAAGAGAAGAAAAGGTAATGGAAAAAAATTACAATTAAGCGGTGCAACTGGCAACAATCTAAAAGATGTGTCCATTAATATCCCTTTAGGTACTTTTTGTTGTGTTACAGGAGTATCGGGTAGTGGTAAGTCAACACTCATTAATGAGACGCTCTACCCCATTCTTCGCCAGCATTTCTACAAAAGCCTAAAGCCGCCTATGGCCTATAAAAAAATCAATGGGCTGAAAGAGGTAGACAAAGTAATTGAGATTGACCAATCACCTATCGGCCGTACTCCCAGGTCCAACCCTGCTACCTATACAGGGGTATTTACAGATATACGTAAAATATTTTCTGAACTACCGGAGGCTAAAATACGAGCTTACAAACCAGGACGTTTTTCTTTTAATGTAAAAGGAGGCAGATGTGAAGTTTGCAAAGGTTCTGGTATGCGAGTTATTGAAATGAATTTCCTGCCTGATGTATATGTAGAATGTGAAAACTGCCTTGGCAGGCGCTACAATCGCGAAACACTTGAAATTCTATACAAAGGTAGATCTATCAACGATGTGCTGAATATGACCGTTAGTGAAGCCTCTGAGTTTTTTAAAAATATCCCTAAAATTTATCGCAAGCTCAAAACTCTAGAAGATGTAGGCTTGGGATATATCACACTAGGACAACAAGCTACCACTCTATCTGGTGGAGAAGCACAGCGAGTAAAACTGGCAGAAGAACTTTCTAAAAAAGACACTGGTAATACCATTTATATTCTCGACGAACCAACTACAGGCCTTCATTTTGAAGACATCCAGCACCTCCTTGCTGTTTTAAACAAGCTAGTAGACAAGGGCAATACGGTAGTAGTCATAGAACACAATCTTGATGTCATCAAAGTAGCAGATTATATTATTGATATGGGCCCCGAGGGAGGACATCGTGGAGGCACTGTCGTATGCACTGGCAGCCCTGAAGAAGTAGCAAAATGTGCAAATAGCCATACTGGAAGATTTTTACAAATGGAATTAGGCTTGTAATTAACACTCTTTTATGCTTATATTTGGTATACCAACAATTGCCTACACTCACCATGAAGAAATGGATCAACCGTGGATTCAAATGGTATTATGCACAACGCTATAGAAGCATTCAGCGCTTCATACAGTATCCTCATCAAGTACAGGAACGTCTGCTCAGACAGTTCATTGACTTTACTAAACATACCGAGTGGGGTAAATCCCATCAATTTCGGGCTATAAAGAATATTGACCAATTTGCTCAAAGAGTTCCTATTCAAAATTATGAAAGCCTTTTTCCTTTTATCAATCGAATGATGATGGGGGAAAAAGATGTTTTGTGGAGCGGACAAGTACAATGGTTTTCCAAATCATCTGGTACTACTGGATCGAAAAGCAAGTACATCCCTGTAACTAGTCAAAATCTTAAAAAGTGCCACATCCGAGGAACCTGGGATACGATGGCTTTATTCTATAATAATCGCCCTGATGCTCGCCAATTTGAATGCAAAAGCATGATTATGGGAGGGAGCTTATATCAATACGAGCCACACCCTAAAACAACAATTGGTGATGTATCTGCTATCATGACTTATAATATGCCATGGGTTGGCAGGCCTTTTTTCGCACCTGATATTAAAACAGCTTTATTAGCTGATTGGGAAGAAAAATTAGAAAAATTAGCACTGGCAGGTGCCAATGAACCTAATATCGTCATGATAGGGGGAGTTCCAACATGGACGATTGTTCTTTTCCGACGTATATTGGAGCTTACTGGCAAATCTAACATGCTGGAGGTTTGGCCTCATTTTCAGGCTTATATCCATGGTGGAGTCAGCTTTACTCCTTATCGCAAACAGTTTGAAGCCTTTTTTCCTTCAGATCAAATCAATTATCAGGAAATTTACAATGCTTCTGAAGGTTACTTTGCTGCTCAAGATGATTTCAGCCGTAATGATATGCTCTTACTCCTCAATAATGGTATTTACTATGAATTTCTTCCTATTGAAGAATGGCATAAGGAGCAACCCGAAGCGATTCCTCTCCAGCAAGTAGAAAAAGGTAAACAATACGCATTGGTCATTACAACAAATTCTGGCTTATGGCGCTACACTCCTGGTGATACAGTAATGTTTACTTCTACCTATCCTTATCGCATAAAAGTCACCGGTAGAATGAAGCAGTTTGTCAATGCTTTTGGTGAAGAAGTGATAGTAGAAAACACAGATAAAGCCATTGCCCAAACATGCCAGCAAACGGGAGCCATTGTCTTAGAATACACAGTAGCTCCTATATATTTTGAAGGTTCAGGACAAGGTGGACATGAATGGGTAATTGAATTTGAACGCCCTCCTCATGATATGGAAATATTCAATAGCCAGCTAGATCTCAATTTGCAAAAGATCAATTCTGACTATGAAGCCAAACGGGCAAAAAGCATCGCTCTCAAGCAATTGCGGCTACATCCAGTCCCTCAGGGTACTTTCATAGAATGGATGCGCTTTCGCGGTAAATATGGTGGTCAAAATAAAGTTCCTCGATTAGCTAATCATAGAAAGTATGTAGAAGAAATATTAGATTTTTTGGGAAACATGGTATGATACGTTTCTTATAAAAGATTTTATATTAGAACTATAGACGTAAGTACAATATGACACCAACACCCTCAACCATAGACGATGTACTTTCCACATTGGAAAACATCATCGATGATTCCATCCAATCTAATAATCCACTTGGCTATTTTGCAGCACTCTATCATCGAGTTACTCAAAAAGTAAAAGAAGGTATTCAGAATGAATATTTTGATGATAATATAAGGATGGAAAAACTCGATGTTATTTTTGCAACGCGGTATATCGATGCTTATTATGCCTATCAAAAAGGAGAATCTACCACAAAATCCTGGAATCTTGCCTTCCTTCTGTCTACACAATACTGGCCAATTGTACTGCAGCACCTCTTAATTGGGATGAATGCTCACATCAGCCTGGATCTAGGTATAGCCGCCGCTGAAATTTCTCGTGGCAAGCAATTAGAATCACTTCATGATGATTTCAATCGAATCAATACGATTCTTTCTTCTCTAGTTGATGAGGTTGAAAATAATCTTGCTACTATTTGGCCTTTTTTCAGGAAAATATTGAGATGGACACGACAGGCAGATAATATAATTGCCGATTTCAGCATGGAATTAGCAAGAGATGGAGCCTGGCGCTTTGCTGAAAAATTATCAAGCCTGCAAGATGATGAGTGGCAAAATGCCATCATGCAAAGAGATGAAAAAGTAGCTCGAAAAACTTCTATTATTACCACTCATGGCTTTTTCACAAAACTACTACTGAGAATGATAAGGTTAAGTGAAAGAGGATCAGTAGCTGATAAGATTAAGGTTTTACAACATACAGAAGCCCCAAAAAACATTTTCACATAAAAACCTGGAATTCATTTCCATAATCATTCTATTTCCCAAACATCACCCCATAGACGGGAACCTCCATCTATATAAATCGTTTCTCCTGTCATATACTCTGATTGGGTTAAAAACACTGCTAATTCAGCAACTTCGGTAGTCGTCCCTAATCTTTTCACAGGTATTTTGCTACTCACCTGTGCTACTAATTCTGGCGGGTATTGCTTAAGCCCTGATGAATATATGATCCCCGGTGCTATACTATTAATCCTGATTCCTCTATTAGCCCATTCTACCGCCAGGGATTTAGTAAGGTTATCCACACCTGCACGGGCAGCACCAGTATGAGCCATACCTGGAAGGCCTCTATAATGATCTACAATTATATTAATAATACAGCCAGATTTAGCATCCAGAAAAAAATGACGAGCCATAGCCTGGGTTAAATACCAGGTCCCATTTAGATTAGTGTTTATGACGGCAAACCAACCATTTGGAGAAATTTCTTCGGCAGGAGATATAAATTGTCCGCCAGCATTATTTACCAGTATATCCAAACAACCGCTTCTTTCCTTTATATAAGCAACCAATGCTTCTATCCTTTCTTGGTCTCTGATATCTAACACAAAAGAATGGCAATTTCCCAGCTTTGATAATTCTTCAATAGCTTTTGTTAAACGTTCTTCTTTACGAGAAGCAATATAAACCTCAGCACCACATTTTAAATATTGTCGAGCGATTTCCATCCCAATTCCGCTTCCTCCTCCTGTAACAAGCGCTACTTTCCCCTTAAGTATATCTTCTTTAAACATAGTTTTTAGGCTTTTTTACTTCACTTAAGGTAGGAAGATTGGTTAAAAAAGAGAGGAAATTGACATTTTGTCAGTTTATTTTAAATAAAAATGTCATTTTGTCATTCGGAAGTGTCTTTTTTGCAGTATTTCTGTAATGGTATGGCAATTGCAATAAGGTAGGTGTAATTAATCATAAAAAATAAAAAACTTAATTCATATGACACTCGTAAAAGTAAAGCCAGTTGTAAAGCGGTTTCCAACATTCAGCAACGATTTTGATCGCCTGTTCAACTCTGTTTTTGCGAATGATTTTCCAGCAACATCAACAAATACTAAAGTTCAACCCGCAGCAAACATCATAGAAAACGAAGGAAACTATCGATTAGAACTAGCTGCGCCTGGTTTGGAAAAAGGCGATTTTGAAATTAAAGTGGAAAAAGGAATTCTTAGTATATCTGTTAATAAGGATGTCAAGGAAGGCGAAAATGAAAAATACAAACGCAAGGAATTTGGTTTCTATCAGTTTGAACGCTCATTCCGTTTACCTGACTTCACTGATACAAGTGCAATCGAGGCGGTATACGAACAGGGTATCTTAAAGGTAAAATTGCCCAGAAAAGCAGAAACTGCTCCAAAGCGTATAGAAATTGTATAAATCTGACAGAGTTATGACTGTCTTCAGTCAATTTTCTCCAATCCAGATATGTTAATATAAATGAACAGCGTAATGAAAAATACAACCAATTATAATGACTTGGCTCCTAAAAAGATAGGAGGATTTTTTGAAGATTTTTTCAACGGCAACCTAACTGACTTCTTTGGAAGTGACTTTAGCATCCAAACGCCGTCTATAAATATAGTAGAAGGAAATGACAACTACCGAATCGAAGTAGCAGCGCCCGGATTAGAAAAAGAAGATTTTGAGATTAAGGTAGAAAATGGGATGCTAGCAATTACTGCCAAAAAAGAGCAGCAAGAGGAGGTGAATAAAGATAAATTTGTACGCCGCGAATTCAATTACACGTCCTTCAAACGCAGTTTTCAGTTGCCTAAATCAGTAGATGCGGGTAAAATCGAAGCCAATTACAAAAATGGCGTACTCAGCCTCAACTTGCCAAAGCTTGATGAAGCAAAGGCAAAAGAGATAAAAGTAATCGAAATCAGCTAATCCTATGAAAGGTTTAGCCCGATATAAAGAGTAGTTAATAGGGTTTTAGGTGTTTATTTTGGGAGCCATCGCTTTACGTGATGGCTCTTTTTATTTCTATTCCTTAAAAGCGCCTTTTCGTCTTTCATTTTATTGAACTTATCCATAATTTGGATACAATTCGAACTTATCAGCTATTTGTTCATTTTCTTATTAGGAACCATGATTAGCCGGTTTATTCCGGAGATAAAAGGATTCAATACAACGCATGTCAAAAGTGATACTTGTAACCGGTGCATCATCAGGGCTTGGTAAATCTATAGCCAGCCAATTGCACCATCAAGGACATATTGTGTACGGCACTAGCCGATCTCCTCGCACAGAATTCCCCTTTCCTATGTTAATTGTAGATGTAACGAAAGAAGATAGTGTGTTACAAGCAATTCAACATATAAAAAAAGAACAAGGCCAACTAAACTGGTTGATCAATAATGCTGGCATAGGTATGGCCTCCCCTACTGAGCAGTTTGAAATGTCAAGTGCTGAATCGGTAATCGACACCAATGTGCTTGGCCTCTTGCGCGTCACAAAAGCAGCACTTCCTCTGATGCGCCAAACTGCCGGAGGAAAAATCATTAATATCAGTTCAATTGGTTCTGTTGTTGGGCTTCCCTTCCGAGGAATTTATTGTGCCAGCAAGGCAGGAGTAGATATGATTACCGAATCCTTAAGGTTTGAAGTCACTCCCTTAGGCATTCAGGCATGCAGTGTCAGAGCAGGTGATATCCAGACAAACATCAACGCAAACCGTATTAGAGAATACGACGCTTATGATGACACTTACAAAGCCCGTTTTGAGTCTACTTATAAAGAAATCGAAAGGGATGTTGAAAAGGGCATACCGGCCGATGAGGTAGCTCGTCGTATCATTAAAATTGCTCATCAGAATCGCCTGAGGCCCTATTACAATATTGGAAAGCCTATCCAAAGATTAGCTATTGTATTTAAAAGATTACTCCCTTCTTCTATCTTTGAGTGGATTTTAAAACAATATTTAAACAAGTTCTAAAAGTATAAAAGCTATGATACGCTCTATCCTACCAATTTCACTAATCATATTTCTATTTGCGGCAGTTGCCTGCAACTCTTCTTCCAAGAATGAAGGAGATGGGATACCTAAAGATCGTGGCCAACTGGCATCGCAGATAAAATCATTAGAGGAAACGCTACTGGAAAAAATAAACGAACCAACGCTGGATACCACTACTGCTAACAGCCTTATCAAAAAAAGCCGTGCTTTCGCTAAGCAATTTCCACAAGACACTTTAAGTCCGGAGTTTTTATTTAGAGCTGCTGATGTAGCTCGCGGTATCGGCCAATATCAAACGGCTATAGAAATGTGGCATCAGGTGGAAACCAAATACGAATCTTATAAGAAAGCTCCCGAAGCTTTATTCCTACAAGGTTTCACCTACGATAATAGTATGGGAGAACTAGAAAATGCTGCTAAACATTATCAACGCTTTTTAACAAAACACCCCAAACATCCTATTGCTAGTGATGTACAGATGCTACTGGAAGTAGCTAAAAGTGGAAAAAGCCCTGAAGAACTCATTCAGGAATTTGAGCAAAAGAAAGAAAATTAGTTAATATTCGTTAAGCTTATAATATACTTGGGCTCCCACCTTCATTATCCGTATCTTTACACCAATTACAAACAAGATACCTTATGAGATATTTGGCGATAATAACATTGATTATAGCTACCTATTCAATTGGCTCAGCACAGGGCATTGATTTTTTTCACGGCAGCTGGGAAGAAGCATTAACAGAAGCTAAAGAACAACAAAAAATTATTTTTGTAGATGCTTTCACGACCTGGTGTGGCCCTTGTAAACGCATGGCAAGAGAAGTTTTTCCAGATGATAAAGTTGGTGATTTTTACAATCGCTATTTCATCAGTGTGAAATTGGATATGGAAAAAGGAGAAGGGCTTAAATTCCGTAAGGAGTATCCTGTTTCCGCTTTCCCAACACTCTTTTACATTAATGGTGATGGAGAGGTAGTACAAAAAGTAAAAGGAGCTCAGGGAACTGCCAAATTTATTGAAATAGGGAAAAAAGCTTTAGCGCTCTCTGATAACAGCGAAGAGTATGCTGCTCGCTACGAAGAAGGAGAACGCGATCCTGATTTTATTCTTAAATACATTAAATCACTTAATAACTCTGGCCAATCCAGCCTGAAAGTGGCCAATGAATTTTTGAATAACCAAACCAACCTAAGTACTCCTGACAATTTACAAATCATTTTAGAAGCTGCTACGGAGGCTGATTCCAGAATTTTCGGATTGCTAGAGCGGCATATGGACAAGATCAAAACAATAACAGGAGAAGAAGATCTGCGGTTTCGTATAGAGCAAGCTTGTAAAGCCACAGCGGCCAAAGCCAATGAGTTCAACAGTCTGGAGATATTGGAAGAAGCACAGGAAAAGATGAGTAAATATTGTCCTGATGTAGCTGAAGAGTTTAAATATGAAAGCACTCTGGATTTTCACGTAGCACAGCGAAATCCAGCTGAATATGCGAAAGCTTGTAAAAAATATGCTAAAAAAGCTATAAAAACTCAAGCTGAAAAGCTGAATGAGCTCGCGAATACCATGTATATTAATTTCAAAGATGAGCCTATTGTCCTTGAGCAGGCAGAAATAATTGCCGAAAATGCCTCAAAACAAGGAATGAAGCACGATTATTATGTGACCTATGCACGCATCCTCAAAGACAATGGCAAAAACCAGGAAGCGGTAAAAGCAGCCGAAAAAGCACTGGAACTAGGCCGTGAATCAGGGCCTTATACAGTAAAAATGCTGGAATCTTTTCTACAAAAAATGAAAGCATAATTAGTCCGTCCAGATAAAACAAACTTGCCTTGTTGTCTTTGGCAGCAGGGCAATTTTGCATTTAAAAACTACGTTTTCAGAATACATTTTTGACCAATAAAAATATACTATGAAGCCTATCTTTATCCTCTCTATAGCAATGCTAAGTACTTTTTGCCTACAGGCACAAACAGCGATCAACTTTGAACAAGATAACTGGGAAAGCATCCTTAATAAAGCCAAAGAAACTGACAAAATTATCTTCCTCGATGCTTATGCTTCCTGGTGTGGCCCTTGCAAGCGAATGTCAAAGGATGTGTTTACTCATGCTGAAATAGCTCCATTTTACAATGACAATTTCATCAATGCCAAAATTGACATGGAGAAAGGAGAAGGCCCTGAGTTAGCTAGAAAATATCAGGTAAGAGCCTATCCTACCCTACTCTATATAGATGGCAATGGTGAAGTAGTTCATCAAGCACTGGGTTATCATGATCCTAAACAATTCTATGAATTAGGAAAAAAGGCTTTGGACCCAAGCAGTCGATTATCGGGACTTAATGAGCGCTATACCAAAGGGGACCGTGACCCTGAGTTTCTTTACCAATATGCACGTGCCAGCATGAATGCAATGGCAGCTGATGGCAAAGAGATCGCTCAAGCTTACCTTAAGACTCAGTCCGACTGGAAAACGCCACGCAATATGGAGTTAATAATGGATGCCGCAGAAAGCGCCAATTCCGATCTGTTTGATTTCATCTTAGATAATAAATCTGAGTTTGAAGCACTCTACGGTGAAGAAGTAGTTGCGGGGAAAGTACAGCGTATGATTATTAATTCACTGGGAGAAGTAGAAGGAGACGATGTATTAGTGCAAGTGGAAAGCCTATACAATAGAGCTTATCCAGAAAATGCTCCACGCCTGATTGCCAATTTCAAAATGAATTATTATGGTATGATTGGCGATAATGATCAATTTGCAAAAGCAGCTATCGACTATTTTGACCAGTACGGTTCTGAAGATTCTAATGAACTGAATAATTTTGCCTGGGCTTTTTATGAAAATGTAGACAATGAAGCATATCTTGAAAAAGCAGTCGGCTGGGCAAAAAAATCAGTTGAGTTAAGTGACGAATACTATAATAATGATACCTTGGCCGCTTTATATTACAAGCTTGGCCAGAAACGCCCCGCAAAAAAAGCAGCAGAACATGCTATTGAGATAGCCAAGCAACACGGGGATGATTACAGCTCGACTCAGTCTTTGCTGGATCAGATTAAAAAGATGTAAAAACTTTTATGGCAGAAGAAAATATAAAACGTACAGACGTTAATGAGTTGGGTGAGTTTGGTTTGATTGAACACCTCACCCAACGATTTCCCCTTAGCAATCCTTCCTCTGTTAAGGGAATAGGAGATGATGCAGCTGTGATTGACAATGGCAATTTCCAAACCGTCGTATCTACAGACATGCTGGTAGAAGGTATTCATTTTGACCTGATGTATACCCCGCTTAAGCACCTGGGGTATAAATCTGTTGTTGTCAATTTATCCGATATCTATGCGATGAATGCCCGCCCTAAACAAGTAACGGTATCCATTGCTCTTTCCAATCGCTTTTCAGTAGAAGCTCTGGAAGAATTGTATGATGGTATACGTGCTGCCTGCAATTTCTACAAGGTAGACCTGATAGGAGGTGATACTACTTCATCGCCTAAGGGATTAGTAATAAGTGTAACGGCTATTGGGCAGGGAGAAAAGGGAAAACTTGCTTATCGCAATGGTGCAAAGGTAGGAGATTTGATATGCATCAGTGGCAACCTGGGAGCAGCTTATCTTGGCTTGCAGTTATTGGAACGCGAAAAGCAGGTCTATCTTTCTAATCCAGGAGTTCAACCTGACCTGGAAGGTCATGATTATTTAGTAGGGCGACAGTTGAAACCCGAAGCACGTGGTGATTTGATCAATGCTTTTGGGAAAGTAGGATTGATCCCTACATCCATGATTGATATTTCCGATGGACTGGCTTCTGAACTCTTCCATATTTGCAAGCAATCAGGTGTAGGTGCCTTACTGGAAGAAAGTGGCGTATCGATACACCCTGATGCTGAGGTACAGGCAATCAACTTCAGCATGGACCCTATTACCTGTGCCTTAAGTGGTGGAGAAGATTATGAGTTACTCTTTACCGTAGATCCACAGGATATTGACAAAGTCAAATACATGCCTGATATCTATATTGCCGGAGAAATTATACCGGCAGAAGATGGTATTAAACTAAATACTAAAGGCGGTAATTTACATGATATTACTGCTCAAGGTTGGAAACATTTTGGAAATAAGAACTGACATGCTTAAGCGACCTTCTCTACTTTCATACTTATTAGTGCTTCTGATTTTTCTATCGCCTGCATGCGGTGCTGATGATAGTTCGGAAACGACTGTTACTCCACCGGCTGTCAAAAAAATCAAAGTACCTCGTTTTGAGCGTGACTCTGCTTATGCCTACCTGGAAACTCAGGTCAACTTTGGCCCTCGGGTGCCCAACACTGAAGAGCACCGCCAGTGTAAAGAATGGTTGGTCGGTCAGTTTAAGCAGTTTGGAGCTAAAGTAATAGAACAGGATTTTCAGACCACTGCATATACAGGTACCGTATTGAACAGTACTAATATTATTGCACAGTATAATCCTGAAGCTACCAAGCGAGTCCTGCTTGCTGCTCATTGGGATAGTCGCCCTTTTGCAGACTCTCCCCTATCGGAAGGGCCTCGTAATAAAGCAATACTTGGCGCTGATGATGGTGGAAGTGGTGTAGCAGTCCTGTTGGAAGTAGCCCGATTACTCAATGAGACGCCTATCGAAATGGGTGTAGACATTGTACTCTTCGATGCTGAAGATTATGGAGATAGCGATACTCATACACCGGATTCATACGCATTAGGGTCGCAATACTGGTCGCGCAATATGCATCTGGGTGGCCAACAGCGCCCTAAATATGGTATCCTGCTAGATATGGTTGGTAGTAATAATGCCCGCTTTCCTAAAGAATACTATTCTACTCAATTTGCTCCCCGCATTGTCAACAAAGTGTGGAAGCTTGCGCAAAATATGGGTTATGGCAATCACTTTGTAGATGCTACAAGTGGTGCCATTGCCGATGATCATTACTACGTCAACACGATTGCCCGTATACCAATGATAGATATTATCAACCGTCAACCAGGTACACAAACAGGCTTTGGCGAATACTGGCACACCCACAATGATAATATGGATATCATTGATAAGAGAACATTGCGGGCAGTGGGGCAAGTGGTATTGGCAGTGATTTACAGGGAAAACAATGGGGAGTTTTAAACAAGCTTACAATTAAACTAAGCCTTCTATTTTCCTGATTAACAGTTATTCTTTTTTTCTATTTGTCAGTATGCCAAAAACTTTTTAACTTCATATGACTGATAGAAAATTGATATAATGAAAAGGAGAATTAACGCGTTCACTCTAACAGAACTCTTATTGGTATTGGTTATTATCGGGATATTGATGTTGATTGCATTGCCCAATCTAATGCCTTTGATTGCACGTACCCATAGCCTGGAAGCACAGCAAGCACTAGTCACCATTCAGAAGTTACAGCGTAGTCATTACCAACTTCATGTTAAATACACAAACGACCTTATGGCGCTCGGATTTGAGCCAGAACCAACGGTTATAGAAGGTGGGAGTGCAAAATATACCATCGAAATTACAGAAGCATCACCAACAACTTTTGTAGCAAAAGCTCGTGCGGTTGTTGACTTTGACCAGGATGGAGTTTTTAATGAATGGGAAATCTCTCAGGATGGACAGCTAAAAGAATTGGTTAAAGACTAATGTTAGTAGGGCTTTTGATACTAAAAAGTCTATTGCTAATATATTTAGCAATACAAGATTGGCATTACCGCTCTATACCTACATGGGGAATCATTGTTTTGGCAATTTTAATTATCGTAGAAGGTTTACAACTTATTCAGCCAATTGATTTCCTTATTACATTTACCATAAACAGTGC
Source organism: Chitinophagales bacterium (assembly GCA_022360175.1). Taxonomy (GTDB): domain Bacteria; phylum Bacteroidota; class Bacteroidia; order Chitinophagales; family Saprospiraceae; genus JAKSDI01. The sequence continues at coordinate 37,374 of JAKSDI010000229.1, forward strand.
GCTCATGACCTTTCAATTCTTTTTACTACAAATATATTTTTCGTTACGCAATAAAAAGTGGATTAAACTAACCCACGAATACATTGGTTGGGGTGATATTCTATTTTTTGCTTGCATGGCAGCTGCGATGTCTGTCATTTGGTTTTCATGGACATTTCTGGGTAGTTTAATATTTAGTCTGCTCATTTTCTCATTATTAATGGCATTAAACCTTATCGGCAAGCGAATTCCTTTAGTCACAGGAACAGCTATCTTTTATTTATTCTTTTTCTGGATTGCATGGTACCAATCTATTAATTTATATCACTAGCGCTATGCTTAGACAAGAAATCCCAATAAACTGTATTCAGTTACTTAGCACAGAACAAGCCTGGCATTATCAGGCAATTCCCTTTTCCAAATCGGGGAATACAATTCAACTTTATATAAGTGATGATACTAAAGATAAAGTGGATGAACTGGAATTGGTTTTAGGGCATTCTGTACAAAGCATCCCTATATCAACTATCGAGTTGCAACAACTCCTGGGCAAGTATTATCGCCGAAGCCAAAAAGGAGGTTTTATCCAACTCAACAAAAGTGGAGATTTTTTGGATAATCTCATTAAGGAAGCTCGTTTCCTGGATAGTAGTGATATTCACATGGAACCTTATGAAGAGAAAGCTCGTGTACGTTTCCGCGTAGATGGAATTTTGTTGGAGAAATACCAGCTTGAAATCAACACTTATCCCGGCCTGGTAAATAAAATAAAGATAAAAGCACAATTAGATATTGCTGAAAAACGCCTTCCCCAGGATGGACGCATTTTTTTTAGAGATAATGATGGTTCCCAATTTGATATTAGAGTCTCTACTCTTCCTACTCTGCATGGTGAAAAAATTGTAATGAGATTACTGAGTAGTACTGACACTCAATCCAATATCAACGAACTAGGTTTTCGTCAGGAGGAACTGGATCGCTATTTACAAGGAGTACAACAACCTAATGGAATCATTCTGATAAGCGGCCCTACCGGATCAGGAAAAACGACCACCCTTTATAGCACTCTACAGATACTCAATGAATCCTCAAGAAATGTAATGACAATAGAAGATCCTATTGAATATACACTCGAAGGAATCAACCAGGTACAGCTTAGAGAGAATATAGGACTCACCTATGCTAGTGCAATCCGAACTTTTTTGAGGCAAGATCCCGATGTAATTATGGTTGGAGAAATCCGAGACCTGGAAACGGCATCCATGGCAATCAGAGCTTCTCTGACTGGGCACCTTGTATTATCTACTATTCATACGAATTCTGCCTGGGGTATTATTGCCAGATTAATTGACATGGGAGTCCCTTCCTATCTTTTAGCCGATACCCTAAATACAGCTGTAGCACAAAGGCTTGTACGATGCCTTTGCTCTAATTGCAAATACGAAGCCCCCCTTTTGCCCGAAGACTGGCCAATACATTATCGCCCTTCTCAAGTACTGTCTAAACACTGGAAAGCAAAAGGGTGTGAGTATTGTCATTACAGCGGATACAAAGGTAGAACGGCCGTATATGAAATTATTCCTATCGATCAGGAGTTAGCTCAAAAAATAAAAAATACGGATCTGTCTATAAACAACTTATTGAAACAAAAAGGCATTCGAAGCCTCGCTCAAAACGCAGAAGCATTAATTGCGTCAGGAACAACTTCCATTAAAGAAGCTACTGCTCTATTGTATAATGGACAATAAAGTGGTTTAAGAAAAAACGCGACATGAAGAAATACATCATTCTAATACTAAGCCTTTCTCTGGGATACTCTATTGCTTATACACAAACAGATGATACCTGGCTAGCAGACGTGGAAAACAAACTCAGTTTATTAAGCGAACAAGGAGTCGCACTCGATCAAACGGTAACGATTGTGATGGAAGGGAACATCCAGGAGTTTGTTAGCTTGTTGGCAGAGAGTACGGATTTAAACATTGCAATAGATCCAGGTATCAATGACCCAATTACAGTATCTTTCACCTCTGTAAAGGTCAGGGATATCATATTGCATCTATGCAGTACCTATGAACTGGACACTCGGCTTACGGGCAGCATCATATATTTGATCGATCGATACATTCCTCCGTCTATTGAGCCTCCCAAACCTCTTGATATTCAATATGATTCTATCACAGATGAGTTGGTGGTAAATGTCCAGCAAACTCCCTTATCTGACCTTACTAATGAAATTGCTGCGCTGAGTGGTCAAAATATTGCATCCAGTCCAAATGCCAGAGAAGCTCTGATCAGTACTTATATCAATAAACAGCCATTAGAAAGTGCTCTTCAGCAAATTGCAGCAAGCAACGAGCTTAAACTCGAACGTACTCCTGATTTCTTTATGTATAAAACAATCGAGGAAACGGCTCTTTTTCGCCCCTCCAAACTCCCCGACAATCAGGGTTCTGCATTGTCTATCCAAAAAACCGATGCTGACAGGGTCAATATAAGAGCTGAAAATGTAGCCCTGCTTTCTGTCATTCAATCAGTGGGGGATGCATTAGAATTGGATTATGTGTTTCTGGCAGGAATTGAAGTCACTCCGCTTTCAACAGGAACAGGAAGAAATCAAACTCAAAGAGGAGGTAGCCCTACCTTAAGCATACAGCTACAAAATGTATCATATGAAGAATTGCTAGAACAAGCCTGCAAGAATTCTCCTTATTTCTATGACACTCAGGACAGTATTTACCTGATTGGCCTACGAGAAGCGGAAGGCTTAAGAGAAACCAAAGTGGTGCCTATGCAATTTCGTTCTGCACGAGGTGTACAGCATCTGATTCCTCCTCAAATGATTAAGGATGTAGTAATTGATAGCCTCTTTGAGCTAAATAGCCTGGTATTAAGTGGGTCAGAAAAAAATGTGGAAGAAATTGCTTCATTTCTCGCATCCATTGATAAGGCGGTACCAATTGTTATGATTGAATTGACAATCATCGATGTGCAGATGAACCAACTAGATGATTATGGAATCGAAGCAGGAGTAGCTCCGGAAGGCAAAGATGCAGGTGGCACTATCATAGGGGAGTCTGGCACTAATTTTACATTCAGTACGAATGCTATCAATAACTTATTAGGATTCTTGGGTGAAAGAGGAATTATCAATTTGGGGCAGGTCACTCCTGATTTTTATGTCACGCTCCGTGCACTCCAGGAAACAGGAATAATCGATATCAAATCGACCCCTCGTTTATCCACCCTTAACAGCCACCCTGCTTTATTAAAAATAGGTCAAAAAAGGTATTATCAGGAACAGCAGGTTAATTACCCCGGTTATGATCGTCCGGTACCCGTACAAGCCGTTGTATTTCGAGAAGTAGAAGCCAATCTTGAGGTTAATATCAATCCGATGGTAAGTGGAGATAAAGAGGTAACCCTCGAAATTGGATTTGAGCAATCTGAATTCATTGGCGATACAGGCCCCAACGCACCACCTCCACAAGTTTCTCGCCGATTTGACTCTATCATTAGAGTAAAAAATGGAGAGACTATTGTACTGGGAGGATTAGAAAGGGATGCCCGTTCAAACACTCGCAGCGGCGTGCCCTGGCTAAGTAAACTTCCTGTAATAGGTTGGATATTTGGAAGAAAACGAAAGAACAAACAAAATGAAAAGTTGATGATATTCATCAAACCAACCGTAGTAGACTGATGAAGGAGAAAATTAAGCAGTTTTTAGTTCAATATCGTAAACTCACAGGTGTTGAAATATGCATTCATGAAGAAGCGGTTCACTATCATCTGATTACGATACAACGCAAGGGAGATAGCCTTGATATTATCCATAAAAAACACGCTATTCCCAATGAAGAGCAGCTATTTGCTCTATTACCCAAAGACATTCCATTAGCACTAACCGTAAGTGGTAAAGGCATTATACATAAACAACTGACTGAACAATCAGCAGACTGGCTATCGCTACTACAGAAAAGCCTTCCTAATGTTGATAGTAATGATTTTACCGGACAAAATATACCGACTTCTGAAGGACAACTAATTAGCATTATTCGTAAAACAACACTGGATAAATTATTAGAGCGGTTTGATGATTATTCAGTAGTCAGCCTGACTACGGGTTTACCTGCCCTGGAGGCTTGCCTTCCCTTAATTGGCGATGGAAAATATAATACCTCTACTTATTCAATACAAATTTCTCAAAATGCAATCACCTCATATGAGAGTCTTCATAATCATGCAGCCACTCAAACCATTGATCTTGGAGGAGAACTTCTAAACACTTTCTTACTGCCTGCTTTTGGTACTGCTCTCACTACTATACTTAATCCAGATAAAAAGCTATACTCCTACGAAACCATTGAGAAAAAAAGAAGCGATTATCAATACGCTAGCCTGGCTACAAAAATAGGTTGGACTGGACTTGGATTGTTATTAATTACACTGCTGGTTAATTTCATGATATTCGCTCAGCTAAATAGTAAAAACAATCAGCTTTCCAATGAAATGGCTTACAATCAATTGCAAGCCACAGAAATCCAACAATTGCAAAAACAACTAGATACTAAAACCGCAACTCTCAGTAATAATCAATTATTGGCTCCCTCTAAGATTGCCTACTATGCGGATGAAATAGCCCAGCTAATTCCTACGGGTATTCTTCTGGATCAGCTAAAAATATTTCCTCCTGCAGAAACATCAAACCGACAGGCTTCTACTTCCTTTTCTTCCTCCTCTGTTTACATTAAAGGAAGCTGCAAAAACAGTGCCCTGCTCAATCTTTGGATCAGGCAACTGGAGGGATTAGATTGGGTAGAGTCATTAAAAGTATTGCCCTATAGGGAAACAGATAAAGGAGTCGGGATATTCGAGTTGGAGCTTAGTTTATTTCAGCAGTAAAAAAGTAAAAGTGGTAGTAACGTATAATTGACATCAAGGAAACATTTTATGATCAAGCTATACGTCAAAGATTGATTGTGCTTATATAATTGGCAGCTAAGTGTAAGTATGCCAGCAGGAGTACCAAAGGGAAAGCCTTCTAAGAAGCATATAGGAAAGGTCCACGAACCTTTTTCACAAAACAGGCTACGCCTGACTGAGTAATTGCACGAAAGTTTTGAAAATTCGTGAAATAAGTGTGATTCGTGGACCTCTAAACGTACTGGCACCTATGCCAAGATTTGCAGTCATTCCTGAATTTCAATTAAGCTGTTATACAGCTTAAGATCAGTTTATTCTGACCATTACAAAGTACTTCCATATCCTCCCCTACTCCACCGAAGGATGGGAAACTTCTCCCACCTTTCCTGTTACAGGTATAAATTCCAGTTTCGGACGAGACAAGGCTACATTATCTATATTTTCGCCTTTTAAAAATCGGATCATCGTATCTGCTGCTTGTGGATGAGTCATGATTTGTTCATGCCCTGCATTGTTGACAATAATATGGCTGCTATTGGAGAAGCCCCAGCGTACTTCTTCTGCCTGATACGGAGGCGTATTAAAATCCAGCGTACCACTCATAAATAAAGTGCGGACATCAGTAATAAGTGGTGCTCGAAAATTAGCTCCTAAATCGGGCGTAGGCCAATCCTTGCTAAGATTGAAATTGACAATATTTTTAAAAATAGCCTGCTCTTCTTCTTCTTTTATCCGCTGCCATCGAACAGGGGTTGCCCCTGAAGCAGCATCCATTGTTGTAGCCATGCCAGATATACCATATAGATTATTAATCCGTTTTTGCACAAACCATCTCAGAATAGAATAATCTCCCTGATCAATACTATATAAAAAACGGGGAAAAACGGGAATGTCACTGGCATCACCTATATCGTAACGGATAAGCATATTTAGGGTATATGCACCTATTTTAAATTCCATGGGTTGACGGGTGAGCGGGGATCGCACTTTTATTCTTACTGGCTCTTTCTCCAGCTTTTGAATGACTCTATGATATAAAGCCATAAAATCGGGCACCTCTGTACTAACACCAGGATCAGCATTAGAAAGCAATGCAATTTTTTGAAACTGTACATCCATAGCCGAAGGAAGTTTGAAGGTATGATTTAAACCCTCTACTCCAACCAGGATCGCATTTTCAACATGCTCACCATGGTACTTTATATACGTTTGCCCTAAATGAGTGCCATAGCTAAACCCTAGCAATGATATATCGGAATAGCCCAGTGCCTGCCGTAACTCATCAATATCTTTTGCATTCTCGATGGAAGTATAGCCTTCTAAATCAACCCCTCGCTCTTCAAATTCCGTTAAAGCTCGCTGTTCTACTGCTTTAAAGTGCTTATGTAAAACGTCCTCATCTGCCAGCACATCTTCTGGTAAATCGTCTTGCCAGATATATAGTACTCGCTCCCTTCCTGCTCCGGTGCCTCTTTGGTCTAAGAGAATCACGTCTCCTAATTCTAAAAATTTAGACCAGACTTCCATATATCTGGGGTTTTCTGCCTGCCAGGTACAACTCGAACCAGGTCCTCCTTCCAGATAAAAAAGCGGTACCTGTTGGTTAGCATTCGTGCTTTTCAGGCGTACAAAGTGGATATAAATATCTTCTGAATTGGGATTAGAGCGGTTTTCCGGAACTTTAAAGCGCCCTACCTCTCCTTTTATCTTTTTGCCTGACTGGTTAGAAAAAGTTTCCTCCCCTTCTATCTCCAATCGGCTTTCCAAACTTTGGGCATAACCATACATACAAGTCAAAGACAAACAAAACATAAAAAATAAAGTCTTCATGGTGATCTCTGTTTTTTATGCCAATTTAAATGGTCATTACAAGCTAGATACAGACAATCGATAAAGCCGCACATTCGCATGTCTTATAATTTGTTAAGATAGTCCAACAGCATTCGGGGGTAGAAACTTCAAATTCAGGCTAGCATACTTTGAATTCAGCATCAAAAGCCTGAGACTTATATCATAATGATTAATTTGGAGGAATGAAAAGGGAAGTAAATACACTCCTGGACAAAATCTTACAAAATCGGGTATTGACACATATCTTGTTTTGGGCTTTTGTACTATTAATTGCTCCACTTACTTCATCTGAAAATGTAAGGAACATTCAGGAAGCTTATCTTTTCCGTGCCGTTGCCCTTCCTATGAAAATTATCCCTACTTATTTTGTGGTGTATTTTCTAATACCCCGATACCTGCATCAAAAGAAGTACTTCCTCTTTTGGTTGTATTTCGTGTTATCTTCCATCCTTTTTACAATCGTATACCGCTTTAATAATATCCACATTGCCGAAACCCTTGCAGGCCTTGACCAACCCAAGGAATCCCTCCTGCAAATTATCTATGAGTTAGAATTTACTGTGCTAGGATATTTCTTCAGGGTATACTTTTTTACCATGATCTTCATCATGATCAAAACATTTAGAGAACGAGCCGCCAAACAACATCAGATAGAAAGCCTCCTCAAAGAAAAAACCCAGGCAGAGCTCAATTTTTTAAAAGCTCAAATTCATCCCCATTTCTTATTCAATACTCTCAATAACTTGTATGCCCTATGTCTGGACAAATCAGATGAAGCACCCGATGTGGTGGCAAAGCTATCTGAAATGCTGGATTATATGCTTTATCAATGCAAAGCCCCTAAAGTTTTAATCAGCAAAGAAATCAGCCTTTTAGAAAACTATATCGATCTGGAAAAAATCAGGTATGGGCATCGCCTTAAACTAGATTTCACACATACCCTAGATGATCCCCAAGCTATGATTGCACCATTGATTTTAATTTCTTTTGTGGAAAATGCGTTTAAGCATGGCGTGAGTAGCACTTTACAAGACCCCATCGTCAATATGACATTGACCGTTGAGAACAATCAACTAAATTTCAACATCTTTAATACCAAATCCGAGGACGTGCAAAGTGATCAGATGGACTACAAAAAAGGAATTGGCATCAAAAATGTAAAGCGCCAGTTAGAATTGGTCTATCCAAATCAATACGAATTGAAGGTAAATGAAGCCCAAAAATCATATGAAGTAAACTTAAGGATAACTTTATGAATCGTAAAATCAGGTGTATAGTCGTAGATGATGAGCCACTTGCAATTGGTTTATTGGAAAAACATATCCAGCAATTCTCTCAATTGGAGTTGGTAGCCAGTTGCTGGAATGCCATCCAAGCTTTTGAAATCCTTAAGACTGCACCAATTGACCTTATTTTTCTTGATATTCAAATGCCTCAACTCGATGGTATAGAATTTGTAAAATCGCTTCCATCTCCTCCCAGTATTATTTTTACAACCGCTTATAGAGAATATGCAGTAGAAAGTTACGAATTAGATGTGGTAGATTACCTTCTCAAGCCCATCACTTTCAATCGCTTTTTCAAATCTATCAATAAATACCTGGACAAAACAGCACGTCTGCTCCATACCAATATCCCATCAACAAATACCAACTCCTCCTCTCCGGCATATATGTATGTCAATGCCAACCGCAAATATGTAAAAGTACATTTCCAGGACATCCTTTACATTGAAAGCCTGAAGGATTACGTACGAATCCATACTTCGACACAAAAAATAATGACCAAGGACAAGATCAGCCTTTTTGAACATAAACTACCTGATTATTTTATTAGAGTACATCGATCCTTCATAGTCAACACTCATAAGATTACTGCTTTCACTCACCAGGATATAGAAATTGATGCCATTGAAATCCCTATTGGTATTTCTTATAAAAAAGAAGTATTGCATTTGTTGAAAAGTGACCAGAGTACTTAGAATGGCTAAGAGGTTGTCTATGACTTAAGCTCTATTTATCATAACTACATACGGTTCATTTAAAACGTATGTTATGGGTAGCATGTTAAGCATATGTTTCGACTGGGTTTCAAACCCAGCCGATCAAATAATGAAGAGATAAGCATCTCTATACATGTTAATTTAGCATTTCTCTGGAAGACACACTCGAACGTATAACTTCATCATTTAACTTGATAGTAAAATGCTTAATAGAGTCGCTGAACTACAACAAATTCCTCAAGAAGACCAGGAAAGGCTCTTTTATATTTGGGATATGACTATTAGAGATACTAAAGCTCGTAAAGCTTTCGCATCATAAAAAGAGCTCTGCCTAAATACATAGACAGAGCTTTACTCTTTACTTTAATAACTGCATGGCATTTCTTGCTGGCTAAAGACAGCCTGGGTTGCATATCTTTTGATCGGAATACAAACCCAGTCGATAGAATTACAACTTATTCTGGATAAATCTAATTTTTGTATCCCTGTTACTCTTTTCCACTTTAAAAGCTTTCCAGTTTTTCTTTTCATCTAGTTGAAGGTAGACCATGTGCTCTCCAAACACAACGCAGGCAAGGTTTGACTTAATATAAGCTGTAATTTGCTTATTCGAAGAAAAAGTATTCTGGTTATTAGTGTTTTTTTCATCATTGTAATTCCTCTTATCTTCTAAGTAAGATTTTGTAAAGCCTGAAAGTGTTATCACAAGTTCTTTCTTTTCTGATAAAGCTAATGAATCCAGTACATTACCTCCGACAAAAGATTCAAGTAGGTTATTGTACAGCCATTCAGGATTACTCCAGTTTAGTGCACCTTCTAAATTATCAGTCTCCATCTCCACCAAAAAATTATATGCAACAATGCAGATATTATTTTTATAAACTTTAGTAGTAGCTAAATTTTCTAGTTTACATTGTTTGACTCTATAATCTTCCTGGCAACTAAGTTGAGTCAACTGTAAAAAAGCAAATAAACAGATGAATAATAATGATATATGGTTCATGTTAATAGCCCTTTTTTATTTTTACTTGCTTATCGAGATATTTTTGAGGAGCTTCAGCATCATAATCTCTGTCTGCTCCTTTAATAACCTTGGCACCTGGTTGTTTTCTTAGGCCATTCCAAAGTTTGTTGGGATTAGTTACTTCGCCTTGATTTAAAGTAAAACCTCTAACCTTAAATTTAACATTTGTATTTCCCATATCTTTGCTCGTAGGGTATACTTCTTCTAATCCTTTCGTTACTATGTCACAACAATTATTAGTTTCCGCATTGTACTTGTTCACAGAGAGATCGGAATTTGTTTTCATGCTTGATAGTTTACTCAAGGTCTTTTGATCTTGATCTTTGCTAGTGGCAACTTGAATCACACCATCTGGACCTAGTTTAGTTTGAGCTTCTGAAAGTGTAATGCCCGAGTGAACCCTGTAATTGGCATCTAACGTTGAGTTTGGCATAGTGTAAGTCGTATATTCCTCTCCAGCATATAATTCATAAACTGTTACATTTCCAGTCTTATTTCCTTCGCTATCGTATTCATCTATTGCTATAGCAGCATGTCCAGGAGTATCTTCATTTCCTTCCCAAAATAGCAAATAGATATCTTCTGGTTTCATCCCTGTTGGGTCAATCAAAGCGATGGGATTATTGATAACATAGCTATACGGAGAATATGCGAAAAACTCTTCCGCTAACGGATCTATCGTTGACCACCTCCCAATAGCCGGGTCATACCACCTTGCACCATAATCATATAGATTTATGTCAAAGTCCCTATTCAGTCCCTTCCCATTATAAAGCTTATTATTATCCGGTGTCACCGTTGCATACCAATTCCCATTCTGTTCCATTCCAAATGGATGAACGAGCGTAATCCTGAAAAATCAGGATCAAATGTCCAATGGACATTTGGCGGAGTGAACCGCGATAGCGGCTTAAAACATAATGAGTAATCTCCAACTCATTTTCCTGAGTACCTGGATCATCCGATATTTCTATTATTCCGTTATTGTTAAAATCACAGAATGTCAGACGGTTATTACCCAAATGATCCTGGCGGAAGTATTCTGTCCTGTATTCATCTCCTACATGATCATATACAATTCTTCCATCTAAGGCATAGACCGCTTCTAGATTATTATCTCTGTACTCTATACCATTGATGTACTCTGTCTTGACATTGCCTTCTCCTATCTTTTCCCACTTCCTTCCCGTAGCATCATAGGTGATTTGCATACTACCTATTTGCTCTGGTAAGTTAAGGAAATGCTTGTAGCTTATCAAAAAGCATAAAAATACCCCGTCCTCCTCTTTCAAGGACAAGGTATATACTGAGCTCTTTATAATAACTCCGCCGAGTCGCAGACTCGTTGTAGCGTATACTAAGGGCAGCGTGAGGTAAACTCCTTACAACACACTCTAAAGGTAGCGTGGTCCATAGCGTAGCAGGCTTATTCATACTGACCGTCCTGATGATCTGATCAGGACAGGATAGCATCAGTACGCCTCATAAAAAATTACCCCGTCCTAAACAAGGACAGGGTACTTTTCTTAAATTTTCTAAGCTATTTATCTGCGCCGAGTCACAGACCATTTACAGTGCATTCTAAGGGCAGCGTAATAAAAACTTATCCGTCAGGTAGCGAAGGTACAACCTCGATTATTTGTTCAAATGAGTTATAGAATAAATTCTCTTCTTTATGTACTAAATGTCCATAAAAAATCTGCTTCCCTAATGTATCTAATATAATATTGAAAGACTTTTCTGTTTTGTTTGTGATCAAAGCTTCATTAGCAGGATGAACTATCACACTATCTTTCAAACCAATAGACTTCATTTGATATGCAAAATATAATTCTCTTCCCTTTAATAAACTATCAGGAACAGGTAAACTTACCTTAAATCTAAAGGTATCTCCTACAGCAAAAATGGTACCACTATCAAATGTTAAAATTGGATTAAAACCATCTACGCTTATTTTTTGCTGATTATTATCATATTCGTAAGTTTCTATATAACATGGATGTCCTTCATAGAAATAGTTATAGTTGGATAAACGACCATCCTCTTTATATGAAGAATAATCACCATGCTTTTTACCATGGACATATGTAGTAATCTTTTTCACAGCACCCATAGTATAATATTCTATCACTTCTCCTTCAAACTCTCCATCGATAAGGCAAAACTTTAAGGCAAGTTTTCCATTATTATAGAGTTCTTCATAACAATAGTGACTTTTATCCTCATCAATAGTGCACATTTTTAACTTTGGAGAGTTATCCTCAAAATATTCAACATATTTGCAATCATCTTTATTGCAAGACGTAAATAGGAAAAGTATAACAATAGAAAAAGTACAACTTTCAAATACATTCATTTTCATAACGTGTTTAATTTTCATCATCTGGCCTGAACCTTCTCTGTCTACTAGTACCAAATTCCCAAGTTGTATCTAATCTTAGTTCTTCTTCATTTGAATCTCTATATTCTCCTGCTGCTTCTCTACCTTGACTTACTGCATCCGAAGCTCGGTTAATTGCATTCAAAGGCTGTCCAACCTTATCTTTTACAAAATCAGCTGAAACACCTGTTCCATGAGTTTGGAGATCACCTGCTTCTATATACTGATCTACTCCTTCTTCTGCTTCTGGGGTATTCGCTGTCCCATTAGATTTCAAACCACCTTCCGATAATACTGAGTACCCATCCCTATCTACAACTTCTCCTGTATCATGGTAATCTTCCGCAGTAGGAGTACCTTCCTGATCTCCTATATACTCTCCTAATTCTTTAAATCCTTCTCTAATATTTGAACCAAGTTGTACTACAGACTCTCTTGCAGATTCTAAAGTACTTGCGGCATTATCTGCCATTCCCTGTACCGCATTTGCAACTCTCTTTTTAATATGATCCACCATATAATTAGGTACTCCCTGCAGTCCATGCAAATCAATATTCTTAATCGGGTCATTACTTGCATAGTTATATACACTCAAATGTGCAAACTGATCTGCAATCGGGTCCACCCCTGTAAACCTCCCTATCGCCGGATCATACCACCTCGCTCCATATTCATACAAATTTATATCAAAGTCTCTATTGAGTTCTTTGGAGTTATAGAGGTAATTATTATCCGGTGCCACTGTTGCATACCAATTTCCTTTATGCTCTAGCCC
>JAKSDI010000231.1 GCA_022360175.1 Chitinophagales bacterium
GAAGGAAGCAAAAAAAGAAATTTATTAAAAAGAGAGAAAAAGGATTGATGATTAAGTCAAGTCATGAATCATTATTTGCTGATGATCAATCCCCTTCTTGCCACATAATATTCACCTACTGATAAGACATGGATTGTAAACAAGGAGCCCTTGAAATAGGAGAACAGGTAACAAGTTTATTGGACAAAATGAATGCTGCTGATTATTGTAGGCCGTTGGATTTATTCAATGGTGCTTCAGTTGGACAACATTTTCGACATATCATAGAATTTTATCACTGTATTATAGAAGGAAGTGTAGAAGGCGTGATAGACTATTCTAGTCGTAAACGCAGACTGGAACTAGAAAAAGATATTGCGTTTGCCCGACAGGCTTATCATGATATGAATTTAGCTTTAAAAGAGTTGGATGAGGGGCAAATTATAGCAGTTCTGGCAGAATTTTCCTGTACTCCTGATCGTCCTGAAGTACATTCCTCTATTGGTAGAGAATTGATGTTTGCCTACGATCATGCTATTCATCATTTGGCAATAATAAGGATTGGTATAGAAAGTAGTTTTCCAAATTTACGTTTTGAATCCAGCCTGGGAGTTGCTCCAGCTACATTGAGGCATAATAGCCATAAATAAAATTGCCCTTGATATTCAGATTAGGGTGATATCATTTTAACTTAAGTCATGGATTATTATTGTTTTAGAATAACAGTAGATACTACCTTGGTAGAACCTGTTATTGCATTTCTTTCCGATTATCCTTTTGATACTTTCGAAGAATCTGAAATTGGCCTCAGTGCTTATATTCCTGTGGATAAATGGACTGAGGAAATAGAGCAAGGAGTAGATGATTTGGCTCAGCGCTTTGCATTTAAATATGTTCGCCAACATATTCCTCATCAGAATTGGAATGCAGTTTGGGAATCAAATTTTTCTCCAATTGTGATTGACAACTTCTGCATTATTCGTGCGGAGTTTCACGATCCTCAGCCACAGATAACTCATGATATACTGATTCGTCCCAAAATGGCTTTTGGTACAGGGCATCATGCTACTACTTATATGATGATGAAGGCAATGGAAAATATAAATTTTTCTAATGCCCGTGTGCTGGACTATGGCTGTGGGACAGGTATCTTAGCAATCCTTGCAGAAAAATTGGGAGCAACAGATATTGAAGCAGTTGATATTGAAAAAGAAGCATTTGAAAATACAGAGGAGAACGCAGTGCTCAATGATTGTACATCTATTCATCCCTTTCACGGAACCCTTGATGTCATCCAGTCTTCAAATTTTGGCATAGTTTTGGCAAATATAAATAGAAATGTAATATTAGACTCTATCGCTCCGTTATATGCAAAATTGTCTGCCAATGGCTATCTGCTTGCATCAGGTTTGTTGATTAGAGACAAAGAATTAGTTATAAATGCTTTTGTTGAGCAAGCTTATACTTTTGAGAAAGGCTGGGAGCGTGGTGACTGGTGCTGTTTACTGTTCTCAGTTAGTAAATAAGTTTTAAACTTAAGTAAGTGACCGACTTCTTGGTTCGTCTTTGAAATAAAGACAAATAAAGAAAATTATCTATCCATAATTATGAGACACATCCTCTACAGTTTATTAGCATTATTTGTATTTACTACTCCTCTACAGTCCCAACGGTTGGAGCGTTTTTCAGAAGATCATCTGGAGTTTATGCGCCAATTGGAGGAATATATGACTTCAAGCAAAAGAAAAGCTTTGATAGAAGCATATGAGGAATTTGAAAAAGTATTTAATAACGGAGCCTATTCCGAAGAAGAAATTCAACAAATCCTTAAAACAGGTAATGCTATGCTTGCTCAGCGAATGGTAGCAAATCCCTATTTTAAGAATTATTTGCATGCATTAACAAAAGTCAAAAGTACAAATAGCCCTACCCGTCATTTTCAGGAATGGCATTCTGTACTGGATCAGGTGTTGGCTAATATTGAAAATCGTCGATTGAAGCCGTTCGATGAATTCATGAAATTCTCTATGCAGTTTTTTGAGAGGCAGGCACTGCGTTATTCTTCCTCAGGAGGAACATCCTGGTATGCATTAACGGATAATTTTTCCTTCGATTTTGTAGAAAAAGAGCCTGTCATTGCTTTCGATAAAGTAGACTTAATGGCCAGTAGACGAGTGGATTCCATCTTTATATTTGGAACCTCAGGCCACTTCTTACCAGTAGATAAAATATGGAAAGGAGAAGGAGGCAAGGTTACCTGGGAACGCCATGGTTCAGGCCCGGAAGTGTTTGCAGAGCTGGAAGATTATGAATTTGAAATGAAGTCTAGCCTGTACAAAGTAAGTAAAGCAAAAATGCACTATCCTACTTATTTTGGTAGCAGAGTCATCTCGGGATCGTTCAGCGATAAATTGGTAGCACAAAATGATGCGACAGATGGTTCTTTTCCCCGATTTGAGTCTAATGAACGTTTAGAGCTAACAGATATTGGAGAAGGGATTTATTATGAAGGGGGCTTTAAATTGCAGGGTACTACTGTGTATGGACTTGGTTCTAAAGAAAATAATGCCAAAATCAACATTACAGATGTGAATAGCCAGGCATCTTTCCGAGGTACGTCAGAGCTGTTTAAAATTAAAAAGGGAGAATTGATTGCCGGGCAGGGGGTAGATGGTGTTCTTACATTTGGGCAAGATTCTATCTTACATCCATCGATCAATGTAAAGTTTGATATACAAGACAGAGTGATGACGCTTTCTCGTGGAGAACGAGCCAGTGACCAAAACCCTTTCTATAGTTCGATGCATAAAGTCAATTTCTATTCTGAGAACATTACGGCTTATCTGAATGGAGACTCGATTGCGATAGGAAGGGAGAAGATACCTATGAAACAAAAGGAACCTGTTGTTTTTGAATCACTGGATTATTTCAAGGAAAGAGATTATCAATCGCTGCAAAATATTGCAACGGTGAATCCTATTGCAGCCTTGAAAATTCTGTATGATCATGAAGGCACTCGTTTTTTGCCTGCTGATGTTGTAGCAAAAAAATTAAATCCTCGCTTTACGGTAGAAAATATTAAAAGCTTACTATTTGATATGGTAGCCCGGGGATTTATCAATTATGATAATGAAGAAGAGGAAGTCGAAATTAAAGATAAAGTACTTCTTTATGCCAATGCCCATCTTAAAAAGACAGATTATGATGTCTTGCGAATAGAATCAGAGACTGATACGACTAATGCGGTGATGAACCTCACTGATAATACGATTGATATCAGTGGAGTGAAAATAATAGAGTTTAGTGAAAAACAAAAGGTAGCTGCTCAGCCTCAGGGGAATCGTCTTACCATGAAAACCAATCGGGATATGGATTTGGATGGGAAAATCTATGCTGGTTTTACTACAATGGAAGGGAAAGATTTTCATTTTGAATACGATCCCTTTCATATGGAACTAGATTCGATTCGCTTTTTTGATTTATTTGTGCCAACAGGAAATGTAAACAAAGGAAATCCCGAAGCTTTATCTATAGGCTCGCGGATTGAGCACCTTACGGGAGTCTTATTAATAGATGCTCCTTCCAATAAATCGGGTAAGGATGATATCCCAATGTTCCCATCTCTGCAGAGTAAAGATAAATCGTTTGTTTTTTATGATTATAAGGGAACCCAGAATGGAGCTTATACCCGAGATTCATTCTTCTTCCAGCTGTATCCATTCAGCTTTAATCATCTTGATTTTTATACTCGTGAAGATGTACAATTTGAAGGTACGCTGTTTTCAGCAGATATATTCCCTACTTTTGATGAGTTGGGTACGCTTCAGGAAGATGAATCGATTGGATTTATTACAGAGACTGAAGGTGATGGTTATCCCGCTTATCGCGGAAAAGGTCAATACAAAGGGGAAATTTCTTTGAGTAATAAGGGGTTACTTGCAAACGGAAATGTTACTTACCTCGGAGCTTCTATCGATTCTGAAGATATCATTTTTATGCCTAAACAAATGCTGGCAAGTGCAGAACGATTTGACCTGGATGAAAACCGCACAGAGGGAGAAGAAGTACCTAAGGTGGAAGGATTGGATGTGAAAATTGACTGGCAGCCATACCAGGACAGTATGTATATACGATCAGAAGAAGCGGCATTTGCACTATTCCAGGAAGGCCAACATACTTTAGATGGAACCTTGATCTTAACTCCTGGTGGTTTGAAAGGGGTGGGAACCTTTGATTGGGAAACGGCTACAATGACCTCTGATTTGTTCTCATTTGGGGCTTATTCCTCTTATGCGGATACTACTAATGTGAAAATTAAGACCCACGATTTAGAGGATGTTGCTCTGTCTACCGAAAACGTAGTAAGTGATGTTGACTTTGATGAACAACTAGCTACTTTTAAAGCGAATGATGAATACCTGGAAACCAAGTTGCCGGCTATCCAGTACAAGACCTCCATGAATGAGTTTACGTGGGATATGGCAGCAGAAAACATCACGTTTAAATCAGATCCTAATAAACCAGGAAAATTTGTTTCTCTTCATCCTGATAAAGATTCCTTGTTTTTTGAAGGTGGAGATGCTTTTTATGATTTGAAATCAGATGAATTGCAAGTGAGTGGAGTGCCACATATTGTATCAGCAGATGCCTTCATCTATCCTGATAGTGGATATATCCAAATTGAAAGAGGGGGGAATATGGCAACTTTGGAAAATGCACAGATTATTGCAGATACTATTAATAAGTATCACGTGATTAACCGAGCTACAGTAAATGTAATTGGACGCCGAGATTATAAAGCATCGGGGTTTTATGAATATAATATTGGAGATAAAGAACAAGAGATAGAGTTTGAAAATATTGTAGGACAACCGATAGGGAAAGGGAAAATGTCTCAACGAATTCCACTTACAACTGGAACAGGAGATGTGCTACCTGAAGACAATTTCTATATTGATCATCGCACGGAATTTCAGGGTACAATTAGTTTAAGTGCAGCATCTAACAACCTTTCTTTTGATGGATTTGCTCGCCTTGATGCTGATCGCCTGCCACACAAGTTTTGGTTTACTATTAAAAGTACTGCGGATACAAACAACCTGGCAATCAGCTATGATGAACCTAAAACTTATGAAGGTGATCCAACAGGCAATGGTTTCTTTTTGAGTAAAGAAACAGCAGAAGTCTATCCGCGTATAATGGCTCCATTATTTACTCGAAAAGACCGTGCCATATTGCCAACAAAAGGAGTGTTTACTTATACTAAAGAAAAGGATATTTTCGAATTTGGAGACTCTCTACGCGTGATAGCAAATAATATGCGCGGTAATAAAATGACGTTTTATAATACCGATGGACGAGTAGTAGGAAGTGGAAAATTGAATATCGGTTCGGGATTAAAATATGTAAGTGTAGAAGCAGCAGGAGTATTGAGGTCTACTTTTCCTGAGATGCGTGAAGAAAAAATGGAAAACCTGATCGTTTCAGATACCGCCTCTTTGGTACAACAAACTGGGCCTCAGGATGAACCAGAGCGCAAATATCAGGTAGAAGGAGATATGATGACGGGAATAAAGCTGATAGTACCTGATAAGTTGGTGAAAATTATGTTATCAGATATTAAAGAATACAGCTTTGATGCCTCCAATGTAATTTATCTAACAGAATTAGACTTCTATCGTCCGGCTCTTATTAATCTATTTCCTCCAGGTAAAGAAACAGATGAAGCATTATCAACTTTAGGGGCAGGTATTTTAGATGTGCCAGATAAAATTAATTCGTATACATTCCTTTTTAGTAAAATTCCAGTCAAATGGAATCCTGAGTATCAGTCTTTTGTGTCGCAAGAAACAAAGTTAGGATTGATTAGTATCGATGGAGAGCCATTGAATAAAAAATTGGAATCTTATGTAGAATTTAAAATGCCATCTAATGAAGATGATCGAATGTATATATATATCAAATCACCAAGTGAATTGTTCTACTACTTTGGATTTAAGCAGGGGATATTGAGTGTAACTTCCAATAATACTGCCTTTATGGATGAACTGGGAGCAATGAAGAGTAAAGATTTGATTATGAAAATGGATGATGGAAATACGTATGAAATCCAGCCAGTTGATATTGGTACAGCTCGCTTGTTCTTAAATAGAGCAAAAGCTGCGCAGAAGTAATAACATGCAATTCTCTGAACAACTGCCTTTTGATACTAAAAAAAGGCAGTTGTTCGAGGAATAAAAAAAATGAGTTTTTTCAGCAAGTGGAGTGATAAAAGTCAGAAGAGGATCTGGTATTTAGCCTTATTATTGATGCCGATGAGTAGTACATAGAGTTATTCTTGAACTACTACACGATTTGGAAATCAAATTTAACTAGCATTATGTATTTGTTTGACCTCTTTCAGGCTAAAGCAGCCTTCCTTGTTATGGTTGCTTTATTAATTATCATTCCTGCTTGGATATTGATTGTTGCGTTTACCAAGAAAAAAGGTAAAGCAGATAGTATCAATGCACCAGATATCGAGTGAAATCAGATAAAGGTGTTTGTTAAAAATGGCCGTATTCTCTGAAGGTTGATAAATTACCTCTTCTCAGAATACGGCCATTTTTTATTTTTTAATGGATACCTTATCTATTTCTTTGTTATTTTGTGCATTATTCTTCAATCAGATGAGCCTATATCAATGAGTTTCACTAATCTTAAATTTAACCGAACGGACCATCCTGATTTTGTCCGTATCCTTCGTAAGCGTGTCAATGATTATTTTCAAACAAATAATATAAGCCGATACGCGAATACAGCTATGGTAGTTAAGACGGTAGTTCTACTACTTGTCTTTATTGCTTTATATGCCTTTATCCTAAGCGGTGTTTCTAATAATGTTTGGCTGAACTTATTAGCTTGGTCTTTATTAGGAATAAATACTGCAGGCATTGGCTTTTCTATCATGCACGATGCAAATCATGGTGCATATTCAAGAAATAAACACGTTAATAGGTTACTGGGAGCCTTGATTAATTTCATTGGAGGCTTTACTCAAAACTGGAAAATTCAACACAACACCTTGCATCATTCATATACAAATGTACATGGCATGGATGAAGATATTGATGCAGGAATTTTGCTTCGATTTTCTCCAGAACAAGAATGGCGCCGTTTTCATCGCTTACAGCATATCTATGCATGGTTTTTATATAGCTTAATGACTGCTATGTGGGCAACGACTAAAGATTTTCGCCAACTAACACGATATAAGAATAATGGTTTGTTGGAGCAACACGGAGTGAATTATTCAAAAACAATGATTAAGCTGGTCTTTATCAAGATATTCTATTACATCTATCTATTGGTATTGCCAATAGCCTTTGCGGGAGTAGCCTGGTGGGTGACCCTCATAGGCTTTGTTATTATGCACTTAACACTGGGTTTTTTATTGGCATGTGTTTTCCAGACAGCTCATGTAATGTCAGTAACAGAATTTCCTGCTCCGGATGAAGAAGGTAAACTCGAAAATAACTGGGCTATTCACCAGTTGCTGACAACTACCAATTATGCACCTGCTAATCGTTTGCTTTCTTGGTTTGTGGGAGGATTGAATTTTCAGGTAGAACATCACCTTTTTCCAAATATTTGCCATATTCACTATAAGAAGATTTCTAAAATTGTTAAAGAAACAGCAGAAGAATATGGCTTGCCATATAATACGCTTCCGTCTTTCCGATCTGCACTTAAAAATCATGCGAATATGTTAAAGCAATTGGGGCGTGGAGTCAATGTGAATATGGCTTAGCTCTGCTAAGTAGAAGTTTTCGGGCAGTATATTAAGTGTGTGCTGCCCGAAAATAAACTCTTGCTTTTACTACTCTATGCGTTTTCGTTGTAACGAGATTTTTTGTGTTCAGGTAAAATAGGCTCTCTTCCTTTCCAGGAATCAGGCACATGCTTTATTTGAGGCTTCATTTTTTGGATAGCTCTCAAAATATCTACTCGGCTAATTTGTCCAATTAAATTGCCCTCTAAATCGACTACGGGAAGCCGCTTGTAACCTGAATGGATAAATTCGTAAGCAGCATCGAGTATGGTCTTATCTTCCTTAATTGTCTTGATTGCTTGCGACATATAATATTTCACCTTATCCATTTGGGCAGGTTCTTCATTGTATAGGCCATTTAGCAAAATTCTCAAGCAATCCACTTCCGAAAGCATACCAACCAACTCATTGTCTTTATCCAACACAGGAGCACCAGATATTTTTTTCTTCAACATCATATCCACTGCATCCCTAATATTGGTATCAGGAGTAAAGGTGACCAAATTGGTGGCCATATGTTTGGTTACAGAAGGATAATTATTCATTTCTCTGTGTTTTATGGAATATACTATCAATATAATGTTTTTTACGAAATAAAAAACTAATTATTTTTATTTTTATTTGTTTTTGTTTTGTTAGGGTGCTAAACTTGTTAAAAAGAAAAAACTATATGTTAAAGCTTTTAACATTATAAAACTTATTACTTCTGACTGAGATGAATTGGGCTTTTAGTATTTTAACGAACCTAATATCTTGTATCATCTCAAATACAATACTTTGTAATGAAAAAAACATCCGACGCAAAAAAAACTGAGCCCCAAAAGAAACCTGTATCAAGACGGTCTTTTTTGAAGGGAGCAGGTGTGACAACTGCAGGAACGGTAGCCTTAGGTACAGGCTTATTGAGTTTTACATCTCCTGATGGGAAGGCAGATAAAACGACTGTTTTAGGGCCTGATGAAGTGTCAATGACTATCAATGTTAATGGTAAAGATTACACGGTAATTGTTGAGCCCCGGACTACCCTGGCAGAGATGCTTCGGGAAGAACTTCACCTGACTGGTACTAAAGTTGGTTGTGATCGTGGAGCGTGCTCTGCCTGTACAGTTTTACTTGATGATAAACCAATCTGTTCGTGTTTGACGCTTGCACTGGATGTAGAAGGCAAATCAGTCCTTACTGTAGAAGGACTAGCTGAGAACGGAAAACTACATCCTGTTCAGGAGGCATTTATTGAGCATGATGCTACAATGTGCGGTTTTTGCACTCCAGGGATGGTTATGAGCTGTACTGCTCTGCTAAAAAGAAATCCCGATCCTACGCTTGACGATATCAAAGAAGCAACAAGTGGTAATTTTTGTCGATGTGGCACACATCCAAAAGTTTTCGAAGCGGCTTTAGCTGCCGCCAGGAAATAAGCTTACCAACGGAAAGTGCTTGTACATTCCTATGTATGGAGCATATTGTTTCTGGATCTCAAACTGAAAATCATGTCAAAGAAAGATAAAAGAAAAATTATCCTACCGGTACACGATGAAAAAACAAACCATCAACCGGCTAAACATTTGTATTCTAAACAGATAAAATTACCTTATGGAACTCCTGGTTATGGGCTTACAGAAAAAGAAAGAGAAGTAGGAATCGATGAGCCAAGTCCTATGCCTATTAACAAAGAATTAAATGTTGTAGGTAAACGTACAAAACGAGTAGATGCTGTTTATAAAGTAACAGGGACGGCAAAGTATACCGCAGATATCCAACTTCCAGGGATGCTTTATGGCCGTTTTTTACGATCTCCGCATCCTAATGCTATTATTAAGCGAATGGATTTGTCAAAAGCCAGGAGCTATTCGGGAGTATATGCAATCCATGTAATGGGGCAGCAGCCTGCAGAAGGTATAGAACAGGAAGATGGGCATATCACTCATACAGAAATATATGAAGAAGGAGAATTGCCACCACTACGTTATGTAGGGCAGCCTATTGTAGCATTAGCTGCAAAATCTATCAACATCGCTAAAGAAGCATTGCAATTAATTGAAGTTGATTACGAGCTACTACCCTTTGTAGTTGATTTGGATAAAGCAAAGGAAGAAGGAGCTCCTCTCGTTTATGAACAAGAGATAGAGGATGAAGGTAGTGATGGAGATGTTGGAGTGAAAGCTGCGGAGGGACAACAAGGTAATTTAAGAGGGCCGTCCACAAATAGTTTTCTGGGAGGGCCTAGAGGAGATGTGGATAAAGGAATGGAAGAAGCAGATTTTGTGGTGAAAGGAGAATTCCGTACTCAGGTACAAACACATTGCCCAATGGAAACACATGGTGTAGTAGCCGATTGGCAGGCAGATATGTTAACAGTCTATGCCTCTACACAATCTACTAAAGGAGTCAGAAATGATCTTGCTACAGTATTTGACTTGCCCAAAAGTAAAGTACGAGTAATTGCAGAGTATATGGGAGGAGGCTTTGGTGCTAAGTTTGGTGCCGGAAACTTTGGTGTCGCAGCAGCTCATTTATCTAAAAGGGCAAAACGTCCAGTGAAATTTATGCTGGATAGAGAGGAAGAACACATATCGGCAGGTAATAGGCCTAATTCTCATCAAATGCTATCTATTGGAATTAAAAAAGATGGGACCCTGACAGCTATTGACCTAACTTCTTATGGTACTGCGGGGGTAGGGCTTGGAGCAGGTGTTGGCAGGGTGGCCCAAGATATGTACACCTGCCCAAATTTCCGTACGGCTCAATACGATGTATTTACTCATGCCGGCCCAGGGGCTGCTTTTCGAGCTCCTGGTAATGTGCAAGGATGTTTTTCATTGGAGCAGCTAATAGATGAAGCTGCAGAAAAACTAGGCATGGACCCACTTAGGTATAGAGACATTATAGATCCTCACGAACTTCGTAAGATACAGCGAGAAAAAGGAGCTGAAAAATTCGGATGGAAGTATCAGCCTCCGGGTTCTGACTCTGGTGTTATTAAGCGAGGTTTTGGATTCGCACAAGGACAATGGACTCGATTTATCCATTTAGATAGCTCGGCAAGTGTAAGAATTAA
>JAKSDI010000147.1 GCA_022360175.1 Chitinophagales bacterium
CGCCAGATCGGTTATCTTCAAGGAGAGGCTGCGGACTTAGGTAATATCGGCTTGATCTATAGTGCAAAAGGAGAATTGGAGGAGGCCTTGAAATATCATAAGGAGGCCTTAGTGCTTCATAAGAAGGTAGGTTATCTTCAAGGAGAGGCGACTCAATTAGGCAATATCGGCTTGATCTATAGTGCAAAAGAGGAATTGGAGGAGGCCTTGAAATATCTGAAGGGGGCCTTAGAGCTTCATAAGAAAGTAGGTTCTCTTCAAGGTGAGGCGACTCAATTAGGTAATATCGGCTTGATCTATAGTGCAAAAGAGGAATTGGAGGAGGCCCTTAAGTATCTTAAGCAAGCCAGCAAATTATATCAGCAATTGGGACTAGATAAAGAGGTAGCAGAAATAGAACAACATATTCAGGATATAGAGCAAAAAGAAAAAATACATGAGTAAGCAACTCAATATACCCACCATGGCAGAAATGGCTGCTGAGGGTAAAGAACCAGAAATCTTATTTTGGGTAGGCTGTGCAGGTAGCTTTGATAGTCGTGCGCAAAAAGTGACCTTGGCATTTGTACAAATTTTGAACGAAGTAGGCATCGACTTCGCCATATTGGGAAATGAAGAGCAGTGTACAGGTGATCCTGCTCGCCGGGCAGGGAATGAGTTTGTATTTCAGATGTTGGCACTTCAAAATATTGAGGTGTTGAATATGTATAATGTAAAGAAGATTGTGACGGCTTGCCCGCACTGTTTTAATACCTTGCAGAATGAGTATCCGGCATTAGGAGGAAACTATGAAGTAGTACACCATACTCAGCTATTGCAGGGACTGATTAATGAGGGGCGTATCAAGATGAAAGGAGGAGGAGAATTTAAAGGAAAGCGCATAACCTATCATGATTCCTGTTATCTAGGCCGTATTAATGGTGTGTACGAAGCACCTCGTAAGGTATTGGAAGCACTGGATGGAGAGTTGGTAGAAATGAAGCGTTGTCGCACCAAAGGCCTTTGTTGTGGTGCGGGGGGAGCTCAGATGTGGAAAGAGGATGAACCAGGAAATAAGCGTATCAATATAGAACGGGCTGAAGAAGCACTCGATACAGGTGCAACAGTGATTGCTGCTAATTGCCCATTCTGCCTTACAATGATGTCAGATGGTGTAAAGGCTAAGGACAAGCAGGAAGAGGTAATGGTATACGATCTTGCAGAGTTGATTGTCAACAATATGGAGTAGTAATTGTGCCTGATTACTACCTCTTTATATACTGACTTATTTTATTCCATATGTTCTGAATCATCTCATTAATATCTTCCGATAGCTTTAGGTACCAAATTGTAGGTATAAAAACTACTACAATTACTATAGATCGGATAATAATTGACAGGATTGGATGTGTGTTGGCCATTGGTAATAAGTTGGCCACTCCAAACGTAATCAATACAAGTAAGGCAGCAATTAAATGCTTGTATGAAAAAGGTTGTATTTTCCAGCGAAACCATACATAAATAAAGCGCATTGTATTGGCTGTAGCGATAGACAAAAAGGTAGCAAAGGCTGCACCTGTAATGCCATATAGAGGGATTAACCAAAAATTCAGGCCTATATTAAGCACTGCCATCAACAGTATAATGTAAAAATTGATGCGAAAATATTTAGAATAGCCAATTATGTGCGAGTTTACACTAGTCGCCATATCTACCAATTTAGTCAGGCCTACCCAAAACACAACCATTTTACCTGCCGCCAGGCTATCATAATCATTGGTGAGGTGGAGTAAAGCGTCCAGATTACTCATTATCAACGCAAGCAATAGCAAGCCTACAATTGATAGGTTAAGAGATGCTTTTTTGTATATCATTTCCACATGCTCCAAATCATCTTCCTTCATTGCTTTGGAGACAATGGGAGCGGAAATTTGAAAAAGAGCCTTGGTCGGTAATTCAACACTTGCCCCGATAAATTGTGATATACCGTATATACCTGTACTAAATAAGCCTAACATGGTTGGTACCATAAAGAGGTCGATGCGGAAAGCAAGAATGTTGCCAATGGAGCCGAGGATACCGTAAATGGTATAGGTTAGCATTCTTTTTATACGTTCTCTCGTATATGCTTTTACATTGACAATCCAATCTAAACCCCCAATGAAATACAAGTATACAGCCAAGCTCAGAAATCCTAATAGATGATACCCAACTACGCCCCATCCAAAGATCACTTCATTAATGGAACCATAGAAGTACAGAAGGATTAAAATAGGTAGGATGATTTTGAATAAGAGATTGGTCAATATATTTGGTACAACTATCCGTTGATAATTACTAGTGTAAGGGGTTAAAATACTGATCTGTGTAATCAGAAAAGTCAATACCAGTATGATCATTATATTGTCAAATATGAGATCTGCATCCATATCCAACCATAGCATGCCTTGATAAAGCGAGTCTTTAAAGAGTAATCCAATACTTCCAAAAAGTAAAAAAGCAATTATAGATACTATCTGAGTGAAACCCAGAAAACCATGATTTTGGTTATCTTCAGTTTTCATTTCAGGAAAAAAGCGGATAACTAAACTAGCAACACCACCAGACATAAATGGATAGAAAAAGGTAGCTGTACCTACTAAAAAAAGTGCATACCCATAAATACTTTTATCTAAAGGGTAGATGAATATGGTACTTAATGCTCCAATAGCTGTAGCAGTATAGCCTACAATACTGTATTTTATGCCCTGGCGTTTGATGATGCCCATTTTGTCCTATTATATGTGAAGCAAAACTAATCGAAAATGATATATTCGCGCAGAAAGAAAATATATAGTATGGAAAACAAGCTAAAAAAATACGCTAGGTTAGACTTTTTTAAGAAATGGGTGATAGGTGTAGTCGTTGTAATGTTAATGGCTTTACTTGCGGATCAGTATACAGAAAGCTCGGTTTTTATTTATTGTTTTTCTTTTATAGTAATAGCTACTCTGATTATAGTATTTCGAATTGTACAGTTGATTCTTAAACGGCTGGAAGAGCGCTCTGACAATTATAATCAAATAGAATCTTTGTTTTCCATATACCACTATTTAAAACCTCAGGGGGTTTTTCCAAAAATGCGTAATCATGCAGGAGCACCGGATTTCTTAAAATTAATATTGACGCTGCTTCAAGAAAGACAACCGAAAGTAATTGTAGAGGCAAGTTCAGGAATTTCTAGTATGGTGGTTTCTGAATGGTTATTACAGCACTCTCCCAAATCTCAGCATTATGCTCTTGAACATGAAGAGAAATATGCGCTTCTAACACGTTCCAATATACAAAACCCTAATAGCCATATTTTACACGCTCCGATTACGAATTATGAAATTGATGGAAATAACTGGCAGTGGTATGCTATGGATGAAAAAATTAAGGCCTTATCTTCTGTAGATTTGTTAATTGTAGATGGGCCTCCGGTTCATTTACAAAAGAATGCCCGTTTTCCTGCACTTCCTCTCCTTGTTGATAAGATGAATACTAATAGCATTATACTTTTAGATGATGGAAACAGGCTCGCAGAGAAAAATATTGTGGAATTATGGTGTAAGCAATATGGTTTCTCTAAAGAGTATATCCCACTGGAAAAAGGGGCATACATTCTTAGAAAAAAATAATTAAGATACTCTTACTTAAGTTTCAACCAGCTTTTAACCATCAATTTGCCATAATATCTGGAATTAACTTTTAGTGCTTCCGCAAATTGAGAAAATGCCTGCATTTGTTGAGCTGTAGACTTGGGAGTTATTGATGCAGTTTCATTGTCGATCTGGTTTTTCCCAATGATGTTAATACATGGTGTCTTGCTATGAGTAACCCACTGCCAGTTAGTTTCTATAGCGCTTACATCCAGTTGATTACGCTGGAGGCAATAATAAAGAGATTGCTCGGAGAAAAAATTTACATGAGTAATGGGTTCGCGCAAATATTTCCACTCCATCCAGGCTCCTAAAGGAACTTCAATATAGATGATACCTCCTGGCTTTAATTTGGATTTTAAGTTTGCGATCAATTGTATAGGATCAACTACATGTTCTAAAGTATGAAGGAAGAGAATGAGATCAAATTGAAGATCATCAGCAATATCATTATGATCTTTACCTAAGTAACTTATTCTTTTGTCAGCATTGGGATAATCTATATAATCTACTAAAAAACCATTATGCCCTTTTTCAATAAAAGGCAAAAGAAGTTCTCCTTCTGCACCTCCATAATCCAATATGTTTTTCTTAGCAGTAGAGGTGTTCGTGGGCAAGTGAGGAGCACAGAATTTATAAACTCTTTCACTGCGTTCTTTCATGTTGTGGGCAGGTGATTCTAAGTGTCTTTTTTTATCAAATCCCAATTGATTTAATGTGGTATACTTAATATTGATATCCTGATTGGTAAGTCTTGGAGATCCATAAATGAAGCCACAATGATTGCACAACAGCATTTTTATTAATACCTCCTCTTTGCTATGGGCTATTTTATTAAAGAAAATCCATAATCTTTCATCGTCTGAAGAAATATCTTGGGGGATGGATGATTCAGAGAGCAGATGGCGTTTTGTTGGCGTAAATGCGTGCGTGTGTATAGATTTTGTATCCTCGTGATCACAAATAGGACAAATTGTACTAGGCTTCATTTTAGTTTATTTGAGGCAAATGTATAACAATTTGATATTTTTTAATCTTGATTATCTTTGTCGCTATGGAAAAATCGGCAGAATCAAAAAAAATATTATTAATAGCTTACCAATTTTGCCCTAAAGGCCAGATAGGTACACGAAGATGGTCCAAATTTGCTAAATACCTTACCCGAAAGGGTTATATAGTTCATGTACTTTGTGCTAACTATCCTTACAGAGATAGAATCAATTGGTGCCATGATGTAGAAAATAACCCAAACATTCATATCCATAGAATAAAGGCAGATTATCCAACCTTTCTTTTGCAACCCAAGCGGACCTTTTTTATCAAATTGTTCGACCGCATTTTTTCGCATAGTTTATATTATTTAGATGCTGCACAGCGTTGGGGGAGTAGAATGAAGAGAAAAGCGGTAAAACTCATTCACGAAGAAAATATACGGGATGTAGTCGTTACAGGAGGCCCCTTTACTGCCATGTATCACGCAGCTAAAGTCAAAAGAGAATGCCCGGAAATCAAGCTGATCCTGGACTTCCGAGACCCATGGAGTGATTGGATTAGTAATCATACAGCCTGGCAAAGATTTCGAAAGAAACAAGCTGAACGCATGGAATCTGTAGCTTTAAGCAAGGCAGATATTTCACTCTTTACAACGAGTGAACTAAAGCAGGATTATGCTGATAAATATCCTGATTTTTCTCCTACTTTTAGAATCCTTTATAATGGATATGATCCAGATGATTTTAAAGGAATATCATTTGAAACACCTGACAATTTTGCATTAATTTATACAGGCTCTTTAACTAAAGAAAGAGCTTTAGCTTTGGTTCCATTTATACAAGCAGTTGCTTCTTCGAAGAATAAAATTATTCGCGAAAAACTTATTGTTCACTTTTATGGGAATGATTTTCAAAGGCCTATTTTTGAAGATGCTCAACTGCAAAATTTATTTGATACCAAGATTAAGCATTGTGGTGTTGTTGGTCAAAAAGAACTTTTTCAAAAACTTGCTCAATACGAATTTGGATTTTCTATCAATGCACCCGAACATGCAAATCTGATTGGAGCAAAAACATTTGACTACATGGGATTGGGCATGAAAATAATGCTGATATCCCTTGATGGAGAATTAAAAGACATTCTCAAGCAAAGCAATCAATATGTAACGGGTTATTCTGCTGATGAAATTTTGAAATGTCTTGAAAAAATGGCAGAAGATCATCAAAGTAATATGGAAATGATTGATCAAGCAGCACCTGATTATTCTGCATTTGACATTGAGCACCTTACAGAAGAATTGGAGGCTTTTTTATCGAATTAATTTTAAAGTGAGAGGCTATCGGAAGTTTTACCTTTCAAATAAAAATGAGGTAAAATGAAGAAGGTTTTCATTAAACAGATATCGGATTTCAGGAAAAGCGATGTATCATATAAGAGCGTGTTTGGGAATTTGTTCTTTGAGACGATTTTGTCATTAATTGGATTAGATGAGGCGGGAGGTTGCGATTTTAGCCAAAGCTAAATGAGCGTTCTTCCAACAAAATATAAACCAATTAGTGACGAAATGAGTCCGATTAATAAATCCCAAACATGCTCTAATTCCATATTCTTTAAACTTTAATTGTAGACTTAGATGATTTATATTTAAAAATAAATCAAGAAATATTAAATATCCTTATTCCCGGCAACATCATTTATGTTGTACCGTACACCTTGAAAAAATTATTTATTGCTAATGAAAAAGCTACTGTTACTCTTAGGAGCATTCTGCTTTTTAGCGAGTATTAATGCTCAGGAAAATATTTATGAAACATTTAAAGATACCCGCGTAGTAAATATGCATAGTGTGGAAACGCTGGGTAAGAGAAAGCTCGATGTAAGGATAGGACATCGCTTTGGTGACCTGGCTGGTGACAATGGAGGATGGCCTACTTTTTATGGCTTGGAAAATGCAAGTGATGTTGTGATCGGAGCAGAATATGGATTTACAGATAATTTCATGGCCGGAATTTTCCGATCTAAAGGCGCAGGCTCTATGCCAGATGGACAAGCAGGTTTGCGTCAGGTAATAAATGCTACTGCTAAGTATAAAGTGGTGCGCCAGAGTGACCAGACACCATTGACGGTGACTTTATCAGGAGTAGGTTCTATGTCGGCAGCAGAAAAAATAGAAGATAATCCGGATGTACTACGTAGTTTTGACAAATTTGCGCATCGTTTGGCTTATTCTATACAATTAATACTTGGGCGCAAATTTTCCGATCGTTTTTCCTTGCAACTGGCTCCGGGACTTACCCATCGTAATCTTGTTCCTTTCGAAGATGAGAATAATATATTCACGGTAGCTGCGGGCACTCGCATACAAATGAGCAAGGTATTCAGCTTAGTTGCTGATGCTACTTTCCCTTTTTCAGATGTTCGTACTTCTGATAATGGATTTTATCCAGCAGTAGGGCTTGGCTTTGAATTTGATACTGGAGGGCACGTCTTCCAGGTTAACTTCACAAATGCCACAGGTATGATAGCAACAGATTATGTCCCTTATACTACAAGCAACTGGGGAGATGGTGAGTTTCGTTTAGGTTTTACTATTTCCAGAGTATTCAATCTTTAGCAATGAATAAGAGATATTGGATTATTATTGCCGTGATATTTCCGGCATTAGCGTTTTATACTGCTTCTTCTCCCGTAGAAACAATCAATGCAGAACAATCTGTAGCAGAAGTATTAATGAAATTGGGAGAAGTACTACCTGATCATATTGTGGATAGCACAATTGCTGGAGTTTCTATTGAAAGAGGGCGAGAGATTGTACATATTGGTATTACATCAGACCCTAATGGTGGAAATACTAACAAACAGAGTAAGCATTTTGTCTGTACCAGTTGCCACAATATGGAAAAAGAGGACCCCGATTTGCGATACGCAGACCCTCAGGCACGCCTTGAATATGCTCGTGACAATGGACTTCCTTTTTTACAGGGAACAACACTATACGGAGCCATCAATCGCACTAATTTCTATAATGGAGATTATGAAAAGAAATATGGCGAATTGGTAAAACCTGCTCGTAATGATTTGCGAGAAGCTATTCATTTATGTGCAGTAGAATGTTCTCAGGGCCGTGCACTGGAAGATTGGGAAATGGAATCTGTGCTGGCATACCTTTGGACAATAGACTTGAAGATGGGCGATTTAATGCTTAGCGATGAAGATTATGAAATGATTAATCAATCTTTGTCGAAGGATAAAAATCAAGAGAAAGCAATTGCTTTGATTAAAAGCTATTATCTAGATGGTAGCCCTGCTACTTTTGTTACACCACCGGACGATAGAAAAGAGGGATACCCTGTGAAAGGAGATGCAGCTAATGGAAAGCTTATCTATGAACTAAGCTGTTTGCATTGTCATGAAAAAGAACGTTATTCTTTTTATAATCTGGATAGTTCAAAATTGAGTTTCAGTCATTTAAGCAAACACATTAGTCGTTATACTCGCTATTCCATTTATCAGGTAGGGCGATGGGGCACTTCTCCAATACCAGGAAAAAAAGCCTATATGCCTAATTATACCTTAGAGAAAATGTCTTATCAGCAAATGGAAGATTTACGAGCTTATATTGAGCAGCAAGCGGAGTAAATGGAAGTGCAAGTACAAACTCAAATTCAAACGCAAGTATAAATTTTGTTAATTACGCTTGCGTTTGAATTTGAACTTTTCCTTACCTCATTAAAGCAACATCCCCTTTAAACAAAACAACCTCTCCGTCTAAAAACTCTACTTCAGCAAACCAGGTGAATACTGCACTATTATACAATTCCCCTCTATAAGTACCATTCCAACCATAATCGGGATTATTAGTTGGAGCATTATATACCTGAAAAGCGATCTCTCCCCAACGGTCAAATACCAAGAAAGAACGGATTTTTACAGCATCGGAGCCACTCTGAATAAAGAAGACATCGTTTTTGTCGTCACCATTTGGTGAAAAGGCGGTCGGCATGTAGATATCTTTTCGCTTATCAACGAAGACGTATACCTCATCTGTGGCAGTACATCCGTTGATATCTGTTATACTGATTTCGTACAAACCCGTATTAGAAGGCGCAACACTCGTCTGTAAGCATTGTATACAACTAAGGCTATCTAGGGATGTCCATAAAACAGAAACCAATTCCTCTTCTGGTATATTTACTATCGCATTGAGATTGACTTCATCTCCTAATTGAGCTTCTATATCTGGCCCGGCATTTACCATTAAATCATTTGCTTCAGCAAGGTTTAAATTAATGCCATGTTCGCAGCCCATTGCATCCTGCACTATTATTTCATAATCACCTGCTCCCAGTTGATTGTAAAAAGTTTGATTGCTAAAAGGAGAGCCATTAACACTAAATAAATAGGGAGCAGTACCTCCGGTGACCTCCTGAATTTGAATACTTCCATCTTCATCACCAAGACAAGTAGGATCATCCGTTTGGGCACTCATTGCAGAAGGTGCTGCACTTATTTCATCCACAATCAGAGTAGCAGTAGCATTACATTGATTGTCAGTA
>JAKSDI010000126.1 GCA_022360175.1 Chitinophagales bacterium
ATCCACTAATTTCTCGAATTTCACTAATCCCCATATTCGTGTCATTTGTGATATTCGTGGACGGCCAATCCCATATAGCCGTATAGGGCAAATTCATAACATCTATGCAATAAATATATCTTCATTTCTATATCCGAACTATAGTTATTTTAATATCCACTAATTTCTCGAATTTCACTAATCCCCATATTCGTGCAATCTGTGATATTCGTGGACGACCAATCTATACCCCCATACCTAATACCCAATTACTCCCTATTCAAAGCCTCCTTATAGGTTTTTAGGCATCGCTCTCTTGCTTCTTTGTGGTCTACTATGGGCTCGGGGTATTCATCTGTACCAAACTCTGGCACCCATTTTTGCACGAATTCAAAATTCTTATCAAACTTTTTCTGCTGTGATATAGGATTAAAAATACGAAAATAAGGAGCTGCATCGGTACCACAACCTGCTGCCCACTGCCAGCCGCCATTATTACTTGCCAAGTCAAAGTCCAATAACTTTTCTGCAAAAAAAGCTTCCCCCCATCGCCAATCAATCAATAAGTGTTTGGTAAGAAAACTAGCGGTGACCATCCGTA
Organism: Chitinophagales bacterium; assembly: GCA_022360175.1. Taxonomy (GTDB): domain Bacteria; phylum Bacteroidota; class Bacteroidia; order Chitinophagales; family Saprospiraceae; genus JAKSDI01. The sequence continues at coordinate 581 of JAKSDI010000126.1, forward strand.
CTCGATTATGCATGTACCCTGTTTGATTCAGCTCTCGCATGCCAGCATCTACTAAAGGATAACCCGTTTTTCCTTCACACCACTGCTTAAATTCGTTTTCATCGTTTCTCCATTTTATCTGATCATATTTTTCTCGGAAGGAGCGCTTTTCTACATGAGGAAAATTGTCCAGTATCATCGCATAGAAGTCACGCCATATTAATTCATTTAAAAAAGTGGCATTAAGTTCTTGTGCATGGCGGGACTTTTCACGAATACTAATCGTGCCAAAACGAAAATGAATTCCTAAACGAGAAGTACCTGCTAATCCCGGATAATCCCGTGTTTGATCGTATTTTCTAATCAGCCCCCTCTTTACCTGTATTGGGGGAATATTAATATTTGTTTTGGTAAACCCCATTTCATTTAATGCAGGAGGATCTGTGGTTTTAAATGAATGCAGATGATCTACATACTCTAAAGTAGGATATGGTTTCAGATAAAAGGAAATACTTTCTTCACATCCTTTTTCGTTTTTCATGGTGCTCATTTTACTCGTCAAGCTACTTTTCCATTTCTTGCTATAAGGAGTAAATACAGTATAAGCTCCACCTGACGGTTTTTCTACTTCCAGTCCTTCAAAAATCGTATGGTCTTTGAATGTATAGAAAGGAACCTCCTCTCCTTCTAATATTTGCCGTACTTCTTCATCTCGATTTTTGGAATAGGAGTCGTAATCCCGATTGGCATAAACTGATCCGATATCAAATTCTTTCAACAAGCGTTTCCATATATTATCAGGCGTGCCGTAATAGGTCAACAGATTGCTACTGTTTTCCTGGAAATTCCTTTTTAATCTTATTATTGTATCATGAATAAACTCAACTCTTGGGTCTTTCTCTTTCAACTGATCCAAAATATTTTTATCAAAAATAAAAATAGGAACAACGGGATATTTCCCCTTTAATGCATGGTACAAGCCTGCATTATCATGCATACGCAGGTCTCTCCGAAACCAAAAGATACTTACCTTACCCATAGATTATTATTGTGCATGAGAAACAGAGAGGATCAAAGTTTGTTTAAAGAGTTTTTTTGATTCTTGGTATAAAGATTATTTTTGGAAAACATTCAATTGAAGATTGTTAGATAACTCAAATTATTTCCGCATGAAACACCTATCTTTCTTGTTAATAGCATTTTTGTCAATAAGCGTTTTTGCCTGTCAGGAAAAGACCAATGCAGAGCAATTAGCTATTGAAGAATTAGAAAAAAATATAGATAATGATCCCAGTACTGAACACGCTCAAGAGCTTGTGAAAAAGTATGATGAATATATCAGCACACATCCTGATGATTTAGAAAACAATCCTAGCTATCTATATCGAGCAGCTGCTCTACTTTACCGCATGAATCGCTTCACAGGTGCAGCCAACAAACTACAACTTAGTCTCCTTCAATATCCAGAATCAGAAACGACTCCTATGGCGGCTGTCTTTTTGGGAGACATCTACAGGGAACAAATGAAAAATGAGGCGACGGCTGTTACAGCCTACCAGGCATTAATTAAAGCTTACCCGGATAGTGAATCTGCCAAAAAAGCATTTGAAAAAATTCCTGCAGGCACTCCCGATCTGGAAAGTAGATTACAAGCATTAGGAGCTAGTATCTATAATGACTCTCTTAATCGAATCGATTATCGAATAGCTAATAGTTTTATTTCATCCAGCGAATTATATGCACTTATACTACGCAATGATGAATCTAGCCCTGAAGTATTGTACAAAGCGGCTGAAGTGGCTCGCTCAGTACGCTCTTTTAATAAAGCCCTGATGCTATATGAGCGCATCAATGAACAATATCCTGGTCATGAAAAATCTGCCCAGTCTCTATTCATGAGAGCTTTTACTTTGGATAGCGATCTACATCAGGTAGATAAAGCCAGAGAATTATATCAACAATTTATTGACAAATATCCAGAAGATGATTTTGTTGATGATGCTCAAGTGCTTTTAGATAATCTTGGAAAAGATGATGAGGAAATAATTGAAGCGATTACCAAAGGACAACAAGATGCTGATGAAAATAAGCAAAAACAGGATAAGAGCCAGCCTGAATTAAAGGAACAGGCTACAGAGTAAAATAATAGTGCACGAATTCCACCAATTTTTATTCCTATACTATGAAGTTGTTTAAAAATATCTCAATGGTCGCTAAAAATATCTTTTCACACTCCTTTTCATTTTTTTTTCGCCTTTTAGCAC
>JAKSDI010000232.1 GCA_022360175.1 Chitinophagales bacterium
AGGCCTAGCTCCAAGAACCTTTGAATCAGGAAAGAGTGTTAGAGGTACTGCTCATATTTGTAAGTTAGGGTCAGCATTTTTACGTAAGATATTATACCAGTGTAGTTTGAGTGCTAAACGTTTCAATCCTAGCTGTAAACAGGTATTTGATCGATTAAGAAGAAATGGTAAACCATTCAAAATAGCAATGATTGCAGTAGCAAATAAGTTGATAAAGATTGCTTTTGCCATCGCAAAATCAGGTAAAGCTTATGACCCTAATTTTGCAATGGCTGACATTAAAAAATAATATTTTGAAAATTATCTATTTTTTATTTGGATACGAACACAGTTCATCCCGAGCTATAAGCCAAAAAATAGATCGGTATATGACTCATGTTTTCTTTATCACCCTATTTCCCTTGCTTTAGGAAAGGTACTGCTTTATGTTCTCCTAGTTTCAGCCAGTACATTCCCTCGGGCAATGCTTCTATGGAAATAGAAGAGCGAGGTTCAGTCATTGTACTTTCTAACACTCTTTTCCCGAATGAATCATAAATAAATACCGGCTCCATAACATCCAGGCCAGGAGCTCCTACAAGCAGTTCATGAGAAGCTGGATTTGGATAAAGGCCAATTGAAGCCACTTCCTCATTGAAGTAAATAGTCTTAGCATCTGAATATTCTATTGTGCCATCATAATCTGTTTGTACCAGACGGTAATAGTTGAGCCCTCTGTTTGGCGCATAATCAGTATAGGAATAAGAAGCTGCTTCTCCTTTACCTTCAACAAAGCCCAGCATATCCCAATGAATAGCATCTTTAGAACGTTGAATTTCAAAACCTGCATTATTTACTTCACTTTCTGTACTCCAAATAAGGTTTATAGCCTCTGGTGTTGCACGTAAATCAAAAGCTATTAATTCAACGGGCAATATACTAAGTGACCATCCGATATCGGCTAGTAAGCTAGCAGCTAAACCTGGGCTATGAATAGCTGCTCCACTAGGTAAGGACGGTTTCATCAATTCTGATGGAAAGGTAGCAAAATCCCAATGTGAATAAGTAGAGCCTCCTGCATATGTTGAAGGGGTGTACAATCTTGCATCACTTCCATTACTACTCACAACATTGGCTGAACCAGCAAAAAGGCCTCCATTATTACCTGTTAATAAATTGGCAATCGCAACAGATGGATTGGCTTCGTCCAAAACTGCATTACCATCACTTTTCTCTACTTGCCTGCTGTATATATCCGGAATGAAGCTACCAGCATTTTCAAAACCCAGGCACCCTTCCCCTGCAACACCATCACATTCGGCACCTCCTGCACCATCATCAATCCCATTGACACCTGCAAATCCAAGCCCATGGCCTATCTCATGCAAGGCAACTGTTACAAAGTCAATTTGGTTGAAAGCTACATTCATATCTGTACCAAAATACCAATCCGTACGATTCGCATTAAAATTGGCATTTATTTCTACAGATGCCTGATTGGGATCTACTAATAAATGTTCGGCTAATGCTACCGGATACCAGGATATATTCCCTCCAACGTTTAGCCCGAGATAAAATGCAGCCCCTGCACTGCCTAGCGTATTCCCTCCAAGGCTAGGATTCCAGCAGGCATCAATATTGATAGGAGTTGTTGAGTTGAGTACCGCTGCCCATAAATTGGCGGCATAAGTCATAGCTGTTTGTGCATCAGTTGGCCAGGTATTACAACCTCCGCCTGTCACAAAATTTACATTAATAGTAGCGGGAAGGCGGCTTACATCCTCAGGAACCTTCACATCAGGAGGTATGGCTATATAACCATTAAATGGAGCAGAAGGTAATTGACAAATGTGTGAAGCTGGAACGTGTATAGTAGGTTGAGCATTTATTGATAAAGCGGTACCTACTAAAAGGCTTATTGTAAACACAAATATTTTCATACTCAAATTCGGTTTTAGTCGCAATAATTCTGATATCGTTCATTGACGTGGTTTTAAGCAGTTGCGAGAATACAGCTTTCTTTTCAAAAGAATTGACTGAATGTTATTCTTTCTTTTTTTACTTAAAACCCGGAATACTCCCTCTTTATTTTGTTATAGCTTTAATGATTATTTTGCAAAAAAATATTTGACACAAAGCCTGGAAATAGTATAAAATGGAAAAACGCCCTGTCAATCCGTCTCAACAATTACAACAAGTAAAGGACCAACTGGAGCAACTACAAAAGCATTATGAGCTAATATTACAATCGGCTGGAGAAGGTATTTATGGACTGAATACAGAAGGGCACACCACTTTTGCCAACCCTGCAGCAGCTGAAATGATCGGCTGGAAACTGGAAGAATTGCTAGGCAAGCCACAACACGATATTTCACATCATTCTCATGCAGACGGCACCCATTATCCTAAAGAAAAATGCCCTATATATGCGGCATTTAAAGATGGAAAAATACATACTGTAGACAATGAAGTCTTTTGGCGTAAAGATGGATCTTCTTTTCCTGTAGAATATACCAGCACTCCTATTATCGATGAAAATGGCACCTTAAAAGGAGCAGTTGTTGTGTTTAAAGATATTAGCCAGCGTAAAGAAGCTGAAGACCAGCTTAGGGAAGCGCTTTCAGAAGTCAAACAATTAAAAACTCAACTGGAAGCTGAAAATAAATACCTGCGTCAGGAGATCAAATTGACCCACAATTTTGAGGAGATCATTAGCGAATCAAAGAGCTTTAAAAAAGTATTATCACAAATAGAGCAGGTAGCAGCTACTGATGCTACGACATTAATACTGGGCGAATCAGGAACTGGCAAAGAGCTTATTGCCAGAGCCATCCATAGTTTAAGCCCTCGTAAAGGCCGCCCATTGGTAAAGGTAAATTGTGCAGCTCTCCCTTCCAATCTCATTGAAAGCGAACTCTTTGGCCATGAGCGTGGTGCCTTCACCGGAGCTTTAAACCGTCGGGTAGGCCGCTTTGAACTAGCCGATGGCGGCACTATTTTTCTGGATGAAATTGGAGAAATACCTATTGACCTACAAGCTAAATTATTGCGTGTACTACAAGAAGGGGAATTTGAACGCCTGGGCAGCGCCCGAACCCTAAAGGTTAATGTACGTATCATTGCTGCTACCAACCGAGATTTACCCGAAGAAATCAACAAAGGTAATTTCAGAGAAGACCTTTTTTATCGCCTGAATGTATTTCCTATTCATGTCCCTCCCTTACGGGAACGCAGAGAAGATATTCCATTGCTGGTGGAGCATTTTGTCAAAAAGTATGAAAAGAAATTTGGCAAAAAAATTGGCATCATCACCAATAAGGTAATGAATGAATTGATGACTTACCACTGGGCCGGCAATATTCGAGAGCTCGAAAACATTGTCGAACGAGCCGTTATTCTTAGTCGTGGCAATAAGCTGGAATTGGGAGATTCTTTAACCAAACCATTAGGGACTAAAAAGAATAAAATTACTACCCTTTCGGAAAATGAAAAAGCTCATATCCTTAAAGCACTTAAATTCACCAATTGGCGAGTAAGCGGTGAAAAAGGCGCTGCTAAGCTACTCGGCATTAAAAGAACAACTTTGGAAGCAAGGATGAAAAAGCTGGGAATTGAGCGACCGTGATTTGTTATTTGTCCACTAATTACGCAGATTACGCTAATTATAATTCAAGTTTCAATGTATACAACATGAAACCAAATAATGCCTTATTCAGTATTCTGTTTTTGTTGGAAAACAAACCTATAAAAAGAATTCGAGTAATTTGTGCAATTAGTGGACCTATCTCAAACCAGCCCCTAAACACCCGTTTTATTCCATAGCCTTTTCCAATGAACGCTCATAGAGCAATAAGATCAGTGAAAATAACCCTGCTCCCAAAAAGCCCATAAATAATGGAAGAGCCGTAGCTTCAAGATGGCTGCCAATATAATAAGCGATAGGAACTCCTATAATCGTAGCAATAAAGCCATTAATTGCAGCTCCTATCCCAGCTATTTTACCCAATGGTTCCATCGCTAAAGACGATAAATTTCCAAAGAGAAAACCAAGAGATAAAAATTGAATCACCAAAAAGCTCATTAATATATATATACTCGGATTGTTTTCTCCATAAAATAGCAATACATAAGTCAAGGAAATAAGGGAAAAAAAGGCGGACGATGCCAGAACCAATTTTCTCATTCCTAATTTAATAACCAATATTCCATTTAGGAACGTAGATACCCCAACGGTTAAGGCTACCGCAGCAAATAAGTAAGGAAAGGTTTCTTCCAGGCCATATTGCTCTCCCAGGATTTTTTGTGCAGTCGATAAAAACACTAAAAACGAGCCCGTAATAAAACCGAGAATAATAGTATAAACCAGCGCTTGCCTAGATTCAAAAAACACTTTCAAACCATGTATGTACAATTGGCTGTCAAACTTAAGTTTATGCGTTTCATCCAAGGTTTCCTCCTGGCGTATAGCAAACCATATAATAATTACAATGGCAGCTATTACCTGCGCATAAAATATAGATTGCCAGCCAAAACCATCCAATAACAATTTCCCTAAAGTAGGGGCAATAGCCGGAACCAAAATAAAAATCACCGTCACAAACGACATGATCCGGGCCATGTGATTCCCCCTGTAGCTATCTCTTACAATAGCCATACTAATTGTTCTTGGAGCAGAAAGGCCAATTCCCTGAAGTATCCTGCCTCCTACCATTACCTCTAAACTTTCAGCTGTTGTGCAGGTAAAACTGGATACTAGAAATAATAAAAATCCCCAATAAACAACCCGTTTCCTCCCTATGCTATCTGACAAGGGGCCTGATAACAACTGTCCCATGCCCAGGCCCAGAAACATCATTGTAATTAGTAATTGGCTATCATTCGATCTCTTAATACCAATAGATTCTCCAATCACTCCTAGTGCTGGCAATAAAGCATCCATGGCCAATGCTACAATAGACATCAAGGATGCCATCAAAGCAATAAATTCAAATTGAGACTTTTGGTTGTTCATTATTCGTTATATGTGCGATAACTCTATAATCGCGTGCAATATATCAACACTATCTAGTTTCACTCCCATTCTAAACATACACCACTCCAAATTTTTCTTCGATTAATTTAAAATCCGGCTTGCCTGACTGGACTTGCCTACTAGTTTCTTCCATAAAATCTTCGGCCCAGTCGCCCGGAAAAATATAACTGATAAGAAAAGCATCTTCATCTCCTACATTCTTTATGTAATGAGTGATTCCTCTTGGGCAATGGATAGTATCTCCTGCACTAATCTGATATATTTCATTTCCAATTTTGGCTTCCAATTTGCCTTTTATTACATGAAAAGTTTGGTCCTCCCATTTGTGATAATGATCAGGAACAAAGCCTCCTGCTTCTATTACTCCATCGCTTATTACATATTCTGAATTTGTCTGTTCCTTTCCTACTACAATCCCTGTATACTCCTTATCTGCCATCCAGAATTTTTTGCTATTGTTTTGATGCTTTACAACAACTTGCTTATTCGTCTTACTTATTTTTTCATTCATAATGCTTATAATTTTTATGATGAAGCAAAATTACAGGCAAAAAACACACAAGACACGATCATTTTCATTACTTAAATGATACTTTTTCACTATTTTTAGAGTAATGGAAACATTCAGCGATATAAATGCATACTATGCCTGGCACAAGAAAGTTCCTAAGCGAATGGTAGAAGATTTCAAAATTCTTCGTCTGGAGAATATTGGATTAGAAATGGATAAAGAGGAATTACAGCGGTTAAAGATTCCCCATCGGAGAGATTTTTTTGAACTTTCCTTTGCGCAAAAAGAAGTATCATCTACTTTAATAAGGGTTGGCAATGCAAAATTTAAAGGCATTGATAATAATGTTATTTTCACTTCTCCCCATCAGGTATTTTCTATTGATTTTGGTAAAAAATTAGAGGAGCAGGAAGTCAGAGGATTTCCTCATTGCATTCAAACCTTCTTTCTTAATCAAGGAGCAAAGGGATTTTCTGATAATGAATAAGTTTAGTTTTTTCAATTCCTATACTTGTCCCAATTATATTTTGGGAGAAGAACAGCTAGGGACAGTCCTGAATCTTGTAAACCGTATTTATACAGAATTCGTCAGTGATGAGCTGTACTCACTTGAAATAATTAAAGCCTACTTTGAAGCTTTATTGCATTTATTCAATCGAATCCTTAGTATAAATCCTACCATTGCTCCTACTTCTTCCTTTAACCAAATTGCTACCCGTTTTGAGCAAAAAATCATTGATAGTGGTTCTGCCATTGCTTCCATCAAAGAATATGCAAATGACTTGAATATAAGCCCCAACTATCTGTCCGAATGCGTAAAAAAAGCAACAGGAAAAAGCGCCAAGCAAATTTTATTAAGCCACAAAGTGATTATCGCCAAAAGCCTCTTACAGGAACAGTATAAAAATATCGCAGAAATAGCCTACGAAATGGGGTATACGGAACCTACTAATTTCACAAAATTCTTCAAACAAATGACAGGTACAACACCTAACCAATTTAGAGCATCCTTCTAATTATCTCCCAATACTTTATCAATTCTTGTACCATAGGGATCAATGCGAATCACCTGAGGCCTTTCTGATAATTCAATGTGTACTATATTTTCTCCATTTTTCAGTTGGTGAGACTTCAAATACATGATATCTTCATCATTAGCTGTTTCTACTTCGGTAGAAAATGCACCTATGGTAATAAGCTCATCCATTAGGATTTCATATTCTCCCCCAGCATCATTCGTCTGCCAGCGATGGGCCTCAATTGTAATGCTCGCCTGGTATTTTCCATCATCCAATCGTTCTACCTGAGTATTCGTAATAGAAAGGTCATAACGTATCACCTTTTGAAACCAGTCTTCTATTAATGAATGATACTCTACTGGTGTATGCTGAAAAACTAAATCCAGGAAGTAAGTTGTTGTTGCCATAAAATCAGACGCTCCGCTACATTCCATCATAAGTTGTCGGAGTATCTTATTTAAAGCCTCCTCCCCTATCAAATCACGCAATGCCATCATTACTATCTGGCTTTTACCATACGACAAATAGGCCTGATTTCCTTCTACCAAATATAAAGGTGCTTCTTTTTCCTGTGCATAGGCCCTCCCCGTAAAATATCGGCTATGGGCAGAACGGCTCAATTGATAGCGTGCTGGTTTACCGAAATGTTTTTCCATTAGTAGTGCTTCTATATATTGAGTAATACCTTCCACCAGAAAAGACGCGCCTTCTTCTCTCATAGGAGCCAATTGATGTCCCCACCACTGATGGGCAACCTCGTGTATGGTACGTTTGGCAATAACATTAAAATTGGAAGCTTCCTGGTCCATTATATACATTTCTTCCTCATTCATACAAATCAGGCCTGTGTGTGCAAAACCCGCAAAATTCCAATAGCCAGGCACTTCTGCTATTGTCAGGCTTGACAAGGGATAGTCACCATAATTTGCTTCGCAATAATCGAGTGTCTTGATAGCTAAATCTTCCATGGTTTGCACATTGGCAGCATGCCCTGGATGGTAAAATTGCCTGATCTCGATATCCTTATGCATTGCATGTTTAGAATCATAAGCTGCTGAGAGGTAAGCAATCGCAGGGAGTATTACCTGAGGAGTTTGATAATGAAAATAGGAACGTTTATCTTCCTCCCAGGTATTTAAGCATTCTCCTACAGTGAGTACCTGCTGCCCCGATATGGTGGATACGGTGGTTTCAAAATCTACTCTGCCTATTTGTGATGTTGCATGTATATGTTCATCTAATTCTTCCTGTTCTTCTAATGGTGGTAAACTTCTTTTCTTTCGCTCAAAATCGTTTTGGATTTCCAGAGATTCCCGATAACCGAAAAAGGGTTCTACATCCTGATGACGCAAGTAGGTACCATTTCGAACGACGTAATCCTTTTCTCTATAATTTTGTGGAGTATGCTCTAGCTTATAAGTCAACAAAAATTCATCCTGTGGAGCAATAGAGTGCTCAAATTCGAAAAGATAAACGCCTTGCTTTTCGTCCTTATAAATCAAATTAGCACCGTCTATTTCTATTTTTTCTAGTGGCAATCGTTCTGTGATTAAAAGGCTATCCAACACTTTTGACGTTCTGTTTTTCAGCCAGTATTGGGCATCTATTTCAAAAGCATTTTGATGAGGAAAGAGCGACACTTCTGTTTTTACTCTACTAGGAAAATACACTCCTAATCGTTCATATTGTTTGAAATTTCTTTCATAGGCTTCCGCCAAATCATAACTATCTTGTGGCGTCTGATAAGTCGAAAAATTATCTTCATGATAAAAGACAAAAGCGACACTGCTCCCTATTGCCAATACGAACAAGAACATTAATGCTAATTGCCTTTTGTTCCATTGCTTTTTAAATTGCCTTACCTTAAGTGCAAAACCTGTTTCTTTACCACGCTGCCAGATTTTAAATGCAACAAACGTCAATAAAACATTTAGCGAAAGCCAATACCAACTATAAGCATGAAAAGCTCCCTTTTGTGGGCTGGATTTCACCATTTCTGTTATTGATAAACCGGGCACATAACCAAAGCGTAACATAGGATGATAAATCCCTATATTAGCAGCTATCGAACTCCCAAGTAAAATGATAACAATCAAAGAAATTCCCATTCCTACATATTTATTGGGTACAAGCTGTTGGACAAACAAGATGAATAGAGCATATACTATCATGCGGATGCCTATATAGTAAAACTGACTTGCATACAGCTCCCAGTCTATACTAGTGTATCCCAGTAAAAGCTGTGTTGATATACTCAGGATCAAGCCTAAAAGGATTAGACTCATAGGTAATAAGATTAGCGCAATCATCTTCGAAAAGAAGAAAATTGGATTTAAAGTTGGGCTGCTATAAATCAGTTCATCCATTTGGTAGTTCTTTTCCTTCCACACCATTTCACCTCCATAAAAGATCAACAATAATACTCCTAATAAAAGTAGGGGTTGCTCAAGGGTAGTGGTAAGCAAATAGCTTGCAGGGTACAGGACCTCGCCATATCTTCCACTATGAAATATCCTGACATTTAGTTCTGTCACTATAATGACTGTCCATAAAATCAGTACTGCTACATATGGCAAACTTCTAAACAATTGCCTCCACTCTATTTTCAGTAAGGAAACAAAGCTATTCCATTGTGATTTGAAACTATGAGCTGCTTCCTTTTCTGGAATAATAAAATCAATAGCAACAGGAGACACAGTGAAATCAGCCTTTTTAGCAATCCGTTTTTTATGCTTTTTCTGGAAATGGAATTTTTGATATGCGAGCCACAAAGTTGCTCCACCTACAGCGATCCAGCAGATCCTATTCCATAAGAAATAATCGCTTAAGGCAATCAATTGATTATTTTTCTCAAAAGGAGTCCAAAATTGAGTTTGTTCAAAAAAAGCAGCTAGCCCAAAAGGATCAAGTAGAGCGGCCCAGGCCATTCCTTCTGTTGTCAGCGCCACCGAATTGGCCATTACTGGCGAATTAAAAACCAGGGATGATAAAAAGTAGAAAACATAAATCAAAACAGCACTTATATAAGTGGCGATATTATTCTTACTTAAAGCTGATACAGAGAATATGAGCGCACTACAGACAAAAATATTGGGCAAAACAAAGGTCAGCCATATCCACACATACGGTAGTATTTGAAAATCAGCCAGGCGATCAGGATCTAGAGTAGGCGAAAAAGTGCCCAGTGCATATCCCAGAAAAACACTACTAAAAGCCAGCAAACTCATCATAAATACTCCTAAAAAACGGCTCACAAAGAAGGTTCTTTTTTGGATTGGAGTGCTAAAGATCAAGGCTTCCATTTGGTAGGCCGAATCCCGAATAATTCCCTGAATGGCAAAAAACATAATAATAAACACACTCCCCAGTGTCATCACACCAATATTATAGTTCATTTGATAGGGTGCATTAAAATCGATCTGAGCAGGAGCCATTCCCTGGCTACCGAGGGCGATGCCCAACACAAAAAATAAAAGGCTCAAACCCATAAATGCTTTCTGACGCAGATGGTAATACCATTCGAATTGAAGTAACAGCTTCATTTTTTTTAAGACTTATGCTGAAGGAGATTAAAGAAATATACACTTTCCAAATTGGGAGTATAGCAGGTGAAGCCATCACCAGGGTTTTGTGCTGCATAAATTTGCACCTGCAATATCCCTGCGTGGAATCGGGAGGAAAGCACCTGATAATCGGCCTTGTATCGAGGTAATTCTTTTTTATCTATCTGTTTTACCCATACTTTCCCAATAAGATCACGAACTAAAGCTTCAGGCTGGCCCTGGCGAATGATTTTCCCATTATGCAGTATCGCCATACGAGTGCAAAGGTCATTTACATCTTCTACGATATGTGTTGACAGAATAACTATAACCTGCTCTCCTATCTCACTCAATAGATTTAGAAAGCGATTGCGCTCATCAGGGTCAAGGCCAGCGGTTGGTTCGTCTACCACTATCAACTGAGGGTTTCCCAGCAGAGCTTGTGCAATCCCAAAGCGGCGGCGCATGCCTCCGGAAAAACCATAAACGGCTCGTTTTCGATGCTCATACAGATTGGTTTGGTACAGCAGTGCATCAATTTGTTGTTGCCGTTGTTCCTTATTTGTTATTCCTTTTAAAATTGCAATATGGTGTAATAGCTTTTCGCAACTTACATGGGGATAGACACCAAACTCCTGAGGTAAATAGCCAATATTTTCCCGCATATATTGAGGTTCGGAAATCGTATTGATTTCATTAAAGAATATAAAACCTTCATCCGCTTGTTGGAGACTGGCAATAGTGCGCATCAAAGTAGACTTACCAGAACCATTGGGGCCCAGCAAACCAAACATACCGTTTGAAATTTCGAGATTGATCCCTTTTAGAGCTTGTATCCCGTTTGGGTAGGTTTTCGTTAAATTGTTTATTTTTAACAAATTCATGCTCGCGATTTTGCTGGCAAACCTATTGAGCATTCCTCTGCCTAAAAAAAAAGAATGATGAAGTACCTCACTTTTAACAGGAATGTTCCTATTTCCAAGTTGAAAGGGGTTTGTATAAAAAAGAGTAGCGTTGATGTAAAAAAGGGGGCACTTGGCCATTAAGGGCATTTTCCCTTTTCATTTGTCTTTATTTTTGGATTATGAAGTCAAAGGCAATTCAAATTATAGGTATTTTATCCCTGCTGGCTATAGCCGTTGTGATAGATAGTTTTTGGCGGCTTCCTGATAATCCTGCTACCATCTCATTATTAATATTCTTTTGGATTGGGGTTTTCGCACTCGTTGCGCCTCGATTTTTTAGAAAGTATAAGATTTTGGTAGTTGGTATATACATCCTAGTAATCATCTACTTTCTAATTGTTCGTATTGGATATTCAGATACTTATTTTGAAGAATACAAGGAATCAGTACTGAATTTTCTTGTCCTTCCTATCCCCATTATTGCCGTATTCTACATTTTCGAACATTTTCGACAAATTAAACAACTCAAAGCAGAAAAAAAGGCCGCAGAACTAAGCTTACTGAAGCAACAGATCGACCCACACTTCTTTTTCAATACCCTCAATAATCTCTATGGCTTGACGGTAGAAAATAACCCCAAAGCCCCAGAGGTTATATTACAATTGTCAGATTTGATGCGCTATACCATTTATAAAGGAAAAGAAGAGCATGTCTTGCTAAGTGAAGAAATCAATTACCTCGAGAATTATTTAAAAATATACCAGCTTCGTTTTCATAAATCAGTTGCTATCGATTTTCAAAAAGAACTGGATCAGGATTATCCTATTGCACCATTACTTCTCATTGTTCCACTAGAAAATGCGATTAAGCATGGTGTAGAAAAACTAACCAATCATGCCTTTATCAATATAAATATTTCTGCTGCAAATGGTCAGCTCCAGTATGTAATCGAAAACAACTATGATCCTGACAATGAAACGAAAAAAGGTGTAGGGCTCGACAATTTAAAGAAGCGGCTTACACTACTCTATTCCCAAAAGCATCTTTTAGAATACACATCCGAAAATGGTGTATTTAAGTTAAAGTTGGAAATACAAGGCCTATGATTCGCTATCTTATTATTGACGACGAGCCTATTGCACACCGCATTATTGAAAAATATGCCAGCCAATTGCCGCATTTACAAAAAGCTGGCAATTGTTATAATGCGTTTGAAGCCATGCAGATACTCCAGCAACAAAAAATTGATGTCCTGTTTTTGGACATTAACATGCCTAAAATGAAAGGTTTTGATCTGCTGAAAACACTCCAGCATACTCCCGATGTAATTGTCACCACTGCTTATCAGGAATTTGCTCTGGAAGGTTATGAATTAAATGTGCTCGATTATCTCCTGAAACCTTTTAGTTTTGAGCGCTTTGTCAAAGCCATTAATAAAATAAAGATTCCAGCTCCTTTTCCTGCCCCTATTCCCAGGGTAGAAATAACGGAAATGCAAAGCCTATTCATTAAGGGCGACAAAAAACATTATCAAATCAATTTAAATGATATTCTTTACATAGAAGCCTATGGCAACTATGCTAAAATCCATCTGGAAAATCAAGCGATTCTTAGCCACTTAAAAATTTCTGAACTGGAACACCGCCTGCCATCATCCTTTATCAGAGTACACAAATCCTTTATTGTTTCCAGGCCTAGCATACAAATTCTGGAAGGTAATATGATTCACATCGATGAACACAAAATTCCCGTTGGACAGACCTATCGGAAAAGGTAAATGAGCTATTAAAATAAGCCTTCTCAATCTTTTTTCTTTTGTTCTGCTTCCAAATCTGAATAGAAGTTGCTAATGATTTGTTTACTAGCATCATGCAAACTAGTTTTTCCTTCCATGTATCCGAGTAGATATTCTTCCATATAGGGCAGGTACCAACTAAATACATTATTCCGCTTCATATACAATTCATAATCACCGAGACCATATTTTTCCTGTAGTATTCTTTGTGTAGCAATCCCTGAAAAATAAAATAGATAGGCGTGCCATAAAGACCTGGGCGGCCTTTTATCCATCATATTTGCAACATCTTTTAAGGTTCCACTAACAAAACCATAACGGCCGCTGATGAGGCTATGGCTAGATTCATGGTATAATAATTCCAGCCAATTGCCTCTTGGAACATCAGCAGAAGAATCTGCATTCATCACTAAATGTGTAGGAAATAAGGAAGTATATGGCCGTACTCTTAGATTGTTTTCACTAGCCTTGGCGTAAAAAACTATGTCTACTCTGATTTTTTCATTTGGCCAGAATGACCTGGTCCAATCAGATAACTGCTTTATAGTTGTTTCTTCTGTTTCTAGAATCCAGTTCATATTATTGCTAAGCACCTGTTTAATTGCTTTTTGATGAATAGGCCATAAGTATTTTTTATAAAGCGGGTTTATCTTTTCTAATTGCTGGCAATGCAATTGAAAAGAATCGGGAATTCCAGCCAGTTGATCAACATCCTGCTCTAAAATCCAACTCTTGAAAGCAGTCATATAATCGCTTGTCCGCAAATCTCTTTCATCATGTTCTTTTCCATAATAATCAATCACTTCCTGAAATAGCTCTAATTCGGAAGCTTGCAATTTATTTACCACTTGCTCAGGTATGATAGACTCCTTTTTGACTTTTTGGATCAAAGCAGCTTGTTTGAAAAAATGATGCATATCGAACCAATAATGACTATAAAAAGTATATAGTTTTGATTCGTTGATATAACCAGGTTTTTGACCAAAAAGCGAATTAGCCAGGCATAAAAATAGTATCATAAAAAAAGGAAGTGCTCTCATAATCAGGTGATTTCTTATAAGGACAAAGTTATGAAAGTAGATAGGTCCTGTATAGGAAGAATCGGAACTAAGTAAGCAACCTAATTTTGCTCGCTTACTTAAGCCCAAGTTTTAAGTCCAAATCTGCCCGGGAGTACGAGCTAAAAACTCCTGGTATTCAGCAATCATATGCGATTGATCATAATAACCCGCCTGGACAGCTATTTGAGCGGGCCCTATATCCGGAGTAAAATGTTTATGAAGTAATGAATTAGAAAAACGCTGGATTTTCTGAATAGCTTTCGGTGATAATCCCAAGTGTTGATCACACACTTTGCGAAGATATCGCGTACTAATCCCCAATTGAGAGGCAAGTTGCCCCACCTTAAAATTTCCGATTGAGTTGGACGTATTTCTTAAGAAAGCAGCCATCAGCGGTGTTGCTTTTTTCTCTGGTGAATACAGTTGAAGTAATACCTCTAATAAGCCATTGAAGTCTCTTTGCTCCAGCTTTTCCAGGCTCCTATCTATTGTTTTATTATCAATTACTTCTTGTAGGTCAATACCCCGATCTCTCAATTCCACCGCAGGAAAAGGAAGCAGCGAGTTTAAAGTTAAAGCATGAAATCGCAAAATAAAGGTAGTGTGTCGATTTTGATGATTGATAAAAAATCCTTTGGAACGAGGGCCAATAAGGCGCATTCTGTATTCGCCATTATCCAATCCATGTACCAAAATATGAGCACTCAAGTCAGGCAGTATCGCCGTAGGAGAAGCCTTATAATCCTGATTATTGATCAAAAAACAGGCTTCAAACTGTGGATGTGGATGCCGCAACAAAGAATCTGAACGATTCAGTTGATGTTCTGGCGCTGCTGACCATAATTCATGATATCCTGGATGATAATAGAATTTCATAGAGACAATCTACAAAAAACTCCTCTCTTCGAATGATTGAAAGAAAGGAAAGTTTTTTATCCCTGATGATCGCCCCTATTTTTTTTCTTTAAAAATTCATTGGGGATAAAGCTACTTCAAACATTGCCAACATATTGTCTTTTTGCCAATATATCGGCATTTTTCCTATCGAATTCCATTCAACTTAAAATCACAAATAATTAGTAATCAACGAATTAAATTCATAATTCTTTTTTGGCACGCCAATTGAATACTTTTTCAACGTATAACATTCATTCATCCAAAACAAAACCGAAGCATTGAGCGAAAGTCACTTTTTGGATGAAGTATTTAATTCACTCACACAACTATTTCTACAAAATGAAAATCACAAATCTATTCTTCCTATTCGAACTGTTTTTATGGGGCGCTCAAGCTCTAACTGGACAAACCTATACCGTGACTCTTGATCATCACAATAGATTCTCGAGTCTGGAAGCAGAAGAGCAATTTAATGCTAAAACGGTAGCAGATACCTATTACCCTACCATGCATAAAACCATTGAAGTAAATGGCGTAGATATTTTCTATCGGGAAGCAGGACCTAAAGACGCGCCAACTATTTTGCTTCTGCATGGATATCCTACTTCTTCGCACATGTTCAGAAACCTGATTGAGGATTTATCGAGCCAGTATCATTTGATTGCCCCTGATTATCCTGGTTATGGCAAGAGCGAACAGCCCTCAATGGAGGAATTCGATTATAGTTTTGATAATATGGCTAACATCATCGAAGGCTTCCTGGACAAAATGGAAATCAAACAATACAGCATTTATTTAATGGATTATGGTGCTCCAATTGGTTATCGTATTGCAGCCAAATACCCTGAACGTGTCCAAAGCCTGATTATACAAAATGGTAACGCCTATGATGAAGGCTTGCGAGACTTTTGGATTCCGATAAAAAAGTACTGGAACGAATATACCATCGAAAATGGAAAAGCCCTGGAAGGCTTCCATACACCTGAAGGGCTAAAATGGCAATATACTCATGGAGTAAGAGATGTAGCAGCGATCAGCCCGGACAACTGGGAAATGGACATGCGGCACATCAGTCGCCCAGAAAATAATGATATCCAGTTGGCCATGTTCTATGACTACCGCACTAATGTACCATTATATCCAAGCTGGCAAGAATACTTCCGCACCTATCAACCTCCTACTCTGATTGTTTGGGGAAAAAATGATTACATATTTCCTGCAGAAGGAGCACATCCCTACAAAAAAGACCTGAACAAGGTAGATTTTCACCTTCTAGATACTGGCCACTTTGCGCTAGAAGAAGACGGAGAAAAGATCGCACAGCTCATCCGCAATTTTATGGAGAGAGAAATTAAGTAAACAACTCATTTAATCACTATTTAAATTTTAAATAAAATGAAAAATATTAGAAATTTCATCACAATAGCAATCGCTATTTTTTCAATTCAATCTGCATTTGCACAACTACCGGACCCTGGCTTTAAAATTGATCACACAACAGCTATCGTTATCACAGATCCTCAAAATGATTTTCTGCACGAAGATGGTGTAGCATGGGGCGCTGTAGGACAAAGTGTGAAAGAAAATCATACTATTGAGAATTTGGAAACCATTTTTGCACTAGCAGAAGCGAATGGTATACCCGTGTTTGTCTCTCCTCATTATTATTACGAACATGATCACGGCTGGGCTTTCGAAGGGGCACTGGAAAAATTAATGCATGATATCAATATGTTTGATAGAGGGGACCAATTGAATGTACACGGGTTTGAAAATTCTGGAGCAGACTTTTTAGGCCCTTACAAAAAGTATATCGAAAAAGATTATGTCACTGTTGTTGGGCCCCATAAAGTCTTTGGGCCAGAACAAAATGACCTAAGCCTTCAATTAAGAAAGCAAAAAGTAGATAAAATCATTTTAGCAGGTATGTCAGGTAATCTATGTGTAGAAGCACATATGCGTGAACTTATTGAAGATGGTTTTGAAGTGGCAGTGGTAGGTGATGCAACGGCTTCTGCTATTCTCCCAGGATTAGATGGTAACCAGACAGCACAAACGAATTATCGAATGATTGCCAGCCATGTGTACACAACTAAAGAACTCAAAACCGCCATTAAGCAGGCTAAAGCTGATGACCGTTTAGGTGCTATCAATAATTAAGGAATAGAAAATCACCCGACATAAAATAAAGACATGAGTTCATCCTCTATTTCCTTTGCAAAAAAAAATTGTATTAGTTGGCCGAAATGGTCACAAATCAACAATAAAAGTTGCTCGTACTTTGCTATTCATTCTGGTAGCTCGTACAATCATTATATCAATAAGCAATAAATACCAGGATGGCTCATGTCTTTTAAGTAAGAGAGCATAATGAGGTTGCTTTTTTGGTGGATCAGTTTTTTGCTCAGATCAAGGCACAGCGCAGTGTAATAGCCATAGTTATTAACACGAGTACGTAACGCAGATATGGGGAAAAAGATGCCGCCATAAAAAGATTAATTAAATGTGCTCTCTTACTTATAATCTCTTAAAAATAAAATCATGCATAAAGTAAAAACAGTCTGGAAAGACAAGATGGCTTTTGATAGCCAAATTGACAATCATACTCTCCGTATCGATGCTAATGGGTTGATGGGGGATGATTCCGGGCCTAGTCCCAAAAAATTATTGCTTTCTGCTCTAGCTGGTTGTACAGGAATGGATGTCGTTGCACTCCTGAAAAAGATGCGTGTAGATATCACAGGATTCGAAATGGATATTGAGGCAGACCTTACCAACGAGCATCCCAAAGTGTATTCAGAAATTCGTTTGGTATATCGCTTCTGGGGCAATGATTTAAAGAAAGACAAAATCGAAAAAGCAGTAAAGCTATCTCAGGACAAGTATTGTGGAGTAAGTACTATGCTTAAAAAGAATAGCCCTATTCCTTATAGTATTGAATATGTCGAAGAAGCAATTAAAGAAGTTGTTTAAAAACTAAACCCATGTCAGAAAAAAAATATCCTATCCCTCCTTTTACAGAAGAAACCGCCAGGCAAAAGATTCAGGCAGCTGAAGATGCCTGGAATTCTAAAGACCCTATAAAGGTTTCTATGGCCTATACCATTGATTCCGAATGGCGCAATCGTGCAGAGTTTATCAATGGACGGGATGAAATTCAACAATTTCTGGAAAGGAAGTGGAATAAAGAACTAGACTATAGATTAAAAAAATCATATTGGGCTCATAGTGATAACCGCATCGCTGTACGTTTTGAGTACGAATGGAGAGACGATTCTGGTCAATGGTATCGAGCATATGGTAATGAAAACTGGGAATTTGATACGAATGGTTTAATGAAAAAACGCTATGCCAGCATCAATGATTTACCTATAGAAGCATCTGAAAGAAGATTGAAATAAAGGCAATGATTGAAAAAGAGCTTTTAGATACATACATAAATCGATGTGAACAACTGGGGCAAAATGCTGCTGCTAAAGGCAATGCCCCGGTTGGTTGTATTATCATAAGAAATGATAAAATCATCGCCGAAGCTGAAGAAACTGCTACCAGTAAACAAGACGTGACTTGTCATGCCGAGATTGAAGCAATCAGAATTGCCCGCCAATTAATGGGTAAAGATATGTCTGATTGTACCATGATTAGTACCCATGAGCCATGCATTATGTGTGCTTATGCTATCAGATTCCATGGTATTAAAACAGTTATTTACAAAAATGAGGTTAAATTCCTAGGATCGGTCAATTCAAAAATGGATGTACTAAACACCATAGACGTGCCCGGCCACTGGAGCAAGCCTCCAAAAATCATCCAGCTAAAAAGATAAGGTCTATGAATTATGCAAAGTTAGCCTTCACCGATGCGATCAAAAAAATACAGGAACAACAAGGGAGTCGCAAAAGCTATGAAAGAATGGAGCGCTTTAATTCAAAGGAAGGTTTGACATCTAATGAGATAAGCATGATTGAAAGCAGAGATAGCTTTTATATAGCTTCTATTGGAGAAAATGGATTTCCATATATTCAACATAGAGGTGGCCCTAAAGGCTTTCTGAAAGTAATCAACCCGAAAACCCTTGGCTTTCTAGATTTCTCGGGCAATATGCAATATATCTCTGTTGGCAATATAGCTACCAACAATAAAGTCTCTTTGATTTTAATGGATTATCCACAGCGTGCCCGCTTGAAAATATATGCAGAAGTACACATTCACACCTTAGAAGAGGATTCTGACTTAACAAAAAGCTTAAGTCTGGAGAATTATAAACATCGCCCAGAAAGAATAATGGTTTTCCACATCAAGGCCTTTGACTGGAATTGCCCACAACATATCACCCCTCGCTATACCGCTGAGGAAGTTGATGCAATTCTGGCTGAAAACTAGTATTTTGTTAATTGTGAAAAGCAGAATTCGGTTGGAGTATTGATTTCGGAGAAATCACATCTTTTTTATCTAGGCAAAAAAGCTTTCGACTTCGTATGAAGTCGCACAAATAACAGAACATGCGACTTCTTCCGAAGTCGAAATTTCCATCATAACCCTTTTCAATAAATTTCAGACTTCTCCGAAGTCTTAATCCGTCTATTCAGTGTTAACAGAGTACTAGAGTATTTTTATAAAACAGTCAGTAATTTCCTCCCAGATATGCATGATAATAGTCCACGAATTACACTAATAGCACAAATAGAAATTCGTGCTATCAGTGAAATTCGTGGACACTCCTTGCTATCATCTCGTAAATGACTAAGTCAGGCCAAACTATATTAAGCTTATTTCATCATTGCTTAATAACTCTTTGTGTCACCTGCTGCCCTTTCGCTGTTACCAATTGGACGATATATACTCCCTTGGGTAAGTTTTGTAAACTCATCGATACATTTGTTGTAGCATCCGGGATTTCCAATGTTTGCAATATCGCTTCATTAATATTCCGCGCTACTCCATTGACAAACTGCCCCCTGTCCCGCGCGGAATGTTTCCGCGATGCCTTATGTTTGATATCTAGAGTATTGATTTCGGAGAAATCATACCGTTTTGCTTAGGAAAAAGCTTTCAGCTTCTCCGAAGTCTCTACTCATTATTTGATGCTTAACAAAGCACTAGTATA
>JAKSDI010000233.1 GCA_022360175.1 Chitinophagales bacterium
AGGCCTAGCTCCAAGAACCTTTGAATCAGGAAAGAGTGTTAGAGGTACTGCTCATATTTGTAAGTTAGGGTCAGCATTTTTACGTAAGATATTATACCAGTGTAGTTTGAGTGCTAAACGTTTCAATCCTAGCTGTAAACAAGTATTTGATCGATTAAGAAGAAATGGTAAACCATTCAAAATAGCAATGATTGCAGTAGCAAATAAGTTGATAAAGATTGCTTTTGCCATCGCAAAATCAGGCAAAGCTTATGACCCTAATTTTGCAATGGCTGACATTAAAAAATAATATTTTGAAAATTATCTATTTTTTATTTGGATACGAACACAGTTCATCCCGAATTTTCACATAGATCGAAAATTCGGGATGCGTTTTTTGAGTAGGTAGAGTTGGCTAAAACCGAGCATTGGATACAGTAATTTGGAACGGAATCCGATGCGAGTCCATAGATTTTCAAATAGCTCATTGAAAAGATTCCTGAAAATGTTCTACCCTATTTTGATGTACTTTCGTCTTCTTTCCCCTTATCTTCTTCTTTGTTACCTTGATTTGATGTTTGTATAGTATTATTCAACCCAAATGTATAGGTAAATGATACAAAATATCCGGTTTCTAAGCGATTCACAGTACTGAAATCAACATTTGGAGGAAGTTCCTCGTTGATGAAATTTGACGCAGAAAGCCTTTTAACATTACTAAGGTTGAATCCTCCACTTAACATCACTCGATGCCTGTTTCCAAAAACCAAGCTCCCTCCTCCCAGAATAGAATAGTTTAAATCTAAGGAAGCTCCAAAACCAAATGTTGGGCCCAATGAAAACCTTCCCCTCCTCGGATAAAAGTGAGCAAGAGCAGCTATACCAAGAGTTCCTTTACTCGTATTTTCTTCTATTATAGATTTGCTTTCTAATTCACCATTGATATAATTGTTTTGGTAAGTATATTCATGGTTTCGCACACTAGAATAATAAAACCCACTACTGAAATCCATTTTTATACCTCCTCTGATTGGTATAACTAAAGGCTCTTTACTTAAATATATACCACCATTATTACCTTCCTTAGGTTTAATATCTACTGTAAATGCTAATGCATCTTTATTTTGAATTTGAATGACATTATATTGGTAGAAAAAATTGGTATACATTAATTTTTTGACCAAGAGCTCTGTTTCTCCTGCTAAGGAATCAGGAGACGTATTAAAATCGAATTCTTTCTTAAAATATTCATTATACTTTTTGTTGTCCAGATCATTAGCAAGCATGAAATCCAACTTCGCTTCCTTATAACGAGGAATTATGCTAACAACATCATTATCATCATATTCAGTTGGAAAACTGTTTCTTATGCGAGCTAGTATAGAGTCTCTTTGGTTTTCAAAAAATGTTTTATCGATCACATCTTTATACAATATCATATCTAGGTATGCTTTTAGTTCTTCTTTTAACTTGAGCATATCAGCGAATACTATTAATATATCATTCTCTATCATATCCTCATTATTCTTTTCTCCTTCATTAAGTTCTTCTGCTAAATGCATAAGTCCTCCTGCTCCACTAATTACATTTGTGAGGTTTGCGAGAGAAGAAAAAATAGAAGGCATTTCTAGGTTTGTATTAGTCTCTACAAACTGACTATTGACACTAACGTCATACTTTAGCATATTGAGATTATCAATTCTAAAAACACCCCCTCTGCAAGCGTATTTACAAGAACAAGATAGTGTTTTCCCCTCACAAGTATCGCAAAAGCTGCAACAGGCATTCTTATGAAAATATTTATATCGTATAAAAGATTCTTCTTCGCCTTTTGCATTGTATATCTTATACGTATTATCACAAGGATTGTAATTTATCACACACTTCTTGGGGGTATCACATTCTGAACCAAGCTTGCTGAAAAAATAATTTCCAGGAACAAAAATTTTAGTAGATATAGGTAATTCATTTTGAGTTTCATAATCTACAGCAACACTACCAAAATCTACTACTACTATATTCTCAATCCATTTAACCTGACCTGGCGAAAAAACATCAGAGTTCATATCCCACTGCTTTAAATCTCCATGCTCTTTAATTTTGGATCGGTTTAAATCATTGATACTCAAGAATAATGGTTCTTCAGTCTGAGAATACAGAAAGAAGGTGAAAAAAATAAACGATAATGCTAAAAAATATAATTTGTTTTTCATTTATATATTTTTTATAAAGTAAAGAATATGTACTAGTCTCGTCATAGTTTCACTATAAGTCTCTAGCCTGACTATGATGTTATACGCCCATCTGGATAAGGTCTACTTCTGAAGTTAAATAAACCCTACCCAGATATTTATAAATTAGAATATCTATAATTCAGGTATAAATTTGACTTTTGGCACAACCCCACAGTTATACTTTGTTTGCTTCTCGACTTCTTTTTTATGACCTTCTTCTTCGCTTTCTCATCCTATAATCTTTTTCTAATTGTTTCGTAATTATTTTAAATAATGCTGAGTCTGAAACAATTAGTTCTAGCTCTTTTTTTCGAAAATCTTGGTCTTCAGATAGTTTTCTTTTTATTATTGATAATACTTTTCTTATTTCTTTATCTGATGGATTTATTGGTAAATAATTATTTGTTTTATCCTTTAATATTTCTTCAACCCATTTCTTTTCTGAGTAATTATTTATATCAATTAAACACCTCGCTCTGACATAGGTCACACCGTTTAGTGTGTATTCGCAAAATTTAGCGTTTTCTCCAAATTCTTTATTTAGCTTTTTAAACCATGTTTCTTGTTCAGAATTTGGTTGTCCTGCAAAATTTTTCTCATATAATTTCAAGTTCTTGTAATTAACATATAAATCAAATTGGGCGGCTGTATTTCCAACGAAAGAGCCTTTTGTTATTACACGCCACATTGGTGCTTGTTTCATCAAGTATCCTTCTTGTCCTATTAAAATGGTAGTACTTAAAAATAATGTTGATAACAGTATGATTTTTCTCATGATGCTTTGATTTAATTATGAAATAATTAGTGTTTTTATTTAATTGAACTTAGAGCCTCTAAACTTTTCATTCAATACGTTAAAACAACTTCATTACTTTATGATTAAACCTTAAAAAGGTAACAGAAAACAATGCACTCTTTTTATTTCAATGTTACACAAACTGATTTCAGACTCGCCACACCAATAAACATAATCAATTAGCAAACAACACTTTACATCCATAACATATATCAAAAAACATTTTACTCAAGCAGATGAAATATCTCTACAAAAATCCAATGTCAAAAAAATCTGTTACTTTTAGTCTATACAAACATTAATAGATGAACCAGGATAAAGAATGGATTCAGCAATTGGCTCAGGGCAATGAAGATTGCCTTGGTCATATTTATCAGAAATATCGTTTGGATATTATTAACTGGCTCGTCACAAAAAGACAATGTACACTTGACGAAGCTAAAGAAATCTATCAGATTACTATTTTGACATTGTATGAAAATGTTTTAAATGGAAAACTGGTAGAGCTCACAAGTTCTTTGAAAACCTACTTATTTGCTATTGGGAAAAACAAATTGAAAGAACATCAACGAAAAAAATCAAAAATAGTAGATGGCTTTCTTTTTGACCATATTCCTTTTGAAGCTACTCTGGAAGAGAAGTACCAATTAGAGGAAATGTTTCAGCAGGTAGAAGCTGCACTTAAACAGATGGGCGAAGCTTGTCGCAAAATCTTAGAGCTTTTTTATTACAAAAAATGTTCATTTAAGACAATAAGTACAATGCTTCAAATTTCTTCTATCGATGCCGCTAAGATGAAGAAGAAAAGATGTCTTGATAAATTAAGAAAACTAGTGTGAGTAAACATGTCAACTTTTATGCCATCTTGCCTGATGGCAAGTGAATGTGTCGTAATCAACAGTTTGCAGAAAATCTTAATCAGATGAAAGAACAGCTTCCCCCTTCAGATCAAGAACTTGAATTTGGTATCATTTATTCCAAAAAGAAAAAGCTTCTGGAACAGTTAAAAAACTTAGAGTCTGAACTTCCTGAAGTTAGACCACCTAGTAGTTCGAAATTAAACATCCGCAATATTTGGTTTTGGCTGTTACTAATACTCATTTTGATTATACTTAGTGTGGTAATCTTTAACAAAGTTAAACAGCCAAATGTCAATCCCTTGATTGCTGAATATTTTCAGGCAGATGATACCTATGAGGTACTCCAGTCGGTAAGAAGTAATTCGGTCAACACCAGTGCTTTTGAATTGTACGAGGCTGGGCATTATCGTAAAGCTATTCCTTTATTTGAAGAATTATATAGTACTCATAAAGATACCACAGCCCTATTTTGGCTAGGTATTTCTTATTTGGGAAACGATCAGCCTAAAAAAGCGATACAAACATTTGAACTATTTAGAGTTTTAGACCCTAGTTTTTTGCAAGACAAAGTGAGCTATTATCTAATGTTAGCTTATTTTCAGCTACAAGAATTTGAACAGGCAAAAATATATGCCTTACAGATTTCCGATCCAGGTATAATCTCAATAGCCCAAGAGGTTTTAAATGAAATTAATCACCTAAATTAAATATTTATCAATGACAGGAACAGTAAAATATTTCAAGTCTTTACTCAAAACAGAAGAAGAATTAAAACAACCAGTCAATAAAGTATTTATAGACAACAAAGAGTATCTCTACTTTTCAGAATTATCTGGAAAACTTGCTGAAGATATTTACTGGTATCACAAAGCTGATATGAATATACCAGAATCATTTCAGTTGGTAACCTATGCTATGAATAATGATGGTACGTATACCTTTGAACATGAGAATCTCAATCAAGGGTATGGCAGTAACCACTTCTTATTGAATATTATTAAGTATGATGAACGCTCCCCTCCTAAAGTTACTTACAGATACAATGAAGATATCAGAGGCTTTGAAAAAATAGAGGACGAAATTCATATACTAAAGGATTCATTTGGGTGGGATTACAAAAAAACACCAGAAGACGATCAGGGTATAATTCCTCTTGCATGTGGTGTCAAATGCAGAGAGCCGATTAAACATGGCTTACAGAATAAACAAGGTGCATCGAACTGGCAATTACTAATTTTTAAGGATAAGGATACTAGCTACAAGCCATATTATATTCCATGTCTTGGAAAAACATTATGTGAATCAATGGCCTCTTCAGATGTAGTCTATTTTAAATGCAGCGAAGAAGAAGTCATTAATGAATGGATAGCCCCTATAAAAGACAAGAGCTTTGAGGAAACCCCAGGCATAAACGTTAAGATTAGTCATACCTATTTCAGTGTAAAAACATTTAAAGGTAAAATGCACCATGGATTACTGGCTATACACTTTACAAGTGATTCAAGTCATATGCAAGTCAATGAATGCTGTAAGCCTCGACGAGAGCTCTGCTAATCAATAGCTAAATAGAATCATTGCAATAAGACCAGCCCAGCCCAAAACCCTGGAAAAGATAATTCAGGAGGGCGAGTAGCTTCATTCAAAAAGTCGAGTTTAGCCAAATACAAGCTGTAGTGAATATCGTACCCCTTACTCAAATAGCCATAGAAGGATGCCAAGACAGTAGATGTCACATCATCTTGAGCATTCCATAAGGAAGCGATTACCTGTTTAGCACCAGCAATAAAACAGGATCGAGCAAGGCTGTAGACTCCTTCAGCTATCAGGCTGGTACCTGTTGCAGTTTCACAGGCAGAAAGCACCATTAATTGGCAAGACAAAGGTAGATACTCAATTTCTGAACTGAACAGAGTATCTACTTTTTTATTTTTTCTGGGGTCTTGGAAAAAAATTTGATTATTATAAGGAATACTATCATCTGAAGTCGCATGCAAACCTAAATGTATGATATCGTAAGTTTGATTGATATCTCTGCGAAAGCTTGGCAGGTTTGCTTCTCGTTCAAAGCGAAGGGTCAAATCTAGCGCCTTAAAATTTGATGCAATAGCCTCCAAATCTTTATACGACCCGGGTAATGGCTGTAAAGCTTGTCTTTTGGAATTTTTATCCGAATAGGCATATCCTAGTATCTGTGCTTGCTCAAAACTATCTTGACGATCTATTTGATTAATAACATAAGTTTTCAGGGAATAGGTATAAAAGACATTGTACTTATTGACCAAATAGGAGATAGTTTCATCACTAGGCTTAGATGGCTTTGTTACTAAGCTTTCATAGGGTATTCTTGAAAAGTTGGCATCACTGCACAAAACGAAGGATTCACTTTTTCCTAAACAATTAACTAATGGTTGCATCAAACTATTATACAAAAGAGAACCAAGATTTAAACATTTTTGATATTTATTCGCACGATAGGCATTTCCCAAATCTGAGATTACTTTTAAGTATTCAGCGGCCATCTTTTCCAAATCCTTTGCCTTTGCATGTGATTCAACAAAAATACTATCTTTTCTAATGACGATATGGTAAACTGTTTTGTCAGATATGTATTGCTGTACGATAGGTACAGTGGCGTAATTTTGAATAGAGCGAAGCTTAGGTATTATTGTACTATTATTTGTCACGAAGCTAGTAGGAAATAGCTCTTGGGCTTTACGGATAATAGTATTAAGTTGAGTTTCTTGTAAAGCAATTCTTTTGTCAACGAATTGTTGTTCCTTCCCCAAAGTACTAAACTTTCTGCGATGCAATTCTTTTATTTCTGTTTCCAGTAATTGTATTTTCCCAGATAAGGAATCAGGAAGTGATTTTATAAGTTTTTTCCTTATTACCCCTCTATACATTCCCGCATATTTCACTCTTTCTATAAAAACATGAGCATTCTCTAAAAATTCAAAATCCCCAAAGTTTTCATAAGCATCTATACAAACCTGAATTGCTATATCATAAGTAGAATTAAAGTGTTCTTCTGCAAACTCTAATAGAGCGGACTCCTCTTTAATTTGCGAATAGGAAAAAAATAGGGAATCTAAAACGATAAAAGAAGCAACAGCATCTTTTAGATTATTTAAATTTGAAGTATCAAGCTTATATTTTTCATATAATAGAATAGGCATATTGCTTAAATAAATGGATAAAGCGTGTCTAAATTCTGGAGCAAAACCACTTAGATAATCTTTTTTTATCAAGGCTTCCATCATATCAGGCCTATCGCCAATAAGGTTTTGCAAAGCAAGTTGATTATAATGATAAGCTCTATCAAAATCTTTATTATGTGTATACATTTTGCATAACA
Source organism: Chitinophagales bacterium (assembly GCA_022360175.1). GTDB lineage: Bacteria > Bacteroidota > Bacteroidia > Chitinophagales > Saprospiraceae > JAKSDI01. The sequence goes on from JAKSDI010000233.1 coordinate 7,225, forward strand.
CAAAATAAGCTTCATCAAAAAAACGCTTATTGGACGCTCTTTGCCATTCATATTCTTTTAATAAACCCTCATACAGTAGGATTGCTTCAGTATAGTTTCCTATATTAAATTGATAATACGCCAGTAAGCAATCAGGATGTTTAAGAGCATTTGGGAAACAATCAAACCGCTGGTTAATCGTGTCTATTACAGCATAAAAGAGGATTGAATCCTCCTTTCCTCCCATAGCTTGTAATGCCAAATCTTCATATAAACTTAAAAAAGTTTGAGGATGGCGTGACATTGTTTTAGTCAGTTGCATCGCCTTAATCAAGGTTTGGGAGGATAAAGCATTTTTATCTAGCTTTCGCAACAAATGAGAACGTAAGATGTAACACTTAGCCAAAAAGATGGTATCAATAGTCCCTTTCTTAGCCTTGCCAATTGCGATATCCACATCGACCAAACAATCTCGGTGATTTTTATCATATTGTAAAGCTTTAGATTTTATATAATAGTATTCCTTAGCATATTTATCCAATTCAGTATTACTATCTAATAGTTTTTTAATATCATCGAGGCAAAAATCTAAAGAATCTAATATTATACTTTCATCATAATAAGCCGCAATACTCATTAGGGTTTCTAGCCGTTTAAAATGAGCGGTTCCATATATACCTTCATACAACTTTTCCGCATTATTCAAATGCGTTATTGCTCTAGTCTTGTCTCCCTCTATATTTAGGATGTATACACCTTTATTGTAAAACAAATCAGCTAAAATTTCCTGTGAAAGATCTTGCGTATTACCAAATCGGTTTAATAAATGGTCTACTTTATTTAATTGATAAGTTTTCAAATAAAGATAACATAACTGATTCCACAGATAATAACGATCTGCTTCATTTAATGACTCTTCATTTGTCAGCAGTTGCTCATAAGCCTTACATGCATGCCAGTACTCCTCGTTATACTTTAAGGAATCAAGTGCTCTAAAAACAGAAGATGTCTGTGGTATATGAATATAATCTTTTTCAATAGTAGAAATTTCTTCAATACGTACTCCTTTTTCTTGACACGATATCAATACAAATAATAAAAAGCAATAAAAACACGACCGTATCACCATCTTTATAATAATAAAGTCAATGAGAAAGTATGATTTCATATTGGACTAATTTCAAAAGCTAATATACATTGTTTATTATTCATTATCAGTTTAAATATTCGATCAGGGTAATTCCTTAGTAATAAAAAAGCCTACACCCAAAAGTGTGCAGGCCTTTTATTAAAATACTAATCTTGTACTTCGATCTAATTATCCTGGTTTTCTATCAATATGGTAACTTATTACTCCACCAAAATAAATTGCCCCGTTCCCAGTATATTTCCATCACCATAAAGCCGGAAGAAATACATACCTTTTGAGAGCCCTGTAGCAGGCATAGTCAGATGATCTCCGTTTCCTGATACTCGTTTTACCAATTGCCCCATGGAGTTGTATACCTCAAGATTGAGAGATTGATAAGAATATCCATCCAATACAAAATGCCCCATCGTTCTTAATGGATTAGGGTAAACCTTTACTGTTATATCTGGATTTAGTTGCTGATCTAGTGACAAGCCATCAATAAGCACAAAATCGGTATCAATGGTGTGAAATACTGTATTGGTAACAATAGGGGCATTGAAATCAAAATAAATACCTGCAGCATTTTCTATGACCGCCCCCATTTCAATACCTGCTTTGGGGCGGATATTAAACTTGAAGAAACCATGAGAAGCCGCTTCATTGACATTAGAGTCAGGTAGCATGATATTGTCAAAGTCTACTTTGAGCACATTATTATTTACAATCGACCATTTGTAGGGATGGCTGGCAACTCCCATTCTAAATGTACTGATATCTAAATCTTCTGACAAGGAATCTCTCACTACCACCTGAAAAGCAGTATCCGTACCTGTATTTTGGAATCGAATTAAGTATTCAATTTCCGTATCAGGTTCTATGAAATGTGCATCGCCATACCCCCTTGGCTGAGCATTTTTATCATTCGGATCATAAGAACCAATGTTGGGCTGACAATCTATATCTTCGTATAGCAGAAAATCATTCAGCGGAAACCAATTGACAAAGTTTGATGTGCCAAATTCAGGGCATCCGTCTAGGGTGAAGCTCACATAAATATTTTCTGGATGATTAGGTGTTTGATTCGCTTCTATCCTGTAGGTTTCTCCTGTGGCCTCAAACTTAATCCCTACTGCCGCCCCACTAGCCAATTGAAAAGCTTCTTCAAACATAATTACCTCATCAATGACGATCACATAATCTGAAGGGACTGCCATGTCTCCTATTCCTATATTTTGGATTTCGAAATAGACAGAATCATTTTCGCATATACCATCTAATGTGATGCTGGACATATCCCATTCTGAGTTGACAGGTAAGCAATAATCATTGGGGTAAATAGTTGCCGAGGTACAATGAGTTTGCCCCAGTATGGTTGAATCACAATCGATATAGGCGGTAATTGTAAATTGACCGCACTCTCCAATTTCTACATCTCCTATTGGGAAAAGAAGAAGTGTGTCCATTTGGTTTTCATAAGGAATTGATGCAGAAACAAGCGTCATATAATCATCCAACACCACTTCTATATATGCTCCCTCAGCCGCCTCTGTACCTATATTACAGTATTCAACAGAATAAGTATTATCAAAGCATCGACGCAAAAAAGGAATAGAAACATCTACCGTCATAATTGGGCATTCCAATAAAGCTTCTACAGGGAAATTCGCTTCGTAAGGTCCAGGAAATCCGCCATCCGGATCAACAATAATCACCTGAGTAGCCGAATCTGGGCAGACTTGCCATAAAGGTATAGGAGGGTTTACAGAAACTTCATAAGTTCCATTAAAAAGTTGTAGTTCATAATTTCCTATACTATCGGTACTAGCGAAATAAGTACTTTGGTTATTTATATTTTCTGCGGAAACTACCCATCCTGATAACTCCTCTTCATCCATTTCCCAATTGCAGGATACATTTTCATCATGAAAGACATTTCCGTGAATCGACTCATAAACGATTTCTCCCTGAGTATTTGTCCTGGCTACTAATAATTCAGACCCAACTCCAATTACCCACTTACTTCCTACAATAGCATATCCTCCATTTGAAGTTGGTGTAATTGCATTAATATTGTAGGGCATTGTACCACTACTTTGTGTCGTCAATGAAGTGCCATTTTCATCAACGAGTAGGATTGGAGTGCCACCAAATTCAAATCCTCTCAAGTCTGCTATTGCATAAATACCATCAGCATTTTGGAACAATAATTTTGAGTTTCCTTCAGCTACTGCATTATACCCATCAAAAGGAACACTCCAAATTTCTTCTCCTGCCATATCCATTTTTACCAATTCTATGATATCATCTCCCCCTAGAAATAAGAGATATGCAATTCCATTATCTATTGTTTCTATTACTGTTGCTCCAAAATTATTGACATTAGCATCAGCAAATGTTTTTGTCCAAATAATATTCCCGGAACTATCCGTTCGGTATAAGGTGGCAAGGTGTTCTCCATTAGAAGAACTGTTTCCACAAAAGATCAAGTCATTATTCTCTGCCTGAATCGCCCTGATCAGCCATAGATCAGAGTACTCCTGCATCCATTCCAGGGCTCCATTTCCATCCATTTTCAGCACATAAGAATCAGGCGAATTTTCTATTATACCTGCTAATAACAAACCTCCATCATTTGATTCTACCAAACTTCTAATATTACGAAAGCCTTCTGTAGGATGCGTGTGCTCTACCTTCCAAATGCTATTTCCGGCATCATCAAATTTTTGAAGTACCACCCCAAGACTTGCTTGATCATCAATGAAAATAGAATCTTGATAAACCACTACATAATTCCCATCCGAAGTTTTAATTAAAGAAGGTGCCCAGCTTGAAGCGGTAGATGAAAAATCCATCTGCCAGACAACATCTCCTTCCGGGTTTATACGAGTGACGGATGTCTCAATATATGGATCTGACCCATCTTTATAACCAAATGTCAATACATCACCATTAGTCGCTTCTACAATATCCATTCCTGACCCTATATCAGGATATGTGTAGAGCCAGGACTGTCCTGCCAAATTTCCTATGGTGAAGCATAATAGAATTAAAACACTCAATAGCTGTAGAACGTAATAAGGAGCACTCATTTTTCTACTCTCCGGTGTGCAGCCTAATCTTTTCATTTCTTCTATCATATTTAAGAGTTATCTGTTTAGTTTCTGTGATATAAAATTGCTCTAACTCAATAGGCTTTACAACTATATTTTCACTATATTTTCGTTATTTTAAATATCATAAAACTCCATAACTAATTATTAATCAATATATTTTGAAATATATTTTCGGTAAAAATGATGCCAACATGTATGAAAACAAACTTATTTCTCTCTTTAAAACCTTATCCGGTAAAGAATTGCGAGAACTAAAACAGTTTGTTCGCTCTCCATTTCACAACCCAAAAGAAGATGTGGTTAGGTTGTTTGATGAATTACGAAAAGCCAATATGGCGACACTAAGCGAGGAGAAACTGCATCAAGCTATATTTCCCGGCAGCCCGTTCAATAAAAAAGCGCTTGCTTATGTTATGAACTACCTGATGAAGGTCATTGAAGATTATTTTGCGATTCAAGCTTTTTACAATAATGAGGCACAGCGGGTATCTTCAATAGCCAAAGTGGCTTTAGAGCATCAGCAGGAAAGTATTTTCCACTTAAAAGTGAAAAAGGCTAAAAAGATGTTAAACGAAAGTGGATTAGAAAATATAGAAACCCATCAATTGCATTACGAGCTGGAGATGGCACTTTGTGATCAGCAAAAGAATCAAGTGCGTGGAGAAGCTCTAAATCTAAAACAGCCCAGCAGTCGTTTAGAAATCATAGTTATTAGTACGATGCTCCGGCAGGCTTGCTCTTTATTAGCCCATGAAAATTTAGCTGCTATTTCATATGAACATGGCTTATTAAATCACATCCTTGCTTATCTCGAATCTCCCGAACAAAAGCATTTATTGGATTTACCCGTTATCGCCTTGCACTATTTTAGTTATAAGACATTGAAAGAAGACTCGATAGAGCATTTTAAAAAACTCAAAGAATTACTGCTTATAAATAGTAAGTGCTTCACTCAAAACGACCTGAAAAACTTTTATGCAATTGGCATTAACTTTAGCATTAAACAACTCAACAAAGGGAATAGAAGATATATCCGTGAAGCTTTTGACCTATATAAAAAAGCATTGCAGGAGGAGGTACTCTTAGAGCATGCTACCTTATCCCAATTCCATTATAAAAATATAGCAGCACTTGGGTTGGGCCTGAAAGAATACGACTGGGTCGAACATTTCTTAATCAACTACCATCATTACCTCGAACCTAAAAATAGAACCCACAATTTCAACTATAACTTTGCCAAGTTACACTATGAAAAAGGAGAATACAAAGCTGCAATGCATTTACTCCAAGCCGTAAAATATGATGACTCTCTGCCGAATCTCACCAGCAAAATCCTCTTAATGAAAATATATTATGAATTGGATGAAAAGAAAGTCCTGGATAGTTACCTCAATAGTTTTGAAGGGATGGTCCGTCGACAAAAAAAACTGGGATACCACAAGAAAAACTACCTTAATCTAATCTCTATCATGAAAAAGCTGCTCAACTTAAATCCGTATGATAAAGCAGCTGTTCAAAAATTCAAAACATTCATTGTTGCCAAGGATCGCCTTCCTGAAAAAAAATGGTTATTGATGCAGTTGTAGGAAGTACGTTTTAAATGAGTTTCCTTATTAGGGTTTATTTTGTATGCAATATATAATGCCGAAAAGACGGGTAGAGACTTCGGAGAAATCACCATTCTGACAGCACTCAGCTTTTCTCATTTAACAAAGCGCTAGTGCTTTGTAAAGTATGAAAGGATGAGTGAGGTGTCTGTGAATTTTATGTTTAATCAAGGCGGAGGTTCCCGCGCATAGCAGCGCTACGCAAGGGGTTCTCTAACGAAGAGTAAGCATAAAAGACACCATAGATTACT
>JAKSDI010000154.1 GCA_022360175.1 Chitinophagales bacterium
AAAAGGGTTTAAGAATAAGTCCAATATTATTGTAGGACCCAAATACTTTGGTTTGAAACGGCTCAGTTTTCAATCCAGAAATGATATAGTGGCTTTCCTTGTTTGTATAATTCTCAATGTTTTGCCCACTCACTTGAAACTGGTCTCCATAATTAAAAATCAATTCGGTAAATAAGGCAGCATGGTGCATAGATTCTAAATCTACCCCCTGCTTTTTACCAATCCAAATCCAATGGACGAATTGATTTAAAGGAAACTCCGGAATATGTACGGTCTCAAGCATTTCGTAATGAGAATTGATAGCCTTCAACTACATTCGATACTATTCACTAAAGTAAGCAGTAGTTAGCACTTTACGATCCCTTTCCTATTGCCAATTATGCCTCGCTCCTATTACAAGGAAAAAATTATCTAGTCCCCAGTTGGGTAATTGAAGGCCGGCATTGGAAATATGGCGCATGCGCCCTTTAAGTTGTAAAGCGGTTTTGTAGTTTTCATCAAGATAATAGGAAAAGCCCAATTCGAAATTGTCTGAAAAGATAAAGCCATCTGCCTGCATCCGGGTTTTAACCGTAATAAAATGAGGACCGGAACCTATTGCTGCACCCATTACCAGCTTGGGAAATAATTCTGTTTGAAACCGAACGCCAAGATTAGCCCCCATTTCATAGGCTGTAGATACTTCTTCTGTCAGGGTGGCAAAGGTAAGTTGCCCCTCCGCATAAATAGAGAAATGCCCTCGGTCCCAAATAGAAAACGTTGGTAGTATCGTGATGGGGTTATAACGATACCCTTCTGGCATTTCTTCATTAATAACTCCGATACCAATATTAAGTGCTTTGTATTTATTGTAGTCAAAATAGCGCTGGGCATTGCTCAAAAAAGGCAGTAACAAGAAAAATAACAACAATAGTCTGGTCATAATTTCAATCTGTTATTGAAGTAATTGGGCAAAGGAAAGCACTTCTCCGATAATTCAACTACCTTTGCGGCTTTATTATCAGTAAATATACACTCTTTGGCATCTTTTAAACATTTAGGCCTTTCAAACCGGGTCTTGAAAGTTATAACAGAGCTTGGTTTTGAAAAGCCAAGTGAAATTCAGGAAGCCGCAATCCCACAATTACTTAACGAAGACCGCGATTTTATCGGACTTGCTCAAACAGGTACCGGAAAAACGGCTGCTTTCGGACTTCCCTTGTTGGAACGCATCGACCCTGACGATCCAAATACGCAGGCATTGATCCTTGCTCCTACTCGCGAGCTAGGCCAACAAATTGCTGAGCAGTTAAATATTTTCAGCAAGTACATGAAGCAAGTCAATGTGCTGGCTGTCTATGGTGGAGCGCCCATCGTCCCTCAAATGAAAACACTAAGACGCGCTCCTCAACATGTAGTTATTGCTACTCCTGGCCGTTTATTGGATCTCCTGCGCAGGAAGGCTATTAAGCTGGATATGCTACAGTTTCTCGTGCTAGATGAAGCAGACGAGATGTTAAACATGGGCTTCCAGGAAGATATAGACCAGATACTAAGCCATACTCCGGATTGGAAGTTAACCTGGCTATTTTCTGCTACGATGCCACCGGAAATGCAGCGCATCGTTAAGCAATACATGGATGAACCTTTTGAGGTAAAGCTCAATACAAAAAATGAAGTCAACAAGAATATTGACCACCAGTTTGCTTTAGTAAAGCACTCTAATAAAGCAGCGGCTCTTACCCGCTTTCTGGATGCGAATCCAGGAATGAAAGGTGTTGTCTTTTGTCGTACCCGCCGTGATACTCAAGAATTAGCAGAATCTCTTCGCAAACAAAACTATAAAGCAGATGCTTTACATGGCGATCTTTCCCAACAACAACGGGATCGAGTGATGAGACGGTTCAAAAGTGGCGAATTTCAGGTTCTGATTGCTACAGATGTCGCGGCAAGAGGAATTGATGTCAATGACCTATCTCATGTTTTCCACCTGGCTTTACCAGATGATCTAGCTTACTATACCCACCGAAGTGGGCGTACTGCTCGTGCGGGGAAAAAGGGTACCTCTATTGCTTTTGTCACTAATCGTGAAAAAGGAAGGATAGAACGGCTCACTAAAAAGCTGGCTATCGAGTTTGATCAAGTAATGGTACCAAGTGTTGAGGACATCCTAGAACAAAGGGTAAGTGATTGGTGTCAGAAAATCCTTAATAAGCGTACTAAAGGCAAACTAGATGATGATTTGCAAGAAAAAGCGAATCTTCTTTTCCACAATCTCTCTAAAGAGGAATTGATCTCAAAAATACTAATGTACGAGCTGGAAAGCATGAATATTGGTAATAATGAAGATCTCAATGAAAAGCCTGGGCGGCCGAATAATCGAAAGAAGAAACAAGCAGGTTATAATAGATATAACAGACAACACCATGGTGGCGGTGGTAGCAAGAACTTTAAGAAGAAGAAAAAATTTAAGAAAAAACGGTATTAAAAACTGGCAACACTGGGCAAATTACTTGCCCAGTTAATATGGGTGATACTAAGTGAGGAGGTTTGATTTTCGTAATACATTGCGTATTTTAGAGTCAGTTTAAATTTTATCACTTAAAACCCAAAATGTTATGGTAAAGAAATGGTTACCGACCAACTTCTGCCCTAAAGACTGTCAATGCAGCATGAGTGATGCATTGACTCCAACCAATGGGCATAAAATCCAAAGCATTATCACTACACCTCCAGATCAGGCCCCTTATCCCTCAGAAATCAGAGGCTTCACAAGTGATCCTAACCACAATCCTAACATAGGTTATTATCAATGGATGCCTTGCAAAGGCCAAACTGTAGACATTGTCACTTATACACAACTCTTTTCTCTTATAGGTACTGCTTATGGAGGAGATGGTAGGACTACATTTGGGCTTCCTAATGTACCAGATAATGGAAGCACTGTTTATTACATATGCATGGATGGACAAATTCCTGGCTTTATAGGACCATAATTGTAAAACTTTAGCACACACAATTATTGATAGGCAATGATTATTCCGTTGCCTATCAATTAATAAAAAGTACACGTTCTATTATATTACACCACTCTTAATTCAAGCAACACAACTCAACACTGCTGGATTGTCCCTTTTGATTTTGGATATTTTTTTGTATATTTAATTAACCCTACATTTAAATATTTAACCCCAAAATCAATAGAAATCATGAGTGTACAACTTGAAAGCATTCAATTCAATCATGATAGCAATTCTGCAAGTCATGATGGGTTGAACCTGAGGCGAAACGCCACTCAAACCATTACCTTACCCGAATGGCAGCGAGGAGCCAGTATTAATCCTGAAGATGCTCCTGTTGCTTACTCCATTGCTGATACACAAGGCAATACAATAACCATCAAGGCTCAATTCAGGAGGATAAACTCTAATATCGAATCCCTTGAAATCAGGGCTATTGACCCTACCGTAACCCCACCTGGATCAGGCTGCATGGCTGTTATACAAAGTATCTTTAGTGCCTTAGCCCGTGCCATTTCGGGCAATGTAATAGGAGAAGTAAAAGCAAAAACCGTTAGATTCCAGGCTAATGGTTTATCCCCCATTACTACTTTTGAACTACAAAATGTTACCTTATGGCAAACAGGGGTTGGTGTACGCACCACGGAATGGCAATGGCAATACAGATTAAATTCAGGAGCAGCCTGGACAAATTTTGACAAATCAGAACACCGCGTATATTCCGTCTTAAACACTCCTACAGGCCCCTGGCAGCAAGCACCATTTAACCCCGGCAACACCCAGATTTTGTGGACAGACGTGCTGGATCATGCCTGTAGATGGGCCTTATTAACTCAAACAAATGTTCAGGCGGCATCTCGCATTACTCAGTCGGTCTATAACCTTGGCCCTTCAATTATAGAGTATGATTGCCCAAATGGGGGTTCGTCTCACTATACTTTTTCTGGCCAATTCAATTGTACTGCCTTCCTTGATAGAATTACAGGAGGGCTAGGCAATGGACAATACGTTAATTGCACCGATTGTGGCACATTTGTTTCTGTGTTTTCAAATGCCGTTGGCGTTGATCTTTGGTCATCCAGAATGGGATACTCTTTTGACCTCTATCCTATAAAAGCAATTGGTTCGGCAATATGGCAAACCGCTTGTGGCTGGTCTGGTTTTTATTATCATGAAGTAGCTTGGGAAGGCGCATGTACCAATGCTGATAAAATTTACGATGCATGCTTGATGGTAGATAGTGATGGAGACCCCGCCAACCCGCCTCACACTGGTTTACTACCAACCGATATCGTATTTACAAGCTATCGCAATATGTTAGTTCCGGCAGCAGACCATGCTGATTGTGATGCCAAACCATCTACACGTGTACGCAGGCCTGTTTTTTAATGACCCCAAAATTCCCAAATCATGGATAAAGAATATATCAAAATACTAAAAGAGAGGTACAACTATGAAGAGTGGTTTAGTATGATCGAAAAAAATACTTCAACCTTTTTCCATAATATTTCTCTTTCAAAATATCAGCTTGGAAAATGGCAAGCGGACGAGCAACAATTTCATCAGCTTGTAACAAATTTGAAGTACTCCAGCCTCCATTGGAGAACAGAAGACAATGAAGCGGTTATCAAGATGGATATATTAGAATGCGACTCACACGCGGAAGCACAGGAGCAATTGATCATCGCCTTAGGTGATTTTCAACATCCCGATCCTTTAAAAAGAAAAAGCGAAGAGGAAGGGAATGAGCTCTTATTTTATTTTCCTACAGAGTACATCGCTCTTTTTGTAACCGGCAATTTATTGATTAAGGTAAACAATACCAATAAAGCCTTAACTTCTGTTTTAGATGACAACAGTATAGTAGAAGTTTTGAAGTCATATCTAAGAGCCCCCAGCGAGTTTGGCAACCAAAAGGTTAAACCAGAAATTGACCAATTTTCGATAGAAGGCCAGGGTAAACAGGTATATGAAATTCAAGCTTCTATAAGCGATCCGCTGGATCGCAGCACCTGGATGATGTTAAAATCGCCTACCGGTTATGTCGTTCGTAAAGAGGATAAGTTATTCTATCACCCCAGGCAAGAAGAAGGGCCGCATATACTAACACTTACAGCGGTCAATCCTAACAATGGTATCACTGCAAAGAGAATTGAATTTTAATAGGTAGTAAGTTCTATTTTATAAGGGCTTCATAAATTATGGAGATGGAGTGATTCACAGATGATGAATCACTCCATTTTTTTTTGTATTGCTCATGCTGAACACTGAAAAAATATCTGCATTAAATTAAAATTAGATGTAACTTATAATATTAATATTAATCACCTAAAATCCAGAACCTATGGCCAAATCGGAACCAAAGCCACGCCCAAATATTCTATTAATTATGGCTGACGAATACCGCTTTCCACGTTACTTCAAGGACCAGGGAAAAGCGGGAGAAACTTATGGTATGCTTGAGCCCATCAAACATATTCTTGGATTTCAGGGCAGACCGGATGATATTGCTGAGTTCGAAAAATATTTCCCAGGCATTGTACAATTGCGAAACAATGCCGTGGTATTACGCAATCATACAATCGGAGCTACAGCATGTGTACCCAGCCGAGCAGTCTTATTTACGGGCCAATACGGCCATCAGACAGGAGTTAAGCAAACGGATGGAATATTCAAAGATGGTAATTCTCCGGAGTTTCCATGGCTTAAGGCAAATGGCATTCCTACTTTAGGCGACTGGTTTCGTGAAGCTGGTTATGAAACTCACTATTTTGGGAAATGTCATTTCGCGAATCCGCCCCACCACTCTCTACAGGCCTTTGGGTTCGATGACTGGGAAAAATCCTACCCTGAGCCGCATGGTACCTTAGTGAACAATCTTGGATATTACCGTGATCATGGTTTTGCAGATTTAGTTACAACATTCTTACGAGGTAAAGGATTGGCGCTTGATTATGATCGGCAGGAAGCAGAAGGCAAAGATGACAATAATCGCTCACCATGGTTAGCCGTGGCTTCTTTCACTAATCCACACGATATTACTGGATATCCGCTACAGGTTGGACAAGTGACAAAGGGAGCATTGCAATTTGATCCAGAAAATGAAGAATTAGCTCCTCTTCCTATCCCTGCATGGGGAAGTCGAAGCGCACCGCCAGAAAATGGTACCTGGCAACTCGAATTAAATCCTGATGGCTTCGCACAGGAAAATGCAAATCTTCCCCCAAACTGGAACGAAGACCTTCGAGATAATAACAAGCCGGATTGTCAATATGATTATTCCTTAAAAATTGGGATGGCAGTTGCCAGTGCTGCTGCTACCGTTCTCACCGAGAATATTAACAGTGCACTAGGTAGTAAATTTGCTGCACAAAAAATTGCCGACAACTCTCCGCGATTGCTGGGCCTACCATTTCAACTTACTAAGACTCCTGAAGATTGGTCTACTAAATATTTACAATATTACACTTATCTGCATCATTATCTCGATCAGCATATCAACCGAATCATGACAACTCTTAAGGAAACGGGATTGCTGGATAATACCATTGTTGTTTTTGCTCCAGACCATGGTGATTATGGTGCTTCACATAGTATGATGATTGAAAAATGGCACTCAGCCTACCAAGAAGCGATTCATGTGCCAGTTGTCGTTTGTTTGCCTCCAGGCATGAGCAATGACGACACACAACAAATGCGTCAAATTGATCAGCTTACCAGCCATATCGATATGGTCCCTACCTTATTAGGACTGGCAGGAGTTAGCCTCGAAGATCGCGCCAAATATGCTAAAAATCTCAAAAAACATCATGAAGTCCCAGCACTAATTGGTGCCGATCTTAGCGGCCTGATCACAGGGACACAGGATGGTCCTGTTCGCGATGGGAAAGCATCCATACGCAAAGGTGTTTTGTTTGTAACCGATGACATGATCACCAGGCCACTTCTTGGGGAAGCCCCTGAAAGTTATCATGTCTTCCTCAAAGCAGTCAATCATTTTATCCATACCGATAATCCTGATTGGCAGCCTTTGACTACCTCTCTGGCAGAAGGTCCTGTTCGCCTGCCTTGTCGGGTACAATGTGTACGTCAGGAAGAGTGGAAGCTCGTCCGTTACTTTACTGATTCGAAAGAAGAAGGGAATAATCAGTGGGAATTGTACAATCTACACAAAGACCCTATTGAAAATGTAAACCTGATTGTTTACAGTGCCACTGGAAAAGATTTTCCGGAACCTATTTCCCGGAAGAAGTTGGCAGAGCAAGGATTCAATGCCAAAGAAATTAAACAAAAAGCAATTGAACTTAGAGAACTCTTGTATCAATTAGTCACCGATTATCAGGCGGCGGATGGAGTTCCAGGCATTTGATATGGAGCTGTAAAAACGCTGGCAACCATTATTACCAAGTAAGAAAGTATAATAAATAAAAAAGCCCCTTGAGAATTTTCCCAAGGGGCTTTGAAGTGGTGTGGGGCGGATTACTCCCAGATCCACTAGATGAGGGTATTGTAAAATATACTATAAGCCTATCCTTACAGGCTAGCTTTATTCTTTCCACTCCCTTACAGATACAAGTATTTGGCAGGTGTGGAAACAATAAAGCCCCTTCGTTAACACGAAGAGGCTTATGGAGATTTTGTGGTGTGGGGCGGATTCGAACCGCCGACACATGGATTTTCAGTCCATTGCTCTACCACCTGAGCTACCGCACCATTTATTAATCGCTACGCTCTTTTGCGTTCAGCGGTTGCAAATGTACAGACATTTTAAAATTCATGCAAGAGATTGCTCTTGTTTTTTACTAAAAAAATAAATCCCTGTATATAGCCACATGAATATCAATGCTTTCAAGGGATAAAAAATTCCCTTTGAGCAATTATTTTTGTTACTTATCTATGATATTGCGTTATTGCTGATAGGTACTAAGATAAAATTATATAGAAATATAATTGAGTAATATTTTTGCATCAGGTGAGGCATTTTTTGCAGTCGGATGCGGGCAATCCGGCGAAAAAAATAACAAAGCATGATGTAAAAAGATACTTCAAGGATGTTCTAGGATAATTGTATGTTAGTACTTAGAATTGAAAAGAAAGTATAAAGCATTTATTATGCCTGCCAAAATATTATCTGTTCCTTTTATTCTTTGTGCCCTTACCTTTCTGTACTTCACCTGGGAGGTAGATAGTAAATATGGCCTTTATATTGTACCTTTTGTTATTGCCATCGCTATCATCTTTGTATTGAGCCCACAGATCAACTGGTGGTGGTATAAGCGCAATCCACCTGATTTAAAACCAGGTCTCAGAGCCTTTTTCGAGCGATTATTCCCATATTATCAACGACTTTCAGATTCAGAAAAGCAGCGTTTCCGTCACCGTGTGGCGCTATATATGGAAGCCAATCAATACATTCCTAAAGGCATGGAAGATATAACAGAAGATATAAAAGCAGTCACTGCTGCCAGTTCTGTAATGCTCACTTTTGGCCTGAAAGAATTTTTGATGCCTCAATTTGAGAATGTTGTCCTGGCACCTTTTCCTTTTCCTTCCCCACAATACCCTGAAAACTATCACGCCTCTGAAATATTTGAAGAAGATAAGGCCGTACTATTTGCCATCGAGCAATTGATGAAAAGCTTTGTAGAACCACATCATTATTACCATATTGGCCTACATGAGTATGCGAAAGCCTTTATTCGTAGCTATCCTGAGCTAGAACTTCCTGCTCTTCCAGAAAATATCTGGGAACAACTGGAAGCCATCAGTGGTATGAAACAGGATGCTATAGAACAATGGATCAATTTGCGCCCCATTTCTGCAAGGCCCGTCAGTATTACACACTTTTTTGTGTTCCCTCAGCAGTTTCAGCAAATATTACCAGACCTCTATCAAGCATATTGTCACTTGTTTAATCAGTCGCCTATTTTGGGACAGTTTCCGGTTCAGGAAGAGTTAAAAGAGCTATAGGTAAAAGTTTGACCTGTCTTATCATTTAATCTTTTCTTAAAGATGGGATTTCTCCCAAATCCTGCCTATATTCCTATTCTACAAACAAGTGGTTCTTTTCAAAAGAAATAACCAGAGATAGGCACAATTACGATAAAGGATGCAGGAATGAAATCAAAAACCAACGGGCTACTAAGAAATATTGGTATTGCTGCGCATATTGATGCGGGAAAAACAACACTAACAGAACGAATACTCTTTTACACAGGCAAAACCCATCGTATGGGGGATGTGCATGATGGTAATACCATTATGGATTTCATGGAAGAGGAAAGAGAAAGAGGCATCACCATTACTGCCGCTGCCACTCAAACAGAATGGGATTACCATAATCGAGAGCACCTCATTAATATTATTGATACACCAGGGCATGTAGATTTCACCATCGAAGTAGAGCGATCACTAAGGGTATTAGATGGGTTGGTAGTACTTTTTTCAGCAGTCCATGGAGTAGAACCTCAATCAGAAACTGTTTGGCGCCAGGCCAATAGATATCAGGTACCCCGTATAGCTTTTGTTAATAAAATGGATTTACCCGGTGCTTATTTCGAATCGGTATTGGAGCAGATGCGCAAAAGATTAGCTTGTGAACCAATTCCCATTCAATTACCAATGGGTGAAGAGGAGTTTTTTCAGGGAGTCATCGATTTGGTCAATCAGGAAGCCATTAGCTGGGACGAAGAAGATGAAGTGATCAAAAGTCCTATTCCTGAGGCTTTTCGAGAAAGCGCCACTGCCGCCCGAATGGCGATGCTGGAAAAACTGGCAGAGTATGATGAAGTTATATTTGCCAAAGTATTCGACGAACCAGAAAACATCAGCATAGAAGAAATACAATTTGCTATTCGCCAGCTTTGCCACAATCATACATTGATTCCTGTCCTTTGCGGAAGCGCTTATAAAAACAAAGGGGTACAGCCTTTATTAGATGCGGTATGTGCCTACCTCCCAGCTCCGGAAGATATAGGCAACATTCAGGGGATACAGCCCAAAACGCAGGATGATATTTCTCGCGAATTGCATATCGATGCCCCATTTACGGCATTGGTATTCAAGATTGCACTGGATGATCAACACCGAAAAATGGCTTTCTTCAGAGTCTATTCCGGACAGGCTAAAAGAGGCGAGCAAGTATTAAACACGCGCAATCAACACAAAGAACGACTGGCGAATCTTTATCTTTTGAATGGTGATAAGCGCACTTCGCTTGATAAAGTAGAAGCAGGTATGATAGCCGCGATTGGTAATGTCAAAGACTTGCAAACAGGTGATACACTCTGCGACCAAAAACACCCCATCCTTTTGGAAACGATCCTTTATCCTGAGCCAGTTATTGGCATGGTTGTAGAAGCTGTACGCTCTCAAGACCTGGATAAACTGGAAGAAGCTCTTGTGCAACTGGAAGCAGAAGATCCTTCCCTTAAGGTACTGGAAGATGAGGAAGGTGGCCACACACTACTACGTGGAATGGGAGAATTGCACCTAGACGTTATTTCTCATCGCCTAAGAGATGAATTCAAAGTTGAAGTTAATTTAGGACGTCCTCAGGTAAACTACAAGGAAAAATTCACCCAAACGATTAACTATACCTATGAATATGAGCGCCCTTTGCCCGAACCACTCCAAGCTAAAATCAGCATTGAACTAGGCCCTGCTGATGAATCTTTCCTCAATAGCCCCGCCTTCATCACAGGCCAAACTAAGCTACAATTTGTAAATGGTTTAAATGGGAAGAAAATCCCCTTAATATATTTAGAGCACATTAGAAAAAGTTTTGAAAGGATGATGTTGAGTGGCGTCATCGCCGGATATGCATTACACAGTATGAAAGTTGTGCTAAAAGATGCTGAAACCTTTGAGCATAGTAATGAACTAGCATTCGAATTATGCGCTCGTAATACTTTTAGAAGAGCCGCACCAGAAGCAGACCCCATCCTCATTGAACCGATCATGTCTTTAGAGATCAATTGCCCCGAAGAATATATTGGTAATATAATGGGCGATCTTAATCGAAGACGCGGACAACCACAAGGCATGGAACCAAGAACAGGCTATTCTCTGATCAAAGCAGAGGCTCCTTTATCAGAATTATTTGGTTATGCAGCCCATATCCGTACGCTTAGCACAGGAAGAGCTACAGCCTCCGTTACTTTTTCTCATTACGCACCTATGCCGGAAAACATGGCAGAGCGATTGATGGAGAAGAGAAGGTGAGTAAGAATATAGTGATGTGGTGATGTCCCAACTGCGCTTATCAGCTACGTTGGGCAAAGGGTGAGGTGGTGTTTAGAAAGGTTTAAGAGTTCGTGGATTTTTGGTTCCAGGAGTCTTGCGTTTTTTTGATGTCGTGGGTTTCCCGTGGGAAGGGTTTAGCAAGTTTAGAAAGGTTTAAGGGGGTTAGGGAAGTCGTGAATTTTCAGTTTTAGAAGCCTTGCCGATTTTTGGCATCATGACCAATCAATAGCAGATTAAAACTTGTAATGAAGGGGAAAGGCAGTTGAGACAATAAGAACCGCCAGCCTTCCTGTGGTAGACTGACGGTCATTATTTTTACGAACTCTCTTCAATCAATAAGAAAAGAGGTGCTTAGTGGCGTTTATTATTTTGTGCATTAGTATAACTAGCTACTTTTGCTGCCAATTCGCCAATTTCTTTTTCGTGCTTAAGTAGTTGTTTGATCTCTGCCGGAGTATAGGCATTGCTTGTTTCAGCAGACATTTTATGAGGCATATCCATTTTTTGGCCACGTTGAGGTTCATTCATTGCACGGATTTCCTCTTTTGGATCCTGTAGCCCGATAGGAACACCATTATCAAATAAGATAGGCCCACCAAGTTCGTTTGTTATGAAAAACAAGTTATTGGATTCATCCTGTTCCGGGATGGCATCAAAGGTATCAGCCATTAGTACCAGATAATAATAGCCAGAGATGTTTGGCATTGTATAACTCCATGTGAAATAGTCAGTGCCTACAATTTCTTCAGCCAGGCCAGAAAAAGGAGGTAGATCTACATAGTTCCACCAGTTGCCTGACAAACCAAACCCACCCGTATTCAATGGACCATTCTCACCAGGGCTACCATACTCATCTGTATAATAATCATACAGGATGATACCATAGTCATTAGCATCATAAGCATTGTAGTAAACATAGGATACACTCCAACGGCTATTTGATCGAGCGGTTTCATCACCTACATTGTATACATTGTATTCGATATAACGAGTAGTAGGATCAAAATCATTATCGTCATCACCATCAAATAAATCCCATGGTACTAGTTCTGCTTTTCCACTCACTGTTGGGTCTACAGGATTATCCGGGTCTACGCCTTCCTTATTGGTAGCAACAAAGGCAGCAAAACAGAAGTCACCCGCTACAAAGAAGTCATAATCGACCCAAATGTAACCGATATTCCCCCAATCCTGACCCCAGGAATTAAGGACCAAAAATGCACCACGAGGGCCTCTACTATCATCGTATCCCATTGCTACCATTGCATGATAAGCATGCTGCCCGACGTTATTGAATGACGAATGAGAAGTCAGTACATCATCACTATTCCACTGCATAAAGTTATCTCCTAACTTGGCACCTACGGCAACTGGGCGTTTATCAGCCAGGTATGATTTAATCGTGTTGACAGAAACATCAATTTTACGGTAGTTAGATATCTGGTTATTAGCGGCTTCGGCTTCTCCTCCGGTAGTACTTTTCCGGCAATCTCCCAATCCATTATAAGGAATAGTTTGCATTGTTGCGATTCCACGATTGATCAGTACGTCCATTGCAGGTTCGAAACCAGTACCATTACAATTTGTTCCTTTATCAGAATCTTCAATAGACCAAAATAGGTCCTTTGGGCTAAACTGGCGAGACGGGCTAGTCAAATCTGATGTGCTATAACCTTTATCCATTGCTTCCAATGCTGTTTTTAGATTGTATCCTACCGCCCAGGCTACACAAGTACCATAGTTGCCCTGATTGCCAATTGGAGGGAAGTGCTCTCTCAGATCAATACTAGAAGGAAGGTTGCCATTGCCAATCCCCAGGTTAAGATCTTGAGGAATTTCTTCCAGGTTTTCTTCATCTTGGTTCCAGCCAAGGAAAAACTCAAGGCCAGGAGTGGTTCCATCATCTGGCTCTGTTACTTCAACTTCACAAGCGGTAAAGCTGATCGCTGTTATAAGCGCCAGAAGTGGTAATAGGTTTCTCAGGTAGTTAATAGACATGTTTTTCATGATTGATGAAGTTTTTAAAATATTTTCGTGGTTAAAAAGGGTTATGTTTTTTTTAGTTTGCAGTGTTCAGTATTCAGTGTTCAGTCGGCAGTTTGCAGTGTTTCAGTGTTCAGTTCGCAGTGGGCAGTTTGCAGTGTTTCAGTGTTCGGTGAGTAGCTTAGTTCATCTTATAGTAGCCTATCACAGAATACTGATAGCGAAATAAGTCCAACGATTGTCTTTGTAGTAGTTACTGAAGTAATTACAATTGGCTCAAATCTATGGGTTGATAGCTGTTATACTGGGCATTTTCCAGCTCAATTTTTGAGCGATCCTCTATTTTCAGGCTTCGTGTTTCCGGAGCTCCATAAATAAATCGGGTTGCCCTTAGATCAAGTCCTTCTTTAAATGAAGATTCATTAAAACGGGTATTTCCATAAAACGCAGAACCTTTAAATGCTGCTAGCTGATTAAATTCACAACCTTTAAAATCTGCCCTATCACGGAAAGTGGCATTGGTAAACATTGCTTTAGCATGAAATTTTCCATAATCAGCAAAGCAACCGCCGTTGAAATGTACTTTAGAAAAATCAGCATACTCGTGGAATTCACATACTCCCAGCTGTAGATTACCATCAAACTGGCAGCCTTGAAAGCTGGCAATGCCCCCTAAGTTAGCCTGCATGAAAGTAGCTGATTTTGTAAACCGTGCTTGCTGAAAGAAAATATCCTTAAGATAAATCGTATTACTGAAATTAGCCTCAGACTGGAAAGTAGCTCCTTCAAAATGTGCCTCCTGTTCGAAGTAGCTTTTAGCAAAATTTGCTAGTCCTTGTACGTTAGCCCCCTTGAAAGATACATCCTTCCGAAAAGTGCATTCCATAAAACTTATTCCTTTCTGAAAATGACAGGCATATTGTTTTCCTGATTCATTTCGATAAGCGACAACGGGCTCTTTAAAGGTACAATTTTCAAATGTTAGCTGTGAATTAACTGCTATGCTATAGTAATTAACATTTGCTAACACTGAGGCGAGCTGAGTAAAATCCAGTTGCTCCAAAAAGGTTGCTCCATTAACGTATACATCCTCCCCTTTCTGAATTTTCTTTAGGATATCTTCCACACTTATTCCTTTTGATTGATTGGTAGTTGCACTGCTCGAACACATCATTTGTAATCCGGCAGTAATAAGGATTAAGATAAGGATTGTTCTCATTTTGGTTATGTGGTTATGGTTATTTAGTTATATGGTCATATCGTGATGTGGTGATATAGTCATATTGCTATGTGTTTGTCGGCCATATCGTTATATGGTTATGTAGATATAGATAGTTGCATGGTTGGATCGTTTTGGGTTATAAAGGATTTGGCTCAACCTCATCTTTACACTTCATTTTGATTTCAAAACGATGCTACAAAGTTAGGGGAGAAATAAACAGGGTGCTAGTAAAAATGTCGCAAGGATTGTAAAAAATGTCGCAAACAACCACAATGATCTAATTATCAACTCCTTAACCCACTCAACTTATTCGGTAATTTAATCAATACATCTTCTTCATACGAGCCATATCTCGTTTTACGTCTTTATCTTTTATAGATTGGCGTTTATCATAAGATTTTTTACCCTGAGCAAGTGCTATTTCTACTTTAGCAAAACCGCGGTCATTTACATATAAGCGAATTGGAACGATCGTATAACCTTTTTCCTTGATGTGCTTTTCTAATTTACGGAGCTGATGTCGGCGGAGTAATAATTTACGCGTACGGCGAGGTTCGTGATTAAACTGATTGCCAAAGTTATATTCTGCTATAAATAGACTTTTGACATATAATTCTCCCGCACGGAAAAAGCAGTAGGCATCTCTCAGGTTCGCATTCCCCTTTCGTATCGATTTAATTTCTGTCCCGGTCAGCATAATTCCCGCCTCCAGGGTTTCTATAAATTGATAATCAAAATCTGCTTTTCTGTTGACGATTTCGATATCGTATTCTTTTGTCTTTTTTATAGCCATATTCTCTAACAGTATCAGTATCCTATGAAGTTGTTTATAACATTGGCATAATAACTGCCATTCCTGGGGAAAAGTTCAGGGTTTAGTGTTCCGTTTACAGTAGGCAGTTCGCAGTGGCCCTACTCAGACCGGGTTTCGTTTTACGAAACAGTTTCACAGTGGATTCCGCTGCTTTCAGGATGAGCAGTATGTGATAGAGGTACCATCTTGTACATCAATAATGGTACCTCTATTATTTTTCTACTTCAGTTTTACGGCTGTACCATAGGCCAGTATTTCTGAAGCTCCCTGTACCACAGCAGAAGTCATAAAACGAACATTAATAATAGCATCTGCTCCTAATCTTTCGGCATCTGCCATCATTCTATCTATAGCATGCTCACGAGCATCTGCCATAAGGCGGGTGTATTCGTCTATTTCCCCGCCTACTAAATTCCTAAAGCCTGCAAAAATATCTTTGCCTAAATTACGCGCACGAACCGTACTTCCTCGAGCAATATCGATCACTTCTGTAATTTCCCGGCCAGGGATAAAATCTGTAGTGGTAATAATCATGTTTATTATTCCTTTTGAAGTTTCTTTTCCATTGGGACTATCTTCCCGCCAGAAGGCAATTCTTTACGCTTCATTTTAGCCTTATTGCGAGGCACGACATTGCCACGAGTTCTTGCAGTAGCCCTACCTTTCAAATCTTCTTTTAGAAAATCGGTCATCTTCTGATACAGATGTAAGCGTGCATTACCACCATAAATACCATGATTTCTATTGGGGTAGTAATAAGTATCAAACTGCTTATTCGCTTTAATCAGAGCATTTGCCATTTCGGCAGTATGCTGGAAATGTACATTATCATCTCCCATACCATGAACCAGTAAATATTTACCTTCAAGTTTTTCAGCAAAATAAATAGGCGAGTTATTACGATAGCCATCTGGGTTTTCATCATAGGTACGCATAAAACGCTCTGTATAGATGGTATCATACCACTTCCAATTAGTCACAGGAGCTACTGCTATTGCCGCTTTGAAAGTACCGCTTCCCTTTAACAAGGCCAAAGAGGACATATAACCACCGTAGCTCCATCCAAAAATACCAATGCGATTGGCATCCGTGTAAGGCATTGAGCCCAAGTGCTTAGCTGCTTCTATCTGATCAAGTGTTTCGTAATGCCCCAGTTGCTGATAAGTCATTTTTTTGAATTTCTCACCTCTACCTCCTGTTCCTCTATTATCAACACTAGCTACTACGTATCCCTGGTCTGCCAGCATTTGGAACCACCAGTAATTCATTCCCATCCAGCCATCTTTTACAGTTTGGCTACCAGGGCCACCATATACGTACATCAATACCGGGTACTGACGATTAGGGTTGAAGTTTGTAGGCTTAATCATCCAGCCATTCAGTTTTACCTTATCTCCTGTTTCAAAAGAGAAAAATTCAATTGGTTGAGTACCATACTCCTGCTGTTTTTTCTTAATATCTTTATTTTCTTCAATCACGCGAATCAGCTTACCTTTCTTGTCGTATACGGTATAGCTCATTGGGCTATTAGCAGTAGAATGTGATACTACATAATAGTCATAAGTGCTACTAAATTGCGCGCTATTCCAGCCTCCCGCACCTGCTAATATTTGTTTATTTTTTCCGTCTAAGCCAATGCTATACACCTGGCGTCCCATTGGCGTTTTCTCAGCTGCCTGATAGTATATCCGCCCTGTATTTTCATCTACTCCATAGAAATTGGTTACTTCCCATTCCCCTTCTGTAATTTGTTCTTTCTTACGGCCTTTCATATCATATAGATAGATGTGGTGCCACCCATCCATTTCGCTAGTCCAGATAAATTCTTTACCATTCTTAAGAAAAGTAAGATTATCTAATACATATTCTGATATATAATACTTGTTCTCTTCTTTTAGCAATAAGCGGGTCTCTCCACTTTTAGCATTAGCCAACAATAACTGTATTTCATTTTGATGGCGATTCATTTTGTAAACACAAAGCTGGTTATTGTCTTCTGTCCATTTAATACGAGGTACATAAATATCTTTATTACGTCCTAGTGTAACCGGCACTGATTTTTCAGTAGCTGCATCATAAATAAAGATACCTACTTCAGAATTTTTAGAACCAACCTTAGGGTATTTAAAAGTCTCGTACTCTGGATACAAATTATCATGATAATTAGTCAAAGTGAATTCCGGCACTTCACTTTCATCAAATCGGTAATAAGCCAGGCGATCACCTTCTGGTGACCATTGGAATGCTCTTGTAAAAGCGAATTCCTCTTCATAAACCCAATCTGCCAAACCATTGATGATTTTATTCTTTTCTCCATCTGTAGTAACTTGTATTACCTTTCCACTTTTCACATCTCTGAAGTACAAATTATTTTCATGGACAAAAGCCACTCGAGTAGCGGACGGATTAAAAGTAGCATTACGCTGCTTACCTGATTCATAAAGTTGATCAAAAGTGCCTTTCTTACGATCGTAAATAAAATAATTAGCTTTGGTGGAATGGCGATAGATGAACTCTGTTTCTGTTCGAATCAACAACTTTGATTCATCATCACTAAAAGAATATCCATCTACCTGGCCACTAAAACCAGCTTTTCCTTTTACAGAAGCAGGATCAAAAATAGTGCTTACCAGATTGCCCGTAGTCAGGTCATACTGCTGCACTTTATTCTTTTCCAGTCGGGTATAATGCTTGCCATCTTTAAGGAAGTTAAATCCAGGTACTGAATTCGTTGCGAATTTGTAATCCTTCCAAATACCTTCCAGGGTAATATCTTCTTGTTGGGCTATTGAATATTGTCCTACAAAGACAAGTGCCAATATTAGAATACTAACTTTGCGTATCATATAGTTCTCTTGTAATTTGGTTTGAACACACGAAATTAGGTATTTATACGCAAAAGCAGGGAGTAGATATTGTCTTTCTATTACCAAGCTATTATTGTTCTTTGATCATTTTCTATGAAAGTTATCAAAGGCGACTGCTCATTTCATCTCTTCCTCCAAACGCAATAAACCTTCCTGTATATTTTTCCATTCTTCCCGTTTTTCTATAACACTTGGTGGAGCAGCCCTTTCTTCACAATCTCTAATAGGGCAACGTTCGCAGGTTTGATTTACATCTTTAATTTGTATCGCAGGGTCATTCAGGAATTTAATATTCTCCCGAATATGTTTATTAACCAGCAGGCCAATTGTAACACTCACGTTGCGGTTAGGACTGGGATATGCAGGACGAGCAATGGTAAGGCATAAATACTCATCACTGGTACCTATATAACGCGATCGTTGAGCTCGTACAAAGTTGTCAAGATATTTACCTTCCTGTTGCAGGGCGTGCAGATCCTGTAATAAGGAGAGCGCTACCCAACGCCGGCAATAATGTTCAAACAATCCATTGCCATGAGGATGATGCCGCCGGCTCAGATGCAATTCTTTATCTACATCAAAAGTATCCGTTTCTGGATCGTGCAAAAAGCGCAGGAAAAACAATTTATTCATTCCAAAAAAGCGGGGCAATATATTAGTCAGACGATGATAGAACATTTCCGGTGTAGCATGGTATTTTTTCATAATACTCAACAAAGCTTCCCCATCCCAACGCTCTTTAGCAAAAAAGGTGCGCATATCATCTACGATACTTTGACGAGGGATGTGCAGGGCTACCGAAAAATAAATCGCCTTGGAGTGATTAATCACTTCTTCAAATACCTTACCTTTTAAGAGGGAGGAGGTATTTGCTCGTTCGCTAAGCTGGAGATGATTAAATCCCAGTTCTTTCCCCATCTGGAATGCTCGCTGCATAGATGTCAGCCTACTATTGAGCAGTAAAATGTTTCTTTCAGGTATAAAAACAGAACGCAGTTTGTTTAAATCAGGATAATCATCTAAGCCATTCTCTCTAATATCATAATTATAAAAATCGGTCAGTATTTGCTTTAGATGATCTTCTTGCAATGGGCGTGCTGCATCTACTTGATAAGTTTCTAAAAACGATTCTACTGCCTCTTCCAGTTCTTCAAAATAATTGTGATGCAGCTCTAAGTATGCTCTTAATGCTCCAAAGTAAAAGTTCTCTTCATTCAATGCATAATTTCTGGAAAGCTCCAGGAGTGTAGAAATAAAAGCGCCCACTCTAATAGGTGCATTGGCTATAATTTCTGCCACTTTAGCCAGTTCTATGCCAAATAAATCCAATGGTAGCTCATTCAAAAAATTGGATTGCAGGAGTTCTCCTACAGGAGCCATGTTTTTATCCAACTCCAATGAAGTCAACTCTTCAGGCAACACATCCAGGGCAGCTGCCAAAGTTGTTATTTTATCTTCTTTAGGATATTTCTTCCCTTTTTCTATCTCATTGAGATAGGAAACAGACAGCTTAGCCTGTTTGGAAAGCTCGGAAAAAGACAGGCCTTTTGACTGGCGCAATTGCTTAACCTTTAATCCAAAGATTATGCGTTCATTTTGTGATTTGATACTCATACGGTCCTAAAAATAGCAGAAATGAGCGAAATTTCGCAAAATTTCTTTTTGATTAACAGCTTTGTTTGCGAAGCCTGATAGAAACTTTATTTTCGTAAAAAAATACATCTAACCTTAGATTGTTAATGAGCTCTGAAATAGCATCCCCAGTAGAAAAAGCTTATTCTGGCAAACAATTCAGCTATGCCAGTCCTGAAGACCGCTTTTTAAAAAGGTTAATAATCCGTTCTGTTGAAAACTTAACAGGCAGAAAACACCTCCAGAAAATATATGAGGAACTACATGAAGAAACACCAAATCCATTTGATGTTTGGGAAAACGCTCTTAACAAACTAAACATCAGCATGGATTATGAGTCTTCTCAACTAGAAAAAGTTCCTAAGGAAGGGCCTGTCATCTTTGTTGCCAATCATCCTTTTGGTGTGGTGGATGGGGCCATTCTTTGCCATCTGGTTACACGAGTAAGGCGTGATTACTTTTTACTGGTTAATGAAGTCTTATCTCATGAACCAATTATGAAAGGGCATCTTTTACCCGTTGATTTCAGGAATACAAAAGAAGCTCTTGCAACTAATCTTGAAACCAAGCGGTTAACGACAGAGCGATTAAAAAATGGAGAGGCTCTGGCTATTTTTCCATCTGGTGGTGTTGCTACATCCTTAAAACTTTTTGGGCCCATTGAAGAATTTCCCTGGCGACGCTTTATCTGTACCCGTATACACGAGACAAAATGTACGGTAGTACCTATTTTTTTTCACGGAAGGAATAGCTCGCTTTTTCAGTTGGTAAGTAAAATCAGTATGAACCTTCGCCTGGGCCTATTACTTCACGAAGTAATGAACAAAAGGGAAAAAAATATAAAAATAGAGGTAGGTGATCCAATCTCTTATTCAGAAATGGCGCCTTACACCAATCGCCAGGACCTCATTGATTATCTGAAATTCAGAACTATGCAACTTGGAAAATGATGAATACTCCTAAACGCCGTCTAAAATTTATCAACTACCTTGGTTTTGGATTTGGAGATTTTGCCTTCAACTTATTTTTCCAGGGTACCACTCTCTTCCTGTTATTTTTCTATACAGACATTCTGGGTATAGAAGCTACTACTGCCGGTACTATTTTTTTGATTGCCACTATCTGGGATGCTATTACCGACCCTCTAATGGGATGGTTGGCAGGCCGCACCAATACCCGCTGGGGGAGGTATCGCCCTTATTTATTATTAGCAGCCATCCCTCTTGGGCTTTCTTACACCATGATGTTTTATCGCCCTTCGTTTGAAGGAGTGCAATTATTCTACTGGGTACTCATTTGGCAGTTATTATTTCGGACCTTCTTCACTATGGGAAATATCCCCTACTCCTCTCTTTCTTCAGAGATGAGCCCTGACACACAAGAGCGTAGTCAACTGGCAGCCTATCGCATGTTTTTGGGATATGCAGGTGCTCTTGTTGTTTCCTATCTTACGGGTACTTTAATGCAAAAAATGGGGTGGTCTGTCACTACTGATGGCTATTTCAAAATAGGCCTTGTATTCAGCTTGTTAGCTCTGGCACTTTTTTTCTTTACTTATTTTACCACTTTTGAGCATAAAACACATCAAAAGCAATCACTCATATCATGGAAGCAGGTGCTTGGTATGCTTTCGAAGAACAAGCCTTTCCTGATGCTATGTAGCTATATCATGATAGGTATGGCAGGCGTTGTTTTTTTCTATCAGGTACTCAACTATTACTTTAAATATATTCTTCAGGCCCCCGAAGCATTAGGAATTGGTATGCTGGCATTGTTCATTAGCCTGATGGCTGCATTACCTGCCTGGTTGTGGTTGAGCAGGCGTTGGGGAAAACAAATAGCCTTATTGGCAGGTTGTCTGTGGCTTGTTATGGGGAGTTTATTGTTCTATTTGAATCCACTGGCTCAGGAGCAATTAGTATGGACAAATATTCATCTGGGTATTATCGGAGTAGGAATTGGTTGCGCCGCTTTTTCTTTTTGGGCATTGCTACCAGATACCGTAGAGTATGGCGAGTGGCAGTCAAATGTACGAGCAGAAGGAATCATTTTCGGACTAGGGTTATTTTCCTTAAAGATAGGGCTCGGGCTGGGTTCTTTCATTTTGGGCAATTGGCTGGATTTCATTGAATACGTACCTAATACTGCTCAATCCAATGTAACACTTAGTGGCCTTCATACTTCTACTACGCTTTGTCTGGCTATCACCGCACTGGCAATTGGCCTTATTATGTTTCGTTACCCACTTAGTGAAGAAAAACACAAGGAGATTAGTGAGCGATTACTAACTTCGCGGCAAAATGAACTCCAAGAACCATGAGAATCTATTGTAGCCTCTTTATTCTTCTTTTTAGCGCTTCTATGCTATCCTCCCAAGTGGTTAATACAGAAAAACTTCGCCTGGAAGATAGCCATAAAGCATTAGGTGGTGAAGCTGCTCTCACCTTCGGTATGGCGCGTAATAAAGCAGGACAAACACTAAGCCTGGGAAGCCGCTTACGCCTGGAATTAAGCAAAGGAAATAGTCGTTGGATGTTCTTGGGGGCCTACAATCGAACCCAGTTCAATAAGGTAGATGTACCAGGTAGTGCTCCTAAAAACTTTACCAATAATGGGTTTGCCCACCTCCGTTATAATTATCGTATCAATGATTTTATCACCTGGGAAGCATTTAGCCAGGGACAGTTTGACGAAATACAGCAGCTAGACAGGCGGTTATTGGCGGGTACCGGCCCTAGGATTCGCCTGTTGCGTACAGATAGCAGTCACCTATATGTAGGTTGCCTCTATATGTATGAGAATGAAGTCTCTTACAATGAATTTGAGGATTTTCCTCGAGAAGAAAACTTGCTTTACGATCACCGTATCAGCACTTATTTTTCTGGTGCTTATAGCCTCAATAATTATTTCACGATCAATCTGGTGGTTTATTATCAACCCAAACTAACACAATGGGAGGATTATCGGATTTCTTCAGAAACCAGCCTCTCTGTCCAACTCTCTAAAACACTTTCTTTTAATACTTATTTCCAGTTAATTTATGATGCAAAGCCTCCTGTACCCGTACCGAATACGATGTATGTATTGAGGAATGGGCTATCGGTGAGTTTTTAGATTTAGTAGTCAAGTATTATTATCTCTCGGCGATCAAAGTGACTGCGACTGAGGTGGCAATCGAATGAATTCACAATTGATAGCATTTGATTCTATCTGTTTACCCCTGCCATTTCTTTAAAGAAAATTATTGTGTAGAGGGTCTGTCCAATTTTCAATTTGAAGATC
Source organism: Chitinophagales bacterium (assembly GCA_022360175.1). Taxonomy (GTDB): domain Bacteria; phylum Bacteroidota; class Bacteroidia; order Chitinophagales; family Saprospiraceae; genus JAKSDI01. The sequence goes on from JAKSDI010000154.1 coordinate 23,044, forward strand.
TTTAATTCTGCTTAAGTGCTTTGTATTTCTTGTCACCATGATCATATTATTTGCAATCGCAGAGCAACCTATTAATAGATCAAAATCAGGGATTAAGTTCCCTTCTTTTCGAAGCCTAGTCTTTTCAATTGCAAAATGTTCTTTAGCGCCATAAATAGGAACTATACCATATAATTCCTCAATTTTGTTTACTTCCTTTTTATGTTTCTCAACATGATCACTATTTATCGCACCGTAATGTAAGTTCAAGAATTGTAATTTCTGAAACAAAGCAATTTTCAATCCCTATACTTTCTATTTTTTGAACTATACTATATTTATTTTTCAATAAGAATATACATATATCAGAATCCAACAAATACTTCATTAATCATTAAAGTTTATTGCGCGATCAGAAAGAGTTCTATTTTCGTAAATATCTTTTATTAAAGCATCATCGTCTACATCTGACCAAGAGCCTGCTAACTCATGTAAAAGTTTTACTTTGTTTTTTTCATCTCCCTTTTTAAGTGTTTTTCTAACATTTTCAGTCATTGCAGCAAGCAAGGCAAGTTTTGAATCAATACTTAGTGATTCAAAAAGCTTCATATAATTAGACAACATTATATTTTCCATAATCAAAGATTTGGTAATGTCTAAAACAAATATAGCTAAAAGATAGTTTCCAAGTTTCTTGCTACCTGGTGAGTGTATTCCGACTTCTCCGAAGTCTCCACTGTCATTTCAGCACTAGCAAGCTAGACCTCTAAAAATTCAATCGCCTGTTTACCTTGAGGGAGACGCCCCAATTTTTATGCTGGAAAGTTTCTGAATAGTTATCTGAGAAAACGAGGTAAACGAAAGACAGAGGTTTGTACTCCCATTGCAATCGGGAGTTTATATTGAAATTATCTGTTTGCTCGCTATATTGGATGTAAGTCGTCCAATTGAATCTATTGCTGAAAAAGACTTCTGTAGCTACTCCCAAAAGGTTGAGGTTTCTATTCCCCAATTCATCAAAAGACAAGGTATTGTATTCGTAATTGAGCTCCAGATTCAGGAGAGGTAAAAAGCGATAGCCCAGTTTACCTCCTACCCTTGTTTGCATTCCATTATAAAAGCTTCCCAGCTGCACATTAAAAGAGCCATAAATATCGCGGGTATAATCGCTATTATAACCTAGTCTGACAGCCGTATTATTATACTTCCCTGGGAGAATAAAATCATCATTTCGGAAAGGAGTGAAGGCATATTTAAGGTCAATATTATTGTGATAAACGTTGATGTAGGTAGACATTTGATTAGCAAAAAACAATGCCACATTATAGAAGGTATTCGTTTCGTACACTTCGCCCTCTTCATCAAAATAAACATTAATGTTAAAGTTTACTGGCCGGAAGCTCTGAATCCTGCTTTGATCTTCCGGAAACCTGTTGATGACCAGGCTTTGAAATACCTGGGTATAACCTTCTCTAATCACTTCTTCATTTAAGGCATCAAAATTTTTAATGCGAGGTACAAATCCAATATCCGTAAAATAAGATTTATCTACAGAGTTGACCTTTGTGCTGAAAGATAAAGTGCGGGTCTTGTAGTTATTTTCTATAGAAAAAGCATGCCCATTTCCTTTTTCCCCATCATTAAAGCTATGACTGTAAGTTGCAAATCCTGACCATTTTCTATTGAGGCTCAAATAATTCGATTTAAGCCCTCCTATTCTATTGAAATCACCAGCTAAAGAAAACCCATCGGTAGCTTGCCGATTCACTAAATAGGCAGTAGCATTAAACACTTGTCCCAGTTGCTGTTTTACGGATGCAACAGTATAGTTTTGAGCAGCTTCATCGCTCTGTTCTTTGCTTTGGACATTGAGCAGGCCTATCCGGGTACTGGGCGAGACATTGCCAGATAGTTTAACTCCCATTAAAATATCCTGGGATGCACCAATAAATCGGGAATAAAATGGGTTGATATCGCTAGCCAATTCCAGAGAAGTAAACATATCGCTATTCTCAACAAAGAAATTTCTCCTTTCGGGAAAAACGATATTAAACCTTGTTAGATTAACCACCTGTTGATCTACTTCAACCTGAGAAAAATCTGGATTTAAGGTTACATCCAATCGGAGGCCGTCACTGATTTTATATTGGGCATCCAGGCTAGCTTGAAAATTAGAGTGATCAGTATCTTCCTGAATATCCTTTCCATAAGCTGAAGTGATCGCTGGTATCAGGGTTGTCCTTGCTGTTTTGGATGGTTTGAGATTTTCTATTGTTATTGGTTTGAGAAAACGGGTATCAAATTGTAAGAAACCACGTTCAAATTTGTTCCATACAGTATACATTCTGTCCTTAGCATCTCGTGTATAAAACTGAAAGCTCCACTCTGTGATATTTTCATCATAACTCAATGCACTTAAAGGAATTTTTAATTCATATACTTTATCTGTTCCTGAAACGGAGTACCCACTTTCCCAAATAGCATCCCAGCTAAAATTTGCATCATCATAATTGGCAATCAGCGCATCCAACTGCGTACCAAGCCCATTAACAGCAAAGAAGTACCCTCTATTCTGATTATTGTAAGGGTCTATGACAACTCCTACACAATCACTCAGGTGAAATCCAGAGCCGTAGTTATCTCGTTTTAAACTATTAACCCGTATAGCTGACAATGAATCGTGATAAACAAAAGCTATATTGAGATACTTACCATCCTGATAAGCCTTAACATCTGTGTCAAATTCTGCATCCCCTTCATTAATAGGGAAGAAATTATGGAAGTGATTAAAGGGAGTGAGTTCTTGCCATACGGCCTCATCAAGCACTCCATCAACTTTTATCTCTGTATCAAAAAATCGAATATTATTTTGAGCAGTGCCAACAAAAAAAGTAGTCAATAATAAGAGTGAGGTAATTAGCTTTTGCATAAGAAGAATGATTAGCTTTAGAATCGGATGATTTCTTGATGCAAATAAATATTGCCGAAAGGAAAAATTTTTGAAAAGTAGAAAAACCGGGAGCATCCGCATACGAATCACTATTTATCGTCTCTCTTCTTCATTCACTCTAATTCAACAGCTCTTCTTTCTTATTCTTATACGATTAGAAGCCATTCGTATACATTAGAAGGGTATTTCCATATACTTGGATATATTTATCCTGTAAATGTTGTTTACAAATACCTATGCAAACATTTTTAAAACATACTCTACTGTGGATATCTATCTATGTGATCTACACTTACATGATGTCTTATTATGACGACCTAAAGCCTCGTATGGCAGCTAATGTCGTTAATGTAGCGCTATTTATGGCAGCCTATTATTTACTTAAACATGTGCAGATACCTTACTTATACAATAGAGGGAAAATGGGGTATTTCGTTTTAAGCATTGCTATATCTGCTTTTATCATCAGTGCTATTTGCAGAATAAATGGTATACTTTGGATGGATGCCTATTTTGGCAAAGAAGGATATATTCCATTCATGACAATAGGGTCTTATCTTTTAAAAACAGTACGCTTCTACACTCCCGCTATGGCGATACTGGCATGGGAATCTCATCAGGAAAGACGAAAGGAAAAAGAGCGGATACAATTGCTGGAAAAAGAAAAACTTACCAATGAGTTGAAATTTTTGAAAGCTCAAATCAATCCACATTTCCTTTTCAATACATTCAATAACCTGTATTCCTATGTAGTGAATCAATCTCCTAAAGCTCCTGATATGATTATGCAGTTGTCAGGTATATTAGATTATGTTTTATACAAAAGCCAGGAGAAAGAAGTTTTACTTAGCCAGGAAGTCAACACTATAGAGCACTTTTTGAAACTAGAACAAATCCGCTACGGTGAAAGGCTCGAAGTCAGCTTCCAAACAGATGGCGATATGTCGGTTCCCATTTCCCCTCTAATTTTACTTTCAATTGTAGAAAATGCGTTTAAGCATGGGGTAAGTGGTGATATTGATTTCCCTAAAATAGATATTGAAATAAAGGGGACAAGTGAATCCATATATTGCAGGGCATGGAATACGAAAAGCAAACTTCAGGGAGAAATCAACGATGCTTATAAAGAAGGGATCGGTTTGAGTAATATCAAGCGGCAGCTCAATTTGGTGTATCCCCAACTTCACGAATTGACCATTGATGACCTTGAGGATAGTTTTTGTCTTTCACTTTCGATAAATTTGTTAGCATGAGTAAGATTAGATGCCTGCTTGTAGATGATGAACCTCCTGCAATAGAACTGCTGGAAAAGTATGCCAGCCTGATTGACCAACTGGAAATTGTAGGTACATGCCATAGTGCTATCAAAGCATTCGACTTGCTGAAGGATAAAGCAATTGACCTTATTTTCCTCGATATTCAAATGCCCGTACTAAATGGTATTGATTTTATTAAAACCTTAAAAAATCCGCCTGCAATTATACTCACAACAGCCTATCGGAAATATGCCCTGGATGGTTATGATTTGAATATTATTGATTACTTATTAAAACCTATTGCTTTCGACCGCTTTCTCAAAGCTGTTGATCGATACCGGGAGCGGATGACCCCACTACGTAATGAAAACCAGCCCATATCTACAGAACCTGCCTTCATTTTTTGTAACGTAAACCGGACTCGCCACAAGGTCATTCTCGATGATATATTATACATTGAAAGTTTAAAAGATTATGTTCGAGTTCATTCGAAAACAAACACACTTATAGTAAAAGGGAATATCGGCAGTTTTATGAAACAGCTCCCTTCTAATCGCTTTGCACGAATTCACAGATCCTATGCTGTTGCCTTATCCCATATTAGCTCTTACAGCAATAGTGAAGTCCATATCAATGATAAAAGTTTACCTATCGGTATCAGTTATCGCGATGAATTTTTAATCAAGATATTATAAGCCTAATATCTTTATTGCTGCTCTTTAATCCATTGCTTTGCAGCTTCCAAAACAGCATCTGTATCAGACTTGTCCGTACCTGAGATTTCCACATCTGGTTTAATCCTTGATTTAAAGATATTTCCGTTTCGATCCATCATATAAGTAGACGCAAGAAAGAGTATAGACCCATCAGATAAATGGAATTCATCATTACCCGTTGTTAATCCCATCGTTGCTTCTCCAAAGGAGCGGGTTTTGGTATTTCCGATAAAGGAAATAGTAGTAATCTCTCCTGAACTACCTGTATAAGCACTGGTTAATACCGCAATTGGCAGTTTTTTTGACAGCTTCACGGGCTTTTCTAATGTCATCCCTTTTTCTTCATCCCAGGCATAAGTGCCATCCTTATAATACCAGCTTTCAATATTTCCATTGACATCCATCAAGGAACCTAAAGCAACATCATCCAGCAGAGGACCCAGGCCCAGGATCATTGGCTCCATATTTCCTCCATCGTTCGGCCGCAAGTCTACAATCCAGCCAGATAGCTCGTCATTAAACATACTTTTTATACCACTTTGAAGGCTATCAGCGTAGGCCCTTATCAGTTCTTGATTCGAACTATGGAAACCCGGTACAGAAATATATCCAATCGTACCTATTTGTTTAATACCAGGATATTTGATTGAAGCCTCTCCTGTATCTGTGTCGCCTTTCCATTCTGCCACTTCTTTCACAGGCATGAAAAATGAGTGATTATCGCCATACGCCTGCATAAATTGTAACATATACTCTACTCCTAACTGACAATCTTTTTTTGTTTGGGCGTCTGCAACAACCCACTTTGCCTGCTTTTTCATTTTTTGAAGATCAATAGCATCCTTGTATAAGGAATGGGTTGCAATTACTTCAGCTACTTCTTCCATATAAGATGCAGCTATTTCATTGGGTTTCTTTTCTGTAACAGCTTCGATTTTGATTTCAAAATCATCAAAATTGGCAGTTCCTTGCCCCTGAATGATAGCACCTATATTAATCTTTGCTATACCTACCGGGCAAGCCATTTGTATAGAATATGATTTCCATCCTGTATCTCCTATAATCCATTTAGCCGAACGGCTTCCCCCCATATCTTTTTTAGTAATATACTGGCCTTGCGAATCAAATAACTGTATATGTAGACTAGCTCCTTTACCCGTGAAGTTTTTGGTCTTGATTTTACCACTTAAAGTAATGATTTTGATCTCTTTTGTTTCTTCAATAGCTATAGGCTGCTCGACAAAAACGACCGCGTTTGCCACGGGAATTGAAAGGGATAAGTACTGATTGTCCTCCTCTTTTTGTAGCGTACAATAATCTTCTTCCCCCCAGGAGAGTTCCCAATTACACGGCAAGAAGTCCGCATCCGGGCATGATAAATCAAAGCCACTATTTTGGGCAGTTTGTGCAAAACAAAGCTGTGAAGTAAGTACCAGCAGTATTACAAATATCTTTTTCATACGATATCCAATTATTATGATTCTCTGATTACTTTTCTTACACCTAAACAGGATGCTATTTTTTTACTGCTACGATGAAGTACTCTGGTAGCATAGACAGTTTTTTGATGCGATATACTCTAAAACCTCCTTCTTTAAAAAGATTTTCCAACTCCTCTTTTCTGTAGACACTCGTTTTGGGAATTATCCCAAGGCGACTTAAAAACTGTACTATATATCTCATTATGCTTCTTCTTTCTTTCATGCAAGCAGTTGAAGAAATGAAGAGGTTATTAGGTTTTAATAATGTGTTTATTCGTTTCAGAAAGGATGGCAAATCTTCAATATAGGGTAGTACATTAAAAGCCAGAATAGCATCGAAAGATTCACCATTGAAGTGCTCATCAAATATTGTTGCCTTGATATATTCTACATTATTCAACGAGGCTTCAGCTGCTTGTTCTTTAGCTATATCCAACATAACTGAAGAAATATCAAGTCCTACCATCGTATCTACTATACTGGCCAGTTTATTGGTAATCACCCCTGTACCACAACCAAGATCCAACACCCTGTCATCGCTTGTCAGATATTCTCCACATGCTTCGATTATAGCAGATGTTATTGGGCCTGGTTCTCCTTTTGATTTATAAGCTACCTTGTCCCAGAATTTTTCAGTAGCATTCATGCACCTATTGTTTCGCCAATTTTCACAAAGGTTTCCAGTTTATTTTTTGTATTTTCTATAATGTCCTTGTCTATTTCAATACTATCTTTATTAATCAACATCACAATGGTGGAACCGCCAAATGCGAAATACCCCATTTCCTCCCCTTTTTTCACTTTTTGATCAGGAGTATACGTTTCTATGATGCTTCCAACCATCGTTGCCCCTACTGGGGCTAGTAAAATTTTTCCTTTATCCGGTGTTTCAAGGATGCAATATTCCCGTTTATTCTCACAGAAAACCTTTGTAAAATTATTGGCGATAGCATAAGGAGAAACCGAATAATAACTCCCTCTTATTTTTTTGACTTCACTTGCTATGCCGTCATACGGAAAATGGAAACGGTGATAATCATTGGGAGCCAATCGAAGAATTAATAGAGATGAATGCTCAAACTTTTCTGCCAGTTTTTCATCCGCCAGAAATTCAGGAAGGGTAAACTTTCTACCTTTTATAAAGAAGTTATGCACCTCTGAAACACTTTCAAAGGCAAGCAATTTTCCATCGCCAGGAGCGACCAATCCATCGCCAATAGGCCGTACCTCAGGTTTCAGTTTGCGATAAAAAAAATCGTTGAATGATTTGAACTCTGATATTGACTTCTGGGACTCGGTCATATCAATCTTTAATTCATCGACAAAAGCCTGAATATTTTTCACAGACGAAGGCTTATCCATCCTTCTGCCGTACAATTCGGAGATAAACTTTCGCTTTGCTATTGGCAGAACAGCCATTTTTCCAAATGGATTATCATATAAGAATTTCAACAATCCTTCTGCTGGAGGGGTTTCTGTTTTTATTTCGCCAGTTGACCGGTCAATATATTTAATAGTCATTGAGACGCCTGCTTATTTTTTAATCCTTACGCATCCCAAAAGTACTCGAAAAGCTTTTTATTCCTCTACAAATAAGCTGCACTTTATTTAAATTATGATCGGCATTACTTATACAAATCTCCATTTAAATACCTCAAACCGGAATCAATAATCACAGTTATAATTTTCTTACCCGCTCCTAGTTCTTTTGCTCTTTTTAATGCAGCCCAAACATTGGCACCTGATGTAGTCCCACCAAAAATTCCCTCTTTACGTGCCAGCTCTTTTGCCATAAAATAGGCATCTTCATCTTTCACAGGGATTACATCATCTATTAAGTCCTTTCTAAGAATACCAGGTACAAATGATAAACCAATGCCTTCTAATCGATGCTTTCCACTCGTATCCCCTCCCGAAACATTTCGAACATGATATGGCTCCACTGCTATTGTCCGCAAGCCAGGTATGTGTTCTTTCAAAACTTCTGAATTGCCAGAAATGCAGCCTCCTCCTCCTGCTGCCATGACAAATTCATCTATATCAGTACCTAAATCACGGATGATTTCTTTTGCCATAGGGTGATAACCTAACTTATTGTCCAGATTATTCACCTGATCACACCAAAATACATCGGGTTCACTAATCAGCTCTTTGGCCCTTGCAATCATTTTATCAATAATTTCAGCAGTAAGAATCCCATTCTCGGCATGAATAATCTCTACCGTTGCTCCAAAAGCACGCATCGTTTGCAATTTCTCTTCTGCAAAACCATTAGAAGAAACGAAATGAGCCTTGTATCCTTTCATTGCACAAATCATAGCCAATGAACTTCCGGTACTTCCTCCTGTATATTCTACTACACGTCCACCTGGTTTTAAATCCCCTCGACGCTCAGCTCCTTCAATCATTGAAAGTGCCATACGATCTTTCATACTACCAGTAGGATTGGCGCCCTCAAACTTCACATAAATATCTGCACAGTCTTTATCAGTCAATCTTTTTAGCTTTACTAGCGGAGTATTGCCAATTAAACTCATAACCGTTTTAATTTTGATCACTTTGGATTATTGTCTATCGTTTCTTTCAATCCTTGAGCAAATTTGAAGCTCTTTCTTTAAAAGCTTGTTGTTTATTTGCATGTTCAAATGCTGCCAGCGCACTGAAGAAATGCTCATTATTTTCCAACAGCTCTGCGATCGCTTTTTGTCCTGCATCCCAAACTCGCTCCCAGGCAGGAAATGCTTGTTGACTCTTCTCTGTCAGCTCTATGAGTTTCACTCTATTATCAGAAGGAGATACTTTTTGCTGTACATAAGCTTTGGCCTTCATTTTCTTGATGGCCTTTGTAATTGCTGGTTGGGAAATATGCAGACGCTCAGATAATTCAACCAGGCTCAATTGCTGCTCTTTTTTTAAAAGCAGAAGAATGAGATGCCAGCTTGGTTCAATATCCATGTCTTGAGATTGATATAGAGCCTTAATACCGTAGGTCAGCGAATCATTCAATCGCTTGATACGCGCTGTAATCCCCAGGTGTTCTATTTCTTTCAGGAAGTCATTCATTGCAAATTACTTAACTAGTTAAGCAAATATAAATAAAATTAACTAGTTAAGTATTCTTTGTTCTAAAATATACCTCAAGCTTGTTATTATATATATCTATTGTTCCGTCAACTCCACTACCCTTCCATCTATGTCCTTTACAATTGCAGAGTAACCCCAATCATACATCATTGGGAATTTTACTATCTCCACTTCCCTACTTTTCAAGTTTTCTACTAGCTGATCTAATTTTTCCACATAAAACCCTAATCTGGTTGTTATATCTGGATGCTCTACTTCTTTTGGCAAGGGATAAATTTCAAAGACCAGGCATATCTCTTCAAATTCACAACAATAATGTACGGGACCTTTACCATGCCTGTGCTTTGTAAATTCTAACCCAAGCCCAATGTAGAAGTCAGCTAGTTTTTCGATATCTGCTGTCTTGATTACAACTAAGCTAATTCCTTTCATTTTTTGTATTGAGATAATAAATCTAATATTTCTAATCTCCCATTCTCTTCCGCAATTCCTATTGCCGTTTTTCCATCATTATTTCTTATAGCCAGATTAGGTCCTTTACTTAAAAGAAATTTCACAATTTGTTTATCCCCATATGCAACTGCTAACATTAGCATTGTGGAGCCATTTTTTTCCTGAAAGTTTATATCAATATGCTTTGTCCAAAAAAGCTTCACTGTCTCAATATCCCCAAACTCTATCGCATCAAATATATCTGCATCATATTTCAACTTAGCCATCTTATTATAATTTTAGCAGCTTTTATTCTTATCTAAGAATCATGTTTTTTACACAAATATTTAGCCAAAGCGTTTTCTTACCCAACGTCAAGGGATTTGATGTGAGCACGGAAGATATTTGTGGTATTATTTACAAAAATATCACTCTATGAAAAATTTCAAATTCGTCCGTATTGCATTAATCCTTTTTGGCCTCATTGGTATTCTTATTGGTGGCGCACTTTTATTTGCACCAATAGCATTTGAATCTTCCGCAGGCATTATACTTGATGATAATATCAGTTTGCTAAGTGAGATACGCTCTTATGGAGGCATGGTATTGTCTGGCGGAATCATTATCCTGCTAGGTGCTTTCATTTCCAGTTTAACCTATACCTCACTTGTCATTGCAAGTTTACTTTATTTATCAATTGGTATATCCCGCATTTTCGCTATAGCCGTTGATGGCGTCCCTTCAGAATCTCTGGTATCAGCAATGGTTGCTGAAATTGTCATAGGCGTGATATGTGTACTAATCCTTCTAAAAAGAGATAAGTTATCTTATGTACAAGCTTAGGCCTTTTGTTTTATTAAAATCCTTTTTCTTATTCTGCTAAAAGATTCGGGAGTTACGCCTATGTAGCTGGCCAATTGGTGGAGAGGAACTCTATTCATCAACTCTGGTTGATCTTCCATTAAAATCAGGTATCGCTCTTCGGGAGTATGATTGATCAAAGAAGATAAACGCTCCTGTATTTTTAAGTAATCATGAGGCATTAAGGTGTGAACCAGGTATTCCAGTTTTGGATATTGCTTATGGAGTTGTTGCTCTTGTTCTCTTGTCCCGGTTGTTAAAATACAATCTTCTATGCAAGCGAGGTAATGTTCGGAAGGCTTCCTATTCATATAACTTGAATACAAAACGGCCGCTTGTTCTTCAGTGAAAAATGCGGTCGTTTTTTCTACTCCATCTACTAGTTGATATTGCCTGACACAGCCACTCAAGACAAAGTAACATTTCTCGCATACCTCCCCTTCCCTGAGCAGAATAGATCCTTTCTTAAAGAATTCCACTTGAGTGTTTTCTACTATAGCATTGATCTCTTCCTGCTTAAAGGTGTCAAATTTCTCGATAAATTTTCTCAGTGGCTCTTTCATTTTCAGTTTTTAATTCTCACTATTCGTTTTGACAATTCGTTTTACTTCTTCCAGTAGTTTTTCAGGTGATTGATAGTCTGGATTCGTTTGATACAAGTTGACCTCACTTTGAATGGTGTTTATGTCCTGTATCAAACGCTCTGTCTCATCTTCTTTAGTGAACAATAATTTTTTAGGATCAATATGCCTCATCTGAATCGCATGATCCACTTTTTTATAGCAACGACATTCATTAGCAGGGTTTACAATCCCACAATTATTATTTAAAAACGAATGTAAACGGGATCTAGCTCTAGACAATTTTTTTCTAAAATTTACTGGGCTTGTATCCAATATATATGCACCTTCCTGACTATTAAACTCCAGAATTTCTCCAACAATATACACCATCCGGTTTTCCGGATTCAGACATTGCAGCATAGCATTCGAACATCCAACTTTTGCCTCAATTATTAACAGTTTACGCTCTGCTTCATTAGAAGTATAATGGATTTCATTTGAAAAACCCTGGTTCAAATATTCGGCATATTTATCAAACGATAACTGTTGATTCTGTATTCGTTTTTTATAGTTGATCAATGTATTAGACGCCAATCGATAAACCCAGGTTTTGAATGAGCTCTTATGCTGAAAACTTCCCAGATTTGTAATTACTTTAATCAAAACTTCCTGAGCAGCATCTTTAGCCTCCTCAGGACGCCATAACATCCTGAGGGCTAAGTTGTAAACCAGGCCTTGTATTTCTACTACTACTTTCTCAAGGGCCATTTTATCACCCTCGACAGCCATTTTTATATTTTCTTCTATCATTTCCCAAGTGATTCATTTTCAAGAATGGACTTCAGTGTTTGTAATTCTTCTATCAATCCGGGAACACCTTGATTTAGCCATAGCTGTTCGGGCATTTCATTCGGCTTTAGTAGGGTAAAGATGTATTCGCAGCCCTCTTCATTCTTTATCAGACGGGTATGGGTTGGGGAAGGATTTTCGCCCATTAATATATCAATCAGCCCATTATTAACATCTGATTCAATTTGTATTGGAGTTTCTCCAAATGGAGTAATAGCAATGAAGCCATTACCTACTTCTTTTACATCTTTGATAAAGTTGATAGCCCATTCTCTTTGATTCAATGGATTAGAAATATAATTAAAAGCTTTTTCAAAATCAGCTTTGATACTGATGGTTTGTGTGGTCACCGTTCTCATTTTCTTAGAGTCTAGCAGTTATTAATTGATTTATCATACGCTTAGACAAACCTCAACTGGCTAGTGTGACCTTTCCCCCTATTTTTTTTGATGAAAATATTGAACAACTATTATGAATACGAGTCTTTAATATAGTTTGATAGTTCTGTCGCATCTATTCTATCTATTGGATGCGGAAATCCTTCAATCAATCTAAACGCTCCTCCTGGAATTAACTTTGAAATATACTCTGATTCCTCTACTGTCACCATTTTATCCTGATCTCCTACTCCTATTATTACTTCCTGGCTCAGCGACTTCAATTTTTCCTCTTTTAAACTTCCTCCTTCTGACAAAGCCAGCATCATTTTAGCGGTCTTGCGCATGAGCAATTCCCAATCCAATGGGTGATGCTCTGCTTTTAGCTTATCAGCAAACTTTGGTACTTTTTCCTTGATTTTATCGGGATTCAACATTTTCACTTCTTTCTCAGCAGCAGCTTTACTCCAGTTGAACTTTGTACCAAGGGTCACTATTTTTCCAATCCGATCAGGATATGTCAATGCTGCATTTAGACCTACATATCCTCCCATGCTGTATCCGAAGATGTTTATCTTTTGTATTCCCTGTTCATCCAGATATGACTTTACATTTTCCGTAAACAGTTGCATCGAAAAATCTTCATTACTTTCTCTCCCTCCATGTCCTTCGAAATTCAGGTCATGCAATTCAAACGATCCTTTTAGAACCTCTTTTATCTGATTGAACTGTGCTTTACTGCCTAAGGCGCCATGAAGTAGTAGTAATTTCATATCTATCATTTTGTATTTTACTCTAAAGGCCCAATTTTTCCATCCTTGGCTTTTCGTACCTGCTATCTTCAGCCGGGTACCTCAGCAAATGCTCATAAGCTCCTGTTTCTTTTGCCACTGACCAAACCAGGCTCTCTCCTGCAGGAACAGTATTAGGCGTTTCTGCAAAAAATGCATCCTGAAAGGCCTCATCTGTACTGATTACTTCCCATCCTTCATTCTGAAAGTACGCTATCAAATCATCTAAAAACAAAGCACTTGTAAGGTTGTGATGTAGCAATAAGGTATGATTTATATGCCGATTTGTCAACTGATAGGAAAGACTATCATAAAAGCTGGCCCTTTCCAGTATATGTTGTAAATAGTAAGCTTTGTATTGGTCTATTTTAGGATTATCTATTCCCTCTTTTTTAATGAACTTTATCAATTCTCCATTTATATACCAATCTGAAGCATCAATCGTCACATGGCCATTTTTATACTCATGTTTACTTAGGACGTTTCGGTATCCAGCTATTTTCTCCTCTGTTTTTCCTTCTTTTAAGTACGGGAAACGGAACAATTTGACATAATTATCATACTCAGAAATCACTGTATCTGTTTTCAGCAACTCTTCTTCAAAGTCTTCAACAGTCATTGTCTCGCTATTAAAATTAGGGTGGGTATAGGTATGATTTGCTATAGCATGCCCTTCATTTGACCAGCTCTTCAATAAATACCTTCCTTTTGTATCCAGCTTATTTGATCCTGTAACAAAAAATGTGGCGGTAACACCTGCTTCTTTTAATGCTGTCAGAATCATCCTGTTCCATTCTTCAAACGGATACATCGCTATATCACGGGTAATGCCATCATCAAAAGTGAAACTCACTTTCGGCTTGCTTTCTGATGCTCTTGGAGATTCAATGGCATTCGACGCTACTTTTTTATCATTGGAATTTATTGTTTGGCTACAGCCTAAAACGAGTATTGCCAGAACTATGATGATTTCTATTTTCATTCTGTATTTAATAAGGGCTTCAGGGAATAAGATTTATACTTCATTACATCATCCTCTATACTCATCCAAATTCAATTCCACAATATAAAAGTTAAGCGTGCCATTATCACTAGAAGAAGCGATTTCCTTAAATGCTTTATAGCTTTTCACTGCTTCTTCCTTAATGCCTTCTGTTTGCCTACCTGAAGTAAAGATCAAATATTTTCCATCAGGAGTGATATACGGGCTTCCATCTATCTGATTACTATTCATCTTTTCGCCCATATTTACTGGATCGGTCCATTCGTTTTCCCCTTTTCTAAAGCTAATGTATAGATCACTGTTTCCGAATCCATCTGGCTCATCTACTCTTACAAAGATAATATAAGATTCATCCCGTGCGACGAACGCATCTGCTTCTCTATTTTCTGAATTGATGTTATCTGGTAGTCTTACTGGCTCCTGGTATTGCCCATCAATATATCGGGAATAGTAAAGGTCTGAATTTCCACTTTTATCCGAATTGAAGTATATGGTTTTATTATTCGTCATTACGGGATAAAACTCATTTCCTGTGGAAGCAATAGGGCCACCAAGAGGCTTGGGCTCCTGCCATTTTCCGTTTAGTTGTTCAGAGGTCCATATATTGAAGTTAAAGCCTTCTGGTTTTCCATCATAGTCCTTGAAAGTAGAAAACAGCATTAGATTTCCATCTGGAGAAATTTGAACATCTGCAACAGGAATATCATGTGAGACAAACGGCACAAATTCGGGTGATGAGAAGGCACCATTTTCATATTTCTGATATGCAATGCCCGTTATCCCTAATTTTTGAGAAGTCGCAGTGTAATAGATTATCTTCCCATCAGGTGAGAAACTGGTATTGAATTTATCTATTTCAGTGGAAACGATGCCTGGGAAAAACCGTTTTGGGACCTGTTGAACAGAATCTATAACATAAGGAGGCTTATCATTTTCAACCGCTGAGGTTTCTACTGGCGTTTCATTAGAATTGCAGGAAGCCAATATTATTACAAAAAGTAGTAAAGCAAGCTTATTGATCATGATTATACTTTTTAGATGCAAGTCATTTTAACATGTGAATGCAAAATATAGACTTGCAACTACAAGCAAGCATGATCACTCTATCAGGCTAGAGAATTAGCATTTTCTAACCCCTTCCAGGTTTGATTTCCTGGCTTAATCATTTAAATTTTTCTCAAAGAAAAGAGCTTCTTTAATCGGATTATATCGATAGGGGTCTATTTCATAAAATCCATATTTCTTATATAGTCCTACAGCAGATTGCATAGTAGGCAAGGTGTCTAATCTCATTTTATCATAGCCCAGTTCCTTGCCTATACAGATCGATTCTTGCATCATTTGTTTTCCTATCCCATAGCCTTGAAACTGGGGGATTATGTACATCCTTTTTAGCTCACATATCCCATCATCAATTTTTCTTATCCCACAGCATCCTACAGGCTCGTCTTCTTTTGAATAAGCGATTAATAATGCTCCTTCCTGTCCACCGTATTGTTCATTTATATTTTCAAGTTCATCTGTAAAATTCTGGAATGACAAATCAATTCCTATTGCCTGGGCATATGCCTGAAACAAGCTCTTACCAATCTCAAATTCCTGAGTAGTAGTAGCTCTTTTGAATGTTACCATTGCTTTTTCTTATTGAAGTTGTTTAAAAATCCTATTAAAAAAGGACAACTTAAAAAGTGAAAAAGATTATTTTCAAAGCATAATTAGGATATAAAGCGTTCAAAACTCAATTATATGAAAAATCTTAGCCTGGTCATTTGTCTATTGAGCTTCTCTTTTTCCGCCTGCACACAGCAAAATGATTTTAAGTTTAAGGGCGAAATACCTCTTGGCTCTTTTAAGATCATGGAATTGGGGGATGGAGATATCGTTTACCGGGATGCCAATAGCGTCCTCCTGAGAAACCGAGTATATATCATTATAGATTCTCTGAATCAGGTAGCTTTAAATGGGCATCTTTTATCCATGTCTGAATTTCAGAAGGGTTTGAATTATGTTTGCAACAACCCAGATCAATTAGAGCATTTACCCATGCATCCCGATTCCGTAGTCCTTTGTATTAATTATGATCTATCATCAATGATAACCCCATCAGAAGTCGAAAAGGCTTTTAAAATGCAATATGTATTTCACTGTATAGAAGGTTTGAAATACCACGGGATTAGCCATTATCTACAGGAAAAAGGGAAAAGCTGGCAAACCGCCAATGCCTCTGATTTACAGGCTATACCAGAAAATTTCGCCAATCGTTTCAAAATGGCGCTTCCTATTTCCAGCCCTGATGATAAAGGGATATCCGTAAAACTTCCACCGTGGTCGGAAGAAGAACCCGATATCACTAAGCTGAAAACTCGAAATGTCCTAAAAATAACTGTAGATGCCCAAAACAAAATCTATGTTAATGGGAAAGAAACTAAAGTAGAAGATCTTACTGCTAGAGCAAAGGCATTTATTGCTAATCCTGAAGGCCATCCTGATCTGGCGGAATCACCCAGAAAAGCTATTGTTTCTCTGAAGAATGAGCGGGGTACTAATTATAAAGAATACCTGGAAGCTTATAATGCATTAAAAACCGCTTATTACGAACTATGGGATGAATTAAGCCAACGCAAGTATGGTGTTCCTTATTCGGATGATATGCCATATAACCAAAAAAGGGCAATCCGTGAAGAAATACCTTTTGTGCTTTCTGAATCGGAACCAACTGCTTTTGGAGAGGAATAAATTGTTACGATTACATATTAACACAAGAAGAAATCATAGATTGTATTATTTGTGCGACTTCTTCCGAAGTCGAAATACTCTTTATGAGCATTTTCAATAAATTTCTGACTTCTCCGAAGTCCATCTAAATGCTCCCATTGCTCGTTGCGTACTTGCCAGAGCACTAGTTCATCTTTTTAGCCATTATATACATCCCCTTGTATTCCTCTTTCATATTTTTTGCACGAAGGTTTGTTTTGCTAACAATCGAAAAGCCTTGCTTTTGATAGAATCGTATAGCCTGTGGTTGCTCCTCCATTACTTCCAGCCACATTTCCTCTACCTCTGGTGGTGTTGCTTTTTCCATCCAATTAAACAGTATACTCCCAAGCCCTTTCCCCTGCATATCTTCTGCAAGGTATACCCTATGTATTTTTAAGGTTTTAAGCTGGCTTCCTTCATATCTTTCATTGAAAACATACTTTAATACACCAACAGTTTTTCCCTCATAAAGAATAAAGAAATATTTTGAATCGGGGTTTGACAGATCTCTTTTAATATTTTCTTCAGAATAAATCTCATTCAAATAAGCTTGTCCTCCATCTTCCCAATAATGGGCATATACTGGCGGATAAATAGCAAACATAAGATCTGCTAATCTATGAGCATCATTGATTGAAATTGCCTGTAAGCTGATCTGGCTATTGACCTTGATTTTAATGTTGTTCATTTTTTCTTTTTTAGCTTGTTGCTAATATTCCTGACAATCCATCCAGATATTTTTTTCCTCATTGTTGAGACACTCTTCTATGACCTTTCCACTTTCATCATATCTTCTGAAAACATACCAGTCAAAGCCATTTTTCAAATAATACTCGACTGCTACTTGATGAGTATTTTGATAATAGCTTTTTACTATTTTGCCTGTCAACCCTATTGTTTCATGTGATTCATAATAGGCATCTTTTTCATTATGATAAGTACCTTCAAGTCTAATCCTATTCAAAGAGTCTTTTAAAAGCCAATATCCCTGTCTCATCCCATATTTATCAATTAAATTGATCGTATCTCCATTGAATAAATCAAACCGAATGGGGTAAGTTTGATATTTTTCCTTAGACAAAAGGATGGACCTTCCATTTATTTGAAAATTTGTTTTCCCTGGGTTTATAGTTTTTCCATCTCCTAAGGACAATGTATAAATCAGCTCATATAAACAAATACATTTACATGGGATTCCTGTTTTCTTGTAAATCAAATTCAAAGTGTCATTATCTTTCACTTGAATTTCTGCTATAAAGTTTACACAACACTCTTCTCTAAGAGCCACACTTATTTCAACGGAATCCTCATACGTTTCAATTTGCTTTATTCTATCAATAAATCTGGACACTCCCGCTTCTGGCATATTTGAACATCCACTAGAGGAAATCTGAATCAGATCAATTCCCTGATTTCTATTCTCAAGCATTAACTCACCATCTGTATTGATTGTATCTTTAAATATAAGTGAAGGACACACAGTTGTATCTGATTGAGAATAGACAATCCGTATCGAGAGAAAAAAGAAGATGAATATGTATTTCATGTTCTTTGCTTAAAGAGTTTATATAAACAAGCAAAAGAATACTTCAATCATCACTCTCAGGAAATAGCTGCTTTGCTCTTTTTTCCATTTCAGCTGCAATCACCCGGCCATCTTCATCTTGTTCTTTAAGTTTGTTGATAATGTTTTGGTAGCTTTCAGCATCTCTGTCCTGGCTCAATTTGAAGATAGTGTCCATCTCTTTTACCTCAATTTCAAAAGCGACGATTGCTCCCATTACTCTTTGTTTGAACTCTACAGGCAAGTTGTCAAAGACAGTTGGCGACTGCTCATTTTGGTCTTCAAAATATAAGGTTGTCATTCTAAGTATATCTTCAAGTGCATGATCATCCAAAAACCGGATGATTCCTTTTAGGTGTACACTCATATAGTTCCAGGTAGAGGCTGTGTATGGGTTGCTGTACCAGGTACCACTCACATAAGTATGCTTACCTGTAAAAACTACCAGTACATTTTCATTATGCAAGAAAGCTTTATGGTGGTCTGTATTTTTCATTATATGCCCCCGCATTATCTGCTTGCCATCTCTGTCTTCAATAAAGATTGGTACTTGTGTTGCAATGGGCCTATTTGCAGAATCACATCCCGTTAAAAAAGCAAAAGGATACTGTTTAATGAATGCTCTAATTACTTGTTCGTCCTTTTCTTTGTGGTATGGAAGATTGTACATTGGTCTATCAGTTGTTATTGGTATTTTATATTATGCTTTTTGATCAAATCCTTCCAAAATAGAATTAATTCAGCCCCTATTTACCCGCATCTTTTCTACATATTTATCAAATTCTTCTTTTGAGATTTCTTTAGTTTCAGTATCACCTTTATAAAGTCCATATATATGTTCTAAGTAGTGGAAGTTAAGGTCAAATTTTCCAGTTTCCCAATTAAAGGCATATATACCCAGCCCACCATTAGCGCTACTTTCAGCTTTTACAGGTCGAACACCAACAATACAATACTTTGGAGTTTTCATTTTATTTCAAATAAATTATCCGTTTATGTAAGGTCCGATAGGTGATAAAATCATAGTCCTGAAGGGCATCATCTCCATATACTCCTCTGTATTCATATATCTCATTTTCTCTTTCACCCTGATAAAAATTATCAATCACTATTTCTGTAACAAATGGCTTAACAGGAGCATATGAGTACATCAATTCTATATTTCCGTCTTTCTTGCTTTGCCTGGCAATTACAATCCTTAATTGATCTTTCTCAGCATTCGGATAACAATACCCTCCAAAAGTCCCTATTAAAGCTTTCCTGTTATGCTCAGATTCTAATAGAGCCCCCTGTACATTTTGCCAATTATTCCACCCTCTTTTTAGATTGCTAACGATTGAATCAAGTGCTTGCCTTTGGTGATTATCATCTTCTAAAATGATATAGTAAGTATATAGGCTGTCCTCTACATTTTTAACCGTCACTACATATTGACAGCTTGGATCCTGGCAAAACCCCAAAAATGGGAGGATACTCATCACCAATACGATCATAGTACACCTCATAACGCTAGCTCTTTTCAAAATGATGCATTCCCATTCTTTTATTGCTTACCTTCAGAATTCCCTTCATTGAAATAGCCTTTTTTAGTATCCTTTCCCTGCCTAATTTTCATGTTATAGGCTCTTCTTGACCGACTTTCACGTTCAAACATCCTCTTCATATCTGTAGCATTCTTTTGAAAGGTCAACGTATTTGTAATAGAGATAGAGGCTGTAAATTTGCTTACATCATGATCTGCACCGATATAGGTGAATGTCCAGTTCTCATTTTCCAGTTGCTCTACCAGGCCCTTAATCACTTCTCTTGTGTACTCCTTTGAAGCATTTTCTAATCCATCTGTGAAGATGGTGACTAGCACATTGTAGTTGCTCTCATCTTTCAGCTTAGTTCTCAGGTCATTAATGGCGTTTCCCATTGCATCAAATAAAGGAGTGCTGGCATTAGGAATGTATCCCTTCTTATCTATCTCATTGATTTCATCTACGTGTTCACAATCTAAATGAGTTGTGATTGCTCTGGAGTTGAAAGAGATAAATGAAATGTAGTGCTCCTGTTCAGGAAAATCTTTGGCCACTCCCTTCACGGTTTGAACAATCTCATTGAATCCGCTAATTGTAGCATCTATAATTGAATTCATTGATCCACTGGCATCCAGAATAAGTAAGTTGTATACTTTATTTTTTCCCATATCTATTTTTTTAGTGTGCAGAAGTGGTTTAAACAAGAGAGCATATAATTACTTTGGTAAAGCAGATCATATTGCGGCTGCAAAAGTCAAGCTCCAGTCATTGACACAATTTATTTTTCAAAAAAGTTCCCCAGGAGCTACAATCTGTATGCTTTTATAAAAATGCCGGAGTGGAAAGTTTTGGCTTGATTTTAGCTAGCCTATATTCTCTAATCTATAAAACAAGGTAGGTTTTCCTTCAACTTCCTTTTCTTTCACTAATACCATATTTAACCTTCTGCAAACCGCAATTGAAGCCTGATTAGACGGATCCATTGCTGCAATTAGATATTCGAAGTTCAGTGTATTAAAAGCGTAGTTAATAATTTTTTCAGATGCTTCCGTTGCATAGCCATTTCCAATATATTCTGGTAGCAAGGCATAGAGTAACTGTGGCTGTTTTTCATCAAAAAAACACCATAATCCTATATACCCCATATAGTTCCCATTTTCTATATTCAGAATTTTCCAAAGTCCCCATTTATTCTTTTTGAACATTAAGACTACTTCATTGAGAATATCTGATGATACAGATTCGGGAATTACTTCATCATCCCACAAAAATTGCTTTACAAAAGGGTTGATATTTGTTTTATGGAAGCACTCCAGGTCATCGCCTGCCATTGGGACAAGGCTCAATCTATCTGTTCTTAGCTCCATCCTATTTTCAATTTATGAGGCTTATTTTTCTCTTACACACCACCCTATTTCCGGACATAAAGTATACGATTTTTCATCTTGTGATATGCCAACAATCCCACTTACAAATTCCATTTCCACCGTTTCGCTTAATCTTTGCCAATTAAAATCTACTTTTGAAATTCCTACATGAAAATTATCCATTTTCAAACATTGAGGAATCTCTTCTGCATATAAAAACGGATTTCTTCCACTGATCCTGATAAAATCTCTCACTCCTGTTTTTTCACGTTTTAGTACTTCTTTTTTTTCAAAAAAGGAATTGGATTCTGAATCACTTACAATGCTTTTTAAATAGGGAAAAAACTTAATAATCCAGCCACTGATATAAGGGCCTCCGCTGAATTCATTCAATTTATAGATCGACTTCCAAAAGGCTTTGTCTATAGTTCCATTTACCGTTTCAATAATCTTGTCTAAAACTGGATATAAACTCTTCACCCACCAACCTAATTCATAGGCTTCGAGTTCCTTTAAGTTGTTTTTGAAATTACTCCAGTCTTCCTCATCTCCTTCCAGGATTATTTCCGGAATCCCACATAAAGTCATTACCCAATATTCAAAAAAGGAAGAAAACACATCCATCACACCAATTCTAAATGCATTTTTTTCTACTTCTGTACTTGTTGAGTAAGTAGGGATTAAGGCTTCTAAGATTGATTCATCTGCTAAATCCTTCTTAAATTCTTTTATCAAATCCCCTGGCACTTCTTCCCACTTCGACGGATCAGTAAGTAATGCGTCATTTCTCACCTTCACTACTTTCTTTTCCTTATGTTTTACTAGTGATGATCGGTGCTTTTCCGGATTCAGGTTTATATGCTGTGATACACCTTGAATTACTAACATCCACAATAAATCGGGCGTAATTTTTATTGGCCGATGTTTCGAAAAAGCCTCATCCAAAGCTTGCAATAACAAATTGGGTTGGCACTGCTTCTCTGGTATTGGGATGAGTAATCTATCAGAACCGGAATGATAAATTATTTTTTCTCCTGCCTTCACACTTAGGGCCGTCAGGTAGTCTACGGTAGGAAATATGCTTTGATTAAGCTTGGTGTCTAATACAATTTTTGTAGACTGAATTGGCTGGGGATTCATAATGATTTATTTGAGTGCAATGAAGAGCTTGTTTAAAGCTAGTATATCATTTTTTTAATTCACTAAGTATTTCTTCCTTATTACGATAATCTCGAAAAACGGCCTGAGCTCCCAGGCTATTCAATTTACCATCCCCTTCGATATCAATTCCAATAAACCGTATTCCAAGATTTTGGCAGGTTTTAAAATCCCATTCCCCATCGCCAAAATAAATTATCTCCTCGGGAGCTGCTTGTGTTTTAATTTGCAGTTGACTAATTACATCCCGAGTAATAGCTTCTCTAGATTTGTAATAATCACTATTTGAAAAACAAATTCCATCCATATCTATCCCGATCGAGTTGAGTTTCATATTAGCCGATCGTTCCCACGCACCTGTTGCAACTCCCAATTTATAGTTTTCAATGCTTCGAAGTTCATTAAAAAAATCTTTCGCTCCATTTACTTCGCTAAACTGAGATTGATCCCTTGTTTTTTCATCCTGGAGTTTGCTTACAAAATTTGAAATCATCAATTCATATTCAGCCTGATGTGGTTTTCTCCCAAATTCTCGTTCAATGATTTCCTCCGTAATACCCCAATCAGTCACATCTGTAAAATGTTCCCATTTCTGACTGGTGATATCAATATTAAAGGTCTGTTCGAAGGCACGCATGAAGCACTTATCTTCAACTTTTTTTGTATCGGCTAGTGTCCCATCTATATCAAAGATCACGTATTTCATTTGTTTCGATTTTAAATCTGTATTTTGTCAATCGATTATCTCCTTCTTTAATTAACATTCCGATTTCAACATCTTTTTTCAAATCTCTGGTAGCGGTGGCCGTTGATATATTTTTGAATGTTCTCATATAATCCTTCCTGGTAAATGTATCTAACTGGCTATTTTCCTTAAAGTATTTTAATCGCTGTTTGTCATTTGCGAGCCATGATGCCATCATATGATCGCATCAAATATAGTTTGTCCTTTATAAACAGTTAAAAATAAGATCATGATTAAATCATTTTGATCAGCATTCATTTCCCTAATCGTAGAGAACAATCTATCATTTACGAATCCTCCATTAGTCAGATTCTATTTTATCCTCCCAAATCACTGAACTAATTTTCCACTGACCATCCACTTTTAAAAACTGAAACAATTTGTTGCCATACTGTTCAAATTGCTTGCCATTAAATATTCCTGTCTTTCTGTAGAGTGATACTCTCTGAGCTATATTTCCTATTACTTTGGTTTCCTGTTTTACCTCTTCTTCCTCAAACTCCTTTAAAGTCCCATCTGAGAGAATTGTTCTCCTTGGTCTGATAAAAGAATCAAGATCATACACTTCCTGAATCGTTCCATCTTTTTTGATAATCATTGACTCAGGGATGCAAATTTCATAGATGCGATTCCAATCAGGGATTTGTCCATCTTTATTGGTGAATATATCAAAGAAAGATTGAGTCAATTTATGCAGCTCCTGTTCTTCATGATGGATTGTTCGATTATACCACTCTTCTCTTAAAACCCCATAACTAACCGAATCATAATACACTCCATCTACTATTCTTGCTTTTTGGTATTCAGCCTCTTTTTTCATCCCTATTTTTTCTGCCAGTTTCATCATGCTCGCATTGCCCGACCAGGTTGTTAGCCCTATCCGTACTATTTCTTTTCTATCGTTGAATACCTCTTCTATCCACAACTTTAAAGCTTCATAACCAATTCCTTTTCTCCAAAATTTATCGTTGAATATTACAATGCCAATTTCTAACCAATCCGTTTCTTTTGATTTCCAATACCAGCTTACTTCTCCAATCAACTCATTCTCCACATTTGTGATTATTCTCTTTTGAGGTAAGGGGTTAAGATTGCCTTGCTCGAATGCTCTTTTTAAGTTTGTTATCTCTTCCTTTATTTCCTCTTCGGACTGTCTCTTAAAATAAGGCCCGTTGAATTTATGATAGGCATGAATCGGCTTTTTCCAATATTTATAATCCGCTAAATCCCGTGCTTCAATTTTCCTTAATCTTATCATCTGTTTTTGATCAATTAGTAGGCCCTATTGCAATGGACTAATACTTTTCTTTTAGAATGTTGACATGGTGTTTTTCATGACCAACAATGGATTTAAGAAAAGCTTCAAGTGTAATGTGGTACTGCCGTGCCATACCCTTTATCTCCAATTGTTTTTCCGATAAGGTATCAATAAAACTTAGAGATGCTTTCCTGACATTCGAGAAATCTGTTATTAATTGTTCTATACTCAGCTCTTCGAATCGGGCATTGTCTACAAGAAAATTCTGATCATAACCCCAAAGCTCAACTTGCTCATTTCTGCTGAGTTGAAACGCCCTAAATATTTTTATTCTTTCGTGATCTGTTATATGCCCTACCACCTGTTTTATACTCCATTTACCTGGCAAATAGCGATAATTTGCTTTTCCCTCATCAATCGATTTTAAAAATGTAAAAGTAGCAGATGCAGCAAAAAGATCATACAAACTATCAGCTTTCGCCAAATCAAAATAGTAGGGAAATCCGTCTTCGGGTCTATATTTCATCTTATATTAATCGGTTTATTTTAGTTATCCTAGCCAAATGATGGTCATCGTGTTCGGCAACAAATAAAAACAAGTCCATTGTTCGCATTGGTTGCTCAAGCCTTGGGTGTAGTGCGGTTTTATACACATCAACTTCATTTAGCTCGTGTAGCTTATCCAAAGTTTTGGCTCGTACTTCCTGAAATTGTGATAGCAGCTCCGTTATGTCTGTATTATTATGTTGGGCAAAGTCTGTCTTTTTGTTTTCCAGGTCTGCTGACCTTAGATATTCTTTATTATTCATTATATCATCAAGCCGACCTTGCCACAATGGTTCCAGATCAATTAAATGCCCAATGTTTTCTTTAATAGACCACTTTTCATCAGGCTTTACTTCCAATAATTCCGGTGAGATTTGCTCTATTTTTGTTTTTAACCGCACATGAGTTCCACTAAGCCGCTCGATAATTGAAGGGAAGATGTTTTGCTGAAACGCAAAATCAAACTTTCGCTGAAACCATTCTATTTGTTGCATTTCTTTATTCCTGTTTTTACATAACTTAACAAATGCTTTGCCCAGAAGATTAATTTGTCAATATAGATTAACAATCCCAGTCCAAATACGGATGGGCAATTAGATTTGCATTATAATATCTAGGATCTGAGGTTACCTCTTCGCCTATCCACAAAGGGAATTCCAGCTCTTCATTTTCATCTTCTAGTTCTACTTCTGCAACTATCAGTCCTTTATTAACACCCTTGAATTCATCTATTTCCCATACCTTCTGGTTGTGGACAATTTCAAATCTTGTCTTTTCAACAATTGGCTTTTCACATAATTCTAGTAATTCCTCTGCATCTTCAATCGGTATTTGATATTCGTATTCTTTTCGTGTTGAATTTATGGTTTCTCCCTTCACTGTAATCAGTCCAATTCCTCCATTGATTCTTATCCTTACCGTTCTTTCCTTAGTAGAATTCAAATAGCCTTGCCTGATTTCAATTCCCTTTCCTGCACGAACTCTCCATTCTTTATTTTTAAGCAGAAATTTCCTTTCGATTTCAACTCCCATTTTTACTTTTTTAAAATGATCTCATAATTATACCAGATCTTCCTTATTCGCTCTATTCTGTCTTTCGTTTTTATAGCTCGAACTTGTTTAAACTTATAGAACATCCCCCTCAGCCCTGTGGGCAGCTCCCCCAAAGGAGCACAGCACCTGTACCCCTCCGGACGCTTGCGCTAAAGCTTCAGCGTCAGAGTAAAGGGTCGGCTGAAGGCCGGGGGAGGAGTAGATATTAAGGTACTAAAAAAGATAATTTAATGTTCTGGTTTTTAGTACCTAAAAAAAGTTTAAACCACTTCTTCGTTTATAATATTCAAAAACTACCTTCTCAATATTCTAGTTCATTCAACTTAGCAAGCTTTTTATCCCAAAACAGGATACTTCCTTTTTCGTCAGTAGCTACCAATTTATTAGAATCTTTATTCCAGTCTATGCCCCAAAGGAGATTTTCAGTTGTTCTTTCAGCTATCAAGTCTCCATTTTTATTCCAAAGTCTAATTTTTTCGCTGGCAGTTGCCAAGAGCTCTCCATCTTCAGACCACTTCATATTCCTAAACTCTGCTTTACTTTCTTCTATCGATTTTATTTTCTTCCCATCATATGTCCAATATTGCAATAAAGGCGGATAGTGATATATGAAGTCTCCATAATCGCCCGATACAAAGAAGGTTCCATCTGGATGCCAGGCTACACAAAGCATTAAAACATCTTTACTCCTATCTTCAATGTTTTTCAGGCTATCTTCCTCGTAATTATATAATGCGATTTTTTCTCCAACAGCCACAATAAGATTCTCAGTAGGATGCCAGTCCAAACCGATAATTCCTTTCTGATGGGTGTTTATTTTTTTCAAAAAACCTCCCTCTTCATCAAATATTGTTAAAAATCCATCATAATCACCAACCGCCAGCAAATCCCCAGAATGATTCCAGCCTATCGCCCTCGCTCCATCTATACTTATACTGTCAAGTTCAATGCTTTGGTTATCATCAAAATTTAAAATTGTCGATTTTGATCCCCTATCTTGTGCTGAAATGGCCAACTTTTTTTTGGTAGGATGCCATTTGGTTTTTGTGATAGTCCCTTTGTAAGGGTAATTTTTTAATAGCTGAAAATCATTCGCAGAAAACAGCTTCAAAGTATCTGAAGTTCCTCCTACAACAAACTGCTCTCCATCAGAATGCCAACCTACAGACCAAAACCACTGCTGATCATTTTTTTCCAGATGCTTGCTTTTTC
Source organism: Chitinophagales bacterium (assembly GCA_022360175.1). Lineage (GTDB taxonomy): Bacteria > Bacteroidota > Bacteroidia > Chitinophagales > Saprospiraceae > JAKSDI01. The sequence continues at coordinate 50,569 of JAKSDI010000154.1, forward strand.
CTCTCTGACTTCCTTTACATCCCCAAATTGTAATTATCAATAAAAGTATAGAAAAAAGTCTCATGCTCATTTTGTTTTTGATTGCTTTTATAGACTAACCTTTCCAGGTTATACAAACATTTATTTCAACAACATACACAAGCTTTTTTCATCCATTACAAAACCTTTGTAAATGATTGTAAATACTCTTATAAAAAATGGTAAAACAGGCATTTCTAAAGACTTTAAGCCATGCAATACCTCAAGAGAAATCACGCCTCAATTACAGTAGTTTTGCACGTATATTAAACTTTCAAAGTTTGGTATACGTATTAGTAAGTCGTCCTGTATTATTCATAAACTCCCATCTGCGATTTACTTCAATGTTTCACCCAATACAGTTACTTTTTCCAGCCACTTTTCCCTCCAGCCCGGGCTTGAGTTTTTCACTGGCGCAATGTAGGTAAGCTTAACAGGCTTGATTCCGCAAAATTCTAAAGTTCCCTTTTTGAACTGATTAATAGCAGGACTTTTCATGAATAGATAATCATACCATCTAGGGGCATCAGCGGTTATGATGACTCTAGCCGTTTTTCCTTTTAATAATTTTTTAGGTAGTGGTTTTCCCTCAATAGGTTCGAAGGTGATACCTGGCAAAAATGTGCGATCTATGAAACCTTTCATTATTGCCGGATAGCCATACCACCACATTGGGAATACCCAAACGAGATGATTGGCATTCTTTATTTTCTCTATCGCGCCTATTAAATCAGATTCCAATTCCGTTCTTTGCCTATAGCCAAATTGAAGATTAGGGTTGAAATTTAAATCTGAAATATTGATCTGACTGATTGCCGCATTTGCTTTTTGTGCTCCTGTTTTATATGCCTCCGACAGTGCATAATTATAACTCTGCTTATCTGGATGCCCATTAATAATTAAAACGTGTTTCATGTCTTTCTTTTTCACAAAAGAAAGCGTTCGGAAGGTTTAGAGAAAGGACATTTGTCCAATTAATATAGCTTACCTCAAGTATAAATAGACTTCCTTATCCTGCTGAGGTGTCGTTGGGTAATTCCCAAATAGGTAGAGAGATAATTCAAAGGGATTAATTGCAAAAACTCAGGCCGATTTTTTAACAAGTCTTCATACCGCTTTTCCGCAGATTCTTTTTGAAGTAAAAAAATCCTTTTTTCCATTTTGACATATTCCTGCTCTGCAAGAAGTTTGAAGAGTTTCAACCAATTAACACTTGATTGTTCTAATTTCAAAACTTCGTCTCTGGAAACAGCATACATTTCAACATCCATCAGCGCCTGGATATTCTCAGAGGTTTTAGTTTGAGTCAGGAAGGAAGAATAAGCAGTAATAAATGAATTGGAGAAGGTAAAACAATAAGTGACTTCTTCTCCACTGGAATTATAATAATAAGACCTAAAAAAGCCAGTTGCTACAAATGCAACTTCTTTAGATATTTGACCTTCTTTGATGAAGTAATCCCCTTTCTTTATTCTCTTAACAGATACCAGGCGTTCGAATGAATCAATTTCGTCTTCAGTTAATAGGTTGAATGACTTTAAGTAATCTCTCATTTTCGCCTGCATCTCCTACTTCCCTAATTTATAAATAAACTCTTCTATTTCTTTTCCTCTTGCATTGGCAAAGCCTTTATCTTTCCCAATCTTTTCAAAGCCTGTTTTTTCTAAGACTCTCTGTGAGCCAAAATTGTCATATGCCACACGTCCATAGATGGGGCGGGTCTTTTCTATATCAAGAAAGTCCTCAACCGCTTTTGTTGTCAGTCCTTTCCCCCAATATTCTTTACCAATTGCATAGGTTATCTCTGCCTCTCCTTCCATTACAAACTTTACAACACAGCCTACTACTTCATTTTCAACTAGTATCGTCTGCATGTTAATAGTCTCTTCTTTCAACAGCCTTTTCCATTTATTCAGATAAGCTTCCTTATCATTTGGGTCTTTTGCAGTAAAAGCAGCCAAATAATTGGCCTCTTCATCAGACTGATTAACGAAAAACACTTCTAAATCTGATTCAATTGATGGTCTTAAGGATATATCCATTTCTTACTTTTTATTTTAATGATTGACAGTTGTTTTTTAAGAAAGATATCCCTAATTGCTGCTTAAATATATCTTATTTTTTTTATACTGAGAAATGTATTTTTAATTATAAAAATAGCCCTATCGAGCAAATAGGTTTTGAAAGGAGTCATTAATTAAAATCCCCTCCAATTCGCTCTTAAGTACCTTATTGATTTTGTTGTAAACAAAGTTCCCCATTGAAATTCTTTTAACTCCAAGGCCTTTCAGAGTACTAAATGCAGGTAGATTAGGCATACACATTACATTCAAAGGCAGGTCAACCTCCTGAGCAACTACCTTTATGTCTTCTCTTTTCTCAATACACGGAACAAAAAGTCCTTGTGCACCTGCATTATAATATTCCTTTGCTCTTTGTATTGTTTGTTGAAGTGGATTAGGGAGCCCCAGCAGGAACGTATCCGTTCTCACATTTACAAATAGGTCAATATTCTGGTGAAGCAACTGAGAGCAAATCGCTGTCAGGGTTTTAGAAAATAGGTTTGTATCTACAATTGTTCTTTTTTCCTCTACCAGACTATCTTCTATGTTAATTCCAACAACTCCCAATTGTGCCAGGCGTTTGATGTTATCAACAATTTCAGCAGTCTTCCGACTGTAACCAGCTTCCAGGTCTACTGTTAATGGAATGGTAGAAGATTTGATTATTCTTTCTACGATATATTCTAACTCACTAAAGGAGATTTCTTCCCCATCCTTATATCCTAACATCGTAGCAATTGCACCGCTTGATGTTCCAATTGCCCTGAAGCCTAAGTTTTGTGCAACTCTTGCGCTTTCGACATCCCATACATTACAAACCAGAATGGGCGTTTCTTTTTTATGCAATTCTTTGAAATCCATGATTGTGATTTTTCCACAAATTTCCATTCATGAATTTCATCTGGCAACCGATTTTTGGACAAGTATTTTTTTCTTTATGGTTTAAGTAAAAGATAGCTCAGCCCGTTTTGCAAGTGACCTCTTCCTTATAAAATCGCTTTTATTCCTCAGATAGATAATGCTCCTTTATAAAAGAGACATCCACCTCTTTATCCCATTCTTCCGGCCGTTCAAAATCCTGACCTGATTGAAGTACTAAGGCATTGGGGTAATTATCTTTGATATATTTCCACTGTACATCCTCCCACTTACTCTTGTCCAGTTCTAAAAGTTTAACCTCTTTTAATGGCCCTGATACTGCTTTTCCTATAAGTGGCCACCATAGGCTTTCCGTTTCTCTATCCCAGAGCACAAATCCATCTAGGCCATCCCAAATTTCTGGGTCAAAATAGGTGTATCCGCTCAAGGCAAAAGTTAATTCATTGCCGCCATAGTTTCGTTTGTATATAGCCCCCAGGTCTGCCAAAATGCAATAGGCCGCCATAACTGGTTCTCCGTCCAACACATCATTTACAACTTCATGACGTGTTAAATCTTCTACGGAATATGCCTTTATATCACTTCCTGCATGAGCCAATAAAAATCTGGTACTATCTGCCCAAATGGAATCAGCAGCTTCTACTGATATAAATTCAGGTTCTAGCAGGGCAGGAAATCTCTCCCGGCCTATTCCATAATGAAACTGTTCATCCTTAAGGGTAATCCCTGTAATATCAAAATGTTGGCTTTCACGCTCTCCTCCATACAACATCTTCTTTCCGTCCAGTTCAAAGAATTTGCCATTTTCAAAAGCGCTTGGCCTTTTCTTTACAACTTCTTCACTTGAAGTGTCCGTATCTGTTTTAGCTTGATCGTCTTTACCTTCCTGTGCACAGCTGATTAGTGAGCAACATGCTATCAACAATAGTAGTATGGGTTTCTTCATTTTTGAACTTTTCATATTTATGAGTAGCCTAAGAGCCTGTTTGGGAATTTGTTCTTTGAGACGATTTTGTCATTAATTGGATTAGATAAGGCCTGAAAGAGCGAACTCGTAGAGCAAAAGTCTTGAAGACTTTTGAGCGAGTGAACCGCATAGCGGATGGGCTGCATATATTTTAGCC
>JAKSDI010000116.1 GCA_022360175.1 Chitinophagales bacterium
CGAACTGCACAGGTAGTAGCTGCCAGTTCCGACACAGAGGTAGTCCTTTTCAACGAAAAAGCAATCAATAGCCTGGAGAGAGAAGCAGATAAAACAATTATCTGGCAAAACCTGGCAAAAGTATTAGCACAAAGAGTAGTACTGACCAATCAGTTGTTGAGTGAGGGTTAAAGCAAAAAGTAATTCCTACTAACACAGTAGTAATTACTTCCAAGAAAAAACTTATCTTTAGTTGACACTAATACTATTTTAGTACTAAACCCTTACCAAACTATGATTGAACTCAATTGGCTCGCCATTCTGGTAGCAGCCCTGGTCCCTACTGTTATCGGATCTATATGGTACAACCCTAAAGTACTCGGAACAACCTGGATGCAGGCGGCTGGAATGACCGAAGAAAAAATGCAAGGCGCTAATATGGGTCTTATTTTTGGCATTTCTTTTGTCCTTTCATTAATGCTTGCAATAGCTATGAATTCAGTGGTAATTCATCAAATGCACTTAGGCTCTATCCTACTTAACGAACCTGGATTTGGTGATCCTGCTTCAGAAGTAGGTAAGATGATGGAAGAATTTATGGCTCAGTATGGCAATAACTTCCGAACATTCAAGCACGGAGCTCTCCACGGAGCAATAGCTGGATTCTTCATTGTGTTACCTGTACTTGGGACTAATGCGCTTTTTGAGCGCAAAGGCTTTAAGTATATTGCAGTAAATGTAGGATATTGGATAGTGACGCTTACCTTAATGGGCGGTATTATCTGTGCATGGCAATAAGAAAATACAAAGCCGGGCAATCTACTTATTTGTCCGGCCATTCTTATTTATAAGAAAACAACATTTCTATTTTTCTTCATCTCCTTTAAGCCATTCGAGAAAATTTCCCATTCTCCGGCGGGCAATTGGAATTTCTGCACTGTCTTCCAATATTACAAAACCTCCTCCGCCCGATTCTTTGACTACTTCTTTGATATAGGATTTATTGACGACATAAGATTTATGGCAGCGAAAAAAGAGATGATCTGGCAATAAGTCATAATTAGCACGTATACTTTTCGCTACCAATATTTTCTCTCCTTTATTATTGAAAAAATAGGTCATATTATCATCGGCCCTCAAGTTGGTGATATCTTCAGGTTTCCAAAAAGCCCATCCTTTATTCGTTGGCAATCTTAAAGGTTTTTGTCCTCTTTCCAAATATTTAATAAAATCCTTATCCCATCCTGGCTCTTTAAAGTTGAGTTTCTCAACTGCCGATACTAATTCTTCTGGATTGATAGGTTTTAATAAATAATCTACTGCATTAAACCGAAATGCTTCCGTAGCATAATTATTATAACCCGTTGTAAAAATAACTCTGAATGATGCCGTAGGAAAATATTTGAGCAAATCAAAACCCATTCCATCTTCCATCATGATATCCAAAAATACAGCATCAGGCCTCTTATCTCGAAGCATGAGTACTCCTTCAGCTACACCGCCTGCCTCTCCTACTACTGTGACATCTGGACACAATCTGTCTAATAGATTTTTAAGCAGTTTTCGGGAACTATGACTGTCGTCAATGATTGCTACTTGATGCATATTTCTCTTTTCTTAAACTAACTGGTAGATTTACCTAGAAATAATTGACGAAGGGGGCTTAGGGTGTCAGAATCAAATATGTTCCAATAGAATATATTAGAATCATTTTACAAATATAAAATATTTTTCGCCTGATTAACGAATAGCTTTTTCATCTATATGTGAGAGAAATATGAGTGGTCAGGTTTACTCGATAATGTAAAGCAAAAAACGGAACCTACAGAAGACTTATTATCCCTTACACTGATTTCTCCATTGTGTAATTCAACAATTCGCCGGCAAATTGCCAATCCAATTCCTGTGCCTTCATATTCCCCCCGAGGATGTAAACGCTTAAACATCTCAAAAATGTGTTCTCTATACTCCTCTTCAACCCCAATCCCATTATCATTGACCGTAAACTTGTAGCTTCCTTTTTCATCATCCATTTTCTTCCAGTAAATCTGTATCTGAGGATGAGCAGCAGTATTATACTTAATCCCATTTTCAATAAGATTTTGAAAGAGTTGTTTAAGCATATATGGATCGCCCTGCACCATAGGCATTTTCGAATATTCCACTATGGCCTGTCGATCCCTGATAAATCCATCCAATCCTTTTATTGTATCTTCTAATACTATATTTAGGTCAACCTTTACCCAATTCATAGCATCTTGCCCCAGGCGAGAAACAGCCATTACTGCATCTATCAAAGCATCCATTCCTTTTGCACTTTGCTGAATGAATGCTAGATATTCTCGACCACTTTCATCCAATTTATCCCCATATCTTTTTTTGATAAGTCCTGTAAAATTTCCAATATTTCTTATTGGCTCCTTTAAATCATGGGAAGCTATATAAGCAAATCGTTCCAGGGCCTCATTAGAACGTTCCAATTGCTGAGCATATGCTTCAATTCTTCTTGCTGATTCTTTAAATACAGTCAAATCAGTGCCTACAAAGACATATCCCCTTACTAATTTATTACGTACAATTGGAGTAGCTGTAAAAAGAAGATCTACTATTTTGCTATTTAATTGCAATCTAAACTCACATTGATACTGTGAGTCTTTCATATCTGTACTAATAGCAAGAATAGACTGCTCGTGCACATCCCATTGCTCTGAAGGAAATATACTGGTGATATGCATATTCAAAAAATCAATTTCTCTTTTGCCTAAAGCTTGTACAAGCGACTTATTGACAAGCTGGATTTGAAAATGGGTATCAGTAAGTATACCCCAATTCGTCATTGTATTGAGGATATTATTGATTGCATATTCCGATCGAACTTCAAACAATCGAAAATTTGAAAACATCATACCCACTACGATGATGGCAAATATCACACTGCCCGTTTCATTAATGGGGGATATGATCCCAAATACTGCCGTAAGGATATAATTTTGAATAAATGTGACTGTCAGAATAACACCCAGTAATAATACAATCCACAAGTGCCCTTTTTTTGTTTTTTCATTGCGATTATGAATATAAGCCTGTGTGGAAAAGTAAATACCCGCGGCATAAGAAAGAAAGACCCAAACTGCTCTGAACCAATCGTGTATTTTGTAATGATGAATGATTATCCCCCACTTGCCATTCCCCATGGCAACGACCTCTCCATGCCCATAAGGAGTGCAAGCCTCCAAAAATATAAATACGGGAAATAGAGATAAGATAAACCAAAAGAAATATGTTTGTATTCTACTGGGTCTACTTGGCATGTACTTCTTGGCATAATACCATGTTGTCATATAAATAGACATAGCAGCCAAATTCCAAACTGTTTCCTGGAAAGTCCTCATTTTCCGTGCAACTGCCAAGGTTTCTATTTCTAACATTTCATAAAAGCACAGATTTTGTATAAACAAGAAGAAAGCAGCCAGCATAAACCAAAAGTTTACTCGCTGAGTCGTATCTAAAAAGTACACCCTCATCCCCATCAACAATATTGCAATGGATGAAAATAACGTAAGCCAGCTTTCCAGAGAATGGTGCATTAATTATTGCCGTTTTCTGCTTTAGAATGAGGAAGTTACTATAAATTCGTCAAGCCATATTTATTAATCAACCTCATCAATTTTTCTGCATAAGCAGGGTCTGTAGCATAACCACTATTTTGTAAACCTTCAGCCCAGCCCCGAATATCATCGTCGTGCAATTTTAACATCCATTTATAGTTAACTTGCTGGGTAATGAAGCGGCCAAAATCTTCATAGCTGTCACGAATCAGAGGATATTTGCGGAAGCATTCATGTGATTTGTATGCCAATGTATAGGCATATTCTTCGGTTTCCTTACAGTATTTCATTCCTCCCCAACCTTTCTTTATTTTTATACCAAAATGATTATTGGCATTTTTTGCCAACTCACTTCGTCCCCAATCGCTTTCCAGGCCTGCTACAGCAATAATAATGGTAGCTGGAATTCCTGTTTTCTGTTCCAATTCAGTAGATAGATATTTATACTGTTTTAGGTAAGCTCTGACCTGTCCTGGGCGATGATAATCACGAATAGCAACCCCTCGGTTTTCTGCATATAAAGTCAGCAGTATGATAATGCTAAAAGCCCAAAAACCATACCTTTCAAATTTTCTTGTCATCTTCGTGCATTTGTTTTATGTGCTTATTTGTTTTTCTAAATTCTTGATCGATCCTAAAGCCATTAATTTACGTTTTTCTTCCTCTTCTTCATAAGGCCTAATATTAAAAATAGGATTTACAAATAACAATAGATCATTACATTTGTCAGCGATATGTTGAACCTAGAAGAAATACGAAAAACTTTATCGCTTGGCTGGCCTATTATTTTGGGCAATTTGTCACAGATGATATTAGGTATAATAGATAGCGCAATGGTAGGTGCTATTCATAGTAGCCAGCTGGCCGCTGCTTCTTTTGTAAACAACCTCATTGCACTCCCACTTATTCTGTGTACTGGAATGGCTACTGCCATATCTCCATTAGTGGCGGCGGCGCTTGGGCAAAATAATAATGACCATCCACTTCGTATATTTTTTAATGGAGCGAGCATTATTGGTTTCATCGCTTTGATGATGGCACTTGGTATTTATTGGGGCAATAACCTGGTATATCATTTTGGGCAAGACAAAATAGTAGCTGACCTTGCACGGCCTTACTTCGTATGGATAGGATGGAGTATCATCCCAATGGCATTATTTATGTCTGCAAAGCAATTTGCAGATGGCCTTGGAAAAACTCGTATTCCTATGTATTTGTCTCTAATGGTCATCCCTCTCAATATTCTTATCAACTATGCTTTTATTTTTGGAAAATGGGGAGCACCGAGAATGGAATTAGAAGGAGCTGGAGTAGGTACTCTAGTTTCCAGGCTTATCATTTTAATAGGTATCTTGTTAGTTATTTTCAAACATCCACAATTTGCTCTGTATAGACAGCACTTGGCTAATCAATTGACTTTCAAAACCGAACGATTGCGGGATATTATCAGGATAGGCATCCCATCCAGTTTGCAATACAGTATGGAATCCGGAGCATTTGCTGTTTCTGGAGTGATGGCTGGCTGGCTAGGCTATATCCAACAAGCTGCTCATCAAATAGCGATCAATGTTTCAGCCCTCACTTTTATGGTTTCTATTGGGATCAGTGCGGCAGGAAGTATTCGCATAGCATATGCTTATGGAAAAAATGATTGGAAACGAGTAAGAAGTATAGGGAAGACCACTCTTCTTTTAAGTGTAATATACGGCCTTTTATGCGCAGCTTTTTTCATTTTGGGGCGCAACCAACTTCCTCTCATTTTCAATAAAGAAGCCCCTGTAATAGAATATGCAGCCATTTTACTTATTATGGCTGCCATTTTCCAAATATCTGATTCCGTTCAGGCAATCGGAGTAGGATTACTCAGAGGGCTTCAAGATGTCCGCATTCCTACTCTATTAGTTTTCATAGCTTACTGGGTTATAGGAATCCCTCTTGGTTATCGATTAGCATTCCACTACAACTGGGAAATCAAAGGTTTATGGACGGGCTTAATAGTAGGACTCAGTGTCAGTGCCCTTCTATTAAGCCTCCGCTTTATTAAAACTAGTCGTAGTAAAAGCTAGTATGTTCCGTATTTAGGAATATAATCATACAAACATTACTCAGGTTCAAACCCAAGTACAATATTGAAGTCTCCTAATCCCTGCAGTGTACGATCTGCTCCTGGTTTATCAAAACCTATACCATAATCAAATCCAAGTGTACCAAACATTGGTAGGAATACGCGAAGGCCAAGGCCTACTGAACGTTTTACATCAAAAGGATTGAAGTCGCTAAACTCTCTCCAGGAGTTACCCCCCTGAGCAAAAGCCAGGACGTAAATAGTAGAGTTGGGATTGAGTGATAATGGATATCGTAATTCAAGAGTGAACTTATCAAAAAGAGGAGTAGCAGAAGTTCCTCCTGTTGGATCCTGATTGGCTTCCAAATCTGCAATTTCATAACCTCTTAAAGAAATAATATCTACCCCTGCAAAACCAAATTGCTGATTATTAATTCCATCACCACCTAGCTGAAAGCGTTCGAATGGTGATGTACCAATATCTGAATTATAGAATCCTAGCAAACCAATTTTTGCCTGGGCTTTAAGTACCAAATCTCCGACAATAGGTGTATACCATTCTGCATCAAAACGCCATTTGTGATATTCAAGATATTTGAAGCGCTCTCTTGCTGGTAATTCGGAGTAGTCTTTATCGCTAAACAGAGAGTATGGAAGCGTAAACTGTACAGACAATGAAATGCGAGAACCATCCTTTGGGAAAATTGGGTCATTCACAGTCGAACGTGCAATGGTTTGTCGCAAACTAAAGTTGTTATAATTTCCTTCCTGAACAATTTCTCCATCATCCGTACGGAAAAGTCCACGTGCCCAGTTATCAAGACTTAGTGTCTGGATATTTAAAGCCGTATTAGATACAAAGTTATCATCTGGCCATTTTAGACGTGTACCCAAACTCACAGATGCTTGCTTGATATTAAAGTTCTGATAAGTTTCTGTACCACGAGTACCGAACGCAAAACGATTGAAGAAACCTGCAACTGTTAAAGAATTAGGCTTACGACCACCTAGCCACGGCTCTGTAAATGATATATTGTATGATTGATAGAAATCTCCATTGGTCTGAGCTCGCAATGATAAGCGTTGTCCATCTCCCTGAGGTAATGGCCTCCAAGCGTCTCTGTTAAAGACATTACGCAATGAGAAGTTATTGAAGGAAACCCCCAGTGTACCGATTACACGCTGAGCACCTCCCCAGCCAGCAGAAAGTTCAAGCTGATCTGATGGCTTCTCTTCCACTGTATATTCGATGTCTACAGTACCTCGTTGAGGATTTACAGGCGTGTTGATACCTAAAGTTTCCGGATTGAAATATCCCAGGTTGATAATTTCGCGTTGAGAACGAATGATATCAGAACGACTGAATTTTTGTCCAGGGCGAGTACGTAGCTCTCGGCGTATTACGTGCTCATGAGTACGATCGTTGCCATTAATAACGACCTTATCAATAGTAGCCTGAGGTCCTTCAAAAATTCTTATCTCTAAATCAATAGAATCGTTTTCTACCGCTATTTCTATAGGATCCACCTGGAAAAACAGGTAACCATTATCCATGTATAATGTACTCACATCGCGACCATCCTGGCTAAACCGAAGGCGGGTTTCTAATAACTCCTGATCATATACTTCTCCACTCTCAATACCTAACACCTGTGCTAATGTTTCAGTATCATAAATAGAATTTCCCTTCCAGCTTATATCTCGGAAATAATAACGATTACCTTCTTCTAGATCTATTAGAACATGCAAAAGGCCATCTTCATCTCGATAAGTGCTATCGCTTAAAATGCGTGCATCTCTAAAACCTAAGGTATTGTAAAAAGCAATTACTTTTTCCTTATCTGCTTTATAGTCATCCTTTATAAATTTAGAAGAAGCAAAAAGGCGCTTGCGTTCCTTAGTATTTTCGAGCTGTTTTCTCAGTTTTTTGTCTTTTACCGCTTCATTGCCTCTAAAATCAATTTCTTTGATTTTTACTTTATCTCCACGGTCGACATTAAAGACCAGCCGGACAGCATTGGCTCTTGTGGAATCTGGTACTTCAAATACAGAACAACGAGCATCCAAAAAGCCTTTCCCCATGAAAAAACCCTCAATAGCTTCACAAGCATTTGCTTTTACATTCTCTGTAACAATCCCTCCTTTCAATAAATATTTATTGATTTCGTCATTCAAGTCATCGTGATATCCTTTTTTCACACCTTTATATGAATGGCGAGTAAGGCGGGGCCGCTCTTCTACTAAGATCTCCAAAAAGACAATATCTCCTATTGTTTTTTCCTTAAGCACTTGGACATCAGTAAAAAGTCTTAGTCGCCATAAACTCTTGATTGCTTTCTGAATTTCAGGGCCAGGGATCCTAATTTTGTCTCCCACTTTAAATCCAGCAATGCTTATAATCGCATTATCATCACTAAAGTTAGCACCGACTACCTTTATTCCCCCAATTTCATAATCGAGTGGATTGTCATAATTAAATACAGGTACAGTATCAGTACTAGCTTGTGCATTCACTGCAAAAGGGAGTACAAAAACAGCAACAAAAACAGTTACGAGTATTGTAAGTCTCATTCGAGTATCTATAATTTCAATTATCTATAATCTTAGTACCTCTCTGGCAATCAGGCTGCCAGCTGCGGTAAACAAGCTGCAAAAATAAGCGATGCATCGAGCATAACCACAAAAAGAAGAGATAGATTGTAAAAAAGTAGCCAGAAAATAGGAATAAAAGTCTTCAGTACTTCTTTTTAAGCACTTTAGTTCCTATAAATGAATACATTCTCAGGGAAAAGAGGAGCACTTATCGAAAATGGTTGTATGGTATGAGATTATATCTGAATTATGGGATTAATTGTTCGCTGATCTTGCCAAAACGGCGTTCTCTTCTCTGAAAATCAATAATGGCCTGATAAAAATTTTCTTTTCCAAAATCTGGCCAAAAAATATCCGTAAAGTATAATTCAGCATATGCGATTTGCCATAGCAGAAAATTACTAATTCGACTTTCTCCACTTGTACGAATAAGCAGTTCTGGATCAGGAATTCCTTGGGTAGCCAGTGCATTGGAAATATGCTGTTCGTTTAATTGATCAGGATCCAAGGTACCTTCTTTAGCCGCTTTTGCCAGTTTTCGGGCAGCTTCTGTAAGTTCCCATTTAGCGCTATAGTTGAGTGCCAGCACAAGCGTCATACGATCATTCTTTGCCGTATTTTCAATACCTTGTAATAAAGCGTCATGAGTCCGGCCAGGAAGTTTATTAATATCTCCAATAGCCTTAAGTCGGATATTATTTTTGTTTAGCGTCTGAATTTCTTTATTTAAGGTTTCCACTAACAAGCGCATTAAAGCACTAACCTCCAGCTTAGGCCGGTTCCAGTTTTCAGTAGAAAAGGCATAAAGGGTTAGATATTCAATTCCCAACTCAGCTGCAGCTTCTGTTGTATCTCGTACTGCAGTTACACCATTTCGATGCCCAAATACACGAGGCTTGCCGTGTTGTTTAGCCCAGCGGCCATTGCCATCCATAATTACTGCCACGTGTTTTGGCAGTTTTTCCAGATTTATCTGCGATTTTAAATCCATTAATTGCGCTTCATCTATTTACAATACAGCGAAGAAAAAGGCGTAGTAGCCTACAAAGATAAAAAAACAGAACACTTTTTTTTTGAAAGCCCGATGACAAGTACACCTGGTAACTCTACCGCTAATTTTATCTTCATTTTCCCTGTCACTTTTTTCTCTTTACTCGCAAATATTTTTTTGGTAAATGGAATATTTTTCAAAAACGGACATAATATTTACAAGTTGTCTAACATTATGTCCTAGATATTCAACGCACAGGCTATTTTTCAGTTATTGAACAAGCCAACTTTTCTAATTATCAACACGCTTCGAAAACTTAGATTTTCGAATTCATTACATTCTACAGCAATTATTAACCACTAAAAGAAACAAAACAACACTTTTAGCCCAGTGATAAAGATGTCACTAATCATGAAAGTAGGATTGTTTCCTTGATTGGTAATAATTGTTGGGGTTGGTTTAAAACAAATATGTATGTTACGTCTTTCATTCCCTCTATTATTACTATTATTTTGTATTTGTCCTGCGATCGCGCAGTTAGATTCAATGCCTTCACCTGGACATAGATGCGAACTTCCACCTGCTCCATTTGAAGGTTACTATTATGCTCCACCTCCAGCATATGCTGTCCCTTCTGATGATCGCATGCCCAGTATGATTACTGTCAATTTTCTAAGCAGTGGCAGTGTATTTGGATATCCGTGTTCTAGCTGGCCAGCTTCTGCTCAATCCGCGATGAATTATGCTGCCACATTATGGGAAAACTACCTCAACCCTGGCAATGCCATAGCTATTAACGCCTGCTGGAGTACTGGTTTAGGAGGCTCTACACTAGGATCGGCCGGAGCGACTAACTATTACCTATTATCAAGTGGTCCTGATAATACCTGGTATCACGTTGCGCTAGCAGAGAACGTTCTCAATTCAAATATTAACGGTAGCAGCGTAGAAGTCCAGGCTGTTTTTAATGCAAATCGTACAGATTGGTATTATGGTACAGATGGAAATGTAGCCTTTAACGAAATTGATTTTGTTACGGTTGCTATGCACGAACTCGGACATGGCCTTGGTTTTTCTGGTGGGAAGAACATAGACAATGGTTCTGGTTCAGCAGAATGCCAGGGGATCGCAGGAGAAGGATGCTATGGGTTTTATACTTCTTTTAATGGAGGCAATTGGTACCCCGATATTTATGGCAAACAAATGGAAAATAATAGCGGTACGCTTCTGACAAGTATAAGTAATCCCTCTACTACTGTAGCAGATCTGCTACTAGGTCAAAATGGAGGCTTGTATTCCGGTTCCACTGCTGTAGTTAATACGAATGGCAGTCCCGCTAAATTATATACGCCATCTACCTATGCGAGTGGGTCTACTTTTTCTCACTGGGATCTTTCCACATTTCCCTCTGAAATGATGAAACCACAACTAAGTTACGGGCAAGCCATCCATGATCCGGGGCTGGCGCTCAATCTTTTTTCTGATATGGGTTGGACTGCTGCACCTCTTCCCGTCGAATGGGTTTCCTTCACAGCTCAAAAAGAAGAAGCAATAAA
>JAKSDI010000274.1 GCA_022360175.1 Chitinophagales bacterium
AACCCATCTGTTTTTAATTAACCGTATTTCAAAGAACTTAAATATACGAATCTTTAATTCGTATTAAATCTACTTAACTCTAGTTCGCACAACAAGTTTAGTATACGTACTAACTATTTTCTTCGCCTTCAATCACTGATATGATTAATTTCCCATGATTCGTCTCCACTTTAAGCATTTTACCTTCTTTAAAACCCAAATGCTCTAGCCACCGTCCCTGTAATCGTATCTCAGGAACGATGACATAACCCGAAGTTCTTTGTTGGGCTTTAGGATAGATTTTTAGTTTTCTAAATTTCATTTGTCATATTGTTGTACGACACAATATATGAAGAAATCTTAAGCTGTCAACTTTTAATATGACATTTTCGTCATATAGTTTGCTGACATTTGTTTTGTGACAAAAGATGAACTCAAAAAGAAGGTCGGTCAACGCATTGTTGAACTAAGAAGTCAGAAAGGCTGGAGCCAGTCTGATTTAGCTCGTGCCTGTGAAAAAGATAGACAAGCCATGGAGAAATTGGAAAATGGCAAAGTCAATCCTACCATCTATACCTTATTGGAGATTTCAAAAGCGCTAGATGTTCCGCTTGTGGAATTGGTGAGGTTTTAGTGGGGTAGATAATAATATATCAAAGGTTTCAGTGACTTACTAATATATGGTGATGAGTGGCATACTTATTACAGCGGTTTTGGCTTGGGTTTTGGGGGTAAGTTTGTAGCAGCTATACTATGGGGAGCATGGGTTACCGCCAATGCCTTCTTTTTATTTTTCTTCATTTCAATAGATATTCACGAAGATTTCCACTTTTCTATCCAAATGATTTATTGTTTTGAATTCGTATCCATTTAAGATGCCCACACTAATATTATCTTCGGATATTCCTTTTCCTACCAAGTGGTTTTTGATGTAGTGGTCAACAATATCCAATTGCATAAATCTTGCTCTTAAATTTGGTAAATGTTCATTTTTATAGTTTGCTGGAACGTGATAATCTACTTCTTTTTTGAAAAATGTGAATTGATTTTTTGAGTTTGGTCTTGTCGGAGGATGAACTTTAAAAATTCTGTAATCATTACCGTCATATCCTTTTTCTAACGGTTCATCCCAATCGTTTTTAGTACCGTCTGCATATCCTTTGACATAAATCTCAACATTGTTCGTTTTCAATTCTAAAAGTCTCCGAAGAGCATATAAAATTTCTGAAAGTGCTTTTAATTTGGTACTGATATTAAAAACTTTGCCAAACCCTGCGGAAATTTCAATTTCTCCGATTGCCTCGATTATCTTATCCTCTCGATTATAAACGCTATCTACTGCAACGAATAACTCTTTTATTTCTTTTGATAATTTTTCCTGACTTCCTCCTGTTTCAAAAGTGTATTGTTTGATTTCAAAATGTACAACTTTTTCGAGGTATTCAGGGTCAACTGCTATTATTAAACTTCTTCGAGGTTTCGTTGAATTTCCTGATTTTTCAGGAGAGATAAATGGAATATCCAAAAAATCAATTTTGGAGTATTCTAATCTTTCGTTGGTTTCTTCCACTACTTTATCAATGTCAGGCGGAAAAAATCCTGGAAATATGAAAAAACCTCCTCCTGCCAAAATCACCCCAACAATCAAATAAGCCAATAATCTTACATAAATTGAAGCTTCTTCCATTTTTTTGGGTTGTTTAATTTAAAAAATCTAAGATTCTAAACTTGGTTGATAGGAATGCTAAATTGATTAAGATTGATAGTATCAAAAAGATATATCCTAAAAACTTATTTAGTTTCGTTGTCTTGATAGATAACATGAACAATCCAACAATTGACATCACGACCGATAGAATAAAAAGTTCATTTGTTTTCGCTAAAAGTGTTTTATCCGTTGAGAATAATGATTCCAAAAATTTAATAATCGAATTCCATACTGCAATAATAAAATTCCATGGTTTTATAAAAATGTATATTGGAGCAGCTAAAGAAATCAACATCATAACCGTCATCAAAAAATGCCTTTTTGTCAATTCTATTCCTTCTTGAAATTCGTTCTTTATATCAACCATATTAACTCTATTGGAAGAAATAACTTGAAAAGACATTGTGAGAATTTGAACTCCCATTTTCAAAAACTTCTGTGTTATATTGACAGCTGCATCTACAAATTTTTGATTTGGTGGCTTATTTTCGATGGTATCTTGAACAACAGATATTGTATAGTAAAAAATGAACCTAAAAAAAAGAATGCTCCAAATTATTGTCCCTATTATCAGGAATAACCCAAAGAATAGGATTGAGAAAAGGAACACTAACGGAAATGAAATTATTTTTACTATGGTTTCAATTACCGATTTCATTTATTTAATTTTTCGTATTTTTTCTTGGTTGATAGTAATATTTGCATACCTGCACTGTGCATATACCCTTTACATGCTTATTCCATTAAAACCCCACAAGCATTGGCTATCAACAACTTACTGTACAATCCATTCTTGCCTATTTATTCACAATTAAGCGTTTGTAATTAATTACAAACGCTTAAGAAGTAGGAGAGGAAATAATCTTCCACCCTAAAGATACTCCAACCTACTCAACATTGCAAGGAAGTACCCATTACACTTAGCCCAAACAATGGCTTATTATATCATACCTGTCTTATTATACCTACATCTTCCCCTCTTCTTCATCAACACATCCAATTTTAATAGCCTATACATACAATCCATTAGGGGCAATGCTATTCTTTATTTTTCCATCCCACCAGTGGGTAGCGGGATGTATGTCAGGAAACTAGCTAATTTCTTGGCATAAGATTCTTAAAATAGTTATAGGAGTTTTTTCCACCATTTCGATTATTACTTAATGATATAAATAAAATGTCGGCTTCTGGAAAGTACCTCCATTCTGTTGAGTTGCCAACATTCGTTCCGCTATGGCCAATATGAAAAACACTATCGTAATTTATAAAAGTACCTAAGCCATAATAATTCTTAACCCTGGCTTTCTCTAAATCAATAAGAGAAACAAAGTTCTTATCTCTAATCACATTAGAGGCAATACTTATTTTTGCTCTTGGACTAAACAACCACCCTTTATGAGATAGATCTAGAATTTTATTTGTCTTTAGAAGTGTATTAAAAAATAACTGTAAATCTTTTACTGTACTAACTATACTGCCAGCACCACTTATTTTTCCGACTCCATTTGGGTAATAGGAAGAAAAATCGATCACACCTCCGCCAGCTAAATCGTACCTGTAACAGCCTGTATTTATATCTGCTTCAAACGAAGTCGATGTCATTCCCGACACATCAAAAAGGAATCTCTTTAAAAAATCTTCAAATGGCATTTTAGAAATCTTCTCTACAATGATAGCTGCAAGGTCATAAGAATCGTTTGCATAGTCATACTTATAATCTGGATTGAAGTTTTCGTAATGTTCCCATTTATGTAAATATTCTAACTGCAATTTGTACACTTCCTCCATAGAAGTTGTTTTTGCGTATGCTTCCCTGAAATCTTCGATACCATCTAACTCGTAACCGGAAGTGTGGCCTAAAATATCTGCCACAGAAAATTTAGTAGAAATATGTTCCGGCAATTCTGGCAAGTATTTCGATACTGGAGCATTTAAATCTAATAAACCTTCTTGTGCTAATTTTAAGCAAGCCACAGATGTTATGGTTTTCATGATAGAAGATATCCTGAACCGCGTATCTATCGTATTTTTAAGTTGCTTCTCTACATTTTGATAACCGTAACCACTTTCTAAAAGAACTGCTTCTCCTTTTTGAATCAAAACTGCTCCCTGATAAAAGCCTTTTTCCTCATTTTCTGAAAGGTATCTTTTAAACTCTCTAAGCATGGATTTTTCATCATTTAATCCTATTTTGATTCCATCTGGCAGTGCTCCCTGAAGCATTGCTTGCCCTTCTATTTTATTATCTTTCTTGTTTATTATAAATTCTGGAGCAAACCAGGATTTAGTTATAGTCCCTTGCAACCAAACCTCCAAATCATATGGTTTATTGATGGAAAGTTCATATGGTTTTACAGGGCCAAATCTGTGATACATATCCATCCAGTACTCTACCCGATCATTTTCTTTTTCAAGATCAGAAGGTTGATAATGTTTTTTTACAAACATTCTTATTTGATGCTCCTCCCCCGCATTATAAGATTTAATAAAATCCTGAAATACGGTTGAAGCTGGCGTATCCGGCCATTCAAAAGTTGTTTTTTGTGCTTTAACAGCTAACGACATTAGGTAACATATGGACATAACAAGCCATATCTTTCCTTTAAAAGTTAAGATATTCATTTGTTTAAAAATTTGTTGATTAAGTCAGAACTGGTTTAATACTAAGAAGGAACTTGCTAATGCTCTGAAGCTTTAAGATTGATTGTTCCGAAAGTGGTAGCGAGCATTATTTTGGTACCACCTCCATTTATTTCTCCTCTTATTTTCTTACCAACCGTTTCTATCGATCTTCCAAAGATTTCAAAATCGGATGCTATATCCCGAGTTCCCGTTTCAAGGTCAACAGAAGCCTTTGTGTCTTTTGGTAATACTATAGTAATATTTCCTGAAGATGATATTGCCGAGACCGAAGATTTCAATTCCACCCTTTCAAAATACATCCTAATATTTCCCGTATAAGAATTTAAAACGGATGGCCCAGAACAATTGGTCAAAGTTATATTTCCTGATCTTGGAGTATTTGCTTCTATTGCTCCGGAAAAATTAGTCAAATATATATTATGCAAACCCAATCCGGTAACCTTAATATTTTGATGTTTTGGCAAGGATAAGGTAGTGCTTGTTCCTTGTTTTCTTAGATCACGAATCACTAAGTTTTTTCCTTGTTTGAATACAAAGTATCCTTGATCTTCATTGCTGCTATTAGGTTGAAGTTTTACATCTTCTTCAATTTCATTATACCCCGGAATTACTAGTTTATTCTTGTTATTCGATTCGACTAATATAGTTTGGCCTGACTCGATGATTACCCAATCAATTTCATCTAGAGACATTGCAAAATCATCTTTAGGCTGATCTGGTGGTGTTTGTGCGTTCAACTGGCAACAAACCATTAATACTCCTATTATTGTAGAAATAATTCTCATTTTAAATTAGTTGTGGCAAAATTGCTGAAATATGCGCCTTAACCTTTGGTTCTAAGGTTTCATTTTCCAAAACTGCCTGTATAGGTTCAATTGCTTTTTTCTCATTCAAATCAATTAGAATATGAATAATACTTACCTGAATTCTTGAATCTTTTTCAATTAGCAATGCCTCAATAAGAGCATTTCTAATCTTAGCATCTTCTAAATGATTTTCTAATCCTCTGAGTGCAGCAAATCGCACATTAGGATTATCGTCTTTTAGGAAACATTGAATCAGTACCTTCAGTGTTTTTTCATCAGGCTTGGCTATTTGTTCGATTTCATTGATCCTTTCAATTCTTTTATAGGAAGATTCTTCTTCTAACAATGCTAATGTGTTTTTAGTATTATTCTTCTCAATACCATTTTCGGTTTCAACCATCTCTACAGATAACTCCTGATCTACTAAAACTCTACCGAGCATGTACACTCCCAATGAAATGACAATGGCAGCTGCAATACGCCAAACATTAGAATGAAGTTTGAAAACTTTTTTCTCTTGATGAAGCTCTTCCTTAAGTAAGTTTCTAAAAGTCTCACGATAATTATCAGGAAGCTTTCTATTATCAAATTCATCTTTGTTTTCTTTTATGAAGTCTTCTAAATTCATGCTCCTAATTTTACTTTAATCAGTTCTTGCAATTGTTTCTTGCCCCGTGCATATTGATTACGAATTGTACTTTCTTTTGTATTTAAAAGTTCTGCAATCTCTTTGTGCCCATACCCATCAATTAAATACAAGACAATTACAATACGATACTTTTCTTTTAACTGATTCATGCACGACATCACATCAGTAATAGACATTGAATTATTTATCTCCATACTGTTGGCTTCGCTATCATTCATAGAAATATCATGCACTTCTTCAACCCATTGAATGCGCTTTCTTTTTTTAAGAATATCTAAGGATCGATTAATTGCTATACGCTTTAACCAAGCCTTTAAATTCATGGTATCCTTTAACTGATCTATATTTTTGAACCCTCTTATAAAGGCATCATGAACTACATCCTGAGCGTCATGATCATTTTTAAGAATTCGCCAGCTAGCATTATAGAGCACATCTTTATAAAGCTCATATACTTGCATTTGAGCTTTATAATCATTTCGTTTACATCCTAAAATTAGATCTAGTTCTTGCAAAGGGTGATGTTTTAATCAATCTCTACAACTATAACTACGATCATTAAATAATGTCGCAAAAAAAATCTTTTTTTATTTCAGCGCTTCCTTTAAAACCATGATCGGCTAGGTTTGTAACCTAGTCGAAATTTATGCTTGTCTCATCTTGAGCAAATGTTTTATAATAACGCTCTTATAATTTAGAATCAGGCATGAGCATATTCCATCGAGGATGCAATCCTCGACGACCGGGGGTACTAAAGGAGAGATTAAAACACACCATTTGAGCCATCCAGGGAGCCAGAATACTTACTATATAGGTGCGGTAAAAGAGATAGGCAAAATTTACATTTTCCCCACTCCCCCTCTCAGCACCTCCACCCTTCCATCAGCATATGCAATTTTGATAGTATACACATACAATCCATTAGGGGCTATACTGTTGTTTATTTTTCCATCCCACCAATGGATAGCTGAGTGTATGTCAAAATTAGTGGCTTCGTATACGAGAGCGCCCCATCTGTTGTATATGGCGTAGTTTAGTACTTGAGCTTGAGTTTCTGTAGCCATATAGATTTTGAAAACATCATTTCTTCCATCATTATTGGGAGAGAAGGCATTCGGAATGTAGATGCCATCTTTGCATTCTTCATAAAAGGTGGGATCATCAGGAGAGAGACATAGATTGCATGGATTGAGGATGGCATTACCATTTGGTACGCCTGCGCAATCAAGTATAGCAGATTGTACAGCACAAACAGCGTCAATATCTGCGCCGGGATTAATGGTACTAATACAATCCAGATCAGGTACATCGGTGATTTTTACAGCGTCAAATATGAGGGTAGCTGGTGGGTAGCCAGTGAGCACTTCATCTATATCTATAAAGAAGCGCTCTCCTCCTATCTGGCCAAAATCGTAATAGCCATCTCCATCTGTGTCATTCAGTCCATTATTTTGCAGGATGGTGGAGGTATTGGCGTCATAAGGGTGAAGAGCGATATCACAATCTTCTGCTAAATCACCGATCTCAAAAATCCATAAGTCGGCTGTATTATCGCCGGAATTAATTAATACGTTATTGGTAAATCCCAATTCGATCGTGCCGCCCTCTCCTAGCAAGACAGCTTTCCCATCTGTGGGTAATTGCCAATTGTTTAGGCCAAGTGCCTGACCTGGTTCATCATAACTAAGATTGGAGCATTGAGGTTGATAGTCCAAAACGACATCCACAAAAGAGGTGGCATCAAATTGGCAAATTTCACAACCATCTGATGAAAATTCCAGGCAGTCGGGGTCTTCGCAATCTATCAAACCATCCTCATCATTGTCGATTCCATCAGCACAGGTGATAGCGGAGTTTTCTTGTCCAAGCATATATATTCCCGAAAGGAGCAAATACAAACAGGCTATGAGCTTCTTCATTTCTTAATTATGGTTTCACTCCACATCCTTCACACAACGAAAACCCGCATGATTAAAGCTTGAATCTTCACTTGACCTCATACGGCGAGCTACCCTATAACCACTACAATAACTATCATGGCATAAGAAAGAACCTCCACGCATGGAACGCTTGAGCATTCCGGGTTCCTGAGGATCAAAGGAAGAATCAGGGCCTGCTGGATTAGTGATCATCCGATCAGAGCGAGAGAGACTATAAGCTTCGTAGTGGTATTTATCGGCTGTCCACTCCCATACGTTGCCCGCCATTTCATAAAGGCCATAACCGTTGGCAGGGAATGTTTTAACGGGAGCGGTAGTGATATAACCGTCTTCCTCTGTGTTCTTATAAGGGAAGGGGCCTTGCCAGAAATTAGCCAATTCGACAGCCTGAGAGGCAGGCTTATTACCCCAGGGATATTTGGGATCATCCAGGCCTCCCATGGCAGCCCATTCCCACTCCGCTTCTGTAGGGAGGCGCTTACCAACCCAGTCAGCATAGGCTTTCGCATCTTCCCATGCGATGTGTACAACGGGGTGATTCATGCGCCCCTTTATATTACTTCCCGGTCCTTCTGGTTGGCGCCAATTGGCATTCGTTGTCCAGGCCCACCATTGGGAGTAGTTGTTTAAATCTACCGGGCCACTGGTAGGTTGGAATATCAGTGAGCCGGGCAATAACAAACTATCCGGTGGTTTAGGGGTATCGGGAGGCAAGGTTTTTGCCATCTCTTCCCAATTGATGGGGCGCTCTGCTACAGTGATATAATTGGTAGCTTCTACAAAGGCTTCAAATTGTTGATTGGTCACTTCATGCTCATCCATCCAGAAAGCGGATAACTGCACTTTGCGGCGGGGTAATTCATCTGGGCTTGCTTGTTTGGACTTGCCTCCCATCAGGTATTCTCCGGAAGAAATCAAGACCATTCCTTCTGGCTTTTCGCCTGAAGCCGTTAATTGTTGTTGTGGTGTTTTTTCATTTTGGCAGGCTAGTAGTAAACCTGCTATGATGAATGCACTCAGGTATATTTTCATTTAGCAAATGTTATGGACTTCAAATCTAATTTTTTTGATTTGAAGTCATCTCATTTGGCCAAGAAAATATATCAGCGAATTCATTGATGGTAGATGAATTTATTGAGCTCTGTCGAATAATATCAAAGTCATATGTTTATGTGTGAGTATCTCACTACTCTGATTGACGAATGCAATTTGCTACCACAAAATAGAAATGCCCCGGACTGATCATACAGCCGGGGCCCTCTAAGTACTTTAATGTACTAACTTACTCTCTAGTTTCTACTCTTTAATCAACTTTGTAGTATAGAGTTTACCATTGCTATTTACGAGTGCTATATACACTCCAGAAGCAAGAGGGTTTGCATCTAGCTGATAAGTCTCTGTATGAGGCTGCCACTTTCCTACTATCTTACCAGAAGCAGCATATAATATGATTTGATCCATCAAAGCAGGAGCCGTAATTCGGAATTGATCATTAGATGGATTGGGATATACTTCTAACTGGCCATAAACAGGTGCTGTAGTATTATTTGGGCTATCATTATAATAGTAAATGTTGTCTAGATAAATAGTACTTGTACCAGGAGGAAGGCTGGAAATGATGAACTGAGAAATATCAGATTGGTTCATATCCATGAAGTCCATTAAAGGGATATCCAGGCCTACCCATTCTTCCTGTGCAAGGCCTTCAAATGGAATTTCAAATTCCGTATCATTATCACCACCGAATCCATCCATGCCAAAGTCTACCAGTTTGATGCGGAAAGTTTCGCTATTAGGTGTCCAGATATCTACATGCAAGTGAGTCATCTCAGCTGCTTCCAGATTGATTGCATTAGCACCTAGAGTTTCGATACCCGCAAAATCCAATGCAGAATATTTTTTAGTAGGATTGCCTTCTATTTCTATATCTTCCAGATTGGCAGCACTCCAGCTTGTTAGCCAGGTATCTACTGCTACATCTGTATAAACATCGCTATACATAGAAATCACCAAAGAAGGATCTTCATCTGGATCTGGTGCTGCTACCATTGGTGCTGGCTCATCATCTACTGTTGTAGTTCCAGTAAATATGACATCATCCCAGAAATAGACAACATCTTCCATTGGACTTGTACCGAAGTCAAAAAAGATAGATAACTTGTCATAGCTTGCATTAAAATCCAAAGCAGGCGTACCATCTACATTATTCTTGAATTCAAATTCCACTACTTCCCAATCATTGGCAACGGTAGTATTGGTTTGCGTTTCCACACTAACACCTGCATCCACTGAAGATTCTACTTTTAAGCGTACTGGCACATCGGCTGCTGGAGCCCATACCCTTACGGAAATAATAGTTGCTTCTTCAGAGAACGGAATTGCTGTAGCAAAACCAGGATCATTCGGGCTCCCTCCCATATTTTCTGAGAGGGTTGTTCCTGCCCATGGTTCAGCACCTGCTGTTTTAGTAGATTGAACAACATTATTGCCAGGACTGGTGGCATCGTCTATAATTTCAGATGCGGCTCCACCAAAGTCGATTAGTGAATAAAGCACATCAGGATCATCAAAAGTAACTGGTAAATCCATCTGATCTCCGGTCAATACAACTTCTTTATAATAGTAGATGTTGTCCAGATAAATAGTACTGCTACCTGCAGGATCACTGGAAATGATAAACTGAGAAATATCAGATTGATTCATTATAAAATCAGTCAACGGAATATCGAGGCTTACCCATTGTGCCTGATCCAATGCAAAGGAAAGTTCCGTTTCTGAATCATTACCATTACCAAAGCCATCGCCACCAAAGTCTACCAGCTTGATGCGAAAAGCTGTACTATTAGGTGTCCATACATCCAGATGCAAGTGGGTCATCTCAGCTGTTTCCAAATCAATGGCGTTATCTCCTAATGTTTCTATTCCTGCAAAATTGAGACTAGTATACAGTTTGGTTGGATTGCTTTCGATTTCTATATCTTCCAGATTAGCCGCACTCCAGTTTGTCAGCCAGGTATCCACTGTTACATCATCATATGCATCACTAAACATGGAAATGACATCGGCTGCATCTTCATCTGGATTAGGTGCTGCTGTCAGTGGCTCCATTGGTGGTGCTACTGTAAATTGTTCTAGGTTATCCCAGTAAAATACCATATCATCTGCAGCTACTACATTGAAATTCATGAATACAGTAACGGAAGTAAAGACTAATGCTCCCTCGCTGCTAAAATCAAAAGTAAGTTCCTGCCACTCGCCAGCAGCTGCGGTAAACATCGCCTGGCGTTCTGCATTCACCGCTCCTTCCAGCTTAAGCAAAACAGGTACATTAGTCATAGGAGACCATACCTGCATTGAAAAGCCTTTATCGGCAGAAATATCTACATTCTGATCTGGAATATTTACTCCTGCGAAAGCAGCATTAGCGGGAACTGTATTTTCAGCTACCTTGCTACTTGTATTGATTCCTGAAGCATCTGGATTATCAATCACCTGAGTAGTTGAACCGTTGAAATCATTAAAAGTAGGCGCAGTACCTTCAAAGTCAAATATAGTAGTCTGGGAAAAACCCAGAATAGGCATTAGGCCTATGAAAACTAGTAGAGTAAAGTATTTCATAATATATACATTGTTTAGTAGTGATCTTATCATATGGTGGCATAGCTCTACAAGACGTATGACTTGCCAGTATTCTACCAGCTCAGTCATACGCTTATAGAGTGGTCCACATTTATGTTCAAAATTCTATTGCTGTATTTTAGTGTTTTGTTCCAACCAACTCAAATTCTCCCATCAGTCCTTCTTCTGAACTACTGCCAATCATGATGCCAAACATGCCTGGTTCGGCAGCCCATTCTCCTTTTGCAGTGTAAAATTGTAGCAGCTTTTTATCGATAATAAAAGAAACAGTAGTGCTTTCGCCTGCTTCCAATGCTACCAACTGAAAGCCTTTGAGTTCTTTTACCGGACGAGTGACAGAGGCAAATCGGTCGTGCAGATATAGCTGTACGACCTCTTTACCTTTTAGTGTTCCTGTGTTTTTTAATGTTATAGAGGCCTTTATAGCATCATCACCCGTAAACTTGTTTTTGCTAAGCTGAAGATTGCTATATTCAAAAGTGGTATAACTTAATCCATAACCAAATGGAAATAGCGGACTATTTTCTTCATCAATATAATGCGACCAGAATACCAGCTTATCACCAGGACTTACAGGACGTCCTGTTGACTTATGGTTATAATAAATAGGTACCTGTCCTAAGCTACGAGGAAAGCTAACGGGTAATTTTCCAGAAGGATTATAATCGCCATAGAGTACCTGTGCGATGGCATGCCCGCTTTGAGTACCTAACTGCCACGCTTCTACAATGGCAGGAATATTTTCAGCGGCCCAGGGCAAAGCTAGTGGGCGGCCATTATTCAGCACCAGTACAACATTCGGATTGGCAGCGTAAACAGTTTCCAACAACTCTTGCTGTACACCCGGTAGGCTTATATTTGTTCTGCTACGCCCTTCACCTGACTGAAAACCATGTTCTCCTAATACCATGACTACTACATCTGCTTCTTTAGCAGTAGCTACTGCTTCTGCAAAGCCTGTTTTGTCTGTTGTGTTAATCTCCATCTCAGTAATAAAGGCAGTATTACCAATTGCTAATTCAGCACCGCTCGCATACCTAATTTCATTGCCAGCATATACTTTCATTGCCTCCAGAACAGACACAGCAGTATTGTCATCTGCCGCTAGTCGCCAACTGCCAAGCGGACTATTATTGTCTGCTGCCAGCGTACCAATCAAAGCAATCTTTTGTCCTTCTTTTTTCAATGGCAACAGCCCTCGCTCATTTTTAAGTAGCACAATAGATTTTTTAGCCATATCCAAGCAAGCATCCATTATTTCTTTACTACCTGTCACTTCCTTTTCACGAGCTGCATCACAATAGCGATACGGATCATCAAATAAGCCTAACTCGTACTTCACATGTAAAACACGAGCTGCAGCATCATCTATTAATATCTCATCTATTACACCTTCTCGCACTAATGAGGCAAGCTCCTCCACATAAGCGTAGGATTCCATATCCATATCAGAACCTGCTTCAACTGCCAATTCTGCTGCATGGCTAGTATCACGAGCATGACCATGTGCAATCATTTCATTGATAGACCCCCAATCAGATACCACAAAACCTTCAAAACCCCAATCACCTTTCAGTATGTCTCGTAGTAAATAGGCATTACCCGTAGCAGGGATACCATTGAGCTCATTAAATGCATTCATAAAGGTTTTCACCCCTGCTTCTTTAGCTGCTTTAAATGGTGGAAGCACTACATTGTGCAAGGTAGACCTACCAATATCTACAGTATTATAATCACGACCAGCTTCTGCAAATCCATACGCAGCATAGTGTTTTGCACAAGCAGCAATAGTATGTGGAGATGCCAGATCTTCTCCCTGAAAACCACGCACTCGTGCAGCAGCCACTTCGCACCCCAGATAAGTATCCTCTCCTGCGCCTTCCATCACACGCCCCCAACGAGCATCTCGGCTAATGTCTACCATAGGTGCAAAAGTCCAATTGATTCCAGCTGCCGCCGCCTCTTTAGCAGCCATTGCAGCAGATTTATGTATGGCTTCCAGGTCCCAGCTTGCTGCTTCTGCCAGCGGAATGGGACTTTGCGTTTTGTAGCCGTGAATAACATCAAACCCAATTATCAAAGGAATACCTAGTCGAGTTTCTTCAACGGCAATTTTCTGTACAGCGCGCACATTTTCCACACCGCGCACATTGAGCATAGAGCCAACCCATCCATTTCTGAGATGCTCGTACTTCTTAGCAGCGGTACCATTTTCAGGGGCAGGACCAGTCACATTCCAAAAGCCATTATACTGATTCATCTGGCCGATTTTCTCTTCCAGCGTCATCTGTTCCAATAAAGATTCTACTTGTTTTTCGTATTGCATTGATTGAGCAGTGATACTAAAAGCTGCCATTATAAAAAGTGCAGCTAAAAATGATTTAATTGTTCGCATAAGTTTTTGGCTCATATCCAGTGATGATTATATCGAAGTTGACTGAAACTTCATTCATTCTGCAACAAATACTAGCGTCAACAGATAATCCCAAAATGATTGCTATGTATCACTACAAACTTACGACTGAGGCTTCAATGGCTAAAAAAAAACGCCACAACAAGAATCATACAAGCCAAATTTTTTTTCAATTTCAAGCGATTAGGCAATCAAAAACATGGTAGTAGCCCATATTTACTAGCAATAATTGCTTACAATCAAACAAACATCCTATTAGCTTATTAGCCTTTATTCATAGGCATATATAGGTAGTGTATAGGTAATGTTGTGGTGAAATATGACAGGATATAGATAGAGATAGAGGTATTGCATCTTCAACTCCCAGATGAAGGAAGCTCTATTGTTTTAATCGGGGTTTCTGATTTCCAGATTGGAGGTATTATATAGCCAGGATATGCTCTACCAAACCTTCATCATGTCCCAATTCCATTTTTTTTCGTAAACGATAACGTTTCACCTCTACACTTCTTACAGAAATATTGAGAAGAGGGGCTACCTCTTTAGAAGAAAGATTAAGCCGTAGGTAAGCACATAACTTAAGGTCGTTGTGAGTGAGGTTAGGATGCTTTTCCTGTATTTTTTTAAAAAAGTCCTGATCCGCATTTTCGAAAGCTTCCTTGAAAAGATTCCAGGTTTCTTCCTCATCTGTATTTTTTTCAATGGTCTTTATGACATTGCGAATGTTGCGATTAGGATCTTCTTTAGCTTGTAGTTCACCCCTAATCTGGTGGAGCAATTCATTCTTTTTTACCAGGCTCATTGTAGAGATTGCCAACTCTCGGTTTTTATTGTCAATATCTCGTTGTAATTGTTCATTCTTAAGACGTACCAGTTCCAGCTCTGATTCACGACGACGAGCTTCCATATTTCGTTCATTTTCTCGTCTTATCTTACGTTCCTGTTGACGGTAATAACGGGTATATGCCCGATGGATTGAGTAAAGCATCATCAAACCTCCCAAAATGTATAAAGCAATAGCAAACCGAGATAAATACCATGGCCGTTGAATCGTAAAATGATAGACAATTGTATTGTCAGATATAGCGTCACCAACCATAGATCGTATTTCAAGCTTATAGCTGCCAAATGGTAAATTCCGAAAGCTAATGTTAGCTTGAGGTGACCATTCACTCCAATTATTATAAAAGCCTTCTAATCGATACTGATACTGTGGTATAAAGTACTTACTATATACTGGTACCGTAAAATGAAATGATAAGTTATTATTCTGATATGGAATATTCCCTTCGCTTTCTACAGATAAAAGTTGTATTTCATTACTAATCGTACGGCAGCTTGCTCCTGTAAAATATAATTTGTGTTTATGAGCAGATATTTCCTTCATATCCAGCTTTAGATAACCACGAGCTGTACCAATCAGATACTTATCCTCCTGCAATCGAGTGATATTTTCGTAACCAGACATGGCATTCAGCAACTTAGCAGGTATGGGGATAGATCGTCTTTTGGGCGCTGCGCTAAGTGTTCCTTCACTAAAATAGTAGATGTTATTTTTAGCAAACAACCAAAGCCTTCCTTCTTCATCTACACTCATTTTGCCAGATTCATACTCTTCTATTGTCAAACCATCACTCATAAAAGTATCCTGCAGAAATCCTTTTGAGAAGTCAACCAGGCTAAACATTCCTTCCTGTGAATAATAGAGTATATCTTCATTAAAAGTAGCCAGTCCTGCATTTTCACCTTTCTTGGGGTAATCATAAGCTTTAAAATTAGCTGTTTGCCTAAATTCTTTATCCAGCTTTACCCCAAATACTCCTTTATATTCATGGCTCACGTATACTTCATCAGGAGATTGATACTCCAAATATCGAGCAGAATAATCAAAGCCTTCTATTTTATTTCTATACTGCCACTGTCCCTCTTTTCTTTCTAATAGAGAAACTCCATAAAAATCTCCTTGCAAAAGGAAATCCGGCTGGTCATCAACAACACTAAACTTCCAAACACCATGCTCATTAAAAATCGAATGGGCCTGTTTGTCATCAATCAAAAATGTTCCTGCATTATGAGCACAAAACAATTGATCTTCATATTGAAAAAGAGACCACACCTGTTCTTTTGTTCCTTCTACCAGGGTAAAGTTTCCATTCTGATCTTCAGATTGATAAAACAATCCCTGATTCGTACCTAAATAAAGTACCTCCTGATGAATTGCTGCCGCATATACGGTACCTAATTGACCTGTTTTATCAATATACTCTCTAATTGGTGAAGATAAATTCACATAACTGATGCCATTATCGGTGCCAGCCCAAACATTGCCATTTTGATCTTCATATAATGATAGAATAGTATTGTTTGAAATACCATCTTCCTGACGAAGATGATATTGTATATTCCCCCTTGGATATTGAATAAGTATCCCATCAGAAATGGTCCCAAATACCTGAGCTCCATTTTGTAGAGAAATAGCACTATAAATTCCTTTTCCTTTTAACTCTCCTGCTTGTTTGACTGGTGTTAAGCTTCCATTTTGCAATTGAAAACGCCCTTGTTCAGCAGTTTGAATCAACACTTGCCCCTGCTCAGATATCCAGATATGAATGATGCGCCCTATCTCTGAAGGGTAATCAATCATCGCTTGTATTTGCCCCTGGTGGAGCGTATATATCTGCCTCGTTTTATCTGCAAAAAACAAGCCCGCCTGAGTTTTAAATAAGCGATCTATACCATTGGGAGGAGTAATAGAATGAATGCTTTCATCTTCCAGATTATAGATAAAGATCTGATCAAGAGATTGGAATAAAAGGAAGTTTTCATGCTGTATAATGTTCCAAAAATGTTCGTCAAGCACAATATCCGCCTGTACTGATTTACTCAGGGAATGATATTGCAAGCGCCCCATTTCATCTGACTCCCAATAGCCGAACTCCATATAACAGCCCGTATATATCCTGTTTCCTACGGCTTTCACAGCGCGAATAATGGTCTCATTAGGCGAAGGATAAAGTGTCCACTGCATTCCATTAAACTCCAGCAGGCCTTTATTATTTGCTACATAAATAAAACCATTAGATCCTTGCCCGAGCATCCAGTTTTGATTCCCCCCCTGATATTGTTCTGGTACAAAAGAAGTAATCGGAGGTAGTTCCTGCGAAAAAGCAGAAAACCAGATAGGAATAACGATTAAGAGGGAGTAGATTTTTAGCCGCACAAAATTTATTAAAGAAGTTACTATAATAGCACCAGTGCTTTGTCAAGTATCAAAAGATGAGTGAAGTTGGAGTATTGATTTCGGAGAAATCATACCTTTTTTGCCTAGGCAAAAAAGCTCTCGACTTCGGATGAAGTCGCATATTATGTTATCATGCGATTTCATCCGAAGTCGAAATTTCCATCATAAGCCTTTTCAATAAACTTTCGACTTCTCCGAAGCCTCTATCCGGCTTTTCAGTCTTAACAGATCACTATTGCTCTATTAAGACTGAAAGGACAAGTAAAGACGTTGAAGAAATCATCACTCCAATACCCTCCAGTTTTTCATCATTGACAGAGTACTGTATGTAAATATAAATATTAATTAATTCAGCTTGAGATAAAGTAACTCGAAACCACCAACTTAGTTCACTATTGTACTAGCTTTATTAGTTGAAGCAACGCAATCAATTTTCCATTCTCCTTTATAGCGTTTATAGATCGCAACCCAGGAAAATTTCGTCCGTTCTTTTTGAAGGATACCATCATCATCCTTATAGGTCAAAACCACCTCTTTATCTACTATGGTATAAGCCAAACTATAATCATCAGAAAATTTGATAATCGGTGGGCTTATATCATCCCATTTTTCAAAATCTACCACACTAAAGTATCGCTCAAATCTATTAATATGTTCTTCTTTGCTTAAACTTTTAATTTCTCCCCGATTGACTGATATATGACCATCAGACAATTGTGCTGCAAACTCTTCTGCCATCTTTTCGAAATGATATTTTCTCTGGAGTTGATGCAATGCCAGAATTTCATTCCGATATTGATCTTCCTGAAGCTTTTTTGACACCTGACAGGCGGGCAGCATTATTACAAATACCAGTATTAACTGTATTAGATTAATTTTCTCGGGCATTCTTTATGAATTTAAATTCACCTTGCTTTACAGCTTAGAGATACTATGTTAGATTTCTACAGGCTCTCTCTAAAATTAATGATTTTCTATCAATTGATGCATCCGCTCTCTATTAAATTCATTTCCCTCACAGTAGCGTTGTATATTCGTAATCAGCGCATTGGCAGATACACTGCCACTCAAGCCCAAAGGAAGATACATTGCATGTAGTGCGGCTTCTGACACGTTTTGCAATAGTAATTTCTCCAGTTGTTTACCTACACCATATCCCAATTTCCACGCAACAAACAAATCGGTCAATAAACTTTCTGGTACATCAACCCCTTTCAAGATTTGTATAGCCAATTGTCTGCTACTTTTATCCTGGTGGAATAATAATCGGCGCAGATTATCGATTTTTCGATCGTCCAGTTTATGAATAGTACCCTTTTGAAGTAGCAATAAACGAGTGAATGTTTTTCGCGAAAGCAGGCTCTGAAAAGAAAGAGGCATTTTCTCATTCATCGCTCTTAGCAATCGCCCCAGCACTAAATAGTCCACCGGTTGTTCTTCATCCTCCACCCATTCGAACCCCATCATAGGCAGTTGTTTCTTCAGCCACTTTTTATCATAACCAGTAGCTCCTACAAAGTAAAAACGACTACCCGGAGGTATTTCATTTATCTCGCCCTCTGAGAAGCGTGTTTCGAATAAATGCTGACGAATAGGCGTAGCTAAATCACTAATACCCAATTGTAGTGCTTCAAGCAAAAGAGGTAAAGGAAAACCAGCCAATTCCTGCCCATTATTTTCTAATAAATCATAGGCTAACAACCTTAGCTTTCCAGGTACAGAACGCTGGCGGCATACTCGTAAGAAACGAAGTAATTTACGGCGATTTTCTGCATCCCCAACTCCTTTCAACAACCGTAGATCTTCCAACATAAACAAACTGGCAGACAAAGTATCAAAATGATTATTCGACAGCTTTAATTCTTCTAATTGTTGCAACCGCCTAAAGCCTTGTGGTAAGGCATTTAATTGGTTATTTCCCAAATCCAGTTTCTTTAAATGAACCAGTCGGCCGATAGAATCTGATAGTTGATGTAGTTGATTCTTTGATGCATCTAATATTTCCAGCGAAGAAGGCAGAGGGGGCAAATTGGATATTTGATTATTGCTAACATCCAGGTAAAAAAGTGGAGGTAAATATGCCGGTAAAGCAGTAAGCTGGTTTTGCTTCATCGACAAATGAGTAAGCCGCGGAATTTGCTGCAATGCTTTTGGAAATATGGCAAACCGATTTTTATTCAATTCTAGCTGTGCCAGCCAGGGCAAAGCTCTCATTGAACCAGGCAAATCATCCAACGCATTATTGCTTAGATTACACCTGCGAAGCATCAATAGCTGCCCCATTTCCTCAGGCAATGCTTTTATACGATTTCCACTCAAGTCTAATATTGATAGCTTTTCCAGTTGCTTTATGGTATCCGAAACACGAGTTAATCGATTTTTAGACAATCTCAACTCTTCTAACTCTTTTAGTAAAAACAGGCCTTTAGGTAAATGGCTTAGCTGATTGTATTCGGCATTCAGTTTCCTAAGAGGGGCCATCTTTTTTACTTTGGGAATCGATAATTTTTTGATTGCGTTATGCTCTATTCCCAGGCTTCTCAAACGAGGTAATTCCCAGATGTTTGCCGGTATTTCTGTGAGTTGGTTATTTCCTAGTTTTAATATTTCCAGGCAAGGCCAGCTGATAGAGCCTTCCGGCAAATGGGTAAGCTGATTATTACTTAGTGAAAGTTGTCGAAGGTTGGGTAAAAGGAAAAGTGATTGCGGCAGTTGTTTCAGTTGGCAATTATCCAGCAATAAGCTTTCAAGTTGATGCATTTGACCTATCTCAACAGGCAGCATAGCCAGTTGTTCTGATTGTATATGCAATTTTGTAAGAGCGGGTAATCTAAATATAAATTCCGGAAAGGCAGTCAATCCAGACTGCTGTAGATATAGTTCCGTTATTTTTTCCGGATGTTGCCGAGCTGTTTGCAGATTATACGCTCTCATCTTCTATTTTGATCCCCATCTGTTTCATTAACAAGGTAGCATTAAAACTTTGACTCACTCCTGTTTTCAGCTTATAGTCGAAATGCAATTGCCCGTTTTCTATTTCTACTTCAATACGTAAATTCTCAATAGCACCTTCTGCATTAGCCTCCAGTCCACCAAGTTCTAAATCATGGGTAGCAATAATCCCCGAACCACGGCTGCGAATTAACTGCTGAATCAAAGCTTTGGAACCTGTATGGCGGTCATTAGAATTCGTACCTTTCAATATCTCGTCTAACAAAAAGAAGGTTTGCAATGCAGGCGGTTGATTATCTACTGTTGCTTCTACTGCCTCAATAATTACTTTTAATCGCTTTAGTTCAGCAAAGAAAGAGGAAGTGCTTTCGTGTAATGCATCTTGTGTACGCATGCTTGTATACACCTGTAATGGAGGTAATGATAAACGCTCAGCACACACAGGAGCTCCAGACATTGCCAGCACAATATTCAATCCTACTGTACGTAAAAAAGTACTTTTGCCCGCCATATTTGACCCTGTTACCAGTTTAATATGACCTGCTGTAGGTATGCTTATACTATTGCAAACTCGCTTATCTTTATGAATGAGAGGATGCCCCACTTCTACTGCTTCTACTATCGATTGATTATGTATTTGCGGAAGTGTCCAATCTGGGTTGTTATAGTATAAATTACCAAAACTGCTTAGAGCTTCAAAACTAGCCATTGCTTCAAACCAGTCTGGCAGGTGAGGTTTCATTTCTTCCTTCCATTTCTCCAGGCGATACACCCACTGCAAATCCCACAGGCCTGTAATATTCAAAATAATGGCAAACGCATTGTAACGTACATTTAGCTGGCCTATGATGTAAGACAAGCGCCCCATAGCTTTTGATGCCGTACCTCTTTTTTCCCTAAACTGACCATGCAATTGCTCTAATAACGGACTAGAAAAAGACTGTTGTTCAATATGCCCAATTAGCCGAGCATAGTGTGCCAGTGCATTCTCTGCATGGGTTGTTTGCACATGGGTTTTATTGACGCGTTCTACATACTTTCGTAAAATAAGTATGGCTGGCATAAAGAATAAAATAGCAATATACCAGGGAAAGTATAGAGCCCACAATACGATAGCGATTACTGACCAAAAAGGCAGGATGTATAAAAGCGTTACCAGCCACTTTTCACTACTTACGTAAGCTGGTAATTCCAGCCATTTTTTCAATAGTTCAATTTGCTCCAATTCGTCTCTGCTTCCATTCCATGAGCCTGAAAGTGCTGGCGCCAATCCAGCATTTCTTTCAATTCTACACTGGCCTGTTGGCGTTCATGAATCGCATCAGCTTTAGCGGGCTGCATCAACCAGCCAGCTAGTTTTTGCCTCCCCAGGGCGGTGCTTGCCCGATTGAGGTATTGAAAGATAGAATAGGGGCCAAACAAATCAAGATCAATCGTATAAGGATGGAGAGGGTTGGCAAAAATAGCACCATCCTGAAAAGCTTCATATTCATGATCCAGGACTCCTGCTTCCCATTCATTCACCTGTGCCAGATACTGATGATGATGCTGTGCCTCCTGAACGCTTTGATGCCATTTAATGAAACGATAAAAACCGACTAAAAACAGTATAATGAACCCGACACCTGCCCAGGCATGTACTGCCGTCCACAAAAAGATAACCAAGCCTATTGCGACCATAAAAATCAGGAGTCGCACTAAGGAAAACCGATTATACTTACTTTCTAATCGAGCCGCTTCTTCCCCAAATTCCTTTGCACGTTGTTGATAGAGTGATTTCATTTGTTACAATACTTACTTAACGCAAGTTGCAATGCAACTTGCTAAATGCAAAATGTAGAATAGAAAAATGTAAAAGGACACCACGAAACTTCATCCTCACTTTTACCCAGACGGGGTTTTCAGCATTTTACATTAAACGTTTTACATTTTTCGATTTAGTACGTGTTTATCCCTAATTCCCCTATTGACACATTACGCATATCATCCTAATTAGTGCAATTCGGGTAATTCGTGGACCGAATCCTTTAATCCCATAGGAATTGAGCATGGTCCACTAATTCCACGAACTTCTCTCACGAGCCTGTCTGCCGGCATTGGCAGGACACAATCGGGTAACATCTAAATTTGTGCAATTTGGGACACACACGATTAATACCTATGAGCCGGGGAAGATAAATAAAATTCTTATCTTCAATTTAGATTAACTACCTTTTGACTATGGGAAAATACTGCCTGGCAAGTATCTTATTGCTCAGCTTTCACTGCTATGCCCCTCCTTCAAACGAACCCGATCCCACCGAAAAAAGGGAAACAGCAACAAACACTCAACTTCCCTATGCTCCGCTTGATAAAGTAATTGGCCTGGATGAAAAATGGCAAGGTGATCTTGATAGCATGATTGCCCGTAGGCGTATCAGAGCCCTTGTACCTTATAGCCGCATGCATTATTATATAGATGGCACTGAACGATCTGGTCTCTCTTTTGATGCTATGCAAGCCTTCGAAAATTTTCTCAACAAACAAATAAATAGCCCCCACCGGGTTCATATTGTATTTATCCCTACTACCCGAGACCAATTACTTTCCAGGCTAAGAGAAGGATATGGTGATTTGGTAGCTACCGGACTTACAATTACTCCTGAGAGAAGGCAGGAGGTTCTTTTTTCTGATCCTATTTTCAAAAACTCTGAAGAGGTTATTGTGAGTGGCCCTTCCAGTCCTTTAAGAGAGGATAATACAGCGCTTTCCCGTACACCTATTTATGTACGGCAATCCAGTAGTTATTATGAGCATTTGATGGAAATCAATGATTCTCTAGAAACAGCCAATTTACCTTTGCTGGATATACGTCTCCTTGAAGAACAATTAGAGGACGAACAGGTATTGGCTATGATCAATGAAGGTTTATTATCTGCTACGCTTATTGAGCGAAATTTAGCCAACTTCTGGGCTCAAACGATGGACAATCTTAGCATTCACCAGGAATACACCTTGTTTAAAGGAGGGGCAGTAGCTTATGCTTTGCGGGAAGAAAACCCACAATTGGCAAGCCTGCTTAACCAGTTCATTCAAAAGCATAAGAAGGGGACTCTAATTGGGAATATGTTGTACAAACGCTACCTACAAGATACCACCTATCTTAAGCAGGCATATGGTCAAAATATCCGACAACGCATTTTGCATACCAGAGACTTATTCATGAAGTATGGACAAGAATACGACCTGGACTGGCTCATTCTCGCTGCTTTAGGTTATCAGGAATCACGCTTGCAGCAATCCGCTACCAGCCATGCCGGTGCAGTAGGCATAATGCAGATTCGTCCTACCACTGCAATGGACCCCAATATTGCTGTAGCTGATGTCTACCAACTTGAAAACAATATCCATGCGGGCACCAAATATCTGCGTTTCCTCATTGATAATTACTTTGTTCATCCCGAGATTGATTCACTCAATGCCGGTTTATTTGCGCTCGCTGCCTATAATGCTGGCCCCTTTCGGGTAATGAAATTCCGTGAGGCTGCTGCCCGGCAGGGATTTGACAAAAATGTTTGGTTTAATAATGTGGAAATTATTGCTGCCCAACAAATCGGTAGAGAGACGGTGCAGTATGTGAGCAATATTTTTAAGTTTTACACTTCCTATCGTGCATTGTTCCGTTATACACAGGAGACAGGAGTATCCATTTTTCATGAAGGGCCTGTGCTGAGAGGAGTGCCTAAAGAGGAGAGTTAAGCGGGGTTGTATGAAGCTAAGACGCAGCGGGAAGCTGTATTCTAGTGGAAAGCTGATAGGTTGTAGTTTATTTAATTATTCTCCTAAATTTTCACATAAATGGATTAATAAATCTTAATGATAGAGCAGTTGCAGCTATCACAGCATCTGGAAGCTTTATTTTATATTTTCTTCTTAAATTAATAGTCAGGTTTGCGATCTCAGGAGTTAGCCCTATTACATTTGATGCATTAATAAAAGCTTCTGCCTCTGTTTGGCTATCAAGATTTGGGAACTGCCATCCTAGTACTTCAATTTTAGTAATAATCGATAAATTACATTCTGATTTTAAAAACTCAGCTATTCTTCCTTTCGCATTCTCAGGAATATTTCCATTAAGAATATATATTGCAATATTCGAATCTATTAAATATCTCTCTCCCATTCATTACGCATTTCTTCAAGCTCACGATCTAAATCATCGAGACTTTTATTTGATGAGCTACTCCCATAGAATTTATCGAAGTCCCATTTAGAAACTTTATCATTTTCTTCTTCAGGCCCTCCTATGATAGATATTTGCAATCGTTCAAGAAGAGGAAGTAGTACTTCCAAATCTTTATGGTTGGTTAACTCTAACACAAGTCGCATAGCTTCTTTTTTGATAAATATAACATTTATTTACAGAACATAGTTTCTCTTCTCTTATGGTATAAGCTTTAAAAAAATACTTACATTTAGCGCTTTCATTTTCAATATTCGAACCACCCAGGGCTTCATTTTAAAGAATACTAATAGGCGTATGATCAGCGTACAAGAAGCTAGTAATATTATACAATCACGGATTAAAGATTTTGGTACTGAAATGGTACCACTCCAACAGGCTGTAGGCCGAATACTGGTAGAAGATATACGAGCCGACCGGGATTTCCCACCATTTACCCGTATTACAATGGATGGCATCGCTATCCAGTATGAGGCTTTCGCCAATGGGCAATATTCTTTTCCTATTCAAGGGATTCAGGCTGCCGGAGCACCTCAAAAAACGCTCCAAACCCCTCAAGCCTGCCTGGAAGCAATGACAGGGGGGGTACTTCCCAATAATGCTGACACCATCATCCGATATGAAGATGTGAGGATAGAAGATGGTGTTGCTCATTTGGTAGAAGGCTTAAAAATTAGGAAAGGGCAGAATGCACACCCACAAGGCTTTGACCGTAAAACGGGAGATGTCATCATCAAAGCAGGACGCCAACTCTCTCCTGCGGAGGTAGGGGTAGCCGCTACCGTAGGGATGGCTCATTTAAAAGTAAAACGCTTACCTACCGTTGCAATTATTTCCACAGGAGATGAATTGGTAGGTATAGAAGATACACCTGCTCCGCACCAAATACGAAGCTCTAATGTATTTGCAATACAGTCCGTTTTAGCGAAATGGGGAATCACTGCTGATCCACATCATATAGTAGATGATCTGGTTCATACTCAAAAAAGATTGGGCGATCTACTGGAAAAATATGATGCTCTATTGCTAAGCGGTGGTGTTTCTAAAGGAAAGTTTGACTATGTACCCGCAGCGCTGGAAGCACTCAACGTCAAAAAATACTTCCATCGTATTAGTCAGCGGCCAGGCAAGCCTTTCTGGTTTGGGGAAGCACCTGATGGAACAATGGTTTTTGCATTACCAGGCAATCCTGTTTCTTCCTTCATGTGCAATTTACGTTACTTCCAGCCCTGGTTGAGAGAAAGCCTTGGCTTAGCTCCATCCCAGGCAATATATGCTCAATTAACAGCAGACTTTACTTTCAAACCAGACCTAACTTATTTCCTACAGGTAAAAACACATTACGATCCATCCACAGGGAAATTAATGGCTACTCCCGTTCCGGGAAAAGGCTCAGGTGACCTGGCTAATCTGGCAGATGCGGATGCGTTTTTGGAATTGCCGAGCGGGAGAGATTTGTTTAAAGAAGGGGAAGTATATTCTTTGATATTTTATCGTTAGAATCATAGCTTTGTATTATGGGTAACTTCACACATCTCGACGAATCTGGCAATCCACATATGGTGAATGTGGGAGAGAAAAAAGTAAGTAAGCGCATGGCCCGCGCCCGCTGCATTGTAGAATTGGGCGACGAGATTATGGATCAACTCGAAAGTTCAGAAATTCATACCAAGAAAGGCCCCGTTTTCCAAACTGCTATACTGGCAGGCATTATGGCTTCTAAAAAAACGGGGGAACTCATTCCTCTTTGTCATCCCTTAGGGCTTGATAATTGTGAAGTGCAAATTCATGTCAATGAAGATCGTGCAGTAGTAATTGACTGTACTACTCATATTACGGCTAAAACGGGAGTAGAGATGGAAGCTCTTACTGGAGCTACCGTTGCGGCACTCACTGTTTATGATATGTGCAAAGCCTTCTCTCACGACATCGTCATCCGCGAGGTTAAACTGATGGAAAAGCGAGGCGGTAAAAGAGATTTTTTGAGAGAGTAGGAATGGGAAGTGGAAAATCTGTTTAAGACGTTTATAATGTTTAATAGGTTTAGAATCGATGCTCTAAACCTATTAAACCACTTAAAGAGGATTTCCTTTTATGTCTATCTTAAGATCGTCGCGGAATGTTTCTGCGATACAATAATTGATAGATATGTTAACCACAAGGCTACTTAAGACAAGCTCACTCCTTCTTCTGTTATATGCAATGCACGAATAGCCGTCGCTCTTTGATTTACATCTTCACTACTATTTTCAAGGCGAAGTACACCACGAGGACAAACCGCAGAACATACACCGCAACCCACACAGGAAGAACGTACAATATCCTGGCCACGCTGAGCATACCAACGTACATCTATCCCCATTTCGCAATAAGTCGAACAGTTTCCACAGGAAATACATTGCCCACCATTCGTAGTAATTCTGAAGCGAGACTTAAAACGCTGCACCAAACCCAGGTAGCCGGCCAATGGACAGCCGAAACGACACCATACTCTATTTCCCATAAGGGGATAAAAACCCGTACCTACTACTCCTGCAAAACCTGCACCTATCACAAAACCATACCAGGATCTTACATTATTACTATTGAATGAAAGGACTTCTTTTTCGCCAGTGAAATAAGTGTATAATACCATTGCAGTCATAATAACTGCAAATGCTAATACTCCATGAATAATCCAGCGCTCAAAACGCCAGGCACGAAGACTCTTATCTGATAGTTGGCGATATGGATCCCCCAGGGTCTCCGCCAATCCACCACAACCACACACCCAGGAGCAATACCAACGTTTTCCAAAGAAATAAGTAATTACAGGTACTGCTATAACAACCAATACGATGCCCCAAACCAACATAAACAAGCCAAGTCCACCACTATTCATTAGATTGTTAAGGTTCCAATCGAAAAAGAAAGTGTAGTTCAGTGGCCAGATATTTTTAAAATCGAAGTAAGGATAATTCAGGCGTACCAAAATCTCTGGAAGCAGGAAGGCAAAAGCTGTCTGGAAAAACATCACAGAACCTGTGCGAATCAAGTGATAGCGATTGTGGCGGTATTTTGCAAACATGCGTACTCCCATTACCAAAATTACGATGGTATATAGCAATCCATATAGAAACCATTGACTTGCTGCTCCTCCATTAAGCATTTTACTCACAGGATCTACCATTATAATCCAGCTGGTAATATGCTGTGGTGCCCAATACAACAACACATAAAAGCCAATCAGAAAAACACCTGTTAAGATACCTAACCAGCCTGTAATAGATGGGGAAGCCGATTTAGAAGGATTCCTTCGGATAGAGCCTTGATAAAACAATACCAAACCTATTATCAGTAGTGCGATAATAGCAGTAAGTGCTGGCCAAAAATATTGATCTCCCATATAATACACACCATACAAAAGTGTACCAATGGTAGCTACTCCTAAGAATATAGCACGCCAGCCAAAGCTCAGTCCACGTGTTGAAGAGCGATGGTAAATATGATCGTGTTTAATGCCGGGTATCAGATTAAACTTGGGCAATATATACAGCAAACCTCCTAGTATTCCCAATCCAAAAGTGAGCAGCAGAAATAATTGCGGGTTGCTTGCTACTGGTCCCGTGTTTGTACTACGCGTAGCAGCAAAGGTATAATCCTTAAACTTCCAGTTTGGCAGGTTGACCTGTGATTTTTTAACACCCTCCGGCAAGCCTTCCTTCACCTGTGCTTTTAAAGATTTTTGAGCATCCTTCAGCAAAACTTTGAAAGCTGGGACAAAGGCAAAACTCGTGCTATATGCCTTATCTAAAATACCTTGTTCTTCCGCCTGACTGATCAGAGCATTCTGGTGATATTCATTATCAACAGCTTTCCGAATATTATCAGCAGATAATACATGATTGTCTATCCCCAACATGGCGGTGAAGATCAATAGGGCTATGACAAAAAGCGACAATCCAAGTTTTTGTATGATATGCATTAACAACAGATGTTTTGAAAGTTTTTAATACAGTAATTTAGGCGACGAGTTTATGTACTCTGCATTAGGACGCTACACCTTTCAAAAATTGAAGCGCTTTGTTCAACCCTCTTTTGCTTTTGAGTTGTAAAGACTTACCTGTTTGCTGATTGTACAATTGAACTACCTGAGTTTCATATTCTCTATAAAATTCAGGATCGAAATTAGCTAGTCCTAGATTCTGTAGTACTTCTTCAATATGAGTAGCTTGAGCCAGCCATTTTTCGCATACTTCATGACGATAACGAACGCCCATTAGATTGAAACCAAGAATAGCTCCCGTTTCTTTATCATAGATAAGCCGAATGCTCTTTTTACCATCTTCATGCTCCCAGTATATGCTGGCATGATTTTCAGGAGCATGTGCTTTCACATCGCCATATACCTGATATTCTATATCCATAAATTTGGCAGAG
Source organism: Chitinophagales bacterium (assembly GCA_022360175.1). Lineage (GTDB taxonomy): Bacteria > Bacteroidota > Bacteroidia > Chitinophagales > Saprospiraceae > JAKSDI01. Next base: position 28,612 of record JAKSDI010000274.1, read on the forward strand.
TTAAACCATATTCCCGGATCATAAGCAATCTCCTGGCCACATATATTATGAGCTACTGTTTCTCCCATCATACGCCCTGTATACCAAACCGCTTCGATAGGGCGTCGGCCAGCTCTGGGAGTTCTAAGTTGAGCACAATCCCCTATGGCATATACGTCAGGCATATTGGTTTGAAGGTAATCATCCACTAGAATGCCTTTTTGCATTTCCAGGGCACTACCTTTTAAAAAGCCAGTGTTTGGATGTACCCCTGCCGTTAGACCAACATAGCCACAATCAATCCGTTTGCCAGTAGAAGTAATTACGGCAGACACTTTACCTGTCCCATCATCTATGATTTCTTTCAGTTCCGTAGACAAGCGCAGGTCAATACCATGCTCTTTAATATGTCGGCTTACCATGCTTGATTCTTCCTTGGGCAGCACCATATTCCAGTAATTCTGCTCTCTTACCAGGAAAGTGACAGGGATATGGCGACTATGAAACATTTCCGCCATTTCAATTCCAATCAAACCTCCCCCTACGATAACCGCTCTTTCCAAACCATCGCTATGGGATTCCATATACTGCAAATCCTGATAGCTATACAAGCCTCGCACCCCTTCCAAATCCTGCCCCGGCCAGCCAAATTTATTGGGGGCAGAGCCTACCGCCAATACTAGCTTATCATAAGCTATTTGATTCCCTTCACTAGTAGTTAAACTCTTTTTATTAAAGTCAACCTCCTGGATATAGGCATTTAATAGATTGATGCGATTCTTTTCCCAAAACCAATCCTCATATGGCTTGATATCTTCAAATCGCATATGCCCCATATAAACGTACATAAGCGCCGTACGGGAAAAAAAATGATCGGTCTCCGCAGAGATAATGGTAATTTGATGATCACTAAGCTTTCGAATGTGGCGCGCCGCAGTTACTCCACTTATCCCATTTCCAAGAATAACTATATGCATAGGGTTGAGTATGATGTTTAAATAGATTTTAAGTAAGTGATCAAACTTACTTAGAGTATAAAGTCAAAAATTAAAAAGATGTTTGAATGTACGAAAAGCTATTGATATAGTTGTCCTAGTGGGGACATTCGTGGGATGTAGTGATGTCCCAACTACGCTTATCAGCTCCGTAGGGCGAAGAGTGATGTAGTGAAAGGTGAGGGGATTTATCGCGTCCGGTATTGTGGTTTAGAATAGTTTAGGTGGTTTAGGTGGTTTAGGTGGTTTAGGTGGTTTAGGTGGTTTAGGTGGTTTAAATATTGGTTTTCTGGTATTAGGATATTGTGATATATTGGTGATGTGGTTATATCGTTCATACTTGTCAATTTTTCTAAGGATAGAAGAACTCCCAATTTCCTTAATCTGTCAATAATGTAAAGGTTTTTACAAATCATTAAGCTTTACGGCCTTGATTTAATGGATTAATATTTTGATTTTTGTGTTTTATTTAGTGGAACGGGTTATGATTCGTCCCAAGAACACATATTAACTATTTAAAAGGAAGTGCTGATGAAGCAATTAATACTCGCTTTTAGTTTTTTATTCATTCTCGCGATTACGACGACACAAGCTCAGAACTTGGTGTTCTCGCCAAGCCCTGTTGAAGTTTCTGGTTATGCAGATCCTAATAATCCTGGATTTGAATTTGTTGCATATTCTACCTTAACAAATGAAGGTAGTGAAGCTATCACCCTTCGTTGGGAACGCTTTTTCAACAACATTCCTGATCCTTGGAATATCCAGGTTTGTGATATCAACCTTTGTTATGAAGAGCCTGTATACTCAAATATCGCTGAAGATATAGGTTTAAATGCACCTGTTACTCTAGAACCTGGAGCTTCGACTAATATAGATATACACGTTAAGCCTAAAGGCTTAGCAGGCAATGGAGATATCAGAGTAGATATTACGGTAGTAGGAGACCCTGATGCGACAGTAGTAGCAACTAATACATATACTTTCAACTCTTTGATTTCAAACATCAATGATCTTGACAAAGCACGTTTGGAAGTTTACCCTAATCCAACTACTGATTACTTCCAATTACGTGGTGCTGATTTGGTAGATCGCGTAGTTGTTTATAATGTCATTGGCCGTGAGATGCGTTCCTTCGACGTTCAGCCTAACAAAAATTACGCGGTAAATGATCTGCCTAATGGCCTTTACCTGGTAAGTTTAGTAAGTGATGAAGAAGGTATCATGAAGACTTTCCGTTTAGGAAAGCGTTCTTCTCGTCCATAGGCTTAAGTTGAAAGCTCAAGGCATTTAATAGATGCCTTAAAAAGAAATCCCGAATTTTAGTTGAACTAAAATTCGGGATTTCTTTTTTGCCTCTCATCTAAGCCGGATATTCCACATAATTTCTCGGCGTCTCAAACAACCTTACCGTCAAGTCATATTTTTCATCTAGCTCTGCTCGGAGAATCTTCCAGATTACGTAACATATATTTTCAGCAGTGGGATTTAAGTTTTTAAACTCTTCTGTATCCAGATTGAGGTTTTTATGATCAAAGCGGAGTTCAACTTTTTCGTAAATGAGGTCTTTGAGGATTTTCAGGTCTATCAGGTAACCAGTAACTGGATCTACCTCTCCTACTAATTTTACTTCCAGTTCATAATTATGACCATGGTAATTGGGGTTGTTACACAAGCCGAAAACGGCTTGATTTTTTTCTTCACTCCACGCTGGATTGTGTAGTCGGTGAGCAGCATTGAAGTGAGCTCTTCTGAATACGGCAATTCTCATTATTTATCAACTTTATCCGATGTGGGAACAATTCTACCGGGCTTTGGTTGGCAGAAAATCGGGATGTTAGCATTTGACCAATAAAATACTTATTTTTACGCACTGAATTTATCCGTAATGGATATTTATTAATTTAAAGGATAGCAAAACCGCAAAAAGTGAATTCTATCCATATATTCAAGGTAGAAGGAATCAGAGGAGAGGAGATTGATTTTTCTCGCTATAAAGGGAAAAAAATAATAGTTGTCAATGTTGCTTCAGAATGTGGGTTTACGCCACAATATCAGCAATTGCAGGAGCTATATAAATCGTTTAATGATAAATTGGTTGTTGTAGGTTTTCCTTGCAACGACTTTGGTGGGCAAGAGCCTGGCACCAATGAAACCATTGAAGCATTTTGCCAAAGCCGCTTTGGTGTAGCATTTCCAATGGCGGCAAAAGTCAATATAACTAAAGCACCAACTCATCCATTATATGAGTGGTTTGGTCAACAGTCGCTCAATGGCGTAATGGATACAGAAGTTAAGTGGAATTTTCATAAATACCTGCTAGATGAAGAAGGTCATCTTATAGCCTCTTTACCTTCAGCAGTTAGCCCTCTTGACGATAAAGTACTCCAATGGTTGGGAGCCCTCTGATACCTTAAGAGTTTACATTGCGGCAAGCATTCCGATTTTTGCTATAAAAAAGGGCAATGCAATTTAGTGAGGTAATCGGACAGCAAAAACCAGCAGAGGTTCTCCGCAATATGGCGCGAGGCCAACGTACCCCTCATGCACTATTACTATTAGGCCCTGAAGGGTCTGGCAATCTCAGTCTCGCCCTTGCTTTCACTCAATATATTCTTTGTGAAAATCGTTCAGAAACAGATGCTTGTGGACAGTGTGCTCCTTGTAGCAAGATGCAAAAATTGATCCATCCAGATGTCCACTTCTCCTACCCCACTATTGGTAGCAAAGTAACGAGTGAGCAATTCCTACCTCAGTGGCGTACTGCTATTACCGAAACCCCCTATCTAAACATCAATGATTGGCTACAGCTAATTGGAGCTGAAAACAAACAGGGAAATATCACGAAGGAAGAGTGTGTAAGCATTATTCGAAAACTAAGCCTCAAAACTTTCGAGAGTACTTATAAGGTGCTTATCATGTGGCTTCCTGAATACCTTGGTAAAGAAGGAAATCGGCTACTAAAAATGATCGAGGAACCTCCTGAGAATACCATTTTCCTGCTTGTAGCAGAAAATCAGAATCTCATCTTAAATACCATTCTTTCTCGTTGTCAATTAGTCAATGTACATGGCCTTTCTGACAATGAAATTGTAACAGGATTGGTAGAAAATAATGGCTTGGATCAAAATACCGCCCAAAATGTAGCGTTTCTAGCTAATGGTAATTATAACGAAGCCTTACAGCTTTCTAGTAATAAGGATAACGATCATGCCAAGCTATTTTTAGAATGGATGCGTATAACCTATCGTGGCAATCCTATTCAAATGGTGCCATGGGTAGAAAAGGTTGCCAAACAGGGTAGAGAAAATCAAAAACATTTTCTAAGCTATGCCCTGCATTTCCTAAGAGAATTTACAGTCTTAAAAGTAGTTGGGGGGACTCGTGTTCGGTTACAAGATGAAGAATTGAAGACAGCCACGAACATGGCAAAGGTATTGGAGCTGGATCAGGTGGAACAATTATCCAAGCTCTTTTCGGATTGCATATTTGCAGTAATGCGAAACGCAAATCCAAAGGTATTGTTTCTGGATGCAAGTATTCAGATGCATAAAATAATTAAGAAGAAACTAAGCGAAACATACCAGGGGCTTAAGCCTGAAAATATCTTATAACGCTGGGCGTTTCGACAACATAAATATATTAACATGGGATGTACAGGATGTACGGTATGCGATGATGGAACACCAAAAGGGTGTAAAAACAACGGAGGTTGTGCGACAGGTGGCTGCAATAAGCTCAATACTTATGATTGGCTGAGCAGCCTGCATATAGATGATACCGAACCTTTTGATATTGTAGAAGTAAGCTTTAAAAATGGCGCCCGAAAAGATTTCTATCGCAATCCGCAGCATGCAGAAGTAATTACCGGTGATGACGCAGTTGTAGAAACTGGTAATGGATTAGACGTAGGTAGGGTTACTCTATCAGGTGAGCTAGTCCGTTTGCAATTGCGAAAGAAGGATGTTGAGCCTGAAGATATTCTACACAACGTCATACGTCGTGCTAATGATAGAGACCTGGAGCGCCTGGCAGAAGCTCGCTCTATGGAAATGCCAACAATGATACGTGCACGTGCTATTGCCCGGACTTTAGGACTCGAAATGAAAATAGGAGATGTAGAATATCAGGGTGATCGCCGCAAAGCTACCTTCTTTTATACTGCTGATGGGCGTGTTGATTTTCGTGAATTGATACGACACTTTGCTCGTGAATTTCGCGTAAAAATTGAAATGCGACAAATTGGTGCTCGCCAGGAATCCGCACGCATTGGAGGCCTTGGATCATGTGGGAGAGAGCTTTGTTGTTCTACCTGGCTGACAGACTTTAAATCAGTAACTACTGCCGCAGCCCGTTACCAAAACCTCGCTATCAATCAGGCTAAACTATCTGGTATGTGTGGCAGGCTAAAATGTTGCCTTAATTATGAGCTGGATACCTACCTGGATGCCCTGGAGCAATTTCCTAAACAAGCTGATAAATTAGAAACCCAGGCAGGTAAAGCAGTATTGGTCAAAACAGATATCTTCAAAGGTATCATGTACTACAGCTATGAAAAAGAACAAGGCCGTGGAAAGCTTTACACTCTGGAGATAGCCAGAGTAAAGCAAATCAAGGAAATGAATAAAAAAGGGGAGAAACCTGTGGACCTAATGAGTATGCAGGCTATCTTTGACATTCCGGAAGAAAAAGAGATGGATTTTGAAGATGTGACTGGTGTAATTGAACTGCCAGAAGAGAAGCGCAGAAAGCGTAACAAGTCACGTAATAAACGCCGGAAAAAACCCGAATCAAAAAGCGGTAAGGAGAACAACAAATCCAAGCAACAAACTGTAAGTAATAAGAAAGAAAATAAGCCCCAGGAGAAGAAAGAGAATAAGGATAATAAAAAGGGCGGCAACAACAATAACAACCGCCGAAAGAAGCGTGGGATAAGAAAGAAACGCGGAGGTGGAAAGGGCAACAACAATAATAATGCTGGTAATAAAAAAGATTAAAAAATCACTGCATCGTTTTTCATTTATACCGAAGAATGGAAGCCTATACAGGCAAATGATCGAGGGATAAATGAAAAACTCCAATGATGAAGTTATTTTTTGATTAGTACTGAAAAGATTAAAAACACGCATACATGAAGTACGATGTAACCGTCATAGGCTCTGGCCCGGGCGGATATGTAGCAGCTATCAGAGCTGCCCAATTGGGATTCAAAACAGCAATCATCGAGCGTTATAGTGCCCTGGGAGGTACTTGTCTGAATGTAGGCTGTATTCCATCAAAAGCATTGCTTGATTCCTCCGAGCACTACCACAATGCTAAGGAAAAGTTTGAAACACACGGTATTAACCTATCCAACCTCAAGGTTAATATGCCTCAAATGATAAAGCGCAAAAATGAAGTGGTAGAGCAAACCGTCAAGGGAGTCAACTTCTTAATGAAGAAAAATAAAATTGACGTTTACCACGGCCATGGATCATTTGTTGACAAAAACACCATTAGCATCCAGAAGGAAGATGGCAACAAAGAAGAAATTACTTCTGATAAAATCATTATTGCTACTGGTTCCAAGCCTATTGTGCCAGCAAGCTTTAATTATGATAAAAACCGGGTAATCACTTCTACAGAAGCCCTCAACATAGATGACGTACCTAAGAATCTTGTTGTTGTTGGTGGCGGTGTTATCGGCCTGGAGCTGGGTTCTGTTTTTGCTCGCCTTGGCACCAATGTTGAAGTAGTAGAGTTTATGGACCGTATCATCCCTGGTATGGATAAGGATTGTGCTAAGGAACTCATGCGCTCTATGAAGAAATTGGGTGTAAAATTTCACCTGAAGCATGCTGTAACAGATGTAAAAATCAATAAGAAGAGCGTAACAGTAAGTGTACAAAAGCGTGATTCAGAAGATACATTCTCTATCAATGCCGACTACTGCCTCGTTTCTATTGGCCGCAGAGCCTATACTGATAATCTCGGATTGGAAAATGTAGGTATTGAAAAAGATGAGAAAGGACGCATTGCTGTTAATGCACACCTCCAGACAAATGTTGATAACATTTATGCTATTGGTGATGTCATCAAGGGGGCAATGCTTGCACATAAGGCTGAAGAAGAAGGCGTATTTGTAGCAGAATCCATTGCAGGCCAAAAACCACATATCGACTATAATCTCATTCCTGGAGTCGTTTATACCTGGCCGGAAGTAGCTGCAGTAGGGCAAACCGAACAGCAGCTTAAAGATGCAGGAGTTCCTTATAAATCAGGAAAATTCCCATTCAAAGCACTAGGCCGTGCTCGCGCTAGTATGGATACGGAAGGAATGGTCAAAGTTTTGGCCCATGAGGAAACTGATGAAATCCTTGGCGTACACATGGTGGGCCCTCGTACCGCCGATATGATCGCAGAAGCAGTGGCATTAATGGAATTCCGTGCTTCCGCTGAAGATGCAACCCGCATGAGCCATGCTCACCCAACTTTCACAGAAGCTTTCAAAGAAGCAGCTCTGGCAGCAACGGGCAATCGAGCATTGCATATGTAATTTATGTGGTGATATGGTGATGTGGTGAAATTTACACCATATTACTATATCACCATATCCTTCCATTCAGTACTCGACTCATACATATCTTCATGCAATCCTAAACCATCTAAACCTCTTTAAACCTTCCTAAACCAAAACCAACCCCAATATAAGATGCGATAAATCGCTCTCCTTCTCACTACATAGTCCTCTGGCTACATCACTCCTTCTCCACTCCTACCTCCACCCCTCCCGAAGTAATCAAGGCTCCCTGCTCATCTACAATAATACACTCTATTCCATTCAGTTGATTGATAAGCTCTAGGCCGTCATTTGCTCCCATTACATATACAGCAGTAGCCAGTGCATCTGCCAATTCTGCATTAGGGCACAGGATCGTTACACTTTGCAAGCCTGATACCGGATAACCAGTACGTGGATCTACTATATGACTGTATTTTTTGCCATCTATAATGGCATATTTTTCATAATTCCCTGAAGTTACCACCGCTTGATTATCAATGGCCAACCAGGAAAAAGCTCGATCTTGTGCTCCAGGATCGGCAATACCTACCGTCCAGGGATTATCATTAGCTTGAGTGCCCCAGGCAGTAAGATCTCCTCCTGCATTAACGATACCCGCACTCACTCCCTCTTTCTGTAAAAGCCCTTTTACTTTTTCTGCTGCATAGCCTTTACCTATCGCACCAAAGCCAATCCGCATCCCCTGTTCTTTTAGGAAAACGGTCATTTCTCCTTTATCAAGGATAATGTTTCGATAATTAATCAATCGGATAGATTTAGCAGCTATTGCTGAATCAGGAAGTGTGGTAAGGCTTCCATCAAAGCGCCATATTTTTTTATCCAGGCCGCCAAAAGTGATATCAAAAGCGCCATTGGTTAAATCAGATACTTTTATAGATCGCTCTACTAGCTGAAATAATTCTTCACTCACTTTCACTGGCTGAATCCCTGCCTCTTGATTAATCCTGCTCGCCTCACTCTGCTCCTGCCAGGTAGAAATAAGTGCTTCTATTCTTCTTATTTCAGCTATAGCCAAATCGATTTTTTCATTAGCCCAAGCTTCTGAACCTCCCACTACTGTTATATCAAAGCGGCTCCCCATTAATTTTAGCGTGCGGGTATACTCCTGATAGGGAGGTTTACTGAGTGGCAATACTCTTTGTTGAGCAAAGAGGAATAAAGGGAGGGAGAGTAAAAGAGTTAATACGCTTTTTCGTATCAGAAAAGCGGGTTGAATAATCATGAAAATTTAAAAATTTAGTGGGTTTAAATGGATTAGAATAGTTTAAGTTTATAGTATTTTCTAAACCTTCTCACCTTCACAAAGGTACCTAAACCCAAAAGAATTTCAATTCTACTTCCAGTCTTTACTTACCCACTACCAATGGCCTTACCCACACTCCTTCGCTTGTCATGAGGCGTACATAATAACAAGCTCCAGGAAATGCGCTTACATCCAGTACGACCGCATTTGTAGTAGGCTCAATCAGTTTTTCAAAAACCAACTGCCCGGAAGCATTATAAACACTTAAAGTATTCACGATTGCACGCTCTGATTGCCACTTAATGTTCACCAAAGCGGTGGCAGGATTAGGAAACATTTGGCAATGCAGCAGGCGGTTAATGTTTGTCGTATTTGTTGTCGAATTGATTGTAATATCACTGTATTCAAATATACAGCCATTGGCATCCATGGCCTGGAAAGTGTATGTACCAGGAAGTAAATTGGTAGGGTTTTGATTTTCCGAAACGACTTCGCCATTCAATAACCAGGCAAAAGTATAAGGCGCTTCTCCACCACTAAAATCAACGATAATTGCTCCATCATTACCATTTTCAGATACATCAAGGATATCTATGATTTCAAAATCAAAAGGTAGAGGCCCAGGTACCAATTCTCCGGCAATAGCCTCACAATTACCTTCAGCATCTGTGATTGTTACAGAATAATAACCACTAGCTACTCCTTCCTGGCTAGCGCTTTCACTACCATTTTGCCAAATGTATTCATAAGGAGGGGTTCCTCCCTCAACTTGCACAGCTATCGAAGCTTGATAATCTTCAGGACATTCATTTTCCCCTTCTACATTTACCATTGCGTTTATTGCACAAGCAGGAGTACAATCTATAGTTCCGGATAAAGAAGTGGTACATCCATTCGCATCTCTAACAACAACTACATAGGTAGTCCCATTGTCTAATATTTCCCCATTTATATTGCCTTCCGTTGTATAACTACCACTTCCTCCTGCAATATAAAAGGAAAGTTTAACTCTTCCATTATCATAACACTCCACATTTCCGCTGATAACCAAAGCCTGGTAATTTTCCTCTTCTTGTGGCTCTGTAATCGCCAGGCATATCGTACCGGTTTCCCATACTCCAGTATAATCCGAAGAAGAGCTGATGCGCAATAAATAAGTTTCACCAGGTTGCAAGCCTTCTACTCTCGCATCGCCATTACAGGTATTAGGATTGCTTTCGCAAAATACTTCTGAGAGATCATTACAATTGCCTTGAAAAACAGATACAGCATGTACAAAGTCTGCATTAGTAGCCAGCTTTATTTTTCCGGAAGGAGGAGCGACAAATGTATACCACAAACTAGCATCCTGATAAATGTCACAAGAAGAAGACGGACCAGAAAAAGGAGCCGACTGATTGGTTCCTTCTACGCATGCTCCATCAATAGGAATAGAGATAGCTTCGAAACAATCAACATTTTCAGCAGGAAGCTCATCCAATGTCGTAGCAGAAAGACAGAATGAACCATAAAGGGTTGCGAAATAGCTACTTAGTTGTACATAATAAGTCGTACCTGCTATCACCTCTTCCAAACGCAACTCTTGTCCGCGATCAGCACAGGCTACTTCCTCCAGTGCTCCACACGCCCCTTGATATACCGTTAGCACATCTGCAAAATCTGCATTTGACTGAATGAGTAATGGTGAGCTTTCCAAGGCTTGGAAATGGTACCAAACATCTGCTTTTGATTTATTATTAAGGCTGGGGATAGGCCCCACAAAACTTGCGTTAAAGTTATCTCCTTCTACACAGTTAGCATCAATTTCTATAAGGATACTGTTGGCACAATGATCATTTTCAGGAAGCGACGGTGGCATTTCCAAAGATTCCAGAGCAACACAATGATAACCACTTGGCACCCCAAAAGCTCCTCGTACGCCACTCAATCTGATAAAATAAGTAGTACCCGATTCTGCTTCAAAAAGCAATCGCTCTCCGGTAAATCCAAATTCATCATAATTAATACAAGCCATTTCTACAGGAGCATCACAATCACCTGTAAATACAGTAATCAAATCATTATAAACGGCATTACTTTGCACTGCTACCAAGCCGGATTGCTGTGCTTCGTAACGATACCAAAGACTTCCTATCCCTGCATTAGAGCAGGATGACACAGGACCTGTATATAAGCCAAAACTATTATCTCCTTCTACACAATCTGCATCTAGCGAAAGTGGTATCGCATTTTCGCATAGATCATTAATATCTCCCTCGGCAGTTACTTTTATATTGTCGATACCAACCCACCAGCCCCAGCCGCCACCATCGGTGTACTGAAATACCAATCTCATACTTGGGCTTCGAAAAGGGGTAAGATCTACAAATTCATGTACATAATCATAAAACTGAGGACCTCCTATATCCGTCAGATAATTAACCGCCCAACTGATATTTCCTGTCGTAATATCCTGCACCCCTACAGAAAGCCCTTCCAATTCCAGATAGCGACGGAGAATCAAATCAAAATCCAGATAAAATCGAACATATTCGGTTCCATCTATTACAGGAGAATATAAAGTGACCCGTGAAGGCGTGGCTTCTTGTCCGATCAAATCATCATCAAAAAAAGCAAAACAAGAACCATTCATACTTGATATTTCTCCTGTTGCATTGGGGTTTTCTACATAACCAAACTCCCAATCATAATCCCCAGATTCTACAGTAGTCGACCAGCCAGCAGGAGCATTGCAATCATTGAAGGTTTCCAGTAAAACAGGAGTGGCTTCTCCTTCTCCTATAATTTCAATATTGTCAATGCCTGCCCACCAGGCCCAATCATTTCCATCATCATACCGAATTACCAATGACATAGAAGGGCTACTGAAAAAACTCAAATCCGCCGTAAGTGTTACGTATTCCGAAAATTGAGTGCCTGTTTGAGCATCTCCCTGATAAGTGGCAACTTCATGCAGATTTGTTCCATCATCTACCAGTACTTGCAAACTGGCAGAACCATTATAATTGCGAAAGTGCACATCCATCGATAAACGTACACTAGACCATATACTTCCATCAAAAGCCGGACTTTGAAGATTTACCGTCCAGGCAGGAGTATTTTCTCCTGTAGCATCATCATCAAAAATCAGCATACAAGAACCATCAATAGTGCTGCCGTCAGAATTTCCATTGTCAGGTAAACCTACGTACCATATGGCATCAGGATTTCCCGTAGCCTCTACTTGCCATCCTTCTGGTAGGCCACACGTATTAAAATCTTCCGAAAGTAGTACCTGCTGAGCTGAAAGCCAGCCAGTAGTTATCATAAAAAGGGCGGTGGTATAAAGACGGATCAAGGGAAGTGGATTTAAAAAGTTTAAATATACTTCCTGAAAATTAAGAAAAATCCGTAATTTTTGGAAATCAAATATTCCCATACTTACTACTAATACCATGGTAAATACTCTTCAACCTTTTATACCATCGGAAGAAAAACCCTGGGACCACAGGCGCGTCCAACACCTTTATCAAAGATTGGGGTATGGAACACATTTTGATGCACTGAGTCTTGACCTGAGCCCTTCGGACTTGGTAGATCAACTCATAGATGGTGTATTACAAATGCCTGCACCTGAACCTCCTTATTGGGCGTTTTGGACAAATGAAGAATACCCTGATGAAGATACCTACTTTGAAGTAAAAGATCAGTTTTTTCGCCAGTGGTTAGCAGAAGCAGCTACTCCTGAGTTGGCAATACGCAACAAGCTTGCCCTTTTTTGGCACAATCATTTCGTGGCAGAGGAAGAGGTTTATGGCTGCAATGCGTTTATGTGGTCTTATTATTACCTTATCCATACTAATGTATTGGGCAATTTTCGCAGCCTGGTTGAAGAAATGGGCAAAAACCCTGCTATGCTGGTATATCTTAATGGTAATCAAAACGTAGCAGAGGAGCCTAATGAGAATTATGCCCGGGAGCTGATGGAGCTATTTACTATGGGAGAAAATAATGGTTATACACAGGATGACATTGTTGAAGTAGCTCGTGCGCTCACTGGGTGGAGAGTCGAAATGTATGCTTGTGATACTACTGTTTCCTTTGATGCTTCCCTATTTGATAATAGCTCCAAAACTATTTTTAACCAAGCAGGGAATTTTGGCTATGACGATGTACACGAGCTTATTTTTTTCGCGAAAGCGACCGAAGTCTCTGAATTTATATGTGGAAAACTGTACCGTTTCTTTGTCTATGATGAAATAGATACCGCTATTGTACAGGAAATGGCAGCCACATTTAGAGACAACAATTGGGATATCGCTCCTGTATTGCGCCAATTACTTAAAAGTGAACACTTCTTCGAAGATCGCTTTATTGGTGCCCGTATCAAAAGCCCTATCGAGTGCCTCATCAGCCTGATACATAAAATGGGAGCAGCTGCCAATGAAAATTATGACAATGGAACAGTAGGTTATCTAACCTATGGAGCATCCGAATTAGGACAGGAAGTTTTCAACCCTGTAGATGTAGCCGGATGGCAAGAACATCGCACCTGGCTTACCGAGAATACACTAACCGCAAGATGGGGCATCGCCACGGATATCATGTATACTGTTGTATACCATAACGACGGTAATCTTAGAGAGCCATTAAGAGCACTAGCTATTAGCCTAACGGATACTTCAGAAAATGATCCAGAAGTAATTACTCAGGCATTGGCAACCTATTTTCTTAACCGTCCATTGCCTCCAGATCAGCTTGCTGTAGCTACACTGTATTTTAAAGGCGAGATTCCAGAAAACTATTTTGAAGATGGTACCTGGACGTTGTATTATGGCGAAGTGCCTGAACAGATTGCCAATTTGCTGACCTATTTGATTCGCTTGCCTGAATGGCAGCTTTGTTAAATTATTACCTTCTTCGATAACTATCAGACATGTGTAATTCCGATCATAAATCCAGCCTTCATCCTAAAGTCCAGAAGCACTACAAAAAGCGACAAGGGGCATCTCTTGAGCATCGTTCTGCCCATGAAAAAGAGCACCAGAATTGGGATCGCCGTAAATTCCTGAAGATGACGGGCATGGCAGCTTTGGGAAGCGCTTTTATGCTCAACAATTCTCCTGTGCAGGCATTTAGCCCAACTCCTTTATTAAACAGTTTAAACAGCGCTGATTGTGGAGATCGTATCCTCGTTCTTATCCGCTTAAAAGGGGGAAATGATGGCCTAAATACTGTCATTCATAGAGATAATGATGAATATTATAATATTCGTCCAACCTTGGCAGTACCAGAAAATGGACTTTGGGCATTGAATGATGCTTATGGTATGCCCAATGAGATGCAGGCATTACAATCTTTTTGGGAAGAAGGGATGATGAAGGTGATACACAACGTAGGTTATCCTGACGCCAACTACTCTCACTTCCGTTCTTCAGATATATGGGCATCTGCATCTGATAGCGATGAACTAGTAACCACAGGATGGCTGGGCAGGCTACTGGATCGTCAACTTCCTGCTTTTCAAACAGCCTCTCCCGTGATTCCTCCTGCTCTTCAAATAGGCATTCAGGCCAATATGATTTTTCGGGCGGATTTTGGGAATATGGCATTGGCGATTAGCAATCCTGCAGAGTTTTATCAACTGGCACAAACAGGGCAGTTATATACGACAGGCACTGGAGGGCAATCACCTAATGAATTGGAACTAGATTATGTACGCACCGTTGCCAATAGTGCTTTCCGCTATTCAGAATCCATTCAGGACGCATACAATACAGGTAGCAATCAAGCAGCCTACCCTAACAACTATCTGGCAGAACAGCTTACTATTATTTCCCGGCTGATAAAAGGTAACCTTGGGACAAAAGTATACATGGTTAGTATTGGTGGATTCGATACACATTCTAATCAGGCTGATACACACCCTATACTGATGCAATATGTAGCGGATTCGGTAAAAGCTTTCTTTGACGACCTCGAAATTAGTGGTCATACGGAGAATGTACTGGCTATGACTTTTTCTGAGTTTGGCCGTACTATTTTTGAGAACGGATCATTCGGCACAGATCATGGTACGGGGGCTCCTATGATGATTTTTGGTAAAAATATCGGAAGTGGTTTTCATGGGGAAGCACCGGATTTGACCAACCTTGACATGTATGGAGATCCATTTTATTCTGTTGATTTTCGTTCAGTTTATGCTACCGTTCTATCCAATTGGTTATGTATCCCACCAGAAGTCAGTGAAAATGCCTTAGGACAATCATTTGGGATAATAGAGGACTTACTGCCTCCTTCTTCTCCTCCTATTGGTTCTAACGAAGTAGGTATATTACTCGGCCATAAAGCAATTCCGGGTCAGGGCCCTACTTTTGATATCAACTACGGCATCAAACAAAGGGGCAGAGTAAGAATCATCCTACTCAATGAGTCAGGCCAGGCTATTCGAATTTTACACGACCAATTTGAGGAAAGAGGCAGCCATCACTTTGTATTCCACCCTGGTAGTTTTTTCGTTCCTTCAGGGTCCTACTTCTATCGATTAGAAGCAGGAGGAATGGCTTATACCAGAAAGATTGTTTTCTAGTGTATAAACCTTATTTCACCAAATGGACATCTCCTTTAAATATTTCTTCTATACCTGAAGCATTGATGACTTTAATATAATAAGCATATACGCCAGGGTTTAGAAGAGTGCCTTCACGGGTCCCATCCCAAAAAAGGGCTGTTTCATAAGAAGTGAAAGCGGTTGCTTCATAAACCAAACCTCCCCAGCGATTGAATATCTGATATTCCAGAATTTCAATAGGGACTCCTGAGTAAAGTGCAAAATGATCATTGCGCCCATCATCATTGGGGGTAAAAGCATTAGGAAGATAAATCGGACAAATGGAAGGTATTTGTAGTGAATCTGTATAGATACACCCTACTGCATCTGTTATCTCCAACAGATATCCCCCCCCAGTCAGGTTGTTGAGTGGAGGAATTCCCACTGCCTGTCCATTAAGTGTGTAATTATAAGGTGGCGTACCTCCTAATGTTTCTAAATCAATACTGCCTGTACTTTTACTACATTGATCTATTTCTATTGTTTCGTTTTCTACAGTAATAGGATCGATAGCAGGCATTTCTACAGTGATCATTTCACTGTTGCAGCCATCTTCATCAATAGCAATAATCGAATAATTGCCAGGAGATAGACTTGTAAAGGTTCCTTCTGCTTGAGGTGCTCCTCCATTTATACTATACTGATATCCTCCATTACCTCCACTCGCTGCTACCGTAATAAAGTTTTCATTTTCACCACAAGCTAGTATACTTTCCATAGTTACTATCAATGGGTCTACGGCTGGAATTTCTATTGTCTCACTATCCATACAGCCATCACTGTCCTGCACTTCTACCAAATAAGTACCAGATATTAATGTTTCAAAGACGTTGCCAGATTGAAAGGAGCCTCCATTAATACTGTATTGATAACTTTCATTTCCCCCCATCGCTGAAATCGTCAAACTATTATCCATTCCTCCACAGCTCAATACATCAATAGCATTGAGCTCTAATGCCGGAGTTCCCTCGAGTTCAACAGATATAACTTCTGTACATCCTATCGCATCTTCAATTGTTAATACATATGTACCTGCCAGCAGATTTACAAAAACACCTTCATCTACTAATGCTCCTTCATCAAGGCTATACTGATAAGGTGGGGTTCCTCCTTCAGTCATGGCCGTAATACTGCCATTAGCAGCTCCGCAAGTAGCAGAAACTGTAATTGTTTCTACAGCAATAGGATCGATAGCAGGCATTTCTACAGTGATCATTTCACTATTGCAGCCATCTTCATCAATAGCAACAATCGAATAATCACCAGGAGATAAATTGGTAAAAACTCCTTCTGTTTGAGGTGTCCCCCCATTTATACTATACTGATACCCTCCATTACCTCCGCTCGCTGTTACGGTAATAAAACTTTCATTTTCACCGCAGGCTAATATACTTTCTAAATCCACTGTTAGTGGTGCAACTACTGGAATTTCTACTGTTTCACTATCCATACAGCCATCACTGTCCTGTACTTCTACTGAATAAGTACCTGATGTTAATGTTTCAAAGACGTTGCTAGATTGAAAGGCACCTCCATTAATGCTATACTGATAATCATCATTTCCCCCTATGGCCGAAATCGTCAAGCTATTATCCATCCCGCCACAGCTCGATACATCAATCGTGCTGATCTCCAATGCTGGGGTTCCTTCCAATTCAATGGATATAACATCTGTACATCCTATTGCATCCTCAACCATTAAAACATATGTGCCCGCCAGCAGATTTATGAAAGTGCCATCATTGACCAATACTCCTCCATCAAGGCTATATTGATAGGGAGGATTACCTCCTTCTGCTATAATCATAATACTGCCATTAGCAGCTCCACAGCTAGCAGAAGTTGTAATTGTCTGAGATATTGTTGGTGAATCATCTGTAGAGACAATTTCCACCATTACTTCTTCCATACAATTATTATCATCAATCATGTATATCGTATAGAGCCCTGGCTCTAATCCAGTAAATACATTGCTATCCTGAAAATTTTCCCCGTCCAGGCTATACTGTATACTACTACTCCCTGTGGCTATAATTTCTATACTTCCTTCCGGATCTGCACAAGAGGTTCCACTTACATTTACTGCTTCCACCTGGATAGGGTCTGCTGCTAAAAACTCCAGCGTGCTAGCTGCCCCATAAGAGGAGGTAAAAAAATTACAAAGTTCAGTAAGTGTATTATTATCAAAATCTATCTCGAATACCTGGCCACCGCCACTGGTCGCATAAGTAACCGTATTCTCACAATCCTCCGCAAAGGTTACAATGCCAAAAATGGAACTTGCTACATTAAAGCTGAGTACAAACTCCGGATTCGTGGCATTATCCGGGTCAATGGCAATCATCGTGTTATTAACGGTAGCCATCATTAACTGCCCATTATAAAATGTCAAATCACCGGCAGCTCCAGGGCCTACATCTCCCAGATAGATGGTCGTATTGGTTGCAGGATCATAAGTATATAAATCTCCATCCTCATCAGCTGTATACAATAATCCACTTGCATCCGAAACCAGGGAAGTAAATAGCTCTCCAGAATTGGGAAAAGTTGTAAATAAGTTAGTAGCTCCTGTTGTTTCGTTGATGGTGTATAACCTTGCATCAACCCCTACCCCCCAAAGCATTCCATCAGGTGTATAGGTCAGGTCACCAACAGATGCGTTTCCTGGTGATTGTACCGTTACGATAAAGGTCGAATTACAATTTTCAACATCAATAGCATATAATTCCCGATTGGCAGTGACCATTACAAAATCCTGGGAAAAACCAATGACTGGCAATAATAGAAAAATGGAGAGTATGTGTATAGTTATTCTCATTCGTAGGGGAGTTTTAATACTCTAAGTAAGCGAGCAAAAAATTATTAGACATAAATTAAATGCCTAATTTACTCTTTAATTGTCCATTAGTTACAAAAATAAGTAGTCTCAAATAGAAATGATGGGAATATACTATATACTGCAAAACTGGAGACGGAACTATTCAAAACGCTAATCGATAATAGGTATCTACGTCATTATCAAATCTTTGCGTCCTTACGACACACTAAATACTAAATCTCATCTATCATCAAGTCGAAAACACCGCATTAAATTTTATAATTCCATTTTATAAAAGAATATTTTTTTGATAGTTTAGCAGCTTACTTGTCTTTTATACCCCAAGTATTCATTTAATCACAACCACAGAAAGTTCACTATGTATTTTAACTCAAAAGGTAACGAAGAAGTCACCTATGATGCCATTGTAATAGGCTCTGGCGTCAGTGGTGGTTGGGCTGCCAAGGAATTGTGCGAAAAAGGCCTTAAGACCCTGGTACTGGAGCGAGGGCGCATGGTACGCCACGGTGATTATCCTACTGCTATGATGGAGCCATGGGATTTTGAAAATCGAGGCCAGTTGTCTGTAGAAGAAATGAAGGATTACGAGAAGCAAAGCCGAACCGGATATACCACAAGAAAAGAATCTATACATTGGTGGATAAAGGATACAGAACATCCTTATTCGGAGGTAAAACGATTTGACTGGATACGAGGCTACCATGTGGGAGGACGCTCCATCATGTGGGGGCGTCATTCATACCGCCTTAGCGATCTGGATTTTGAGGCCAATGCTAAAGATGGCTTTGGTGTAGACTGGCCTATTCGTTATGCAGATATTGCTCCCTGGTACGATCATGTAGAAAAATTTGCAGGAATACAAGGGCAAGCAGAAGGCCTTGCTCACTTACCTGATGGACAATTTTTGCCTCCTATAGAACTCAATTGTGTGGAGAATCATCTGAGGGATAACATGAAGCAAAACTTTAATCGCACCCTCACTATTGGCCGTACTGCCAACTTGACGCAAGCTCATCATGGCAGAGGGGCTTGTCAGTTTAGAAATCGCTGTATTAGAGGTTGCCCTTATGGCGCTTATTTTAGCAGCTTATCGTCTACACTTCCTGCTGCCGACAAAACAGGCAATCTGACAATCCGCCCTCATTCTATTGTGCATTCTATTATATATGATGCTGATCAAAAAAAGGCAAAAGGTGTAAAAGTACTAGATGCTGAAACGGGAGAATCTTTAGAGTTCTACTCTCGCATTGTATTCAGTTGTGCTTCTGCACTAGGTAGTACCCTTATTTTAATGAATTCTGCCAATGACATATTTGCTGACGGCCTGGGTAGTAGTAGTGGAGAATTAGGGCACAATGTGATGGATCACCACTTCCGTTGTGGAGCTTCTGGCACCCATGATGGTTTTGCGGATAAATACTATAAAGGCCGCCGCCCTACTGGTTTCTATATTGCACGATTCCAAAATATAGACAAGGCCTCTGAAAGCAAAGAATTCTTACGTGGTTATGGTTATCAAGGAGGCGGGAGCCGCCGAAACTGGACTCGTGGAGTTCGGGAGTTAGAGGTAGGCCTTGGTGAAGAGCTCAAAAAGCAGCTTATCATTCCTGGTCCGTGGCAGCTAGGCATGACCGCTTTTGGAGAGTGTCTGCCATATCATGAAAACAAAGTAACAATTAATAGAGACGTACTTGACAAGCATGGCATGCCAACACTAACGATGGATGTAGAATTTAAGGAAAATGAGAAAGCCATGCGTAAACATATGCAGGATTCTGCAGCGGAAATGCTTGAAGCTGCCGGATTTAAAGATGTAAATACTTATGACGCCGAATCATATCCAGGCCTCGGCATCCATGAAATGGGTACTGCACGTATGGGGAATGACCCCAAAACTTCTGTCCTCAATAAATGGAATCAAGTATGGGATGCTCCAAATGTCTTTGTTACAGATGGTGCTTGTATGACTTCTGCTGGTTGTCAAAATCCATCCCTTACCTATATGGCACTAACAGCACGAGCTGCCAATCATGCTGTAGAGGAAATGAAGAAGATGAATCTTTAAAAAGACCTAAAAAGAAAAACAATGGATAGAAGAGAAGCAATAAAGAGAACGGCCTTACTGACTGGTTTTGCCATCTCTGCCTCAACCATCAGTGCTGTATTACAAGGTTGTCAACCTGAAGCCAAAAGCAATTTAGCAGAATGGACACCAAAATTTTTCTCACAGGACGAAGGTATTGCACTTGCCGAAATAGGTGAGCATATTCTTCCTGCTACAGATACACCAGGAGCGAAAGATGTATTGACCCATGAATTTGTCGACCATATGGCCAGCGTCTGTATGACTCCTGAAGAGCAGGATCGTTTCAAAAAAGGAATGGTACAGTTGCTAGCTGACTATCAAACACAAGGTGGAAAAGCTTTTATCGAGGCCACAGCCGAAGAGCAATTCGCATTTCTCAATGAGCAAGACAAGGCAGCTCGTACATTGATTGAAGAAAATCCTGATTTGCCTCCTGAGGAAGCACCTTTTTTCCTTAGCCTGAAGCAAATGATTTTATTAGGGTATTTTACTTCTGAAAAAGTAGGCACTGAAGTGACTGCCTATTTGCCAATACCTGGTGAAAATATAGCTTGTATGCCTTATGAAGAAGGCACAGCTGCCTGGACTTTCTAAAGATTACGACAATTGCATATATTAATCAAGGTGTTGGACTTACCAACACCTTTTTTTATAAATCGTCTGATTTTTTTTCAAAGTACTTGCTTTTTTATAAAAAAACATATTATCTTTGTCGCGCTTTTAGGAAAGCCTATTAGCAGATGGTTAATAAACAATAACCATTATTCAAAGACCGGATGTTCACTTTAACGACTGAAGTTAAAGGCATTAGAACAACAAACCGGTTCCCACATGCGGGTGTGGCGAAATTGGTAGACGCGCTAGACTTAGGATCTAGTGCCGCGAGGCGTGGGGGTTCGAGTCCCTCCACCCGCACTTTTTCAAGGCTGCGTATCCTATGCAGCCTTTTTTTGTTTGAAGTTGTTCGAAAATTACTGCAATAGTCAAAAGACAGTGATTTTTTTTGGCATTGTGAATAGTTTTCAAACAACTTCTTTTATAGCTATATCAAAAAATTATCGATATGCCTAAAGTTGTCAGGGAAGATATTGACAATTTAAATGCCGTCCTTACGGTAACGCTTGAAAAGAGCGACTACGAGTCTAAATATAATGCGGAGTTGAGTAAATACCGCAAGCAGGGTCAGATGAAAGGTTTCCGCAAAGGCAAGACCCCTCTAAGTGTAATCAAGAAGATGTACGGTAAAGCAATCCTGGCAGATGCCGTTAATGAAAAGCTCCAGTCTACACTTTACGAATATCTTACCGAAGAAGATATCAGCATCCTTGGACAACCGATCCCTTCTGATTCTCAAGAACCTATTGATTTCGATACTAAGGAGTTGATCGATTTTGTATTCAAGTTTGATCTTGGTATTGCTCCTGAGTTTGAAGTACAAGGCCTGGATGGCAGCTTTGAGAAATTAGCGATTGAGGTAGCTGATGAAATGATTGCAGAGGATTTGGAAAGCCTACGCAAACGCCTTGGTGAGCGCATCCATCCTGAAGATGATATCCAAGATAATGATATCATTAAATTTTCCGCTAAGGAAAAAGGAAAAGAAGAGGGCTTGGAAACAGAGTTCAGCATTCTGATGAGCAGTATCACGGAAGCAGCGCAAAAACAACTGCTACCGCTTAAGAAGGGAGACAGCATTGATTTGAATGTATTCGAACTTGAAGTTGATAAAGATGAAAAGCATGTACGTAAGTACCTGCTTAATCTTAAAGAGGAGGATGAGCAAGAAGTCAATGCAGAGTTTGAATGTACGATCATTGAAGTAAGCCGTGTTGCTCCTGCTGAACTAAACCAGGCTTTCTTTGACCAGGCTTTTGGAGAAGGAGAAGTCAGTAGTGAAGAAGAAGTCAAAGAGAAGATAACAGCAGGTATCAATAGCTATTACGATACACAGGCAGAAGCACTTCTTTCTCGCGACATTCAAGAGAAATTAATAGAAGCAAACGAATTAGACCTTCCCAACGAATTTTTGAAGCGATGGATGAAAGCTTCTAATGAAGGCGTTAGTGAAGAGGTAATCGAAAAAGAATACCCTAATTTCAGTAAAAATCTTCAGTGGTCACTTATTCGCTCAAAGCTTGCCAAGCAGCACGAAGTAAAAGTGGAAGAAGATGATGTAATGGATTACTTCCGTAATAGTATCCGCAATTATTTCAGTGGCCAGGGCATGATGGCAGGCATTGAACAAATTGTCGACAGTACGGCTATGCGTATGATGGAAGATGAAGAGCAGTACGAGCGAGCATATGGTGAAGTCATGACTGATAAGCTTTTCAAAGCTCTTTCTGCTGCCGTTAGTGTTGAAAAGAAGGTCGTAAGTAAGGAAGATTTTGAAAAAGAAGTTGCGGATGCCAGGGCAGCAGCAGCGGCAGCACAGGCAGCAAATGCACTTGCTGAAACGGAAGAAGAATAATTATTTTTCCGAAGGGGTCAACCCCAACCCCTCCAATTTGTTACTACTGTTGACAATTAAAAAGAGTAATTCATTTTAAAAGCAGCAAGTAAATGTTTCACAAGGATGAATTCATGAAGTATGCTACTCAGCACCTCGGTATGAGCAGCATGCATCTCGAAAAATATATAGAAAAAACAACACCGGGTTTTGCACCCAATGTTCAAGGTTTCACTACCGCGGTTATTGACGAGCGTATCAAGAATGTATTTCCAATGGATGTATTCTCCCGTCTAATGATGGATAGAATTATTTTTCTGGGAGTACCTGTAAATGACTATGTAGCGAATGTAATTCAGGCTCAATTGCTTTTCCTTGAGTCGGACGATCCCAAACGCGACGTACAAATGTTTATCAATAGCCCTGGTGGTTCTGTTATTGCAGGGCTTGGGATTTACGATACCATGCAGTACGTAACACCAGATGTTAATACTATCTGTACAGGATTGGCCGCTTCTATGGGAGCAGTGCTTCTTACTGCTGGTGCGACTGGAAAGCGTACCTGTTTGTATCATAGCCGTGTGATGATTCACCAGCCATTAGGTGGTATGCAAGGACAGGTTTCCGATATGGAAATTTCTTACCGTCTTATCAAGGATATGCAGAAGCAACTCTATGATATCATAGCATCTCACACTGGTCAGCCTTACGAAAAAATCGAGCAAGATTGTGATCGTGATAACTGGATGACAGCACAGGAAGCTAAGGAATATGGCCTGATAGACGAAGTTCTTGACAGGAATAATCCTAAGAAAGCTGAGTAAAAAACTAATAATTCGGGCTCCTTTGATTATCTTGGGAGCCTGAATTCTTTCAGAAGCTGGCAAATAAGTCTTTTTCGACAGAATATGCATATTGCCAGATTTTATTATTTAGTAAGGGCAAAAAGAAAGTAATGCGACGCAGCAAGCAAAGTTATCGTTGTTCCTTCTGCGGCCGGGATAAATCGGAAGCCCTCATTCTTATTGCGGGTATAGATGGACACATATGTGAAGTATGTGTTGAACAGGCCAGCGAAATTATTGAGGAGGAACTCTACGGAGGCAAGCGTAAAGAAGAAGGTGTTCAGGATTTCCTGATACCTGATAAAATCACCCCTCGCGAAATTAAAACACATCTGGACAGATATGTTATTGGGCAAGATGAAGCTAAAAAGTTTCTTTCTGTAGCCGTTTATAATCACTACAAGCGCCTACGCCAAGCACGTCAGGAAGAAGTAGAGATTGAAAAATCCAATATTGTATTTGTTGGCCGAACAGGTACAGGTAAAACACTTCTGGCGAAAACCATTGCCAAATATCTCAATGTCCCATTTGCAATAGTTGATGCTACTGTTTTCACCGAAGCAGGTTATGTGGGTGAAGATGTAGAATCCATCCTAAGTAGATTACTACAGGTTTGTGATTATGATGTGAGTGCAGCAGAAAAAGGGATTGTATATATTGACGAGATTGATAAAATTTCTCGGAAGAGTGACAATCCGTCTATCACCAGGGATGTATCTGGTGAAGGGGTACAGCAGGCCATGCTCAAAATGTTGGAAGGGACTGATGTAAATGTTCCTCCGCAGGGAGGTAGAAAACACCCAGAACAAAAACTGGTAAAAATTAATACTTCCAATATATTGTTTATCTGTGGAGGTGCTTTTGATGGTATTGAAAAGCACATCGCTCGTAGAGTCAATACACAGGTGATAGGATTCAAATCAGAAGATAATGTAAAGCAAGTAGATAGAGAAAATCTCTTGCAATACATCAATCACCAGGATTTAAAGAGTTATGGCCTTATTCCTGAACTGATTGGACGCCTTCCTGTTTTGGCTTACCTTGAGCCACTGGCTATAGATGCGTTAAAACGGATATTAGTTGAGCCGCGAAATGCATTAATTAAGCAATATCAAAAGTTATTTGATCTGGAAGGTATTGAACTATCTTTCTCTGATGATGCAATCCAATATATTGCTGAAAAAGCACTGGATTTCAATCTTGGTGCTCGTGGGCTACGTTCTATCTGTGAGGCAATCATGACAGATGCTATGTTTGACCTGCCTTCACAGAAAAATGTAAAATCATTCGAAATTACAAGAGATTATGCTGAAGAAAAGCTAAGCCGCTCCAAAATTAGCAAACAGCTAAAAGCAGCATAAAAGAAAAATAAAATAGTGCTTTAAAGCACCATCAAAAGCGTCTTACGAGTGACATCGTAAGACGCTTTTTTAGTTTAACAGCATTTTTATTCCAACAAAGCAAATAGAACAAAATATATTTTCGATTAATTTGCTTACCTTAGAATATAATTAAACATTTTAATCCCATAACACAATTTACAGTTTCTAAAAGTTCATATTTTTTTGCTTATATCAATGTTTTAACAACGGTTTTAAAAACCAACTAAATCAACCAAACTATGAATGCTGTATTACGACTGGGAAAATTTTTATTCGCCATTCCTTTTGCCATTTTTGGCCTCTTCCACTTCATGGGAGCTGAAGCGATGAAAGGTATGGCTTTCGGTAGCAGTATCCTTGTGTATTTCACAGGGCTTGCACTGATAGCTGCTGCAGTTAGTATCCTAATTGGAAAAATGGATAAACTAGCTACTGCTTTATTGGGGCTAATGCTTTTATTATTCATATTTATTATCCATCTAAATGGCGCCATGGCTGGCGATCAAGCTGCCACTATGGGATTATTAAAGGATTTAGCACTTGCAGGTGCAGCATGGATGTATGCAGGCAACATGGCTAAAGACAATGCCATCATCGGATAAATCCTAAGACCTACAGGACATACAAAGAGACTATCTCAAAATTCGTTTACTTAACGAATCGAGATAGTCTTTTTTATTTACCTTAGTAGCGATGGAACTATTAGAGATCCTGAATAGTAAGCTGGTGATCACAAATTTTGAGTATGAGATATTTTGCCGAATTGGCATATAATGGCAGCAATTATTATGGCTGGCAGAAACAACCCGAACAAGTAAGCGTACAAAGCACGATTGAACACGCTCTAAGTACTATACTTTCTGAAAAAATTGATGTAACTGGTTGTGGCAGAACAGATACCGGAGTACATGCCAGTCAGTATTTTTTGCATTTCGATACGAGCAAAGCCCTACCCGATGGTTTTCTTCGACGCATCAATAAGTTTCTCCCAAAAGATATTGCTATTTTCCGTTTCATTGAAGTAAAAGAAGATGCCCACGCTCGCTTCGATGCAAAAGATAGAGCCTACGAATATCATATTGATTTCATCAAAAATCCTTTTGGTCAGCACCTGCGTTTTTTCTACCCCTATCGAGAATGGCCTGATCCCTCTTTAATGAATCAGGCAGCTGCTTTATTAATGGAATATGAAGAGTTCACTCCTTTTTGCAAAACACACTCTGACGCCAAAACCATGTTTTGTGACCTTCGGGAGGCTCGATGGGAAGGCACCCCTGCTGAAGGCAAAATGGTGTTTCACATAGCAGCAGACCGCTTCTTGCGAGGAATGGTACGCCTGATAGTAGGTATGTGCCTCAATGTAGGCATCGGAAAAATTTCACTGGAAGATGTACGCAAGGCAATGGATGAACAAAGCCTGGTACCTAAAAGCTGGAGCATAGGGCCAGAAGGGCTGTATTTGTCGAGAGTGGAATACGATTTATAAAATACGATCCTGCCTTTATTTCCAACAGAAAGCGCCATTCATCGAATATTTATTTATATTTCTCTATGCCTCATTAATTTAGAGCATTCAGATAGCCATGCCAATATGAATCTACGTGAAAACATAGTACTTGCCTTCAACTCTGTACGCTCTAATATCCTGAGAGCGATCCTTACGTTAATGATCATTGCCTTTGGTATTATGGCATTGGTAGGGATACTTACTGCCATAGATGTAGGAATTAATTCCTTAAGTGACAATCTTTCTTCTTTAGGTGCCAATACCTTTGATGTAGATCCGCGAGGAGCAAATGTTCGAGGGCATCGTGGAGGTAAGCAAAGTAAACGTGGAGGGCCTATTACTTTTGAACAGGCCATGGAATTTAAAGAACGATATGATTTCCCGGCAAGAGCATCGGTGTCTATGTGGTGCTCTTCTACTGCTACAATCAAATATGCTAATGAAAAAACCAATCCTAATTTTCTCATATTTGGTGTAGATGAACACTATCTGGAAGCCAAAGGTTTTGAGCTAGCTGATGGTAGAAATTTTACTAGCCTGGAAGCCTTGCAAGGAGGTTTCATCACTATTGTCGGAAAGGATATTGTCACTGATCTTTTCGATGGTAAGTCTGATAAAGTAGTAGGCCAATACATCAATGCAGGCAATATCAAATTAAAAGTAGTTGGTGTTTTACAGTCCAAAGGTTCTAGTATGAACCAAAGTGAAGATCGCCGGATTCTGATCCCTCTCCAAACTGCCAAAAGATATTATGGTACTGCCAATACCAATTTTAATGTATTAGTGGCCGTGAATGATGCCACCCAAATAGATATGGGTATTGATTATGCTACAGCTCTTTTCCGTAATGTTCGGGATTTACGTACTGCTGAAGAGAACGACTTTGAAATCACGAAGAGTGATAGCCTTATAGGGATTATCCGTGAAAATACTACCTATTTCCGTTGGGCGGCTATTGGCATAGGTTTGATCACATTAATTGGTGCAGCTATTGGCTTAATGAACATTATGCTAGTATCTGTTACCGAACGGACCCGGGAAATTGGCGTTTGTAAGGCAATAGGCGCCACCCGCCGCTCTATTATGGTACAATTTCTTACCGAAGCAGTTGTGATTTGCCAAATGGGAGGTATCATTGGTATCATCCTGGGTGTAGCCGCGGGTAATGGCGTTGCGATTATTGCTAATGGCAGTTTTATTTTTCCCTGGCTATGGGTAATTATTGCGGTAGCTACCTGTACGTTTGTCGGGCTTATATCTGGCCTCTACCCTGCTCTGAAAGCGGCTCGCCTTGATCCTATTGAAGCATTAAGGTATGAGTAAATTTGTATTCAACTAGTCCTTTAGGTAAAGCCCTTCAGAGTACTTAGTCAATCGTTTGAATACAATCTTGACTTCGGGTTTCAATAACATAAAAAGAGGCCGACATTTCTCAATGCCAACCTCTTTTTTATCCAGTCCGCTTATAAAACGGTAATTATTAAGATTTACGCCAATTCTTCGCGAATCTTGTTCAAGGCAGAACCAGCCCTCACCCAATCAATTTGGGCCTGATTGTAAGTATGAGCTACTTCAAACTCATCTGTAGAACCATCAGCATGCTTCAGTACGATCGTCATATTCTTGCCAGGAGCCATCTCTGAAAAACCAACAATACTTACCTTATCATCCTGGCGTACTTTTTCGTAATCATCAGGATTGACGAAAGTAAATGCCAAAGCACCTTGCTTTTTCAGGTTGGTCTCATGAATCCTAGCAAAAGATTTAACGACAACCGCTTTCACTCCAAGGTGGCGTGGTTCCATTGCCGCATGCTCACGAGAAGAGCCTTCTCCATAATTTTCCTCACCAAATACGATGGTGCTGATACCTGCGGCTTTATACTTCCTTGCAGAATCAGGAACACCCAAAAACTGAGCATCCGTATCGCTATCTGTATAATTGGCTACATTATTAGCTTCATCATTGAAGTAATTGATTGCACCAATAAAGCAGTTGTTTGAAATATTGTCTAAGTGCCCGCGATATTTCAGCCATGGGCCAGCCATAGAAATGTGGTCAGTAGTACACTTCCCTTTTGCTTTGATAAGCAGACGCATATCCTGCACCTCTTCTTCTGTGATAGGAGTAAAAGGAGTTAGCAATTGCAAGCGATCAGAATCTGGTGACACATTCACCTCTATACTGCTGCCATCTTCTGCTGGTGGAGTAAACCCTGCATCCTCTACAGCAAATCCTTTTGGAGGCAATTCCACTCCTGTTGGTGGATCTAGTTTTACCTCTTCTCCATCTTCATTGATTAGCGTATCGGTAAGTGGGTTGAACTTCATGCTACCAGAGATAGCCATTGCTGTTACCAATTCTGGAGAAGCAACGAAGGAGCGAGTTTGTGGATTACCATCGTTACGTTTAGAGAAGTTACGATTAAAAGAAGTGATGATGGAGTTGGCACGATTTGGATCATCCGTATGACGAGCCCACTGCCCGATACAAGGGCCGCAGGCATTTGCCAATACCACTCCTCCTATTTCTTCAAAGGCCTTCAGTTGTCCATCTCGACTTACAGTATACCGAATCTGCTCAGAACCGGGAGTAACCGTAAATTCTGATTTTACTTTCAATTTCTTCTCTACTGCCTGACGAGCCAGAGAAGCAGCTCGATCCAAATCTTCATAGGAAGAGTTGGTACAAGAACCGATAAGGCCTACTTCTAATACCGCAGGATAATCATTTTCTTCTACTGCCTGAGCAAATTTAGAAATCGGCCAGGCCAGGTCTGGAGTATAAGGCCCATTGATATGTGGCTCCAGAGTAGAAAGGTCTATTTCAATGACCTGATCGAAGTACTTTTCAGGATCAGCATAGCATTCAGCATCACCAGTCAGGTGTTCTTTTACACCATCAGCCAGGTCTGCTATTTCAGCACGTTCGGTAGCACGCAGATAGCGGCTCATAGCCTCATCGTAACCAAAGGTAGAAGTAGTAGCGCCAATCTCCGCTCCCATATTACAGATGGTTCCTTTACCTGTACAAGAAAGCGACTGGGCTCCTGGTCCAAAATATTCAACGATTGCACCTGTACCACCTTTCACGGTAAGGATACCCGCCACTTTTAAGATAACATCTTTAGAAGAAGTCCATCCACTCAATTTTCCAGTCAACTTAACACCGATCAACTTAGGCATTTTCAATTCCCATGGCATACCAGCCATTACATCTACAGCATCTGCACCACCTACACCAATAGCCACCATCCCCAGGCCACCAGCATTAGGAGTATGGGAATCCGTACCAATCATCATTCCTCCTGGAAAAGCATAGTTTTCAAGAACGATCTGGTGAATAATACCAGCTCCAGGCTTCCAAAAGCCAATGCCGTATTTGTTAGATACAGAAGAAAGGAAGTCGTATACTTCTTTATTTACTTCATTGGCTTTCGCCAAATCTTGTGCAGAGCCTGCTTCTGCCTGGATCAGGTGATCACAATGTACGGTAGAAGGAACAGCCACATTATCTCGGCCTGCCATCATAAATTGAAGCAATGCCATCTGTGCAGTAGCATCCTGCATGGCTACGCGATCAGGGGCAAAGAAAACATAATCCTTTCCCTTTGTATACTTCTGCAAAGGAGACTCAGGATGTAAATGTGTATAGAGAATTTTTTCGGTGAGCGTAAGTGGGCGGCCAAGTTTGTTTCTGGCCTCTTCTACTTTTTGAGGCAAGGCGTCATAAACCGCCTTGATCATATCGAGATCGAATGGCATAGCTAAATTAGTTTTGTAATCAATATCAATACTGTCAAAGAAGGGTATTCTCCCTTTTTTAGGGTTATCAAAAGTACAATATTTGCAACATTCTTGTCAACCCCTTTATATATTAGAAGGCATGGACCGAAATTTTGTTTTCTGATGTTAGCACTATTAAGCTTGTTTGGGAATTTGTTCTTTGAGACGATTTTGTCATTAATTGGATTAGATAAGGCCTGAAAGAGCGAACTCGTAGAGCAAAAGTCTTGAAGACTTTTGAGCGAGTGAACCGCATAGCGGATGGGCTGCATATATTTTAGCC
>JAKSDI010000150.1 GCA_022360175.1 Chitinophagales bacterium
AACAATCCGTGGATTTACTATGATCATGGATGGTGAGGTAGACAAATACCCTGAAGCAGCTTTCAACCTGAAAGGTTCTATCGAAGATGTAATCGAAGCAGGTGAGAAGATGTTGAAAGAAGTAGAAGCATAATTGATTTAAGGAATTGGAGGTACAATTTCATTATTGTACCTCTGACAATATATATATTCGTTATGAACATTACCGTTCTCACTCCGGATAAACAAATTTTCGAAGGTGCTATCCAATCTGTGAAAGTACCTGGTACACAGGGCGAGTTTCAGGTGCTCAATAATCACGCACCTATTGTTTCTTCTCTGGAAGGTGGAAAAATTACCATCGTTACAGCTAATGGTGAGTATCGTTATTATGATGAAGAAGCTGGAGAAGTGACAACCGCCAACGAAGCGGGTAAAGCGATTACTTATATCGTTGAAGGAGGATTTATCGAGGTTTTGAACAATGAAGTCAACCTTTTGGTAACGGGCGTTCAATAAAAGATATTAAGTCATTTTGCTAAGTGAAAGGGAGTAGGCCGTGGAGCCTTACTCCCTTTACTTTTAATAACAATAGTCCGTGGTGATTTTATTTTAAATCACCACAAACTACCTTCCTTGTCAAAAATCACTCGTTCTCAATAACGAATGTCATAGATGATTATAGTAACGGAGGCTATCTTAATAATGGAACCAAAACCTGATAGCTATGCGTACTACAGAAAAAGGATTTCCCAGAATACTAAGCATCATCATGACATTGATAGGTATCACCTGGTTAATGCTCTTGCTTACAGGTAGTATTTCTACTGTTGGGCACTTGATATTTGTGATTATTGCAGCATGGTTTTTTGAGCTGTTTACAAATACTCAACAAACTACTGCTTACTGATAATAATCAGCCATCTCCATAATCAGGCCATTCACCAGGTCATACCAGGGACCATGGCTGTGATTGGCTGATAATGCCAAAGTTACTTTGTACTCTGGCAGATATAACAGAATAGAACGATATCCCATTAGATAACCGGAATGACCAATGTGCCGAATTCCCAAATCATCCCAGAGGCGAGTCCCAAAACCATACTGATCTCCCCCCATCGCACTTCCCCAGTCTGTGGTCATTTCTTTAAGAGATGCTTCATTAATCAATTGTCCATTATAAAGAGCATATCCAAAACGCGCTACATCAGAAGGAGTAGAAATAATGGCACCAGCAGCACCGACTGCCGATTGGTGGTATTCATATGCCCGGCTATTTTCTGCCAGATGAGGCACTTTCTTTTTGCGAGTACTATAGTTATCCAGTTCTGAATCCTGCATACCCGCAGGTTTAAATATCCATTCCTGATAAACTTCTGATAAAGGTTGTTCCAATACTTTTTCCGCTAATACTCCTAACAAATAAAAGCCTGTATTGGAATATGCATACCCCTTACCGGGTTGAAATCTTGCTCTTCTACGCGCAGCAAAGTTGATAATATCAGTGGATGACCATTTGCGATATTTCCAGTTTCCTTTATAAAAAGAACCGTGATTGAGGTGATCCACCAAGCCTGCCGTATGGCTTAGTACCTGGCGAATAGTTATTGTTTTTCCGTAAGGAATTCTATCTATAGGAAGATAATTGACTAAAGGATCATCCAGTGAAAAATATCCTTCTTCTGCCAAGCGTAAAATAAGAGTAGCAGTCATCACTTTAGACACGCTTGCTATCCGAAAGCGATTTTGCTGTGTCATATTTTTCCTCTTCCCATAATCACAATAACCATCTGCAAAGGTTACCAATTCACCAGTGGGGCTCATCATTGCAGCAGACACACCTGGGAGCTTACTCAGCTTCTCTTTCCAAAGATGCTGAATGGCTTCGTGCATATGTTGTTTAGATGAGTGGCCATAATTTACATCTAGTGTGACCATTTTAGAGCGTACTACTCTCCCATCATCCACTTTGATAGTAATGAAATATTCCCCCCTATCTATTACCTGTGGAGTACCCGTAATTTGCAAAGTATAAGGATCAAAGGTCAGCCAATCAGGTAAATTATATACTTGTACATCTAAAGGGTCATCATCTACATCTTCTACTTTTACATCAAGTATGAAAGGCTTATCTGTATATGCCTGTGCCTCTGATTCTGTAGGAGCCAGAAAAATAGGAGGTGTATTAAAAGGATCAGAAAGTGCTACTCCCAAACAAGACAATACCAATAAAAACAACAATAAGCGCCAGTGCGTATTCCTTCTCTTCATAGAACAATATGGGGATTAAGAAGCTTTACTATCTGCTTTACACAGAAGTATAAAATCAATTAAGAGTATTTGGGGTAGATAGCGTCCTTAGAGTATGTCGTGAACTTATAATGTATAAATATATACAAGAAAATAACGGTATGTATCTCGTTTCGTTACAGTATGGAATGTTAAAAATTTAAAAAATGTCTGCTGTTTGTTATTAATGTCCAGTGATTCGCACTACTAAGCTATTAATACGATCAGCTAAAAGCTTTTTTCCATCCAAAACGTATGACTATAATAAGTCCTATCAGGAATAAAATCACTAACTCAAAACGAATATAAGTAAAGGCGATAATTCGAAGTCGGTCAATAAACCACATAATAGCCAGGGAAGCAGTAATAACGGTCACCAAGCCTCCCAATTTATCAAAACCAGGAATGATATCTAAATCCACATTACGACGTATGATCAGCAAGGTTACGACCATCGAAATAACAGGCAATACCTGTACAAAAACATCTGCTTCCCAAATGCTACGCCGTTCGAAAAGGAACTGATAGATGCTGACTGTAATTGCAAAAATACCCGGCACACAAATGAAGTAGATAAGTGTAGAGTATAAATATTTCCAGGGAGAGATATGCCCTTCTCCTTTGCCCAGTATTCCTGCCAGAAAAGCTGCTATCGGAATAATAGCAAAATAAAAGATGACATAAGTAGGATCATTGGTAAGGGCATCAAAAAATTCTTTCAGTGTCATTACTTAGCTTTTGACAAAGATAAATAATCCCGAATTTTGACCTATTTCAAAACCCGGGATTATCATATTAAAATCAATATCTATGATATTTTACAAATCCATTAGCATAGCTACAGGATCTTCAAGTAATTCTTTTACTCTCACCAGGAAGGTAACAGAGGTACTACCATCTATCACTCGGTGATCATAAGATAAAGCCAGATACATCATAGGGCGTATCTTGATCTCTCCATTAATAGCCATAGGACGGTTTTTGATCCCATGCATTCCCAATATGGCTGACTGTGGTTGATTTAGAATAGGGGTACTTTGTAAAGAACCGAATACTCCACCATTAGTTATAGTGAAAGTACCACCACTCATTTCTTCCAATGTAAGCTTTCCATCTCTGGCTTTAGAAGCCAATTCTTTGATCTTGTATTCTACTTCTGCAAAGCTCAAGGATTCTACATTATGTACAGGTGGCACTACCAATCCTGAAGGTGTAGAAATAGCTATAGAGATATCTGCATAGTCGTGATAAATCAGCTCATTACCATCCAGAATAGCATTAACATCTGGCTTTTCCATTAATACTTTTGCACATGCTTTTGCAAATAATGACATGAAGCCTAGCTTGATACCATATCGCTCTACGAAACGCTCCTGGTATTTTTTGCGCAAAGCCATCACTTCGGTCAAATCTACCTCATTGAAAGTCGTTAGCATAGCCGTTTCATTCTTCGCACTCACCAAGCGTTTGGCTATTGTGCGACGCATGCGACTCATTTTTTTGCGACTAGTCTCACGGCTAAAATCGGCAGTAGATGAAAGTTCAAATGACTTGGAAGGAGCTGTTTCCTTTTTAGGCGCTTCTGCTGGTTTGGAAGGAGCAGGTGCTGCAGCTTTATTCTGAACTGCTTTTAGTGCATCTTCTTTTGTAATACGGCCATCTTTACCGGTACCTGTAACATCTTTAGCATCAACACCGCCTTCTTTCAGAATTTTTGCAGCAGCAGGAGAAGGATGCCCTGCAGCATAGCTATCTGATTTTTCTGTTTCAGCAGCAGCGGGCTTTTCTTCCTTGGGAGCTTCTGTTGTTTTTTCCTCTTTTGGTGCTTCTGGTTGAGCACTATCATCACTTTCTTTAGCTACACTGGTATCAATTTTTGCTACCAAAGCTCCTATTTCAAGGTCGTCCCCTTCAGCAGCTACATAGATCAGCTTACCTGCTGCTTCCGCAGGAAATTCCAGCGTGGCTTTATCTGATTCAAATTCGCAAATGGGTTCGTCCAGTTCTACATAGGCGCCGTCCTCTTTTAACCACTGAGAAAGCGTTACTTCAGTAACTGATTCTCCAATAGTAGGGACCTTCATTTCGACTACGCTCATACGATTTATTGGTTTCTATTTGTTGGAATAACCTAGTGCCATTGGCAGTCAATAGCCAGCCGTCGGCCGTTTTATGATAAATCAATTAAACAAGCTAATTATTGCTCTCTTACTTAGCATTATCAATGCCTACACAATAATCAGGCTATTAGAGAAATAAAACAAAAAATAGCCAGCTTTTTTAAGTAGCTAGCTATTTTTTATCTCCTTGACTAACAATTAAATGATAGATTAGTTAGCTGAAGTGGATCAAAAAATAAAATAATATTTTGATTAGTAGGGCGAAAATCGCAGTATCCTGCCTTTACCACCTTTTCCTTCATTAGAAATATATAGAGTCCCATCTGAAGCGAAGCAAATACCTTCCGGTTGAGGGTGAACATCCTTATCCAATTTTTCGATATGCTTGATTTGCCCTGTTTTACTAAGCACCAGCAACAGTTTACCAACTGAAGAAGTGATATACAAATCATTTGTCTGGGGGTGGATGGCCAGGCTGGATGGTGAAAAACCAAAAGGTTCATTAGGATCAAAAAACTTTAACAGCTTTTCCAGTTTTCTAATATTGGGGCTTTTACTAAGATATTCATTGATAGAATCAAGACTGATGTAATAGGTTGGAGTTTCCATTAATTTCATCGTCATCAAATCAAAAGAATAGACCCCTTTTTTATATTTATTACTCCCCTCTCCTCCTGATTTTGCCTTGCACGCTAGCAGTAAGCTATTACTCGATTGATCAAAAGCGAGTCCTTCAACATCATTATCTGCATCTAGAAAATAATTATATTTCTCCACTTCAGGTTCTTCCTGCTCAAAATTTTTAACCTCATATACAGTCCCTGTACTTTTCACCACATATATGACATCACCTACCCATTCGACCCCTTCATAATCACCATCTTTCCAGAATTTCACCTTACGGATTACTTCACCATTATTGCGGTCTATAAAAAAGAGTTTTCCTGCTTCATCCTGTATCGCAACAAAAGTTTTTTCATCACCAGATAATCCAAGTCCGGAAATTTCTTCCAAATGGTTTGGCAACAATATTTTCTGATCAGGTTGTCGCAATTGATAGGAAAAGGTAAAACCTTCCACCAGAGTGATTCCCGTTTCTGCCGGGGGATTGTTTGGTTGATTGCAGGCAAAGAGCTGTACTATAAGCAGCCATAATGTCATATTCATAAAGCTTGTTTTTTGCGTGTCCATCATCTCAATAACGGTTAAGTATCTTTAGAATTATAATAAAAAGCCAATAAAAAGTTATTCACGTCCTGAAATTTGTAATTATATAATGTGAGTAAATATCTTGCCGCTATTATTTAATCTCAAATTTGCCTCTCAATGAAACATCTACTTCTATTTATTTCCCTATCATTTATTGGTATTACACTACAAGCTCAACTATCAGTTTATGATATTAGTAATTATAAAGCCCGGTATGAAAGGCGGCCGAGTTTTTACACAAATATTCAGGGAAATTATTCTAGCAATTTCCAAAGTGACGATTATGCTCGCCATGCGGGCTCCTACACGATTCCTTTAAATTGGTGGCTAAGAAGCAATACGGATGCCATGTATTCAGAATGGCGTATATCCAGTGCCCTTACAGGTGGCTTCAATAGGACTCAAAGCAATGACAAGCATCATCTTTACAGTAGAGTTCGATTCAATGTTGATCGTCTTGTTCGACTATACAAACCATCAGGAGAATTTTGGGGATGGTCTTTGAATATGGCATCGCAATCCAGATATCAGGCTCAAGACGAAAGACAATATTCTCTAGATGTCAGTTTTGATCCCGCAATATTTAGAGGCTCCGGCCGAATTGAATATGCAGAAGATGCTTTACTTGCTAAATGGATGCTAGAAGATTTGATGACGGAAGGAGTGATTGAAGAATACCAAAACAGTGATATTGAAGCATTAGCTCGTACCATTACTGAAATTATTGGTGATCGTACTTTTGATACTCGCAGAAGAGAAATCTATCGATTGAAAAGATTACAGGAAACTATTTTTGCTCAAGGCTTAGTGGATGAAGAGAGTTTCGAACTTTTTGCTATCCTAACAGACAACTGGCGTTTTGCCAATAGAAGCACTTTAGAACATGGACGCAGTATCACCTATGGGTTTAAAACCTTCAATGATTTTGATTTTGCAGATGGTAAGGATGTAATTAAAACCCAAAGACTGAATAGCCGTTTTCAGGTATTTGGTGATTTTCAAAAATCAAAAATAATCCGGGATCAAATAAATACGACCTGGACATCAGGTGTTGCTTTTTCTTATTATTTGAACGGTATACGGTATAATTCGCAGCAATGGGGATTTAATCAAGATGGCTGGCATAATCGTATGTATATCGGATATGGTTTTAAGTGGTTACCCTCATCAAGAACGGAGTTAACATTGAATAATAGACTACAGTGGGATAGCTTCTCTGAAGAACCTACTCAAGTTTTTTCACTTTCGGAGAATAGAGCTTCTCTAAGCTTACTCACTGATCTTTCGGGAGAATATTTTATCAATTATCGCTGGAGTCTTAATCCATCCATTAAAATAGCAGCCGCATTTGATAATAATGAAGGAGAGCAGCAGTTCTCTTTAAGTCCGCAGTTTGGTTTCAAGAGTCTATATTACTTCCAATAACGAAAGAGAACTTATGTTTCTCGGATGACTTGATTCTTATTAAATAATTAGCCGCCGAATGGCTGTTATGGTTGTACAATTAATAGAAGAGGAAGCTTCCACAGGAGAAGTGATATAAAAATGGTCCACAAATGGCACTTATTGCACAAACTTTCAAAACTTTCGTGCAATTGGTGCAATTCGTGGACCTTACCACAAATAGTACACGACTTATGCGGTTATTTTTTGATTTTTAATAAAATCATCCGAGAAATCGTTTATTTAAGCATCTACATTTGCGTACTTGGCATTGGCTTCAATGAAAGCACGGCGAGGAGGAACTTCATCTCCCATCAACATAGAAAAGACACTATCTGCCTGCATCCCATCCTCTATTGACACTTGCTCCAGGATACGCACATCTGGGTCCATGGTTGTTTCCCAAAGTTGCTCGGCATTCATTTCTCCCAGACCCTTATAGCGCTGAACCTTTACAGAGCTGTCATTTTCTCCTTTTCCATAGGTAGCAATGGCTTCTTTACGCTCCTCTTCCGTCCAGCAATATCGGAACTGCTTACCTTTTTTAACAAGATAAAGAGGTGGTTTAGCAATGTATACATATCCATTTTCAACCAATGGGCGCATATATCGGAAGAAGAAAGTCAGGATCAATGTAACGATATGGCTACCATCGACATCGGCATCACACATGATGACTACTTTGTGATAGCGAAGTTTTTCCATATTCAGATGGCGCTCTCCATTCTCTTTTTCCTCAATAGAGACACCCAGTGCCGTAAACATATTCTTGATCTCCTCATTCTCGTATATCTTGTGTTCCAATGCTTTTTCTACATTGAGAATCTTACCTCTCAATGGCAAAATAGCCTGAAAACGGCGATCACGCCCCTGCTTGGCAGTACCACCTGCCGAATCCCCCTCTACCAGGAATATCTCTGCCTCATCAGGATTACGGGTAGAACAATCTGAAAGCTTACCTGGCAATCCACTTCCTGTCAATACATTCTTGCGCTGTACCATTTCACGTGCCTTGCGAGCAGCATGACGGGCAGTAGCAGCCAAAATAACTTTATCAATAATACGCTTTGACGACTGAGGATTCTCCTCCAGATAGTGCTTCAGTGCTTCTCCTACAGCGCGGGATACGATACCTGTCACTTCAGAATTACCCAATTCTCCCTTGGTCTGCCCTTTAAACTGTGGCTCAGGAACTTTCACAGAAACAATTGCAGTAAGCCCTTCACGAAAATCCTCTCCTGATATAGTAAACTTCAGTTTTTTAAACAGGCCATTATCGTCTCCATATTGTTTAAAAACGCGATTAACGGCCCTTCGGAAACCATTTACGTGAGTACCTCCTTCACGAGTATTAATATTATTCACGTAGGAGTGTATATTTTCTGAGAAAGAGGTATTGTATTGCATTGCCACTTCAACCTCTACATTTTCTTCCTTCCCAATAACATGGATAGGTGTTTCGATCAGCTTTTGCTTGCTGGAATCGATATGCTCAACAAATTCGCGAAGTCCTCCTTCTGAGTAGAAGTCTTCTGTATAGAATGATCCATCTTCCTGTACATTACGCTCATCAATCAAGCGAAGGCGCAAGCCTTTATTCAGGTAAGATAGTTCTCGCATACGGGTAGCGAGTATATCATATTTGTACTCAAGTGTTTCAAATATTTCCGAATCTGGCCAAAAAGTTACCTTTGTCCCAGTAGTACTAGAGGTACCTATTTCTGCAACTTCCGTTTGCGGTTTACCTTGTTTATACTCCTGAGTATATATTTTGCCATTACGATGTACCTCTGCTCGCAGTTTTATAGAAAGGGCATTTACACAAGATACCCCTACCCCGTGCAAACCACCGGATACTTTATAAGTATTTTTATCAAATTTACCACCAGCGTGTAATACAGTCATTACTACTTCCAGTGCAGATTTTTTGAGCTTTTTATGCATGTCCACAGGAATGCCTCGCCCATTATCTTGTACCGAAATAGAATTGTCTTTATGTATGATAGTTTCTATCTCTGAACAGTGTCCTGCCAGGTGTTCATCTATGGAGTTATCTACTACCTCCCAAACGAGGTGATGTAAGCCTTTGGAGTCAGTGCTCCCGATATACATACCGGGGCGTTTACGTACTGCTTCTAATCCTTCCAGTGCCTGAATATTACTGGCACCGTAATCGCCCGACTGGGGCTGCTCTTGCTCATTTATATTATCTGTGTTCATCCTGCAAAATTACGAAAAAAAACGCTCTTTTTATAGCGCTTATTTTATTTAGAATTGCCATTTTGCCGGCAGTTAAACACTATACCTATGAGTAGTGTTTTGTAGTATAATAATAAACTTTTTATGTCATCATTAGTGATCAATAGTACCGAAGAACTCCCTATGCTTGTTAAGCAAATACTAGATTATGCCGGAGACAGAAAAAAGTTTGTCTTAATTGGTGAAATAGGAGCTGGCAAAACAACTTTTACCAAAGCCTTTTGTGATCACCTTGGGGTAGTAGAAGAAGCATCCAGTCCAACTTTTTCTCTTATAAATGAATATGAATATACAGATGCAATGGGCAAGGTTGCTCGCATTTACCATGCTGATCTATACCGCCTGAAAGATATTGAGGAAGCACTGGATATTGGAATAGAAGAATACCTGGATAACGACAGTTATTTCCTCATAGAATGGCCTGAGATAATTGAGCCGCTTTTGCCAGAAGACTGTATTCGAATAAAACTTGAAATTATCGGCAATTCCAATCGAAAAATTCTATTTTTGTAAGCAGTTTGTTGTGATATCGGATGTTAGGATACATCATTTAAAATACTGGGAACCCAGAAATACCATAAACCCAAAATCTTAAACCTTAACATCACCCAAACTACAAGCAACACCCAATATGAGTGATAAGAAGAAAATACCTATTCCAAAGGAATTTACTGAGGGGCAACTCTTGACTCAAACGGAAATGCTCCAGGTTCCTCTTAAGCCTAATAAATTGTATATAGGCATCCCTAAAGAGTTAACCATCCAGGAAAACAGGGTTGCACTTGTGCCTTCTTCTGTAGCCACACTCATTGCTCATGGACATCGGGTAGTCATCGAAACGGAAGCTGGTGATAAGTCTAATTTTTCTGATCACAATTACTCAGAAATAGGAGCTGAAATTGCCTATAGTCAAGAAGAAGTATACAAAGCGGATGTCATCATCAAAGTAGCACCTCCTACTTTGGCAGAAATAGAGTTAATGCATCCAAATCAGATTTTGATATCGCCTTTACAACTCCCTATCATTTCTGCAGATTACATTAACAAACTGCGCCAAAAGCGGGTTATCGCCTTGGCTATGGAATATATAATGGATGATTCTGGCACTTTCCCTGTCGTCCGAATCATGAGTGAAATGGCAGGTATCAGTGCGATGCTCACTGCGGCAGAGTTATTAGCATCTACCAGCGGCGGGAAAGGTGTTTTGCTAGGAGGCATTTCGGGAGTGCCCAGTGCCAAAGTAGTCATTCTGGGAGCTGGCATTGTTGCTGAATATGCTACCCGTACTGCTCTGGGGTTGGGAGCAGAAGTAAGAGTCTTTGATAACAATATATATAAACTCAAGCGACTACAAAATCAGGTAGGCCGCCCCTTATATACTTCTGCTATCAATACACACTATTTACAAAAAGAGCTGATTACAGCCGATGTAGCGATTGGTGCCATGCATTCCAAGTCGGGCCGTACTCCACTCATTGTTAGTGAACATTTAGTAGCTCAAATGAAAACGGGCTCTGTCATTATCGATGTGAGTATTGATCAGGGAGGATGTTTTGCCACCTCTGAAGTAACCTCTTTAGACAAACCTACTTTTGTCAAGCATGATGTGATTCATTACTGCGTTCCCAATATTGCTTCCCGTGTATCCCGTACTGCATCCGTCGCTGTAAGTAATATTCTTACACCTATTCTACTAAGAGCAGGCAGTACAGGTAGTATTGAACACCTGTTATTTAATAATATGGGGCTCCGTCATGGAGTGTATACTTACAAAGGCTGCTTAACTAATAATTACCTTGGCGAACGCTTTGCAATTAAATCTACCGATCTCGATTTATTAATTACTTCTAATTTATAATCGATTATTTAACTATCACAATTTTCTCTGTCAGTAATCGATCTCTTATCTGCCAGTTGATGAAGTAGGCTCCTTTCGGGAAATCACTTACATTAATCAACACCTGATTTTCTCCAGCATGAATATCTAAGGAGCGCTTGAATATTCTTTGCCCTTTTTCATTAGATATCTCCAAAAGACACCGCTCTGCCTTGGGCGAAGACATTTTGACAAGCAATTCATACTGGGCAGGATTGGGTGAAATGGATAGTTGGTAATTTTCGTGAATAGAAGTAGGAGCTAATTGTGCTGTCCGGATAGGAGAATAGCGATAGCTTCCATCCTGATCCTGCATTTTCAATCGATAATAATAAGGTTCACCAAACTGTAAATTAGCATCCAGGTAGTCATACAATAAATCTCCTGTCCCTTCGACCCATCCTACTTTATAAAAAGTATTGCCATCCTGTGAGCGTTGAATTTCATACCCCTCGAAGTTTTCTTCTCTGGCAACCTCCCACCTCAGGTGTATACAGCCTCCTTCTGGATTAGAGGAAAAGGTCAATAATTCTACTGGCAAGCCTCCCGAACTGAGTGATACATCTAAAGGAGTCAAACAAGCGATTCCTGTAGAAGTAGCCAATATCTGGGTGGCTTCATCATCGAGGTAAACCACCGTTTGGGTAGTCCCTCCATTGTAACTCCAACTCATACCAGAAGTTTGAGTATCATCTATAATATCAAAGGTAATTTGCCCAACCTCTGTCCAGTCAGGAGTGGCTGAGATGGTAGTCCCGAAGGTTTCGAAAGCCAACTCTATATTAAACGATGTTTCTCCAGCTAGTGGCTCTGTGACCGTTGGTATCTGATAAAGTGGTGGAGCCAAAGGAGAAGATTCAAATACTGGATTATCCAATCCGGTTGTCTTGTATGAAAACTGAAGGTTACTGGAGCCTAATTTAAAAGCGGTACTTCCCTGTATTTCGATGGCTACTGTCAGTTCATTAGCTGTTTTGGATACCTCAATAAGTCGCAGGCAAAAGGTTTGCCCTAAGAGATATCCTGTAAAAAAAGGAACAAATAATATGAATAGAATAAAGCGTTTCATTTCCAGTTAAATTTTGTGCTTACAATTGTTCAATGATAGAATTATTGAGTCTCCAGTAATTATTTTTATCAACTGCATTTATAGCCGTATCCATATTAAAATCGGCAGAAGAGTCATCGTAATTAAAAGGCTGTCCATTTTGTACTCGCCAATAAGTATTCTTATCTACCGCATTCACCTGCCCATCCATATTGGCATCACCGGCATACATACCAAATACTCCATTTAGAGATGCCATAGGATTAGTACCATAAGCCTGGCCCTGAGCCGTGGTAAAATCATAGACAGTTGTACTACCTGAGAATGTAAGTGCTATTGGTGTTCTAATACCCAGGTGGTTCCGATGTCGTATAGCTACATAATAATCATCTTCTTTTACCTGTGTCAGTAATACAGCAGAAGAACCATCCATATCAACCACATCACCATCGCGTTGTAATAATGCAGACCGAGTATACAGGATTGTCGTTGGGTCATTCTTATCTCGTAACTCGATTAATACCCAATCTACGATTGCATCATTACCAATTACATTAAAGATTGTAGCATTACAGCTTTCTCCTCCTCCTCCGTTTATATGAGTATATCCCAAGGCTGTATAAGGTTCTGTATCAGGTAGGTGGTAATGACTACGTAAGGCATCTCCCATCAAACCACTTCCATTATCATAAGCTCCCTCTAAAAATACTTTTACCGAAAGGCTAATTCCTCTGGTATCAGAAATAGCAAATTGGCTAAAACTCGTAATACCATTAGCGGTATTAAAAGTCATTGTCCCATTACCATTAGTGGTTGCCTGTATCATGTCTGCGACATCCTGTGAAGCCCAACTACTCCCAAAAGCATTTGAACCCCGCTTGTATAGAGTATACAATTGTGGATCATTTTCATCTGTAGTATAAAGCGGACTAATCGATTCAAATACTATACTCTCCAATTCTGTGAAGGTATTATTGAGGCCATAGTTTCTTACAATCCAATAGCCTTGTGGAAGTATATTGCCATCACCGGGGTTTTCGTCCGGAGGCACATTGATGCGATAAGCCACCAACTCTCCATCAGGATAAGTACCAGCTGGAGGAAAATCGAGTTTAAGCCCTGTATCTCCAAAAGTGTACTCTCCTTCTACACTAATATCCTGCCGATGGCTTGTACCACCTCCAATGGG
This sequence comes from Chitinophagales bacterium, assembly GCA_022360175.1. GTDB lineage: Bacteria > Bacteroidota > Bacteroidia > Chitinophagales > Saprospiraceae > JAKSDI01. Next base: position 13,413 of record JAKSDI010000150.1, read on the forward strand.
TGCTGTAGAAGTAGCACGAGTAGCATTTCCTATAAAAGCGGTATGCTTACCATTACCAGATTTATCGTAGGTATCACCACCGGCTTCATTAAATTGAACATACGAGATCAGGTTTGGATCACTAATCATGTCTTCCTGGGTGAGGTGCATCATTTCACGAATCTCATTTTGTGTGAGTGGACGTGTCCAGATAGTCACTTCATCAATCAGGCCATTAAAATTTCGACTCCCCCAGCCTTGATAAGAACCTATTTTCATCGTGGTCAGATCTATCATACCTGGCGACCTAATATCTTTCTCTCCTATACCATTCAAATACAAGGTCACTCCAGTAGGTTCGACTACAAAAGCTATATGTGACCACTCTCCCGCTGGCAGTTCGAGATTGGAATCCCAGGACCATCCACCATTCCAATGATAGCCCAGTGTATTATTTCCTTCACGAAAATTAGGCCCTCCAGCAGTACCATCATTCATTACAATTCCTGCGTAGTCTGACTGAGTACCATCGGGTTTTACCCAGGCAGTAATGGTTAATTCTTCAACTGATGTAAGTCCCATATCTGGTATCTGAGCATAATCGCCACTAGCAATACAATGCAGTGCAGAACCAGGAATACTATCCGGCACACAATTATTTTGTGGTATGACTTCACTAAAATAAGCCCCTCCATCCGTTAGAGATATCTGAGCAGAAGATTCTATGTAATTGGATTGGCGGAAACGCAGCGTATTATTGTTTATTAATTTATATCCCCGGCTTTTAGTTTGCCAGTTATTTCCCCCTTCATTTTCATCTTGAGTGTAAAACAGCGCATCTTCGGGATTGTCCAGCCCATCAATAAACGCCTGGTCAACTCCCTGCAATTCAATAGAATCCAGATAAGAAAACATATTACTGCTGTTGCCATAATAGTTCAACACCCAGTAGTTACCAGGATCAGCATTTGCATTAGCAGGATCATTTGGTGACAACTCAAGGCGAGAAACAACCATCTCTCCATCAGGTGGTGAACAATCTGAAAAATACAACTTCGCTCCTGCATCGGTAAAATCATAAGTCAATGGACTACTACTCACTGTCAACCGATGAGAAGTACCCCCACCAACGGGTACTGTAGAAGTGGTCAATCCGGCCCCGTTGTTTATATTGCCATGCATGATACGTCCATTATCCATTATCTGTGAAGCCTGCACCAAGTCTGTAAACTGATAATAAGCAATCAGCTTAGGATCCGTGGCTAGTAAATCAGCCTTGGTAAGGTGTCGCAATTCTCGAATTTCTGCTTCTGATAATGCTCGATCCCAAAGCGTTACTTCATCAATATCTCCTTTGAAGGATTTGCTATAATGACCATATCCTATGTGTAGATTTTCAATCGTTCCGGGATCCAATGTTCTGCTGTGTATATATTTTTGATCATTTAGATAAAGTGTCGCCTGAGTGGGTTCTATGACAAGTGCTACATAACTCCACTGATTTAATGGCACTTCCATACCACTATTAGACGCCCAGGGATTGCCATCACCAGGCCATTTATACCACAGCCTGCTCGCATAGTAGTCGAAGATTAGCCCTTCTGTATCCTCACAATGTGCGCACCAATCGCCACTAGAAACAATACCGGCAAACCCTTCCTGTGAACCATTAGGATAAATCCATGCGGTAGTTGTAAAATGAGTGAGATTATCCAGATTCGCTCCTGTTACTTTTACATAGTCTCCATTAGTAGCAGTATGCAAAGCCATACCTGGAGTTTCCGTTGCTTCACAAAGATTATCTACTTCAACCATATCTACAATGGCTTTGCTATCGGTACCATAGGCATCTGCAACCGTTAATGATACATCATAAGTACCAGGGCTGCCATATACAACCTTAGCTGTCCTTGAGGTAGTAGAACTCACATAAGAGGCGCCAGGAAACGACCAACTCCAGCTGGCACCAGACTCACTCAAAGCGGAATGATCTGTGAAATAAAAAGTATCTCTCGAACAGCCTTTATAACGAGTATCCACTGATATTTCTGCACTAGGTGTACTCGTTTCATATAAATCAGACATCCATACACTCCGATTGGAAGGATTGATTAGTTGCTCTGTCCGATAGTTAATGATTATTTTTCGAGATGCCGTCCTTACAGGTAAGCCAGTATTATATAGTTGCCAGTCGGGCAAAGTAGCATTTTTATAATAAACCGTTCTGCTAGTACCTATATACAAACCTTCATTTGTACCCCTTTGGAGTGTCACTCCTCTTAGTACCTCTCCATCCAGAGCAGTACCCGTAATATTAATCCAGGAAGCACCTCCATCTGTTGATTTGAATATTTTATTATTATCATTGGTTTGCCTCCCAACCCTTGCCAACCAAAGGGTATTAGGATCATCATAACTCAACTCGATATCATATTCTATATATCGTCTACTGCTAAACAGAGAAGTAGGAGGAGTTATTTCTGTCCAATTTTGCCCCCCATCTGTTGTTTTATATACCTTCTTCTCATCCCAGTAAGCTGGCCAGGTCGTTACATAAATCACATTGGTATCAGCCCATGACATTTCCACATCTGCTACAGGCTCTCCAAAATCATGAATCAGGAAGGCCGTATAATTATCATCTTCTGATTTCCAAAGGCCATCTTCCCTTCCAAAAAGATAATGAGTGTAATAATTAGGATGAAATTCAATTTGACTGGAACGCCCTATAATATAGTGGGTGTAAGGTTTTTGGCTGTAACTCCTCGTAGGTATTGTTACAGTTCTATCATCAGGGAGGGTTTTAATATTGTAATCACTATAAACGATTTCTTCATTACCATAATTAACGAAACCACCAGTACCATCTCCTCCATCCGTACAAATCCAGCCATTGGTGTAGGTGTTTCCATTTTTTAGCAGCGTCCCATTGTGATACGCTCCTCCCAGCATCACTTCCCAATCCCAAAAACCAGCTCCAAAGCCCCAGAGGTCACTACCTGCTATACCTAAAATACGGCGGGTGAAATTAAGCCCTCCATCATTGGAATAAAAAATGCCTCCATCACAAGCCACCCATATTTCTCCATTGGGGTAATAATGAATATCGTGTAAGTCAGCATGTACATAGTCAGGCAGTCCGGGTTCGCTCCACTTGGAAGGGCAGACAAAAGTAGCGCCTCCATCGGATGAGACCCACATATTTACCCCTCCTAAAAAGACCGAGTCTTCATTGGTAGGAGAAACTGCAAATGCTACATCATAACCATACTGTCCACCATCATCACTACCATCCTTTGCCCAGGCCATAGTATTGATATTTGGGGGAGTAGTCCCTAAATCCGGTAATCCCCCCGCTTGAGGGCCACAACAGGAAAAAGACCAGCTAGCTCCTTCATCCGTACTGACATAAATACCATACAAGCCAGCCCCCCCATTAACTCTTCCAGTCAGCATCACATATACTTTAGACGGATTGTCAGGGGTAACTGCAATTTCTCCGCGACTATGTTCATCATTTGGGTCGCCCAGAGCAGGGGTTGGCCAACCCGTAGTTTGCTGCGTAAAAGCATTACCTCCATCTATTGATTTATAAAACTCGATGCGATTGCTCACTACCTTTACCATATAAATGATATCGGGATTGGTAGGGTGAAATTCTAATTCCTGAAAGGAGCCACTCATGATGGTAGTCCAGCTAGATCCCGCATCTGTAGTCTTAAAAAAGCCTCCATCTGTAGCGGCAAAAAGGATATTTTGGTTACTGGGATGCATCCGTATATCCCTGGTAGAAAAAGTAAGCCCCTGGAAACTCATATCACCAGTAGGTGACCAGGTAGTGCCTCCATCTACGGTCTTATAAATATTGTCAAACATAGAAGCATAGACAATATTCGAGTTTGTATGATCTACTTCAATCGCATACACAGTACCTACTAAAAGCCCATCACTTAGGCTGATCCAGTTCAGGCCACGATCCGTTGATTTCCATATCCCGGCAGTAGCGGTACCAGCATAGATGACATCTGGATTACTTTCACAATGCTCTACCGTATATACATGAGCTGCTCCTGGAGCATAGGAACGACTAGCGGCATCATGATCCCAATCAAAAGGGCCTACGCAATACCAATTGGCGGCACTAGAATGACTTAAGGTCAAATCTTTGCTTTTTTGGAGATAATTCGTTTCTAATTCCTTTAATCGTTTGTGACTTTCCTTGTCAAGAGTAGGGTCTTCAAACTGATATTCGTATCGCTGTATACGCCACAGCCAACGCTTCAGATATTGAGTATGCTGGTTTTTAACAAAAGGATAGTCTTTATAATAAGCATTAAAGGCATCCAGGACTACTCCTATATCTGGACTTTCTTCATACATCAGGCGCACCCAATTAGGAAGAGAGACATCATTAGGACTACCATATTTTTCTTCTACCTGTGCATAATTTAATAACGCGATGTGCAGCGCCATTAAAACAAGAACACTTACTTTTTTAAACATATTACTGTTCTTATTTTGTGTAAAAACAATGAGATGGCTTTACCAAACCAATTGGGGTGATAGCTAGAGCTTGAAGTGGATAAAATCTTAACTTACAAGCTTTGAAAGTAATAGTTTTGAGAGGACAACTTTATGCCTTTCGGCAAATGTTATTTATTGTTCCTGTATAAAGGGTAGAGCATTAAAGCTGTCTTTCCAATAATTAATGCGGCATAAAAATATAAAAAATATAATTATATCATTTTATGGATAGAACTACTCAGGTAGTTAGCTTATTCAATAAAAAAGCAGATTTGTATCAGGATAAATATATGGACACCTCTCCATATCATGACACTTTTGATTTTTTCTGTGATGCTATTTCAAAACATCAAAACCCTAGCATTCTGGATGTAGCTTGTGGCCCTGGTAATGTGACTTATTATTTGCTACAAAAATACCCACACTTTAACATCCATGGTATTGATCTTTCTGAGCGAATGATTGCCCTGGCAAAAGTCAACAATCCGGCTGCTTCATTTGCAGTGCAGGACATCAGAAAAATTTGTGAACTAGAACACCAATATAATGGCGTCATCTGTGGATTTGGGCTACCTTATCTCTCTAAAGCCGAAGCAGAGCAATTCATTCTACATGCAGCAGAACGACTAACAACAGATGGTATATTATATATAAGTACGATGGAAGACGATTACTCCAAGTCTGGATTTGTTAGTTCAAGCTCCGGCAAAAAAGAACAAGTTTATACTTATTATCATCAGGCGGAGTATTTGATTGCGATGATGAATAAAGTGGGATTTGAAGTAATTTCCTCTTCAAGAAAAAATGGTAGCAATGGAGGCAAAGCGGTCGTAGAATTGATAATAATAGCAAAACTGCTATCAAAGCGGAGAGTATGATAAAACTATTTCCTCCTCAAGCTGTATCATTTAATGCTGGCTTTTTGGCAAAGATGTCCAAATCATCATTTATCCAAAAAGACCATTTTAAAGCAGGATATTTACACAACTAGGCTAGACAACTATGAAAATAGGTATCGTCTGCTATCCTACCTACGGAGGGAGTGGGGTAGTTGCAACAGAACTTGGACTGGGGCTTGCTAAAAGAGGGCACCAGATTCACTTCATTACATATAAAAGGCCCGCCCGGCTGACAACCTTCCACGAAAATGTCTTCTATCATGAGGTGTCTACAGAGGACTACCCTCTCTTTGAGTATACTCCTTATGATACTGCTCTTTCCAGTAAGTTGGTAGATGTTGTTAAATTTGAAAACCTGGATCTGCTTCATGTACACTATGCTATTCCCCATGCAGCGGTAGCCTATATGGCCAAAAAGATACTATTATCAGAAGGGCGCTATGTACCTGTTGTAACAACCCTGCATGGTACTGATATCACGCTGGTAGGCAATAATAAATCCTTTGCTCCTGTAGTTGCCTTTTCTATTAATAAATCGGACGGAGTTACAGCTGTATCAGAAAGCCTTCGCCAGCAGACCTATGATACTTTTGATGTAAGAAATGATATTCGGGTTATATACAACTTCATCGACTTCGACCGCTTCCGCAAAGTAAATAAGGATCATTTTAAAAAAGCAATAGCACCTAATGGAGAACGAATCATCACCCACGTTTCCAATTTCCGAAAGGTAAAAAGGGTAGGAGATGTACTACATGTATTCAAGAAAATTTATGAACGCCTTCCTTCCAAATTAATGCTTATTGGTGATGGGCCTGAGCGCCAACACATGGAAGAACTATGTCGGAAAATGGATCTTTGTCATGAAACCAGATTTCTTGGTAAGCAGGATGCGATAGAAGAATTATTAGCTGTATCTGATTTGTTTATTATCCCTTCAGGAAATGAAAGTTTCGGACTGGCCGCATTAGAAGCAATGGCTTGTGAGGTACCTGTTATTTCGACCAATGTAGGAGGCTTGCCAGAAGTAAACATCCATGGCGAAACTGGTTTTTTGAGCAATGTAGGAGATGTAGAAGATATGGCTCGCAATGCTATCCACATACTAGAAAATGATGATGTTCTCCAGCGATTCAGAGCAAATGCATTGGAACAAGCTCGTCGCTTTGACATTGAAAATGTACTTCCTAAATATGAGGCCTATTATGAAGAGGTGGTGAAAACCGCAGTGTATTAGAAAGGGAAGGATGACTTCATGTTTCGGATTTATGATTTTGGATACTCAAATTAAATGACCCGAAATCATAAATCCGAAAGCACCTATTTAATTAATTACCAATATTTTAGCCACAGCAGTATCGGCATCTCCTGAAAAGCCTGCAAAACGAGGGTTACTACTGCTGAACACCAGGTAAACACCTGAGCTTACGCGCCGTCCATTGTAATCACGTGCATCCCAAATAGCTTGTCCTCCAAGAGCAGTTGTTTCATAAACCAGTTTGCCACTGATATCTGTAATTTTTACCGTAGCATCTCGCGCCAGGCCTTTGATAGCAACAGGCCCATCATAATCTTCTCTTACTGGATTGGGGTAAACTGTTATATTTCCTTTATGTACATTACCGCCAGATACTGCATCACTCTGATAAGAGATCAGGCCTTCCAAAGTACCGATAAAGACTTCTCCACTTTCGCGATCTACTTCTATTTCAAGAATATCATTGCTAAATAATGGCGAGTTAGCTGTTGTAAAACGAGCTATTTCTTCTTCTCCATTTGCAGACAGCACAAAAACACCATTTTCTGTGCCTACCCATTTGCGGTTAGCTCCATCTATAGCTATTGTCTTTACATTTTCTGTTTCCAGCAGGTATGCGCCAAAACCATCCTGCTCCACAATACGGCGAGTCCCTTCACATTCATCTTCAAAAGCGCTACTACCACATTCAAAAATAGTAATGCCTTCTATCGTTCCAACCCAAATATCCCCTTCCAGGTCGGCAGCCAGGCAATTGACATTATTGGTGGGCAACTCGCTATCATTGGAAGTAAAAACTCTACATCGGTCATCAGAAGAATCATCCATTAGCTCTCCTTCATCAAACAGCATCAAAGCGGCACTATTATTACCAAGTACCAGCCATTTATATCCGCTACCGTCTATCGCTAGATCATACACCAGGTTTTGATTACATGTAGGCACTGCAAAGCTGCGGAAAGTGCCATCTGGCATTAATACAGAGATGGGTTTAGAAACAGAGTTATTACTGATCCACAAATTGTTATCCTCATCAAATGCCAAACCTCCTACACGTACACGAGGATCTCCATTTGCTTCTTGCAGAGTGGAGTTAGTATCTCTATATTGGTTAAACACCCCATTTTCATCTATTTCTACCAAGCCCTCTATATAACTCCCCATATAGACATTCCCATTGCCAGGATGAATAGCAGAAGATACAAACACCTGAATATCGTCATCAGTAACCGAAGGGTCTGGATTCGGCCCTTTTAGCGCCTCCGTTGTTTCCCGATTATAGATTGTCCAATTTCCATTAATAAAGGAAGCAAAGCCATCTGAAAGGAAACGAGCACTCAATGTTTGATCCAATCCACCAGAAGCCATCCACACCTCTCCATTGTGGATAGAAATATCCCAGACTGCTTCCGACCAAGGAGAATTCACAGGTATTGCATCGCAAAAACCAGCATTAATATTTTCTAAAAAACGAAAATCACTTCGAGCTTCTTCGTTTCCAAACCAAATACGCCCTCGCTCATCTTCTATAGCATAATTAGGAGCTTTCACACAATTGGAAGGGATTGTTCCTTGCGTTCCATCAGGGTGGAAATACACAACCCTTCCAGGGCGAAACCCTGCAAGAAGATATACACCTTCAGTGGTCAAAAATTCCAGTGTAGAACCTAATTCGTAATGAACAAACTCCAAACTATTCCCTTTATAACTGAATAAAGTATCATTAACCGCTACATATAACTCATCATTGAAGGTAGCAAAAGCGGAAGCACTGTAATCATCCGGATATCCTTCTGCTGAGCCTAGCAGCTTCCAATTTCCAAAATCATCCGGATTTATATTATCTGTTTCAATTCGGTAGATACCTACATCTGTTGAAGCATACAAGTATTCATCATAAAGATGTATGTCATTGACTGGAAAACCAGTAAATGTAGTAAAAGCAAATTCCTGGGCTGCCAGATTTAATTTCGAAACGCCATAAGTAGCGGCTAAGTAAACGATAGAATCATTCTCTATATATAAGCTATTAATAACTTTTTCGCCAGAGAAATTATCGAAGTTTCTAATCTGATTGAGGGTAACAATTGATCCATCATCGTACAATAAATCGATGACCGTATTTTCATAAACGATGATCAATACTTGTCCTTGGCGATTATATCGAATCATCTCGATTCCTACATTGGAAAGCCCTTCTACCCGCGTTATAAAGTCCAGGGATTGCTCTTCCTTGTCCACTTCCATGATAGCTCCCCCTGTAGAGAAATATACCTTATCATCGCTTTGGGTTACATATTTGCCTACACGATATGGCAAGTGTGCTCGCCATTCGCCAATAGGCAGTACAGACTGTGCCCCTAAGTAAACAGTCATCCCCAGTAATAAGATAGAGAGTAGTATTTTTTGCATTTTATTCTTCTAGATTGGTATGATTATCACTCAACAAAACTGGCACTACAAAGCTAATATTGTTTTTTTTCCTTTTTTAATCAATTCATTGCCAACTTGGCGACATGTCTATACATGAACAGATTTCGGTGTAAATGTCATTAAACCAATACATAAAAATTCACAGACAAGAAATCATACACTCGAAGAAATTGCAGCAAACTCACAGATATACTCCCCTTTTAGCTTGTATCTCAAGAAAATGCTACTTAGCAATCAACTCCATCGTATACACCTTCACCCTATCTATACTATCCAGATAGTCATCGATACTTTGTGCAATGTAGTGGTCTGGCAAAATACCTCTATCTTCTGGCGAGGAAGTGGCCGAACTTATGCAGGTACTATTAGGGATGTAATACTCCAAGCCCGTATTTGAAAGTCTACGTATCGTTTGTCCGGCGGTGCAAAATTGATTAGATCCAAGCTCCTCTCCAATAATCGTTCCCAGTTTTAAATCTCTAGCAACAGCCATAAAGTGTCCTGTGGTAGAATTCCCATTTCCATCTATCAAGAAAAAAAGATTTCCTTCAAACTGCTTTTCAAAGGGATAGTGGAGCCCTTCATCTATACCATCTGGAGTGCTTGCATAATAAACAAATGGTTCATCAATCAAGTATTTCAGCAAATGAATACTGGCTTCTGGTGAACCACCACCATTATACCGCACATCAATTATTAGATTTTCAACTCCTTTCTCATTCATTTCAACAAAGCAGCTATCTATGAATTGCTCAAAAAAGTCCAGATTATTCCACCAGTAATAATTAAATGAGGCAATGTTTAATATGGCTGTTTGATCCTCTTCCAACATCTCGAGAGATAATCGTTCTTCTGGATAATGATGCCTTAGTGGTTGTGAATAATAACTTTGTTCCTCCTGAGCACTATTCAACACAACAGGGCTTTCTTTTCCTTGTACAAGGACTTCATATTTATCAGGAAATCCCAAAGCATAAGGAATCATCCCTGGCGCCCACTTTTCAAAGTCATATTTTTTAGAAGTTTTGATATGTCCTTGAGATGGAATGTGCTTAAAAATATCCTGAATCAAATCAGAAACAGCCATGCCATTTATGCTTAATATTTCATCTTTTATAGACACATGATCTTCATTTCCATTATTTGCCACTACATATAAGTGATCATTTATCCATCGGACCTCTAGTGGGAATATATACTTGTGGGGCAACAATTGCCATTCATGAAAAAAGTTGCCCATCGACGTATGTGAGCAGTTTGTATTGGCAATGATTTCACTACAATGCCAGATAAATTCACCATAAGTGGTATGATCTGTAATCAGGCCTTTCTTTTGCTCAATCGTTTTTTGAAAATCTTCTTTAGTAATAAATTTAAGCGCATTAGGATGTATTTGAATCAATGTATTCCCTAATTGATCCAGATCATCACAATATTTTTTCTTTGTAAAAACCTGATCAAAACGGCTTCTTTCAGGAACATAGTCCGGATTTTTTATCCGATTAATTTGTTCCGCTCCAAAATAATTGAGAGAGTCCATTTTTACTGATTTCTCATAATTAGCCAGGGCCAATTTTTTATCTCCGCTCTTTAGATAAGCTTCCCCTAAACTATCATATCCATTTGCATAATCAGGATATTCCGATACGATCAGTTTAAATATTGCAATCGCTTCATCCGTTTTATCATTCCACAATAAAGAATATCCATACATAGTGATATCATCCAAATTATCGAAGGTGTATGCATCAGGGCTTTCTATTTTTAAGCGATGGTATAACTCGATTCGATCTTCAATTGATAAATGATTATTTTCTGCCAATTTGGGTCCAATAGGCATTTTTTCTGTTTTACTAATACCACTTTCTGTCCTGCTACCAGAAGAAGAAGTATTTTTACTATTCTGGCAGCTAAAAAAACTGATCCAGCCAAGGATCATCAACAAAAGCATGTTTATACGCATCTTACTCATAAAGATTTTGTTTTATTCAAAAGTATGTAAGAGCGTTTTGATGAAGTTTCAACTAATGTAAATTAGTGTAAATTGAATGCAAAACGATTCAATTATGCAAGATAATCCAATACTTTTGCGAAATGAGTTGTAGATATTTCAAATCCATTTTGCTTGTTTTTATAAGTATATTTTCCTCTTCACTTTATGGCTATACTCAGGGAGATAATCATGAACAGCTTATTGAAGTGTCGATGAGAATGATTGGTCATAGAGCCTTATTGCTTTCAGGAGATAGCACATCACTCGTATTGCCTATAAGCAAAGAGGAGGACCGCTATAAAATCAGCTTTGCATCTGCATTCGAATTCAAGCCTGACGAACTGGTAGCAAGCATCGATAGCGTAATGGTAGAAACCCGGATAGCTAGCAATTATTTAGTAGAAATAGAGAAATGCGAAACACAGGAGGTGGTTCATAGCTATAAGGCCAGCTTTTTGGATAATCTTGAGATCATCCCCTGTGGTACACGTGCACAACCCAAAGCCTGCTATAATATATTTTTTACCATCCTTGATGCACACATTAATACTCCTGATACATCCAAAAGAGTCCTTTTAGATAAAGCCAGCATCAATTATTTCAGTATTATTTTACCTATTATCCTCATCCTATTCGTAGTTGGTGGAGGTTTTTTCTTTGGCAAGAAAAGAAACCTGAATGCTAATCCGAATATCATTTCAATAGGAAAATATCGGTTCAATAAGAATAGCATGAAGCTATCACTAGGCAGTGACAATATAGAATTAACTAACAAAGAAGCTGATTTACTCTTTCTGCTTCACTCTCATGCCAATACGACTCTTGAGCGCGAAACCATTTTAAATGTTGTATGGGGAGACGATGGAAACTATGTTGGAAGGACTTTAGATGTATTCATATCAAAGCTTCGAAAAAAACTAGAAGCTGATCCCAGTATAAAAATTACCAATATCCGTGGAATAGGTTATAAGCTTATTATAGAAGTTGTCTAAAATATCTCAATGGTCGCTAAAAGTATCTTTTTCCCCTCCTTTTTATTTTTTTATCGCCCCATAGCGCCACTATGAAGCTCCAAAAAAATATCAATGAGTGCAAAAATCTGATTTCAATCGACTCATCAGACATTCTTACACAACTTCATAGAAGTTGAAAATTAAGTAATTATCTTTCTAACTTCTACGGCTATTGCCCCTTGCTTACCTTCTTCTATTTTAAATACGACCTCATCTCCTTTTTGAACAGGAGTTCTTAATTGGCTTTGGTGTACATAAAACTCTTCTCTTGTTTCCGGCACCCTTATATAACCATAGCCTTTTTCTCTAAGATAAAATTGTACAATCCCTTTTTGCATCATATTAATCTACCATTCCTTACCTTTGCTTTTATAGTATACAACATGCAATTATATGAAGTTCTCACAGCCCATCCCGATTACAGCTATTGCTGAAAAAATTGGAGCCAAGATTATAGGAAGTAAAAGCCTGATGGCTACAGGTATCAACGAAATCCATCAGGTAGAAAAAGGAGATATTACTTTTGTAGATGTCAAGAAATATTTTGATAAATCTTTAAAGTCTGCAGCTTCTGTCATTATTCTAAACGAAAAGGCAAAATGTCCAAGAGGGAAAGCATTACTCGTTTGTGACAAACCCTTTGATGCCTACAATAGCATCGTCCTAGAACATCGCCCTTTCCAACCACTCCAACAAGCTCATAGCGAAACTGCCAATATTCACCCAACAGCTATCATTGAACCTAATGTAGCCATTGGCCCACATGTAAGCATTGGTGCTAATACCTACATTCAGGCAAACTGTACCATTGCGGAGCACACTATTATTGGAGAAAACGTCATTATCCACCCTAATACGATTATCGGTTCGGATGCTTTTTATTTTAAGAAGACAGAGAAAGGATATCACCCCTGGAGATCTGGTGGACGGGTTATTATAGAAAATGATGTACAAATAGGCGCAGGCTGCACTATCAACAAAGGAGTTTCTGGTGATACCATTATAGGACAGGGAACTAAACTAGACTGCCAGGTACACATAGGCCATGATGTGAAAGTAGGACAACGCTGCTTATTTGCCGCTCAGGTAGGTATTGGTGGTAATACAGAAATCGGAAACGATGTTATTCTATATGGCCAGGTTGGTGTTGCACAAAATGTAAAAATAGGAGATAAGGTATTGGTATCTGCTAAATCAGGAGTTTCCAAAAGCCTGGAAGGAGGAAAAGCTTATTTTGGTTACCCAGCAAACGAGTCCAGGATTGTATATCGAGAGCTAGCAGCTTTACGCCACTTACCGGAGTTTCTTGCCAACTATTATAAATAAAAGATAAGGGTTAACCCTTATCTTTTATTTACTCGCTGTGTTTTCAGGATTTTATCGTCTGCACCTATCAATTGGATAAGATACATACCGCGAGGAAGATCGCCTATATAGTGGCGTTCGCCTGCATCAGCGCGAAAAGACTTCATTTGGCGTCCTACAAGATTGTATACGGCAATCTGTTTTACTACATTATTTTTCGTAACACCTATATACTGGGTAGCAGGATTAGGAAATACTTTTAATTCTATCTTTTCATCATTGTCAAGCATAGCGATGCTTAAACGATCGCTGAAGCTTGTTTGAGCGCTCACAGCAACAGCGAGGAAAAGAAATAACAACAGGGGTAAAGCTTGCTTCATTTATCAGTTGGTTTAAGAACTCCGTAATGGCACTTAAAATACATTAATAATTTCAATAATACAAGGTGCAAATTAAGCCTTTATGAAAAAATTAACAGTTTCTATATACGAAAACTCAGAAAAAGACGATGAAAATCTGAGTTTTGTAATAGACTCCCTTACTTCATAAAAGGTTGCATTCTTTATTCTAATAATGATCAGAGTGGATGATGTTACACCTCCACTCTGATTGTTTTCTTCAACAACTTTTTTTAAGAATTAGCAGCTTCTTTAAAATGCTGTGCAAATCCTTCTATAGTCATAGCTCCAAGGTCTCCTTCTCCCTGGCGTCGTACAGATACATTGCCTGATTCTTTTTCCTGCTCACCAATGATAAGCATGAATGGCACTTTTTTCACTTCTGTATCTCTAATTTTTCTACCGATCTTCTCGCTACGATCATCAACATAACCACGAATATCATATGTAGCCAGTTGTTGTTCTATATCTCGAGCATAATCATTGAATCGGTCACTAATTGGCAGGATAGCAAATTGATCTGGTGTCAGCCATAAAGGGAACTTCCCTCCAGAGTGCTCAATCAAAATACTAATAAAGCGTTCCATAGAACCAAATGGTGCCCGGTGTATCATAATAGGGCGATGTGGCTGATTATCTGCACCTGTATACTCCAGTTCGAATCGCTTAGGAAGGTTATAATCTACCTGTATAGTACCCAGCTGCCATGAACGCCCTAGTGCATCTTTGATCATGAAATCAAGCTTAGGGCCATAGAAAGCGGCTTCTCCCAGTTCTGTAACTGTATTGAGCCCTACTTCCTTAGTAGCATCAATAATCGCCTGTTCTGCATTATTCCAATCTTCCTCTGCGCCAATGTATTTTTCCGGTTTCTCTGGATCACGCAAGCTAATCTGGGCAGTAAATTCATCAAAGCCCATTTTAGACAGAACCGTCTTAGTCAGATCTAATACACTCAAGAACTCATCCTTAAGCTGTTCTGGAGTACAGAAAATATGAGCATCATCCTGAGTAAAACAACGCACTCTTGACAAACCATGCAGCTCTCCACTTTGCTCATAGCGATACACTGTACCAAACTCTGCTATACGCAGTGGCAATTCTTTATAGGAATGAGGGCGATGAGCAAAAATCTCACAGTGGTGCGGACAGTTCATTGGTTTCAATAAAAACTCTTCCCCGTCCTTTGGTGTATTGATTGGGCGGAAGCTATCCTCTCCATACTTTTCCCAGTGGCCGGAAGTCTGGTATAATTCCTTTTTACCGATATGTGGAGTTGTCACTAATTGATAACCACGCTTCTCCTGTTCTTCACGCAAGAAATTCATTAGGCGCTCACGTAATTGATTTCCCTTAGGAAGCCACATTGGCAATCCCTGTCCTACTCTTTCAGAAAACATGAAAAGCCCCAACTCTGCTCCCAGTTTACGGTGATCGCGCTTCTTAGCTTCTTCGATCATTTCCAGGTAGGCAGTCAACTCTTTTTGCTTAGGGAAAGTAATACCATATACGCGAGTCATCTGCTGACGACTTTCATCACCCTGCCAATAAGCCCCTGCTACATTAGTAAGCTTCACAGCCTTGATATAACTGGTATCTGGCAAGTGAGGCCCCTTACACAAATCAACGAATGCTCCTTGCTGATAAAGGGTAATATCTTCTCCTCCTCTTTTTTCAATCAATTCCAGCTTGTATTCGTCTCCTTTTTCAGAGAAAAAAGCAATAGCATCTTCTTGAGTGATCGGCTTGCGAACGTATTCATTCTTCTCTCTGGCCAGCTCAACCATCTTCTTCTCAATCTTAGGAAAATCATCAGAAGAAATAGTATGTTCACCTGGATCAATATCATAGTAAAAACCATTATCGATTGCAGGCCCCGTACCGAACTTAATGCCTGGATATAAAGCCTCTAGTGCTTCTGCCATCAAATGAGCAGACGAGTGCCAAAAAGTCATTTTACCATCCTTGTCGTCCCATGTCAGCAGCTGAAGCGTAGCATCCGTATCTATTGGGCGCGTGGTATCCCATACCTCGCCATTTACTTTTGCTGAAAGAACTTTTTTTGCCAGTCCGTGGCTGATGGATTTTGCTACATCCATCGCAGTAGTACCCGCTTCATATTGACGTACGTTGCCGTCCGGGAAAGTGATGTTAATCATAACTTATTTGCCTTCTTTTATCTCGGAAATATTCCGAGTTTAATTAAAAGATGATAGATTGCCTATCTTTAGACTATATCCTAAAAAGCTGCAAAATTAAGCCTTTTTAGTACTAATCATAAGAGACAACTTAATTAATTTCATTCTCTGACTATTAATTTAAGCCAGGATCAAAAAATGATTGGCTCGTTTTTTAGTTTTGCTAATGATAGAAACCCGTTTGGGCTGAAAAACAGATGCATTAAGTAGGCGGAGCATCAAAGTAAAACACAAGTAAGCCCGTTATTTTTTGATTAGCATCAGGGGGAATATGCCAGATATTGTAAAACAACAGCGACTCCATCTTTTAAAGTTCCTGCTAGCAGGGCTCTTTTTATTGGATATAGGTCATACTTTTCTACAACAATACCATGCCCCTCTGGATGGAGATTTACCTGCCATCGTTGTACCTGCTCCTGAATACAAAAACATTCTGAAACATCCTTTTGGCGTAAAGGCCATTATGCAGGATACAGCTTATGCTGGGGTCAACCGTTATTTCGTACACCAGGCGATGTTTCAATACTTCAGGATAGCCCCTCAATGCTTTCAACTTTGGTTTTCTTCAATAGATAGCATATACCTCACCAGCGGTATCTTAAAGACTTGCATACACCTTATTTTGATATTATTGCTTGCAGCTTATATCCGCCTTTCCCCACAAGGGGATACATGGCCATTTATCATCCCAATCCTTTTAGTGGCCCCTTTATTTCAATCGGGAGGTGCCCTGTTTCACATCATGGGGGTAGTAGAACGCTCCCCAACCTATGCTTCCTTTTATGCGGCGCCACTGATTCCTCTATTGTTATTTTTCAGCCCTGCTTACCTTGCCAGTCAAAATGCATTAAATAGGATAAACCAAAAGCTCAATTTATGGCAGATAGTTTCATTATTTGCGCTGGCCATCATACTCCCATTCAGCGGCCCTTTAATATCAGGTATTGTTCTCGTTATTAGTGGAGCATCTATGGTTCACAAAATGTTGCTGAACCGCTCGATTCATGCACCTAGAATAATAAAGCAATGGAGTAACACTTTTCCACCTGCCTATAGCTTACTCTTGGTACTACTAAATGTGCTCTGCCTTTACTCCTTATACCTTGGCCAGTATAATGCCGAACACGACCAAAGTGTTTCAATCTGGACCCGCTATGCTCTATTGCCTTCTGGATTACTACATCAGTTGACCAATAAACTTGGCCCTCCTCTTTTGCTGATCATGATATTAATCAATAGCCTGATTATAAAGTATCGCATACAAAGTGAGCAAAACAAAAAGATTTTTCAACTCCTACAATGGATAGGGCTTTTTTCTCTTTTTTATTTGCTACTACTTCCTTTAGGTGGTTATAGAGAGTATCGTCCATTAATAATACGGCGAGATACAATGCTGCCAATATTCATACTCCTGTTTTTTTTCTGGGGCCTTTCGGCAAATTATATCCTCTCTTCCCTTTCGGGGAAAAAGCAGTTGTATTATATCTCTTTTATAGTAGGATGTTTAATGATCTTTACTTTATCTGATGAACCAAACTATAAAGCCAATCAATGCGAGCGCATGGCTTTAACCACTATTCAACAATCCTCCACTCCTACCGTCAGGATCGACAAGGCTTGTCATCCTCTTTCATGGATTCCTATTGCCTCACCAGGACAATCCTGGCTCTCATCCGAGTTATTAACAATTTGGGGGATAGCAGCGCCAGCACAGCGATATTATCAGGAATAAATATCCTATTTGCTCTGCTTCACGAAGGCATTTGCCAGCATATTAATCTTCAAACGATAAGGCACAAACGAACCTAGTATCCGATATAATTTGGGAATTAATCCAGGGATAGCAACCGCTTTCTCATCAAACATCCGTTTTAAACCATAAGCTGCCACACCGTCAATACTTTGTTGGGTTAATTTGGATACTCTACCTAATTCTTTATCTCGCTGAGCTACATCCGCATTCGTAAGTACAGCTGCAGGACATAATACCGTCACGCTTACATTTGTTTTTTGCAATTCCTTGCGCAGAGATTGGGAAAAAGAATAGACAAACTTTTTAGATGCGGAATAAGTACTTTTATAAGGAATATCAAAAAAGGCCGCCAGGCTAGATACGTTTAGAATATATGCTTTAGATAGCTGCTGCATCTCAGGAAGGAACAAGTGAGTAAGGGCCACCAAGGTCAGCATATTCACCTGTAGCTGGCGTGTATAAAAATCGACCGGCCTGGATGCAAATGCTCCAGAATTACCAATTCCTACATTATTGACCAATATATCTACCTGATAAGCATTCGACTGGCACCAGTCAAATATTTTTTGAGGGCTATCGGACAATGTCATATCAATACCCAGTGCGTCGAAATTCTGATTGGGATATTGCGACTTCAATTCATGGAGTGCTGTTTCAAGTACATTATCTTTTAAAGCAACAAGAAGGACATTGAGTCCATTTTCAGCACATTTATCTGCTATACCTCTCCCAATACCACTACTGGCACCAGTTATAAGTGTGTAGGTTTTAACTTTCATTTGTCGTTTAACCACGCTAATGTTTTTTTGGATGCCTTCCCGTAAGGGCGTCACCTGATATCCTAACTCTTTTTGTGCTTTTGCGCTCGACACCTCCCAGGTATACAGATATTTTCTAACCCATCCCGGTGTAATCATGGGTTGTCGCCCAAATCGTTCTGCCAGAAATAACTGTAACTTACCAAAAGCCAACATAATCGCAAGAGGCATTTTGTAGAGTTGATGCTTTTTGCCAGCCAATTCCCCTATAGTATCAAACAATTTATGATAAGTCGCATCTTCTCCTCCTAATAAATAGCGTTCGCCACTCCTTCCATTGGCCATCGCCAATAGCTGTCCATTAACAACATCTTCTACGAAAACATAGTTTCCAGTAGAATTGCCATCTCCAGGCATAAATTTCCAGCTTCCTTCGGAATATTGCTTGATCAGTTTTGTCACTGAATTGCTCACATTGAGCGGCCCTGGGCCATATACCCTGGTTGGATTAACGATTACTATATGCTGCCCCTGAGCAGCGTATTCTTTGGCAATAATTTCAGATTTATATTTTGTCCGTTCATAATCTGTAAAAAAATCTACTTCCCTCTTCGTATCTTCATTTACAGGCCCATCAATTGCAGGCCCTATCACTCCAGCCGTTGATGTTATAACTACTTTTTGAACGCCCATTTTACGAGCTGCCTCTAATACATTTACAGTGCCATCTATATTTACTTTTTCAAAAGTATTTCCGGCAGCCCATACACTTGCGAAAGCTGCCAGATGATAGACTTCTGCTGCACCTTTCATTCCTTTTTCCAGCACTTCGACATCTGACAAATCACCTTTTACTAATTGTATATTCGGATGTGCTAACTGGTGTGCCTTTTCAGGAGACCTCAGCAAAGTTACCACCTGATGCCCTTCTTCAACGAGTCGCTGAACCAGTAAACCTCCTATAAATCCAGTACCCCCAGTGACAAAAATCTTTTTCATTATTATCAGTTTCGCACCACTTTCATTTCCGGGTGATGCCTAAGTGAAAAGAAAAAATTAGATAAAGCTAATGTAACATGTACAAAAAAAGCGACCCAGATTGTACCTGTCGTTAACGTAATAAGGCACAATAAAAAACCAAGAGGTGCAGCACCTACTGTTTCTTCCAGATTTTTAGGCACATGCACCAAAACATATAAGGCTACATTCAGAATAATAGCTGGCCAGGGGCCTAATAAAGATAAAGTACCAAACAACAAAAGCCCCCTAAACATCAACTCGTACCCAAATAAATAAAAAGCCCAGCTAAAGGCATTAATAACAACCAATCGAGGTGTCCATTCCCGCTCTCTAACATTTGGATAAAAGGCAAGATGTTTCTCCTTGCGGGAATTAAAATAATTCATCGGAACCACAATACTGGCAATTCCTAAAATCCAGTAGAGGGATAGCAAGCCATTTCCCGTTGTTACCCCATACTCACTGATTTCTTTTCCCGTTACTACGAGCATAATTATCGCTGGAACAATGCCAATTGAAAGCCCTCCTAAATACCTGCCGAAATGAATAAATCGAGTATCATTTCCATACTTTCGAACATAACGAGCTTCCAGCTTTTGAGAAACAGAACCAAAGTAATAAACACAAAAACCTATAGTTAGTAAAAGAAATACCAAGATTGCTTCCAGGTTATCAGATTGCCAGGTAGGTATATTCATATTCAAACACTTACATTATTTGGAATGCAACTTACACTTTTAAGGTCAATCTTCAAGATATTTTCATATGGCATTCTCTGTAGTATTAACCAGCAGCAAAAGACATTCTATTGGCAAAACCAGTTCAAAGCATCGAAAATATTGCAAAACAAATATTAACATAGAAAAAAAAGGCCCGTGCACGTACACAGCATAAAAAAATATTGTATTTTTGCTTATCTCCTTAATAACAATCAAAATCAACAATGAAGAACTCACGACTAGTACTTAGCCTGCTATTAGGCTTAGGCTTTTTATTCAACAATTCCGCGCTCGCCCAATGTGTAGAACTGGGTACGCCGGTGGGAGAGCTTACTCCTATCTTGAAAAGTACGGCTGCTGTTTGTGGTCCAGCCGCACAAGCTACTGCTGTTTGTGATTGCCCTCCAGGTTTTGTAGCTGTAGGCTATGAAGGTGAAGAAGGCAACTCATGGGGTGGAATGGTATTGAGCCAGTTTACACTTCGCTGCCGCCAATTAAATACTGATGGTACATTAGGAGCGACGGTATCTGTTACTTGCTCAAACGGTACCGCTGCAGGTAATGCTTTTGATGGCCCTATTGATGCAGCTGGTGGCGAAGCCCTGGTAGGTTTCGAAGTTAGAATCGGCTGTGCAATTGATGGTGTACAAGGCCAAAGCAAGCCAATTGCTGACATTGCTGCTGGTACTCCTAACTCTACAAGTAACACCATGGCATCTATTGGTGGTATGGGAGGTAGTGCTCAACCTATTATGTATGCTCCTGACGGAAATGTAATAGTAGGTATGCAGTCATACGAAGACCCAGGCAACAACATCTCAGGTGGTGTAGCATGGCGCTATGCTCCAATTGAAACTTGTATAATCAATGGATGTAATATTACATCTATTGCATTTAACAATGCTTCTGCCTGTAATGATAACGGTACTGATGACATCGCTTATGATGATTTCTTCACTGCTGATGTAGTAGTGAGTTTTGTAGATGCTCCTACTACCGGAACACTTGACCTTTCAGGCCCTAATGTATCTGAATCAGTAGCGGTAGGATCTCTTGGTGCAAACTCTTATACTTTTACTGGCCTTCAAATGCCTGCAACAGGAGGTTCTATATTCCTCACTGCCTCATTCTCAGACAATGGAACTTGTTCTTTAAATGATAATGCAGGAATATCACCAAGTACTTGTTCACCTAATGCTACAGGCATCCCTACTATGTCTGAATGGGGACTTATCCTGTTTGCATTAATCATGCTTACACTTAGCGTAGTATTTGGCACTCAATATCAGCAATCTATGGCAATGGCGAATGGCGTTTCTGTTTCAAGTGGCCGCAATAGCAGATTACCATTTGATAGCAAAACATTCTTCCAGATATTGCCTTGGGTTTATGCAACATTTGTTCTTGTATTTGCAATTGCAATATTCATATTTGCTTATGAAATGACTACTGCAGATATTCCAGGTAGCCTACTAGCTGGTGGAATTATTACTTACTTGATTCATTTCATCAAGCGTTATTCCAATAAATAGAGCGGCTTAATTTTTACACCCTCTAACTAAAGAATAAGCCATCATCAGTGTATATTGTTGATGGCTTATTTTTTACTCGTAATCGGATAGTTAAATGTCTAGCAAAAAGAAAACTAAAAACAAACAGGCACCAGTTGACTGGAGGCAATCACTCCGCTCTTGGTTGCAGGATCGCAACCCCATCCTGAAATTTCTATTGGGTTTCATAGGTTGCATGTCTCTCTTTTACATTTTTTATTATTCAGGCCTGTATCGCAACCATCTGGAATTGCCCTTTCTAAACGGGCAAGTACGCATTAGTAATGCTTTATTGCATCTATTTGGTCAGGCTACAGAAGCTAACGGGACTCTTATTTCCAGTGCAGATTTTTCAGTCAATGTCAAGAACGGATGCGATGGCCTCGAAGCGATGGCAATCCTTGTTAGCGGTATTGTTATTTTTCCTGTTGCGCTCAAATATAAATTTCCGGGTATAGCAGTAGGTATTCTTATTTTATTCGTGGCAAATATTTTCCGCATCGCAGGCCTTTACCTTGCTGGTAAATATTTTTCCAGTCAGGTATTTGATATCCTGCACATACAGGGAGGCTTTATCATATTCACCTTATTAAGCATACTACTATGGTTCATCTGGATGAATTGGGCAACAGATAAATCACAAAAATCTGTTTCATCATGAAACCTATTATAATTGCAGGCTTAAAATACTTCTTCTTTTTTTGTCTTTTGTATGGTACGCTGACAGCCCTAAGTTTGATTCCTCAGGTAGGCAAAACACTCAATGACATCTATAGAAGGCCTACTCAAAGAATTCTTACAAGCCTTTTTGACAAAGCGCATTTACAACTGGGATCAGACAGAAATGATGTGGATATAATTCGGGTGGAGTATGCATCTAAAAAAATGGTGCAACAACAAATGCGCTCGGCTGGCAAAACCAATGTACAAATCAATGGCAGGTTATATGAGTTTAGTTTTTACAATACCTTTTTAAGTTTCTACATTTTCCTGCTTGTGCTAATGATATTATCCCCTCTCCCCAGAAAAGAAATGTTGATTGGACTCTTGGCAGGGTCCATCCTATTTTATCTTTTCTCTGTATTCAGGACATCAATCGCCCTATTATTTTTCTTTAATGACCCGGTCGTAGACATCTATCACTATAGTGATTTTTGGGTAGAGGCTATAAGAAAGCTTAACAACTTTCTGACCCTGGGCATTAATTTATTGATAGTATTAGTGCTTTGGATTACACTGGCTTTTCGGAAAAAGAATTGGAAAAAACTTTTGCAGGCATCCAAATAAAATTCTGTTAAATATGTCCCCAGAACAACGATTACCCAATTTAAAATACTGTACAATCCCTTTTCCATAACATTATCTTTATTTTTGATTCATATAATTTATACTACGCCTACCCCACCATTAGAGTATGTTTATTAAATGCTAAAACGTTAGCAATTCCCCTAACACATTAAGAAAAAATTACCTATGAGATTAAGCTCTACATTACTACTCTTTTTTGCCTTATCAATAAGCTACGCTCAAATTCCCTGTAATGGTGAATTTCTAACCACTGGGGATGCTATAGATCAGGGCAACTGTATACAGCTAACCAGCAATACTACTAGTCAACAAGGTTGTGCATGGCTCAATTCTCCCGTAGATTTCAGCCAGCCTTTTTCCCATACTATGATCATGAATTTTGGAAGCAGTGATGCTGGGGCCGATGGTATCTGCCTTGTATATCAAACGGGGGGGCCTAATATCTGTGGAAACGTAGGTGGAGCGATTGGTGCCGCTGGTATCCCCAATTCTTTTATCGTAGAATTTGATACCTGGGATAATGGAGCAGCACAATCTGATATAGCAGCAGACCACTGTGCTACTTCTATCAATGGAGACCTTAATAATCAAATCGATCCACCTGTAGCATTAGCGAATATTGAAGATGGTAATAATCATACAGTTACGTTCACCTGGAACCCAGCTGGTACCTCTTACACGATTAGCTTTGACGGCATACCTATCATCACAGGAGTATATGATATTATTAATTTAGTTTTTGGAGGACAAACTACAGCTTACTGGGGATATACCTCCTCTACCGGGGCCGCTTTTAATACTCAATCCGTATGTCCTTCCCTACCACCTCCAATTATTGTAGATGCAGGTATTGATGTAGATGTACCTTGTATAGACGGACAAATCACCCTAGATGCTACGGGTACAGCCACAGGCCCTACTTATGTATACTCCTGGTCATCTCCTGATGGCGGGCAAATTATATCAGGAGGTAGTACGCTTACTCCTACAGTAATGGGGCCCGGCACCTATATATTGACACTGACTGATTTAAATGGTAACTGCATGGAAACGGATGAAGTAGTAATCAATCTTGTCCCTATAGAAGCGGTCATTGCTCCTCCTCCTTTTGTCCCCTGCTTTGGCAATACCGTCTTTTTAGATGGTAGCGCTTCTTCTTCAGGGCCATTCATCACTTATCAGTGGACTACCATTGATGGTACCATCGTATCGGGTGCGAACTCTCCTATATTGGAAATTGCAGCTCTTGGCACTTATACCCTTACAGTCATTTACAATGATGGAAATACTATTTGTACAGAGGAGGCTACTGTACAAACCTTACAAGACCCTAATGTACCTATTGCCGCTGCATTTGGAGGTGAGATCAACTGCAACTTCCCTACTATACAATTAGATGGATCCCCTTCTTCTTCGGGGCCTGATTATTCTTATCAATGGACTACCGCCGATGGCCTTATTGTTAGCGGTGCCAACACTCAATTTCCAACTGTTGGTGCAGCTGGCACTTATACACTCATTGTTACAAATAATTTTAATGGATGTTTTGCAACTACTGATGTAGTAGTTACTGAAGATACAGCCACACCCGTTGCCGTGGCTATTGCAACCGATTCTCTGGGCTGTCAGGTAGAGGAGGTTATGCTAGATGGAACAGGCTCCTCAACCGGAACAACCATTTCCTATACCTGGTCAACAATGGATGGGAATATTGTATCAGGTGATAATACACTAATGCCGATTGTGGATGCTGCTGGTACTTATACTTTATTTGTAGGCGATGCGAGCAATGGATGCTTTTCAACCGTTGATGTAGAAGTAATAGGAGGCGCCGTTCCCCTGGTTGTTTCTATAGACCCTGCCAATATACTCACTTGTTCATTAGAAGAGCAGATATTATCTGCAAGCGTTTCAGGGTCAAGTAATATGTATACTTATAGCTGGACAAGCCTTGATGGGAATATTGTATCTGGTGATACTACATTGACACCATTGATTAATGCTCCTGGTATCTATGATTTATCAGTAACGACTGATGATGGCTGTGTTGGCACTGCCTCTGTGGAAGTTTTTCAAGACATTATGCTTCCTATTGCAGAAGCTGGGCCTTCAGATGCGCTTTCATGTGATCAACCTTCTCTAAGCTTAAATGGCAGTAACTCATCCACTGGCCCATTCTTCAGTTACCAGTGGTCTACTGCTGATGGGAATATTATATCTGGCGATAACAGCCTAAACCCTTCTGTTAATGCTCCTGGTACTTATTTCCTACAGGTAACAAATACAGCAAATGATTGTATAAGTATAGATTCCGTTATCATCCTTAATGACGCAGCAGCTCCTACTGTTTCTATTGATTTTTCAGATACACTGGACTGTAATATTTCTTCACTCATTTTAGATGGTAGTAGCTCCTCTCAAGGCCTTGGTTTTAGTTTTGTCTGGACAACTCCCAATGGAAATTTTTTAAGTGGTGAGACTACATTACAGCCTTCCGTTGATGCCCCCGGCCAGTACACGCTGTCTGTTACAAACCTAAATAATAATTGTACGACCATATCAACGGTCACTGTGGTACAAGATACTGTAGCGCCTATCATCAATATAGCTGCAGCAGATACACTGGATTGTATCACAACTAGCCTAATCATTGATGCCACCGCCTCTTCTCAAGGAAATAATTTTACATATGACTGGAATACTTCAGATGGGAGCATAATAAGTGGAGCTCAGAGCTTGAGCCCTGAAATCGATGCTCCGGGTACTTACATGCTTAACATACTCAATACCGAAAATGGATGTAGCAGTACGGACCAATTGGATATCATACAAGATACGATAAGCCCTATTGCAAGTATTTTAGTTACTGATACTTTAGATTGTGCTACCGATAGCTTAATTCTTGATGGTAGTGCCTCTAGCCAAGGCCCTTTGTTTAATTTCACATGGGCTGCGGCCAATCCATCTTTCCTTAGCGGAACCAATACTTTACAGCCTTCCGCTTCTGGTGCCGGCAATTTCTTTCTGACCATTTTAAATACAGCAAACAATTGCCAGTCAACCGCTATAGTTGAAGTACTACAAGATACTATTGCTCCAATAGCAAATGCAGGCCCTGATATGATTATCAATTGTTATAATGAAACGCAAATCCTTGATGGGACGGCCTCTAGTACTGCCGCAGAAATTAGCTATCAATGGACCGGAGCTGGAATTGACATGGGAGCCACCACTATCACACCTACTATTAGTCAGGCAGATACTTATATATTAAATGTAATAAACACTGCCAATAGCTGTGAGTCTGTAGATTCTGTTATCGTCACTGAAAACTTTGACACTCCTGTTGTATCTATTTTACCCCCTGCAATCCTGACCTGTACGGATTCACTAATCACCATGGACGGATCTGCTTCCAGTCAAGGAATGTTATTTGAATACAATTGGACAACGATGAATGGTAGTATTGTTTCAGGTATGGATACAGATCAGGCAGTAGCTTCCCAGGCAGGTTCTTATCAATTGGAAATATTAAATACTCTTAGTGGCTGTACTGCTATAGATAGTGTTATCGTAACACAAGATACGAACTTCCCTATGGCTACCATCACTCCTTCGGCTACACTCAATTGCACAACTACCAGTGTACAACTTAACGGTTTAGGCTCCAGTCAGGGAAGTGATTTCACTTTTGTATGGAATACTTCCAATGGTAATATTGCCTCCGGTGCCAATACTTTACAACCAACGGTAGACGAACCTGGTACCTATTCATTAATCATTACAGATTTACTCAATGATTGTGAAGCAGTGGCAGTTGTTGAAGTTCCCATTGACACCTTAGCACCTAATGCTGATGCCGGGGCAACGGCTACTATTACCTGTACTTCACCAGAATTAACACTGGATGGTAATAACTCTGATCAAGGTACTAACTACACTTACAATTGGACAACTACTAATGGCAATATTGTATCAGGCAACAATACTCTATCTCCTAAAATCGATGCTCCCGGACAATATAACTTGCTAGTACAAAACACTGATAATGGTTGCAATAACACAGCGGTGGTTACCATTCTGGAAGATGTAACAATCCCTTCTATTAATATCGTAACGCCTGATGTACTTACCTGTACTACAACAGATGTAATGCTAGATGCATCTGCTTCTGATATGGTATCGTTTAATTGGTCTACGTTAAATGGTAATATTGCCAATGGTGCCAGCACTTCAATTGCGACGGCTGACCAAGCTGGTGATTATCAATTAATTTTGATTAATCCGCAAAACGGATGTGCTGATACAAGTACAATAGCAGTTTTACAGGATACAATTGCTCCTGTGGCTGCCATTGCCCCTACTACAATACTTACATGCCAGGATACTATCTTAACATTAGATGGTAATAATTCAAGTACTGGAATGGAGTTTACATATCTCTGGTCAACAGCAAATGGAGTGATGGAAGGTGGAAACACTAATACTCAGGTAGATATTTCTGCACCAGGCAACTATCAATTGGAAGTGATCAATAATACTAATGGATGTGTAAATACAGCGGATATTGAGGTACCTCAAAATATCGTAGTTCCACTAATAACGATAGCCCCTCCTTCCATTCTAACCTGCATACAAACAGATGTTACATTAGAGTCCAGCATACTTAATGAAGGTAATCAGCTTTACAGTCATAGCTGGTCTACACTTGATGGCAATATGACAACGGGGATGGCAACACCAATTGCTACCGCAGATGCTCCGGGTATTTATGAAATAACAATCATTGACACTGAAAATGGATGTTCAAATACGACTAACATACAAGTTCAGCAAGATACGATTGCTCCTACTATCGATATTGCCTTGCCAGATACGCTAACTTGTTTTGCCGAAAGTATATTATTAGATGCTACCAGCAGTAGTTCAGGCTTTTTATTTGTCAATAATTGGCAAACACTTGATGGGCTTATTCTTAATGATTCTGATGAATTAACACCTGAAATTGGAGCTCCCGGTACCTATTCACTTTTGATCGAAAATACAACAAATGGATGCCAATCAACTGAAACTGTAGAAGTGGCTCAAAATATAAATACACCTATTATTGCAATCTTACCCCCTGACACACTCACTTGCAGCCAAACCAGCTTAAGCTTAGACGCAAATGGTAGTAGCAGTGGTAGTACTTTTGCATATAACTGGAATACAACAAACGGCAACATTCTTAGTGGAGAGCAATCTTCTTCTCCTATTGTTGATGAGCCCGGTTTCTATACATTAAGCATCCAAGATACCCATAATGGTTGTATAGATTCTCTTTCCACACAAGTGGCTGAAGATGTTATATTACCTTCATTATCTATAACTCCTCCTAGTATTCTGACCTGTGCAACTACAACCCTGACTTTAGACGGACAACAGAGTAGTTCAGGCCCGGAATTTGAGTATCTATGGACTAGCTCTCCAGGCAATATCACTAGCCCTGCTAATTTATCTACTGCTATGATTGACGAGCCTGGCAATTACACCCTCACTGTTTTAAATACTGACAACGGATGCTCTGACTCCTTATTAGTTATAGTAGATCAGGATATCACTTTACCTGAAGTAATAATCGAAACTCCAGAAGTACTAAATTGCATCTTAACCAGTCAGCAACTGGATGGTACATCTAGTAGCAATGGTACCAACTTCACTTATCAATGGACCACAGTTGATGGTAACCTTACAAATGGAATAACGACCAACGAACCTACTATCAATGAACCTGGTACCTATACACTGATTATCTCCAATACGGTGAATGGCTGTGTAGATTCTAATGAAGTCACTGTACTACAGGATATCACCCTCCCTGGTACTAGCATATTACCTCCCGATACTCTAACCTGTGCGTTACAGACTCTTTCCTTAACTGGTTCGAGCCAGGTGCCGCAGGGTCAGTTGACTTTCAATTGGCAAACAGCAGATGGAATTATTACTGGGTCTACAAATGATATTATTGCTCAAGTCATTGCACCTGGTACTTATGTACTCACTGCAATCAATAACAATAATGGATGTCAGGATACCACCAGTGTTTTGGTGGCACAGGATACTATTTCACCGATGGTGGCTATTGCCGATGCCGCGCTACTGACTTGTGAAATCACCAGTTTTTCCTTAGACGGCTCGGCTTCGGATGCAGGCCTTTATTCCTGGTCTAGTCCTGATGGGAATATTGTTGGTGGCAACAATACTAGCCTACCTACAATTGATGAGCCTGGTACATATACGTTAACCGTTGAGAGTCTCATGAACGGCTGTACGGCTTCTGCCAGTGTAACAGTCAATGAAGATGTAACTCTGCCAACTATTGGCATTGCTTTACCAGAGATATTGACCTGCTCTATAGAAACAATTAATATCGATGCAAGTGCTTCCAGCATTGGTACTGACTTTGAATATAGCTGGGAACCTATTACAGGAGGAGGCATTTTGGAAGGAGAAACGAGCCTTAATCCTTTAGTTAACACTCCGGGCATTTATGAGCTAACGATTATAAACACTTTTAATGGCTGTAGCCAAAATATGGAAACTACAGTTCTCCAGGACATTATTCCACCGATAGCTAATGCCGGCACAGACTTTGTGCTGCCATGCTTTGAAGATTTTAGTGAGCTAAACGGCAATGGCTCTTCTCAGGGTATCCAATACACCTATCAATGGACTACTGTGAATGGAGCCTTAGCAGGAGGTACTCAAGGATTAAGCCCTAGTATTAGTGCAGCAGGTATTTATGAATTGACCGTACTCAATACCTAAAATGGATGCGATAGTGATGATGAAGTAATCGTTATTCAAGATATTCCTACTGCTCAGATCGACTGGCAAGAACCTGCATGTTTTGGTGACTTTGGCTATATTGCCGTCACAGAAGTACTGGGAGGCATCAGTCCTTATGTCTACGCGCTGGATGGTAATAATTTTCAGTCATTTAGTGCTTTTGCCAATGTAACTCCAGGTATTTATGACGTAACAGTACAGGATATCAATGGGTGTGAATACCAGCAGGAAATTTTAATAGAGACACCTGATTCTATGGTGGTACTTAGTACAACTGACGAGGCATCTTTACTATTAGGCGAAAGCCAGCAGATTATTTTACAAACCAACATTCCAGATACCTCTATTGCTTCTGTCAATTGGAATAATGCTCCAGGCTTAAGTTGTTATGATTGTATGAATCCTATTGCTACCCCTTCTCAAACTACAGACTATAGAGTCGTAGTCGTGAGTAATGATGGGTGCTCTGACGAGGCATACATTCGTATTTATGTTGATAAACAGAAAGGAGTATATATCCCCAACATATTCTCTCCGAATGGCGATGGAGCCAATGATGTATTTTACATTTATGCCCGTCCTGGAATTGTAAAAAACATTCGGACTTTCCAAATTTTCAGTCGCTGGGGTGAGCGCTTATTCCAGGCCGATGATATTTTACCCAATGACCCTTTAAATGGGTGGGATGGAATACATCGTAAAGAGCTTATGAATTCTGCCGTATTTACCTATTTTGCAGAAATAGAGTTTATAGATGGCAGAGTAGAAATATTTAAAGGTGATGTAACCCTTTTTAGATAAAATTCAAGCAAAAAAACAACTCGTTACAATATCACAACACTCTGGGCGATATTGTAACGAGTAAGTAAGTTTTTAATACTTGAATCTTTTTTTTTCTTCTCCCGTACAACATTTGTAAAGGTTAACTGAAGTAGTCAACTACTTCGCCTTATGAACAAACATACTATATCTACACCATGTATGGGAAAACTACAATCGCAATCGTACCGGCATTGCTATGCCTAGTTTTATTCCCCTTGAAGGGGCAACAGAATCTCGTTCTACATCATTTTTCTTCCTTACAACAACGCAGCCTGCTAAATCCGGCCTGGATGCCTGATACTGGTATGGTTGTTAGCTTGCCATCTTTACATACAGCCTATAGCAATAATGGCTTTCGTTTAGATGATATGGGAGCTAGTGGCTGGAATTTCAAAAATATCAGACTCAACTACGAGGCTCTACAACCCACTACTATAAACGATGCTCGTGCCGTATTCAACACACAAGTACCACTGTTTATGGTTGGTAAGCGCTTTGCCACCAGTTATATCAGTATTGGATTCAATGAACAGCTTTGGGGAGGAATTCGCTATTCTGGTGATGCTATACAATTAGGAGCAGACCTGAATACAAATAACCTTTCTAGTGGTTCTTTATATGACTTAAGTAGCCTGGCATATCAATTGCTTCATTACAGAGACTTGCACATTTCAGTTGCGCATCAGATCAACCGATTCACCGGTGGCTTCAGGTTGCATTATATTTCGGGCTTAGAAAATCACAGTAGCAGTGGTTCAGGTGTGATGCTGAAAGTTGATGATGAAGGCAACAGCCTCTTAACAGAAGGAATAATCACTCTTTGGAGTGGAGGCAGAAGAAGTGTATTTGGTGATACCCCTTACCAAATAAGGGGCACAGGTAATAGAGGATTTGCATTGGATTTTGGCGGCAGCTATTTTGTTAGCCCTCAGCTTAGCCTTTCAGCCAGCATCATCAATTTAGGTGGCATTACATGGACAAAAGGAGTGAAAAACAATGTTATTAATTCAACATTAGAAGCTCCTGAAGAGACCATTAACAGCCTAATAGATGATCAAATGTCAGTTGACTCATTTGATGTAGTTGCCTATCGTACTTCTTTACCTATATCAGCTTATCTAAGCGGTACTTATAAATTCAATCCATCTAATAGCGTACAGGTATTATTCAGTCCTTTGCTTGCAGGCAATGGCCTATCCGGCCTGGCACTTGCTCTTTCTTATTACCACCAAATCTCTGAAAGCCTGGAAGTGACCGCAGCATATTCTATCAACAATAAACGTTATTTTAATTTAGGAACAGGCCTGGTATTTACCAATGGCCCTGTGCAATTTTTCCTGCTTTCGGATAATCTACCTTCACTGATCAATCCTTCGTCACAGTATAATATACATTTGAGTGCCGGTATGAATTTGCTGTTTAATCAGAAAGTAAAAACGATTGATACTAGTAGGCAAGCTATCGCAACAATAACACCTAATGAGCCACTGGAGGAGCAGTCACCAGAAATCATATATAAAGAAAAGCCCAAACCTTATGTTGCCCTAAGTGGAACTATTAATACCGAATCAAGAACTCCTCTCCCTGGACATTTCCATCTAGATACTTATAGACTATCAGCAAACGGAGAGCAAATATTGGTGAGAACAGGTAGACAAATAGGAAATAATTACAAAACATACCTCGAACGAGGATTTGACTTTCTTCTTATTTTTAAAGTCGATAATTTTCCGTATTTTGAACTATCAATAAGTGCAGATGAAACACACGCAGCGGCTAACGAAACTAATATAGACGTTGTCTTGAAAAATCATTCTTCAAATAGCCAATTGATTACATCTCCCAATATTGAAGAAACAACAGAAATTGTAACGACAAACATTCTACCAATAGAGGAAGCTACCGTTTCGCTACCTAATGCTGAACCTTCTGACCAGCAATCAAATATTAGCAAACCGGAACCAATAGCTGCATCCATAGAGAGTAAACCTGAAGCTAAACAAGTCACGTATTCGGGCATTATTCCCTTATTTGAATCGTTTGGTGGCAGTGGAAACGTAATTGCAGAGATTACAAATACAAGTGAAATTAGAGTACTAGAACAAACAACTAGCCAATGGTGGATGGTTGCTTATAAGTCAGAAATAGGCTGGGTAGCTGCTGAAGCCGTGGGTAGAGGGCAGTGATTCATAATTCAACAGACAGTATGGTAGAGGTATCATCAATATGGCCTTTCAAAACAGGTTGAGATTACCTTTCATTTATAGCCAAAAGAACAAAAGAAGCATAGTGTTTATTTGATTAGTGAAAACGTGTAACAAAGCCCGAAAATATACCTATTTCGGGCTTTAGTTTTTTCTTGACTTAACAATCACTATATCTGGTTTCAAAGCGTTGAATTGTAGGACTATACTAGTACCTAGTTTCACAGTATTGAGTTGATGCAATTCAATAGGTACTCGAATAATGTTCCGTCCTAATAATACATTGGCTATTAACCCTTCTTCTTGTTCTTCTATACTTATTACATCTCCCTGTAACTGGAATTGACCGTTTTGAGTATTTGCATAAGAAACGGCAGCAGGTAAATCTATAGCTTCCAATTGCCCATCTTTCAATGCTACTACTCGATTGGCCATTCTGAATATTTCTCTAAAATCATGGCTTACCAGTATCGTTGTCAATCCAAAGGCTTGATGGACTTTAAGTATATAATCCTGCAATTTTGCACGAATATCAGGGTCTAAAGCAGAAAGCGGCTCATCTAGTAATAACAATTTAGGCCTTCGCACCAGCGCCCGTGCAAGTGCCACCCTTTGTTGCTGCCCGCCAGACAAACGAGCGGGATAGCGATCTATGAGTTGTTGCAATTCTGTTATCTCTATCAACTCATCAATAACAGATCCCGTTTGATGTTTTGCTAGGGCATATTCCAGGTTCTGGCGAACTGTCATATTAGGAAAAAGGGCATAGTCCTGAAAAACCATTCCTATTTTGCGATCCTGGGGCCGGAGAAAAATAGAACGAGTAGTATCTATCCAAAATTCATCTTCAAAGCAAAGCAATCCTTCATCTGGACGGGTAAGCCCTGCTATCAAGCGTAGTAAAGTAGTTTTCCCACTTCCCGAAGGGCCTGTAATAGCCAAAAAGTCTCCTTTTTTCAACTGAAGTACTACATTCAGCTTCATATCTCCGTTTGCCGTATGTAATTGCTTTTTGAGATTCAGTTTCATGAAATCATTGATAATTGGCTACCTTTGAGAAGTATACACTTAGTACGAAAGTAAGTTAAAAATTTATAATCACCATGAGATACGAACCAATTACGCCTGCTCTTTTCCAAATGAATCGAAAGCGATTTATGCGGAAAATGCAGCCGGATTCTATTGCGATATTTCACTCAAATGACCTAATGCCTCGAAGTGGAGATACCTATTATCCCTTTCGTCAAAATTCAGGCCTTTTTTATCTCAGTGGCCTTGATCAGGAGGAATCTGTTTTAGTATTATTTCCTGACTGTATCAAAGAAGGCTTCCAGGAAATAGCTTTTATCAAACGTACGGATGAAGCAATTGCAATCTGGGAAGGCGAGAAATACACAAAAGAAAAAGCTCAGGAAATATCTGGCATAGAACGTATCTTCTGGTTGGATGAAATGGATGCTATTCTACATGAACTGATTCTGCTCTCCAAACGCATTTACCTTAATCTCAACGAACATGACCGCTTTCAATCTCCTGTCAGTAGCCGAGATCTTCGTTTTGTAAGACAATTACAAGATAGCTATCCACTGCACAAGTTCCACCGCTCACAGCCGATTTTAAAAAAATTGGCAATGGTGAAATCTCCTACGGAAGTAGCGCTTATTCAACATGCTGCCAATATCACCGGTAAGGCTTTTCAACGCGTTATGAATTTCACTCGTCCGGGGGTTATGGAATATGAAATAGAGGCTGAAATTATTCACGAGTTCATTCGTAGTGGTGCCAATGGGCATGCCTATGATCCAATAATAGCCAGTGGTGCCAATTCTTGCGTTTTACACTACGGCATGAACAATCAGCGCTGTAAAGAAGGCGATTTGCTTTTACTTGATTTTGGTGCAGAATACGCCAATTATGCGTCAGACCTAAGCCGTACTATCCCTGTTAGTGGCCAGTTTACAGAAAGACAAAAAGCAGTATACAATGCCGTACTTCATACCATGAAAGAGGCAAAGCAAATGTTGGTCCCTGGTACTACACTTGAAGAATACCACAAGGAAGTAGGTAAAATAATGGAAAGCGAATTACTCGAACTGGGACTGCTTAGCTCTACCGATATAAAGAATCAGGATAAGAAGCGCCCAGCCTATAAGCGGTATTTTATGCATGGTACATCTCATCACCTTGGTCTTGATGTTCATGATTTATCCAATCGATATGACCCTATCCAGGCAGGCATGGTATTCACCTGCGAACCAGGTATATACATAAGAGAAGAAAATATCGGAATTCGACTGGAAAATGATATACTTGTCACGGATAATGGGCCTATTGATTTAATGGAAAATATTCCAATTGAAGCAGAAGCAATAGAGGAAGTAATGAATGGGGTAGAGGTGTAAGCTTAGAGGTTTAAAGGTATTGGGTGTAGGGGTATTATGGTGCGAGGCATAGGGTTTGAAGTTTGGGGTGTAGAGGTGTTACGGATTTTATAATTTAGAGAAGGGAAAGGTTTTGATGGTTTAAGAGGTTTAGTGTCATTGATTCTGAGATGTTGTGGTTTTGGGGGTGATGGGTTTAGGGAGTTTAGAAAAGTGGAGGAGCGTTTAGATGATATCAATATCATTACTATTCACTGAGGTTTTTGAATTGTCATCCTATAAAGCCAAGCAGATACCTCAGAAATCTCGGTAAATAATCTTACTTTTCAGTTGTCATTGCAAAAGCCAAGAGATGTTATATTAGCATTTCTTCAGCAAGCACTCTTTGTTCATTCATACAACGAGCCGTCACTTTTATGGCAGATAGTTCGCAAAAAACACCGATTGACCAAACCATCGTGGATTTGCTCAAAGCCAGAAATCAAAGGGCTTTAATTCTCTTGTATGAGCACTATTCACCAGCTTTATACAACATCATTTTTCGTATAGTTGGTGATAAAAACATAGCAGAAGAAACACTGCAAGATAGCCTAATGAAAATATGGGACAATGCAGCATCTTACGACGCCCAAAAAGGACGGCTATTTACCTGGATGGTACGAATCACTCGTAATTTGGCAATTGACAAGATTCGATCTAGTCAATTTAAAAAAGGGAATAAAACCGAAGCCATGCCAGATTACGTATATAATG
This sequence comes from Chitinophagales bacterium, assembly GCA_022360175.1. Taxonomy (GTDB): domain Bacteria; phylum Bacteroidota; class Bacteroidia; order Chitinophagales; family Saprospiraceae; genus JAKSDI01. The sequence goes on from JAKSDI010000150.1 coordinate 49,509, forward strand.
ACACGAGACTAAGCGAACTACCTGAAATCACTGATCCCGGCTTAAGAAAAGTAGTAGAACAGATGGATGAAAAATCCAGGACCATCATTGATCTGCTTTTCTTTCAGGATTATACTCAAAAAGAAGTTAGTGAGGCACTTGGCATTCCCCTGGGAACTATCAAATCCCGATCTAGAAAGGCTTTAATGGACTTGAGAAACCTCCTTGGCAAAGAAGGATTAATCATCTTATTTTTATTCACTGCTTTTGAAATAGTAAAGAAATATTTTGGATCCTAAGTCATATATACAATCTGGTATACTCGAACAATATGTTCTTGGTAAACTGACTGAAGCAGAAGCAGCAGAGGTAGAACGTTTTGCCAATGAATATCCTGAGATAAAAGCAGAACTGGAAGCCATTGAGGATGCTCTAAAAGAATATGCGGTACTGCATGGCAAAACGCCTCCTCCTGGCGTCTTAGCATCTGTACTAAAAAAGATCGAAACACAACAGCTTATCAGCAAAAAAGCGACGCTATCAAGAAGGGCTCTATCTATTGTTGCGTTGCTATTATTTGGCTTGGGAGCCATCATATATTACCTATATCAACAAAATGTATTTCAACAACAAGAATTGGAGGCGACGGCATTACGACTAGATCAACAAGCTATTAGTTGCGATAGTATTGCTCAAGAAAATGCCAACTTACGCGAACGAATTGATGTACTAACTCGCCCTGACACAAGGTCTATCATAATGGAAGGGACCGATCTTTCGCCTAATGCGATTGCTTCCGTATTTTACAATTCCACTTCCCGGGAAGCAATATTAAATATCGTTAACTTGCCTACACCTCCTACAGATAAGCAATATCAATTGTGGGCTATAGTAGATGGTGCACCAGTAAGTGCTGGAGTTTTTGATATGACAAATGATACAAGTATACAGGATATTGCATTTATTGCAAACGCACAAACATTTGCAATATCCTTAGAGAAAAGAGGAGGTAATCCTACTCCTACGGAAGTACACTTGATGGGAACCTAGAAAGTTGAAAGACATCTGGCTTGCTTAAGTCCTTAGAGTTCGCATTAAAGAATAGAAAGTCTCATCTATTAAATATGTAAACAAATAGTCTACCCAATGAAAAGAGTAACAGGAATTGGTGGCATCTTTTTCAAAGCCAAAGATCCAAAAAAAATGCAGGCATGGTATCACAAGCACCTTGGTTTACCTATGACTCCAGATGGCTATATTGTTTTTGAGTGGGGCAATCAAGCAGTGCCTGGCTATACCGTCTGGAGCACCTTCCCTGAAGACACTAAATACTATGAGCCTAGTACCAAACCATTTATGATTAACTATAGGGTTGAAAATCTTGATGCTTTATTGGCTCTTTTAAAAGAAGAAGGAGTTCAGGTTGTAGGCGAACCAGAAACTCATGAATATGGAAAATTTGCCTGGATTATGGACCCTGAAGGAAACAAAATAGAACTTTGGGAACCTAATGATCCTGTATTCAAGACTATCAACAAAATGGACTAAGCTATGAGGTTAGTATTATTTAGTTTAATAACTCTTTCCATTTTATCATGTGGTAAGATCAATCCACCAGGATTAAAAGCTTTTAAAGGCAATAAGCTTCCACTGGAAAAAATACAACTTCCCGAAGGTTTCACTATAGATGTGTATGCCTCTGAGGTAAAAAATGCTCGCTCACTAGAGTGGACCCCCTCTGGTACTTTATTTGTAGGTACTCGTGGAGAAGGCAAGGTATATGCATTGAAGGACACAGATGGCGATTACAAAGCAGATGAGATGTATACTATTGCATCCGGATTAAAAATGCCCAATGGAGTAGCTTTCCGTGATGGTGACTTATATGTAGCTGAAGTAAGCCGCATATTAAAGTATGAACAAATAGAGAAAAGATTAGACAATCCTCCTGCTCCAGTAGTTGTGTATGATGATTATCCTACAGAAACTCATCATGGGTGGAAATTTATCAGTTTTGGACCCGATGGCAAACTATATGTCCCGGTTGGTGCTCCGTGTAATATTTGCGAATCTGAATCTGAAGTATTTGCTTCTATTACCCGTATGGATGCGGATGGTAGTAACATGGAGGTAGTACAACATGGCGTTCGAAATACAGTAGGTTTTACCTGGCATCCAGAAACGGGCGATCTCTGGTTTACAGACAATGGCCGTGATTGGCTAGGAGATGACCAACCCGATTGTGAGCTCAACCTGGCTACCGAAGATGGCATGCACTTTGGCTATCCTTATTGCCATCAAGGAGACCTGGCTGATCCTGAATTTGGTGACAAACGCGATTGTTCAGAATTCCAGCCTCCAGTGGTAAACTTGGGCCCACACGTTGCTCCTTTGGGCGTAGAATTTTACACCGCAAAACAATTTCCAAAAAAATACAGAGGGCAAATATTCATCGCCCAACATGGCTCCTGGAACCGCAGTAAAAAAATTGGCTATCGCATCAGCCTGGTAGAATTAAATGGTAATGAAGTAGAAAGCTATACTCAGTTTGCTACAGGATGGCTTGACAATGACGATGTATGGGGCCGGCCTGTAGATATAGAGTACTTACCAGATGGTTCTATGCTCGTATCCGATGACTATGCGGATGCCATTTATCGTATTTCTTATAAGCAATAAAATGCCATGGTTTGAAGTAATTTAAACTTCTTTCTCAAAACAAACACTATTGTCCATACCTACATATTGCCCATAATTTGCTATTCGCATGTACCCCCTTTTTTCATATAAGCGAATAGCTTCAACCTGACGTTTACCGGTCTCCAGAATACATTTATTACATCCTAGTTCTGCTGCCCATTTTTCTAGTGCAGTAAGAAGTCTTGAAGCGATTCCTTTTCCTCTACTTTCTGGTGCCGTGTACATGCGCTTTACCTCCATTACTCCTGATTCAAAAGGTTTGATTGCTCCACAGCCTATTGCTTTTCCTTTTTCATAGGCTACAATTACATACCGAATATCATCTATTTTATTGTACTGATCATAAAAAGCATGTTCATCACCATCCTTTATAGCCAAATAGGCATCTAATGCTCTGACTAATATCTTAAAATCTTCATTGGTAGCATCTGTTTTGACCAAATCCATTATAGATAGCGTTCTTTAATGATATTAATATGGTGTGTTTCATGGCCTGCTATGATGAATGCAACAGCCAATGTCGTAACCTCATTATCACTAGCAATTCCTCTACCCTGCCACATTTCATCTGTAAAATGCTGGAATAACTTCAAGTTAGCGGTCCGGACTATATCATACTCTTCTATAATTGATTCAGGGCTGCGGTTATTGGCATTAGAGTTGGGCACAAAAACTTCCTGATCAAAGCCGGGTAAAGGAGTGCTGTCTCCTCGTGCAATTCTTAGTGCACGATAAGCAAAAACCCTTTCACTATCAACAACATGCATCATTAACTCCGCCACTGTCCATTTGCCTTCAGCATAACGTTTCTGCCATGTCTCCGTAGATAAGCCTTTTAAAAAATGAATGGTGTCGCTATGTGATTGTTCCAAGATGGATACAATTCCTCCATCTTCTACTTTAGAGATATAGGTCTCATAATAGGGTGCATAATCTCCAATTTTTGGTCGTTTAATTTCCATTGTTAACTTTTAGTTTTAGAATGTCTTCTGCAAATTTAAAAGTAGCACTACACACTGATTCTACATCATTAGAAGTCAGCTTGGAAGCTATTGCATGATTTCCTACATTTTCAAAAGCAACCTTATGCTTTAAATGTTTAGGAGTACCCAATTGTTCGAACATGTCAAGCATCGCTGGTACAGAAACTACCTGATCCTGTTCTTTTTCATTTTTATAGTAATACCCCATGAAGACGGGTTGAAAAACCTTCTCAAAAGTAGCAGGCAACATAGTTACATCTAATAAACCCTGAAGCCCCGCCAAACCTTCTAGTCGATATCGAGTATACCAATACATTTGAAAGCTATCGGAAGCCTCATATTGACGAAATTTATCTCCTACCACTGCACGAGCTATCTGTAATCCCCATGGCTTAGATAACAATACCGCACTAGGGTCAGCGATCTCAATATTAGGGGAATAGGTAATAATTGCGTCCACTTGATCAGGAAAAACCGCCGCCAGGAGTAAGGACAGTGTCCCTCCAGTGGATGTACTCATAAGAATCACCTTTTTTCCCAGTTGTCGCCCAACAGCCAGTGCATGAGTTGCGCTAGCTATTATACTATCTGCAGAATAATCGATCAATGCATTATCTGTGGCCATACCATGCCCATGCAAGCGAGGTAAATATAAATTGCATCCATAACGTTGTGCAAATCTTTGATGTATAGGATCTCCTTCCATATAAGTCGCCGTAAAACCTGGCATATAAACCAGGCAATATTCCGTTTTTTCAGGAATACTGTCTGCCCAGATAATACGAGCCTGATTATCAGGTTTGAGATTAAACCTATTTTCTGCTTGCTGAATATTAGCTTCCAGCTCTGTTAATGATTCCGCTACCTCTGGTAAAGTGATATCCAGTTTTGGCGGAGCCACTCTCGGGCCTAATAAATAGATAATAATTAAACTGGCCAGAATGAACCCTAATACCTTTAGTATTTTTTTCATAGGCTTAGCGACTTTTCTTTTCCAAATATATTTAACTAGCTCTAATTTTTTGGAGTCTCTAAACTTATCAAACTATTTCAAAACTTAAATCCCAATACCCTTTAAACCATAATACCAGATTTTTTAAAATTTGTTTTATGCCCGTTGGAAATATCTAAGTTCAAATAATCTTTTCTCTCCTCACCATATCACTATTCATAAAAAAATACCGCCGCCCATTAATACAATAAAACATATCTCTAAGCTTTACACTTCATTAAATTATCTAAACGCTCCTACACTTTTCTAAACTGCCTAAACCATAAAATCTGTGAGCCCTACACACCTATATACCTTTAAACCATAAAACCCAAAGTATCATACCTAGCACACATCAACACCTCACACTCCATACCCTGCACCTCTAAACTTATCTCTACTCCTCAAGCCCTACACCCAATATCTTTAGACCTCTACGCCTATACCACTAATTAAACAAGCTCACATACCCAAAGTGTACTTTTGGAGTACTAAAATCCAGGGGATTATCCAGGCGCTTACCATATGCCAGGCTTACGCCAAACAAACCAACACCTGTTTCAAAAGTTAATCCCGCACCAAATCCATAAGGAAAATCAACAACATCTTTTGCCACTGTTTTATCCTGCACCCAGGCATAGTCTGCAAAAGTATAGAGATACGAATTTTGTCCTATCAACAATCGGTACTCCAAGGTACCCACTGCATAAGAAGTAGCAAATATGGATTCTTCATCAAAGCCTCGAAGCAAACGGTTCCCTCCCAAGCGGAATTGCTCGTTGAAAAAAACAGCCTGCTCACCAATTATACTTCCCGCATCAATTTGCCCCATCAGGGTACTAGATGTAAATAAAGGTAGATAGCCTTCTATTTTACCGTTGAGCCGGTATTGAAAGCTACGTAAGCTCAATGTATCATATAGTTCTTCATATCCTAACTCTACTATTGTATTATTCTTTTCAATGCGTTTTACCCCAGCACCTCCTCTTAAAAATACGCCCCATCCTTTACGAGGATTAAAACGATAATCTAACTGCTGAAAAACATATTCCAAGCCAAAGGAAGCATTGCGAACATCCAGGTTTTCTGGCAATTGTTGTTGTTGCTCCAGGCGTTGTTCATTGACAGTAAGTAAGGTAGAGGAGCGATTGTTCCAAAACGCCTTTAAATAATTTCCTCCCTCAAATAGATATTGTAAGCCAATATCTGATTCAAGATCAAGGTAAGAAGTATCTCTCTTGTACAATTGAAAATCGATCGCTGCTCCTATGGGCAATCCAAAACTGTATGGGTAACTAAAGGCCAACTCCAACTCTTGAGTTTCTGGCCTTAATTGCTCAAAAGATGCATAGATTCGTTCGCCTAAACCAAATTGATTTTGTAGTTCTCCATTAAAAGTTCCGGTTACAAGGAAATTACGGTTATTCATTTGCTGTCCGGCTACATTTTGAGGGAGCACTCCTATTACAAAGTCGAAGCGGCTGGCTTTCTTTTTACTTAACAACAGTAAAATTTCTGCCTGATCGCCTATAAAAGTGACAATTGGATCTTTGTCGAGTTTTAAAAAAGGCAACTCTTGTATGCGATTGCGAACACGCAAAACTTTACCATTACCATAAGGAGCTCCTACACTAAATCCCAGATATTGCTGGATATAATCATTACTAATTTGAGCATTGCCCTCAATCCTTATCTTTTTCACCAAAATAAGAGGGCCTAAATCCAGTTTCAACTGAGCACGCCCTTTACCATCACTTATCCAGATACTATCCAAACCTACCTTTGCAAACGGATACCCATGATTTTCTGCATATTCCAATAAGCGTTCCTGCAAGTCTGATAATTGGTCTATCCGTAAGGGTTTCTTTCGATACAATCGTTCCCTATAGGCAATAGCATCTAATATATAAACAGGTACATTTCCATTCTCTAGTTCTATCCACTCATATTCAGGCCCTAAATAAAAGTGAGCAGTAGCCAGGCTATCTATAAAAGTTAAGCTATCTACTGATGCCTCTAAAAAAGCATTTCTATGTAACTGAGTTAATTGCCCAGATAAAAAATTTATAATAGACAGGCTGTCTTTAAACTTTCGTTCCCTGGGCAACACTTCATCCAACATTTCAACATCTGAGTCGCTTGCATTCAAAATCAATTGATACTGAGCCTTAACAGAGATAGGCAGCACCAGGCATATTATCCACAAAAATGGTAGAAAAAATAAGTGTAGAACCAGCCGCTTAATAGATAAAGATGTTTTAAACATTTGTTAAAGTTCCCAAATATGGTACAAAAGCTACTATATTGAACGGATTCCTTGTAATGGCATTGTTTTAAAATGCAACGAAGACCTCCCTTTTATCGTTAAAGGCTTTAGAACTTATTAAAATCCGACTACACTTATGAAGCAGTTCATCAAAATAGCAGGGATCATTGGAGTGTTGGTGCTCGGCATGGCTGCCACCCAGAACCCCAATAATCGTCATTTCGAAATCCTTAAAAATCTGGAAATTTTTTCCAATTTATACCGTGAGATCAACACTTCCTATGTGGATGATGTTGACCCCGCTACTTTAATGCGTACAGGGGTAGATGCCATGATGGAATCTCTCGACCCATTTACCAACTATATTTCTGAAACAGAAATCGAAGGCTACCGTTTCATGACGGAGGGCAAATATAATGGCATTGGTGCCGTAAGTCGCAAAATGGGTGACTACGTAACGATTACAGAACTTTATGAAGATCACGCTGCTGATAAAGCGGGCTTACGCCCTGGCGATAAATTGATTGCTATAGATGGAAAAGACGCTATTGGCAAGGACCCTGAAGCCATTAACAACATCCTTCGCGGATTCCCTGGTACAGAGGTAGAACTTACGATTCGCCGCCCTGGCCGCGCCGATGATTTTAATGTAACATTAGTGCGTGGTGAAGTGCAAGTACCTAATGTCCCTTACAAAGGAATGGTAAGTGACGATATTGGTTACATTGCCTTGACAACATTTACACGTAATGCAGGCATTAACGTTTCTAGCGCCCTACGAGAACTACAAACGGCAAATCCTAATATGAAAGGAATTATTTTCGACCTTCGCGATAATGGTGGTGGTTTGTTAAGTGAAGCTGTTAATGTATCCAATGTTTTTGTTCCTCGCAATGAATTGGTAGTAACTACCAAAGGAAAAGTAAAAGATTGGGATCGTAGTTTCAATACAACAGGCGAACCTGTAGACCTCGATATACCACTCACTGTTCTGATTAATAAGAGCTCCGCTTCAGCTTCTGAAATCGTAAGTGGAGTTATTCAAGATTACGATAGAGGAGTTCTTTTGGGTCAGCGTTCTTATGGAAAAGGGTTGGTACAGCATACACGAGACATTGGTTATAATTCTAAATTAAAGCTTACGACTGCCAAGTATTATATTCCTAGTGGGCGCTGTATTCAAAGTGTAGAATATGAAAATGGAGAGCCTGTATCTATTCCAGATGAAAAACGTACTCCTTTTAAGACCCGCAATGGACGTACTGTTTTGGATGGTGGTGGTGTAAAACCAGATATTATTATTGATGAATTATCTGATGCTGCTATAGTGAAAGGCTTGTTGCAGCAACATCTTATATTTGATTACGTAACTCAGTATTGCTTAAAGCACGATTCAATTGACAACGTTGAGGATTTCCACTTCACTGAGTTTGATGCGTTTGTCAACTTCCTGGGCAATAAAGATTTCCACTATGATACGGATAGCGAAAAACTATTAAAAAAACTTGATAAAAAGAGTTCGGAGGAAGGTTATAATCTTACGAGCCAGATCGATGAATTAAAAGCCAATATTGAAGCATCTAAAAAAGATGCTTTAGTAAAGCATCAAAAGGAAATTACAGATTTAATTGAAAAGGAAATTGCATCTCGCTACCACTATCAGGAAGGGAAAATTAAGATGGGGCTGCGTAATGATACAGAAATTAAAAAAGCCGTTGAGTTACTGAGAAATCAGAATGAATATGACAAGGTGTTAGCAGGGCAATAACCTCTGAAAATTATCGCATCCTTGTGATTCTCAAGCAATCCATAAAAGCTGTACAAAGTAATCATTGATTTTGTACAGCTTTTGTGTTTTTAATACTAGAGGTCATCATACACTAAGATTATATTCTTATAGTCCTGGTGAGTTTATTTTTTCCAATAGCCATCCTCGTTCCGTAAGTGGCTCTGTCTCTTTTATTTCTTCCTTTAATTGGGCAATAGCTTTGTGGTCTCCTGGTTTTAGGTAAATCAATTTATAGACCAGATTAACTATATTTTGATAATTTTTTTGATGATATCCCATTTGGTGCTTACGACGTAAAAAGCCACGCATTACTTTCATATGAGCATCCAATAACTCTACTTCTTCCAGCTCATAATAACATTTTAACATCATAATTTTAGCTACCATATTATTAATAAAATCCTTGTAATCGACCTGTTGTAATTGATAGATCGTTTCCCGATAATCCTTTTTTACAAATGCTAAACGAGCAGCATTTAAGCTATATGCAGCCTCCTGCTTACTCGGCTCTAAAAAGGGGCGATATGCTACTAAAAACTGTTCTGCCCAATCCAATTCTCCCAGGCGCAGAGAGATGCCTGCAATATTATTATAAGTAAAGCGAGACATCAAACCATTTTCTAATAACAAATCAGCATCCAATGCCCAGCGATACAATTCAAACCCCTCCCTTAGGAAGCCTTCTTCATTTCGGTTAATTTTTCGAATACAAAGATTAATACCTAATAATAACAAATCGCGAGCTTCCTGTGAAGGGAAATGATTATAATGCGACAACAAATGCATTTTAAAATTATGAAAATGTGCCCCTTCATCTGACATCTTCAATGCTAAATAACCATAATAATACAGAGCTACTGAAGGATGTTGCAATAACATAGAAGCAGCTTCCAACATTGAATATTCCATCCAAATATGGTAGTCTGTTTTAAATACAGCCTGATGAGATAGCATAAAACATGCCTGGCGAAGCTTCATGCTAATAAATGAACAGGAAAGCAGCTCTTCTACTTCTTGTAATTTAAGGTCTTTTGTTCGGGTATTTGCCGAATTCATTCTGTATTCTTCATCCTGCAGAAAATAAGTATACAGATGATATTCTGCATTTCTAAGTGGTTGCTTATCTAATTGCCGGCTTTGTAATCGAAATGTATGATGGAAATGCTTACTCAAGCCTCGTTGTCGATAAGCCCTCAACAATAAAGGCTTCGTACTAAAAGTATCTGTCTCCATTTGCTGTAATACTAGGTACTGTTCCAACAATTTCATCAAGTAACTTAATAAAAGACGCAGCTTTACAATGTTGAATGACTCTTCCGGTAAGCAGGCATTAAAAGCATCCTCGAAGGAAGGTTTTTTCTTTAAAGAATATACACAATCAACCAAGTACCGAAATAGATGATAGACATCTTCTCGTTGATTGAAGTATGGAGAACGCAACATTTTATCTACTGTATTCAACTCTGGCTTACTCATTCTTTGCATCAACTGATAAGCTAAAGCATTTTCCATACTAAGTATTCGCTATTATATAATTATTCTCTATACATTTATTAATAAAACTCAATAAATATAATACTTATAGCAGTTATTTAAATATTTTTCACTCTATATATTAGAAAAAATGTTTTTGCTTATATTCATTGAAATATGAATTTTTGCAATATAGATAAACTGTGTGCGCTGTAAAATGGTATGGTAAGAGCAACCATACTCCCTAAACTACTGAATCCCATGAATAAAAAAACTGCTCTGCTCATCCTGGTAATACTGACGACTAGCTTTTGGACAAAAGCTCAGGTTGACCTTGAGTTAGAAAAGACAGTAAACAATGTAATCCCTAATGTAGGGGATACTATCACATTCAAAATTGAAGTAACGAATAACGGCCTAGAGGATGCAACTGGTGTATCTATTGAAGATCACATACCAAACGGTTACTCCAATGTGGCCAACATTTCTGACGGTGGTACACTAAATGGCAACATTATTACTTGGAGTGGCCTTGATATCCCTTTAGGTGCTACTATAGCCGTAACATTTGACACAAGAGTAGAAGCACCAAATCCAGGTATCGATTATGTAAACATAGCAGAAGTGACTGCATCTGATCAGCCCGATTCTGATTCTACACCAGATAATGATGACGGTGATCAGTCAGAAGATGATGAAGATAATGAAGGTAGCACTCCCCAACGAGCTGATCTTGAGCTCATTAAAACCGTAGATATTCCGACTCCTAAAGTAGGCGACAAAATCACCATTACAATAGAAATTACAAATCAGGGACCTGCCGACGCTACAGGTATCTCTTTTGAAGATATTATCTCTAATGGCTTTTCTGAGTTCAGCAATATTTCTGATGGAGGGATCATAAATGGAGATACTATCAGTTGGGAAAACTTCAATATCCCAGCAGGTGAAAGTATTAGTGTTTCCTATGTTACTAAAGTAACTCTTCCTGGTGAAGGTATAACATACAAAAGCATTGGTCAAGTTACTACAGCAGGCCAATTTGACCCCGATTCTACACCAAATAATGATGATGGTGATCAATCAGAGGACGATGAATATTTATTGGAAATTCCTACTCCAGACTGTATAACCATTATCCCTGAAAATCTAAACTGCGATAACAACGGTACAAATGCCAATTCCGAAGATGATACTTATACCTTCTCCCTACATATTGCCAATGGCCCTGGTGATAATTGGATTAACAACTTCGGTGAAAGCGATACATATGATGTAACATATGATTACGGCCCTTTCCCAATAGCAAATGGACCACAAAACCTTGTATTTATTGACCTTGATTCTATCTCATGCAATTTCAGTATAGAAATACAGCCCCCCAATACGTGTTCTACAGATGACTGTGATATGGTAGTTAATTATACGTTTACTCCACCTTCCTGTTATGGTTCCAATGATGGAATCGTACAGGTTATGGTGGAGGGCGGTATCCCAAACTATGATACCTACTACTGGAACGGCAATGAATATGAAGCATTTGAATTTGGCTTCAACTACGGTCAGGACAGCCTGATTTTTTATATAGAAGATGCTTTTGGATGTATCCTAAGAGATACAGTAGCGACTCCTGTCCCTGCTCCTTTGGAGGTTAATATTAACCCGATTTTACAACCGGATTGCGCGGATCAGGAAGGTGGCATTCTCCTGGCTGAAGTTTCAGGCGATGCCCCTCCCTTTAATTATTCATGGAATACCGGATCGACAAGTGTTGTTATTACTAACCTCACTCCTGATACATATGCTCTTACAGTAACAGATGCAAATGATTGTATTGTTACCAATAGTATTCAATTATCACCTGCACTAAATGCAGAAGCAGGTGCCAATCAGATACTTCCATGCGTTTCTGATACCAGCATAAGGATAGGTGAGTTCTACGAAAGCCCTGTTACCTTTTCTAATACCCCTATAGAAATCCAGGTAAAAGATGTTCCTGGAATTGCACCACCTCCACAGATCATTAATGGTAATATTAGTATTGGTTTTGCTACAGACACAATCGAATGGGATACCAATTTTGATGGTACTAGCTTGATACTGGGCAGTACTCAAGCCTGGCCCAGTGACACAATTTGGGTCCCTGTACAAGTTTACGGATTTGAAGAGATCGCGAGCTTTTCTTTCACAATAGATCATGAGGAATCTTTCATGAATACTCTCTCTACTGCTTATACCAATTCTGAAGTTTCTGGCTTCAATACATCTAATATCAATTTTTTAGGTGCTCCTGATTTTGTCACAGTTAGTTGGGACCATCCAGATGCAGGGCAAGGGGCTAGCCTCCAGGATGGAGATACGCTTCTAATGTTGGCCTATATGATTGAGGAAGGCCTCTTATCCAGCTCCCATGGTAATGGTGTTCAATACAATTGGACAGGTCCAAATAATTTCAGTACCAATGAGTTAGCTCCATTAGTAAATGAGCCTGGTACTTATTATTTTAGCATTACAAGTGAAAACATTTCCAACTGTATTGCTACTGACTCTATTTTAGTAAGTCAGCCTAGCCTTTCGATTCAATTAGAGCAAATTTCAATTACCTGCGACTCCGTATTGCTCTCTAATAGTTTTATCAATGAAGAAGACATAGAATTCCTTTGGGTTTATCCAGATGGCAGTACATCCAATGAGGATTCTATCGGCTCCAAACAAAATGGCTATCATTATCTGACAATCAGCGGAGTAGAAAGTGGCTGTAGTGTACAAGACTCTTTCCTTGTATCTCTAGGGCTGGACAATTGTGTATTATTAGAAGGAAGATTAGTACATGATCTATCAGAAGATTGTATTTCAAATATGGATGAACCAGGCTTAGCCAATTGGTTAATCTCTATTCAAAGTTCAGGAAATACTTTTTATGCAGTAACCCAAGCCGGGGGTTACTACAAGCAATATTTACCAACCGGCACATACGAGGTAGTACCACTACTCCCTAACGCGCTCTGGGAACTGTGCGACGATAGTTATGCACAAGTAATGGAAGAACCGGGTGAGGTTTATTTGCTAGATATGCCAATTCTGGAAGCAGAACCTTGCCCGGAACTTTCTGTTGCACTTAGTTTCCCTTTATTGAGGCGTTGTACAACTCGTACTATTTTCATCAATTATGAAAATTCTGGAACTGAAAAAGCTACAGATGCTCTGGTAACAGTTGAATTAGATGAGCAATTTATATACCTATCCGCTAGTCTTCCCCTTATAGATCAGCAAGATCACGCATACACTTTCAAAATTGGAGATATAGATATTAATGAAACAGGCCAATTTAGCGTATTAGTATACGTAAAGTGCGATACTCCTATAGGCTCGACACTATGTGCAGAGGCTATAATTATCCCCAACGAAACTTGTGAAGCTATTGATCCTTTATGGTCTGGTGCTAGCCTCGCTGTGGAAGGAAGGTGTGAAGGCGATAAAGTTGTATTCAAAGTGAAGAATAATGGGACAGGCAATATGATTCAGTCCTCACCTAGTATAATTGTTGAAGATGGGGTCATGTTTAGAATTTTTCCCGATTCTTTAAGGTTGGACGCCAATGAAGACTATGACTATGAATTACCCGCCCGAGGTACTACCTATCGCTTTGAAATAGAACAAGTAGTAAACCACCCTGGGATGAGTCATCCTGTTGCAGTTGTTGAAGGTTGCGGGTTAAATTATCAAGGTACCTTCAGTACTGGCTTTGTCAATCCGCTTTTTATGGATGATGATGATGAATTCGTTGATATAGAATGTAGAGAAGTGATGGCTTCTTTTGACCCCAATGACAAACATGGTTTTCCTCGGGGTTATGGCGCCGAGCACCTAATAAATCCTAATCAGCCCATAGAATATCTTATCAACTTCCAGAATACGGGAAATGATACGGCTTTCACCATTGTGATTAGAGATACCTTATCTATGTATCTTGATATTACTACTGTACGTCCAGGGGCTGCTAGCCATAATTATACCTGGGATATTGACAACGATAATATACTAACCTTCACCTTTGAAAACATCTTACTACCTGATAGCACCACCAGCTATGCGGCCAGCCAGGGATTCATAGAGTACAAAATCAGCCCGTATAATGACCTGCCTTATGATCAATTTGACATTATCATAGAGAATCAAGCTGCGATCTTTTTCGACTCCAATGAAGCTGTTCTTACTAATTCAACCAATCATAAATTAGGAAAAGACTTCATAGAATGGAGCCTTGCACCAAGTCATTCCGAACGCTCCAATACCTCTGTAAAAGTAGTGCCTAATCCTGCACAAAAAGTGGCGGAATTCATCCTTAATGAATGGCCGGCAGGAACAAAGTATTTCGAATTATTTGACAACCAGGGAAGGCCTGTTCATCACAAGGAATTTATAGGCAAAAAGTACCAACTCTATTGTGAGCATTTGCCAAAAGGCCTATACTTTTTCAGCATTATTGATAAAAAAGGAGGGCAAGTGAGTGGGCAATTAGTAATTCTTTAAGCTGACGACTCTATTCCTGCAATCTGTTATATAGTTCATTGGAGACTGCCGAATGTCAAAAATTAGTTCATGAGCCTTTTTATACTGCTCTCTAAATCATAAAGACTGTGACAAAGTAGTCTTGAAGCACCATTATACTTCTAGCATTATGCCGTCAAACCAGAGATATCAGAAAACCTCCGAATTAACTATCTAAACTTTCTACCCCTTTTAAACCGTCTAAACCCTAAAACCGATGACACCTTTACACCAAAATACCTCAAACCCTACACCCCATACCCTATCTTATTCTTTATTCGCCAACTGCCCACAAGCAGCATCAATATCTTTTCCACGACTACGGCGTACAGTGACCATTACTCCTTTTCTACGCAAATAGGCTGCAAAATCGTCAATCCGGTGCTCTGTAGACTTAAGAAATGGAGCACCATCAATAGGGTTATATTCAATGATATTGACCATCACAGGAAAATGCTTACATAGTTTAGCAAGATTGGCAGCATCTTCCAGGCTATCATTAAAATTCTGAAAAGCTATGTATTCGTAGCTGATCCGGTTTTTTGTTTTCTGGTAAAAATAGGAGAGAGCTTCCATCAATACGGTCAGATTATTCTGCTCATTGATAGGCATAATGTCATTGCGCTTATCATCATCAGCTGCATGCAGGCTGAGGGCCAAATTGAATTTGACCTCCTCATCTGCCATGCGTTTTATCATTTTTGCTATGCCAGCGGTACTAACAGTAATACGGCGGGGTGACATATTCAATCCATCTGGAGAAGTAATACGTTCTATACTTCCCATCACATTTTTATATGCCAATAAAGGCTCTCCCATTCCCATGTAAACGATATTGGTAAGAGGATGCCCATAGGTTTCTTCCGATTGTTGATTAACCAATACTACTTGATCGTATATTTCCGCTGCATCCAGATTTCGTACTCGTTTCATTTGACCGGTAGCACAAAATTTGCAGGTAAGGCTGCAGCCAACTTGTGAAGAAACGCATACAGTAAATCGCTTGTCAGTAGGTACAGGGATCAGTACAGACTCGATAAGGTGCCCATCGTGCAAACGATAACGTGACTTGATCGTCCCATCCAGGCTGCGCTGTACCTTATCCTCTATTATCGCATTTATCACGTACTGCTCATCCAGCTGTTCCCGGAGTTTTTTAGACAGATTAGTCATCTCTTCAAATGTATGGGCAGACTTCTTCCATAGCCATTCATACACTTGTTTGGCACGAAACTTAGGCTCTCCTAGTTCCTTCATCACTGCCTGCAAATCCTCCAGGTTCAGTTGGCGTATATCTTTCTTCGTCAGAATCATTCAAGTAGTAATAAAAAATTCAACATTATAGTGCAAAGGTCGGTATATTCTACCAATTCTCTATATTTCAGCACATTGCTCTTTTAACCACGCTTGTTCTTCTGCTTCCAGCAATGGCAATAATTCATTCAACACCTTTTGATGATAATCGTTGAGCCACTGCTGTTCTTCTGTATTCAATAAATCTCTTTTTATCAATTTTGTACTAATGGGAAAAAGGGTTACAGGCTCGAAACCATAATAAGGCCCATGCTCCGTTTCCATTTTTTCTACGCAAATTTCCAGGTTTTCAATACGTATACCATAAGCATCTGCCTTATAATAACCTGGTTCATTAGAAGTAAGCATTCCGGGTTCGAAAGGCGTAAGCCCTCGGCCAGCTTTAGGACTTGGAGCAAAACCTTGAGGGGGTTCATGCACGTTTAGAAAAAAGCCTACACCATGCCCCGTTCCATGTCCATAATTCAATCCGTGCTGCCACAAATGCATCCTGGCAAGTGTATCCAGTTGTACTCCTGTAGTACCCTTTGGGAATACCGCCCTTGATAAGGCAATATTTCCTTTCAGCACCAAGGTATAATGCCGCTGTTGCTCTTCAGTGGGTTCGGACAAACAAATTGTACGGGTGATATCAGTAGTCCCTTCCGTGTACTGCCCTCCTGAATCCAGCAACAACATCCCTTCTTTATTTATCTGTGCACAACTATCTTGCTCTGCCCGATAATGCACTATGGCGCCATTGCCTTTGTATCCTACAATTGCTGAAAAACTTTCTCCATGATAGTTTCCTTGTTGCGCTCGAAATGCTGCAAGTTGCTCTCCCAAGTCATATTCACTTATTGTTCGGCCTGCTTTCAACTCCTTATCCAACCAGCGATAGAGACGTAATAAAGCAACTCCATCTTTACGCATTGCTTCTCGAATATGCCCTATTTCTATTTCATTTTTAATGGCTTTCAATGGTCGGATCAGATTAGCCCTCCTCATCCATTGCTCTTTTTCCATTGCTTCATAAATCAATACGCTAGTTGCAGCCTGAGCGTATAGCACTTTCATTCCTGGGGACAATTGTCTCAAGAAAGGAGCCAGCGCGTCATAAGGCATCAACTCAATACCTTCTGATACCATTTGAGTTTTCATACTTTCGGGCACCTTTATATCATCAATAAACCAGCGTACTTCCTCTTTCCCTATTAATAAATAAGAGATACTTACTGGATTAAAATCTATATCTGATCCGCGTATATTGAGCAGCCATGCAATATCATCTAAACCTGTAACTAAATAATAAGCTGCAGTCCCCATTTCAGCGCGAATAGCAGTTATCTTTTCCGCTCTGGATTGTCCAGCGTAAGCCGTTGGCAGTTCAAAGACATTTGTTTGAGGCAATGCAGGGCGATCCGTCCAAATATCATTCAGTAAATCTTTTGCGTATGCATACTGAATATTCAAATGCGCTAATTTATTCCGTAAGCGATTGATCTGAGCTACCGAAAAAACGTCACCATCAAATCCTAAGGTAGCACCTTTCGGCAAATGATTAGCCAGCCAATCTAAATGCTGTGGTGCATGAGGAATCGTCTGCCTCTCTAATATAAATTCACTATCTGCCAATTCGTTTTCACCCTGCAAGAAATAACGCGAATCTGTCCATACACCTGCATAATCCATTGTAATTATAGCCGTACCTGCTGATCCGGTAAAACCTGATATCCATGCCCTTCCTTTCCAATATTCTGCCACATATTCACTTTGATGAGGATCTTGACTTGGAATAACATATGCATCTATTCCATGTTCTTGCATTCTTGCACGAAGCAATTGGAGGCGATGATTAATCACATTCATATTAAAAAATATTTTAAACTATCTCAAAAAAATGTATTTTTGTTCTTTACCTTCTTGAGCTTTTGAAACTGCTTTCTACACACTACATTTAATTGTTAAACTTTCAGAAAATAATCACGTTTAACATAGTCTGGAGTCAATCAAAAAGCGATTTTATCGTTTTTTCCTGCTATTTGGCCGGAACAAGCTATTTTAAATTTTGCAATTTCTACTACTTGCAAAAGATAGATATTTTGGCTAAATAGCTAAGAGAATTAGTGAAAATAAATAATTACCGGTAAGAAGATGTTGAAGCAGCGCTTAAGTCAGAAAATGCTCCAAAAACTGTCTCCTCAGCAGATTCAGCTAATGAAGCTGTTGCAGATACCTACCGCTACTTTGGAGCAGCGCATTAAAGAGGAATTAGAAGCAAATCCGGCACTTGAGGAAGGTAGCGATCGGGATGAAATGGAATTAAGCAATTCAGATGATTTTTCCGAATCAGATGATTATCAGGAAGAGAAATATGAACTTGATGATTATCTAAATGAGTACATCGAAGACGATCCTACATCTTATAAATTACGTGCTAATAATTATTCTTCTGAAGAAGAAGAGAAAACGATTCCTATAGCAGTAGAAAGCACTTTTCATGATCATCTGGAGCGACAGTTAGGCCTGTTAGAACTGCAAGATGAACGCAAAGAAGCGATTGCCCATCAGGTTATTGGCAGTATTGATGAAGATGGTTACTTGCGCAGAGATCCACTGTCTATTATGGATGATCTTATGTTTTCTCAAAACATATTTGCTACAGAAGAGGAAATTCTTGGAATTTTAAAAAAAATACAAAGTTTTGATCCTCCAGGTACTGGTGCACGTGATCTTCAGGAATGCCTATTAATCCAGTTGCGTCAAAAAGCGGAATTAGATGATGAGGAAGACTTTCTCGACTTTGAAGAACGTGCCCGGCTAGACCTGGCTATTAAACTGATTAAAAACTACTTTGACGAGTTTACAAAAAAGCATTACCAAAAACTGGTCAATAAGCTAGATATCACTGAAAAACAACTAAAAGCAGCTATTGAAGAAGTAGTTAAGCTAAATCCTAAACCAGCTAGTGGTTATACCTCTGGTATCGGCAGTCGTGATGCACAGTATGTCGTGCCAGATTTTATCGTCACTAATCGGGATGGAGAATTAGAACTCAACCTCAATGCTCGTAATGCTCCTGATCTTAAGGTCAATGATCAATATCAGGATATGCTCCGTACTTATAAAAATAATAAAGGAAAGAGGGCTGAAAAAAAAGATCGGGAAGCGGTTATGTTTATCAAACAGAAAATCGACTCGGCCAAGTGGTTTATTGATGCAATTCGCCAACGCCAGGATACCATGTATCGCACTATGTATGCAATCATGCAATATCAGTACGATTATTTCCTAACAGGTGATGCGAAGCACCTCAAGCCTATGATTCTTAAGGATATTGCTGAAATTACGGGGCTTGATATTTCTACGGTTTCCAGAGTTGCAAATAGTAAGTTTGTTCAAACAGAATTTGGGACTAAACGCCTCAAGGAGTTTTTCTCCGAATCACTTTCAACAGACGAAGGAGAAGAAGTCTCCACGCTTGAAGTAAAGAAAATTCTGGAAGAAATCATCTCTCAGGAAAACAAGCGCAAACCTCTGTCTGATCAAAAGTTACAAAAGGCTTTACAGGAAAAAGGCTATCAGATTGCTCGCAGAACGGTAGCAAAATACAGAGAACAATTGAATATACCAGTGGCAAGATTGAGAAAAGAATTGTAACGTATATGCATGCATATTGCATGCGTTTGTTTTTTTTCTTAATTTGCAGGTATAACTATTAAAGCAATGCCATCTTTACAAATTAGGAAACTACCAGAACATATATACACTGCACTTAAAGAAGCTGCGGAAAAAGAGCATAGAAGTATGAGTAATCAAGCAATTGTTCTTTTGGCAGAAGGGCTAAATATTTCTATAGATTATCGACATAAGCGAAAAAAGGTCCTGGAAAATATAAAAAGCTTGAAAACGGGGTGGGCTAAATTCTCTGATGCAGATGTAGCCTCCTGGATAAGAGAAGATCGTGATAATAGATGAAAATAGTATTAGACGTCAGCGCTGCTTTCTCAATCATTACAGATTCTCTTAACTCGGAATCCTTTATCTCATATTTAGAGCGAGCAGAAATGGTATTAGCTCCGGATATATACTTTTCTGAAGTAGCTAATACTGCTTGGAAATACCATACTATCAAAGGTGCTACTCTCGATGAAGCAATGCATATGGCTGAATATGCCATGAAATTTATTGATATATTTATTCCTTCTGAAGATTTATGGAAAATAGCCCTTACTTTATCATGTGAACATAAGCATCCAGCTTATGACTGTTTTTACCTTTCTATAGCATTGAAGGAAAATGCTAGCTTGCTTACAAATGACAGGAAGTTGAAAGAGCTAGCAAAAACATTAAAAGTTCCTTGTATTTAGACCGTCTATTCTATAGACTCTAAAATTATCTTACAAGCCCAATTGATTTCTTCTTCATTGATAATCAGAGGTGGAGCAATACGTAATGACCGGCTGTTAAACAAAAACCAGTCGGTAATAAGTCCCTTAGCTATACATTTATGGATAACAGACTGTACTGTCTCAAAATCTTTTAATTCTACCGCCAGCCACAAACCTGCACTTCTCACTTCTACGATAGCAGGGTGTTTTAGAAGTTGTAGAAATAGCTGTTCCTTTTGTTTTACTTCTGCTATATAATCTTCATTCAGTAGTGTTTCCAGGGTTGCCAAAGCAGCAGCACAACATACCGGATGCCCTCCAAAAGTGGTAATATGCCCCAATACTGGATCATGAGACAATACTTGCATGATAGACTGTGCACTTACAAATGCACCAATAGGCATTCCGCCTCCCATACCTTTGGCAAGTAATAAAACATCAGGAACTATGTCATATTGCTCAAAGGCAAAAAGGCTTCCCGTACGTCCATATCCTGCTTGTATTTCATCAAGGATCAGCAATGCTCCAACTTCATCACAACGCTGGCGTACTTTTTTAAGATACTCCTTTTCTGGACGTCGAACACCCCATTCCCCTTGCACCGTTTCCATGATAACGGCAGCTGTCTTTTCTGTAATTTGTTGTAAGTCCTTCTCACAATTAAACTCTATATGTTGTATGCCTGGTAGTAAAGGGTGAAATGCCTGGGTAAAATCCTTTGGCCACATCAAACTGGCAGCTCCTTGAGTACTCCCATGATAAGCGTTTTTACACGCCACGATTTCAGCTCTACCTGTATATCGCTTTGCTAGCTTCATTGCGCCTTCTGTAGCTTCTGCCCCTGAGTTGACAAAATAGACACTGTCTAACGAATCAGGTAAATTACTTGTCAGCAAACTCGCCAGCTGAACCTGTGGAGCTAGTACAAACTCTCCATATACCAAGGTATGTAAATAACTATCCAGCTGTTTTTTAGTCGCTTCTATAACATAAGGATGCCTATGTCCCAGGCCACTAACTCCTATTCCAGCAATCAGATCCATATATTGTTTACCATCTGAATCAAAAAGATACATACCATCTGCACGTTCTATTTCTAGCATTAAAGGAAATTCACTAGTCTGTGCAAGGTGCTTTAGAAACAGCTGTCGCAAATTAGGCATAGTCAACTTTTTTTCTTTTCGTTATAAAGGAGTCTCAATACATAGTACGTTATATTCTCCAAATATCATACTCCAACGTAAGCCAGGCGTCATTCTTGATTTCTTTTCATGAAATCTTTTTCCTATTCTTAGCGTAATAATAATGTTATCAAAATATTAAAGCGGCAAAAGATATTCACAATCCGCAGTATTTTGGTGAAATTGTAGCAATTATTTATCTCCTTGAAGGAAAACAAATGCGGTACATTTTCAGCATATCACTTATTATAGTGTTTGCTTATGCCTGTAAGCAACAGACCATTCGTATGGATGAGTATGAAGTGCATGGCATAGATGTATCCCATTACCAATCTCGTATACAGTGGGATTCAATTGTCAATAATGGTATTCATTTCGCTTTTGTAAAAGCGACAGAAGGCTTGAGTATGAAGGATAGCCTGTTTACTCATAATTGGGCTGAAATGAATAGAGTGGGTATAAAAAGGGGAGCGTATCATTTCTATTACCCTTCTCTTTCCGCAGAAGAACAAGCTAAGAATTTCTTATCCTCTGTTGAACTACTACCAGGAGATTTGCCTCCTGTACTTGATGTAGAAGTATTGGCTGGTAGTTCTAAAGTACGATTGATTACAGGTATTCGGACCTGGCTTTATCTAACAGAAATAGAATATGGAGTAAAACCTATTCTATATACTAATCTGAAGTTTTATAATAAATATCTCGCTGGCCAATTTGATGATTATCCAGTATGGATTGCTCGCTACAATACCCGTGAGCCCAGCCTTGCCTGTGGTAGAGAATGGCAGTTTTGGCAATATGGCAATCGAGGACGTATAGCGGGTATAGCTGGAGATGTAGATTTTAATGTTTTCCAGGGTTCCTGGTATGAATTGGAAGAATTATGTTTATCGCCTCCCACTGTGCTATCATATCAGTAGGTGATTAGTGAAAGTTCCTGAATCCTGATTATTGGCAACTATTCTTTAAAAGCTGGTAATAGAATTGTATTACTTGTTCATATCCTTCCAGGCTTATACGTTCATCAGTTCCATGTATTCGTTTTAGGTCATCATTCGTAACTTTTACAGGTAGAAATCGATATACATTTTCACTTACTCCCTGATAATACTTACCATCTGTTGCTCCAATTACCAGGCCAGGGGCAACAACAACATCTGGAAATATTTCTTGTATTGTTTTCTGAATGACTTCAAATCCAAAAGCATCCGTTGCTGAAATAGGAGTAGGCTCCGCAACATCCGTTTCTTGAGACACACTTAGAATTATTCGTTCGTCATCAATGACAGTGCGAACATAATTCAAAACAGATTCTACCGTCTCACCTGGTTTAATACGAAAATTCACTTTGGCAGAAGCCCTTGAAGGAAGGACGTTGTCTTTTATTCCTGCTCTTAGCATAGTAGGAGCAATAGTTGTCCGAATACTTGCATTGGTTGCTTTTCCCTTACTTAATTGTGCAATTATTAAAGGATCGGTCAGCCAGCGATTGGCAAATAATGCTCGATAAGGTAAATTCATTTCTGGCCCTACATAATCAAAAAAATCAGCTAATGCTCCATCTATATCTGCAGGAAAAGGATGTTCGCTTAAACGTTGTAAGGATTCGCTCAATAAACCTACAGCTGTAGTTTCCGGAGGCATAGATGAATGTCCGGCTTCTTCTACCTGAGCGGTAATAGTTAGGGTTGCATATCCTTTTTCGGCTATTCCTATGATGGCTACTGTTTTTGATAATCCTGCCACTGCATCTTCCACAATGAGCATTCCTTCATCCATTACATATTCAAAGTGAATATCTTCTTGTGCAAAATAAGTAGCGATTGCCTGGGCACCATAGGTTCCTCCTGTTTCCTCATCATGACCACAAGCAAGGTACACAGTGCGCTCTGGAGCATAGCCATCTTTAATTAATTGTTCTACTGCTTCTAGTATACCTACTATCGCCAGCTTATCATCTAGTGCTCCTCTCCCCCAAATATATTGATCGGCAATTTTTCCGGAAAAAGGGGGATATTCCCATTCATTTTCATCAGCTGTTTCCACCGGTACTACATCAAGATGGCCTGTAAGTAAAATAGGGGATAGGCGAGCGTTCCTACCTGACCATTTATATACTTTGCTAAATTGATTTATTTTTTTGTGTTCCAGTAAAGAATCTACTAAGGGAAACGAGCGGATCAAGTAGGAATCCAGTTTTATAAAAGCACTGGTGTCAACGCTACTTGTCCAAGAAATAGTAGGAAAAGTAATTGCCTGCCCCAATCGTTGGGCTACATCCTCCTGATTGATAGCTACGGGTGTAATGGCTGAAAAATCAACCTGTCGAGAAGTATAGGAAATAGTTTTGATTACTATAATGCCTGTGATAATCACCAATGCCAGTAAGCTAAACCGGAATATGCGTCGCAATAACTTTCTCATGCCATTTTTTTAGGGCCTTTAATACCAGCAAATTAAGAAAACCAATAGAATATAAGAAAAGAAGCCTGTCTCGATATCGAAACAAGCTTCTATCTTTTTCTAGAATCTACTATAAGATGTTATGTATGATCTTAAATGCTTCCGGTTTTATTTAGAAGAAATAGCATAGGACAGGCCTAATAACCAGTATGACTGCAATGGATTGTCATCCAATTCTGCCGCTAAAGCTTCTTGTTTATTGCTCCGTAGACCAATATCTAAACCTATACCAACCCCTTTTACTGCTGTACTAAAGCTATTTACCCAGGTATAATTAGAAAGGTCGCTACCTTCATAGCTAAGGAATGCAGACAGGTTTGACTTCCAGGCTAAGAAACTAGTTAATTGCTTTGTGTAGTCAGCTACCAGCTTAGCTCCCAAAGAAGATTTATATTCAAATCCATTTACTTCATCTGCAAATACAAAATTGTAATTCAATGGATGAACAACTACTACCAGATCTGTAATAGGAGTCCATGTTGCTCCAAGTCCGAGGTCTAAATATCCAGGATTATTAAATTTCCCATCTAGTACAGAGGTACGATATTCCCCTAAAGTAGAGATAGCTAATTTCTCTGTCAGCTTATAACCAAATAAAGAAGTAATATTAAATGCATCGGCTGAAACCTGGAAATCATCCACATCATCAGGATTATCTTCATCATCAAATTTTAGCCATCCCAGGGTTAGATTAGTACCATTGCGCCAAAATGCTTTTTCATAATCTCCATTGATATAAGCATTAGCTGTAAGGCCAATACTGATAGCAGATGTATTTGGCTGATCCTTTGGAAGCCAATCGCTAAAATTGGCAAAACTCAGACCAACATTTCCTAATACACCTTTATCCCAACGAGGATATGGAGTTAGTTTATCCGTCAAAGTAGCTACATCTGTTTTTAATGCTTCTACTTTTCCATTCAATTCATCCAGTTCCGCCTGCAATACTTTTAATTCTTCTTGTTTAGCAGTTTTTTCGGCCTCCATTTCATTGACAGTCTGTGCATTTGCCCAGTTGAATGCAAAGAGCGCCATAAGTAAAGCGAGTGTAAGTGGTCCTTTCATTTAACGAATTATTTAAAGATTGAATTTGTATGCTTATTCTTTTGTCATTCATGCTTTACGCACAACAACTATTTTTTCAGTAGCCAATTTACTTAAAGGCAACATTACATCATTGCCATCAACGAGCATCGTCATAGTACCATTTTCCATGGCTATAATTTCTCCTTCCTCTCCATCAATGCGGATAACATCTCCTATCTGGACTTTTCCCTTGTTATAAAAAGAAGCTAAAAAATTGGCAACAATGCTTCGAGATGCAAAACCATAACCTATGGAAAAAGCCAAGACTACACCTGCTAAAATGATAGACAGATTATCCTGAATGAAGTCTGTATCAATTTGTGCCTGCGAAAGAGCAATCATAGCAACATTGATGAATACGAAGTAAAAAACCACGTTTGCGATGAGATTAGATGCAGGAATAGCTAAAGAATCACAAGCCGTTTTCACTACATTTTTAAGCATATCACTTACCAACAGACCGATAACGAAAACGAATAGTGCTGAAACCAGAATAGGGATATAATTTAAAATATCACTCATCAGTACAGAGATGATTTCCATATTCAGCACATCAGTGGCAGCTATAATGAATACGAATAGCAAGAAATAGTATACCAATTTTGAGAGCATTGCACTCGGCACCAGTTTGATATTACTTTTGCTCACCATTTCTATCTCGTTCAGGCGCTCTGCCAAACGGTCAATGCCAATGGAAGCCAATAAACGGCGTACCAGCTTGGTAACCAGTCTTGATACAATTAAGCCAATTATAAAAATGGCCAATGCTCCCAGGAGATTAGGTACAATACCAAGAAAGCTTCCTAATAATTCCTGTAAGAGTTCCCAGGGGTTGATCTGTAAAAGGATCATGTTTTAGGTTTCTTATGATAGGTTTAGTTAATGGATGTTTTATTAGCGTACAGGACCGTCTCCATTTGGAGGTAAGCCTGGCCCTTTAGTTGGTGGTGCAGAATCTCTTGTTCCTGGAGGAGGAGGCAAATCAACCCTTCTTCCGGCTGAAGGAGGTTCATCTGAAGGAGGCGCTTCTTTCCCGCCTACAAATGATACGAGCACATTAACCATAGCTGGCAAGTATACATCTACTATCTGCCCAACAAAGCGATAAGTACCTAGTGTTTGCCAAATATTTTTTTTAACCTCCCGGTTTATATCAGGATTGTAATCGTATTTGGGATCATCAAATATGTCATCAAAGTTGTTCATAAGCATTGGTTATGCAGGTTCTTGCTGAAACAGTTCTTTTTTGACCGATTGAGCTTTGGCTTTTGCTCTTTTGATTTTCATTTTTACCGCACTTTCTGTTTTACTCAGTACTTCAGCTATCTCTTTTATTGACATTCCGTCTTGGTATTTCATCAATAAAATAGCCTTATCTCCAGGCGGTATTTCTTCCAGAACACGTTTCAATTGCCCTATTTCCATTTCTAAAAGGACTTTATCGGATACTTCTTCTACTGCCAAATCAGGAGCTTTCTCCATTTCATCAGAAAAAATAGCATTTTGTTTCTTTTTTCGTCTGATATAATCTATACAGTAATTATAGGTAATAGAATACACCCAGGTTGAAAACCTGGACTTTTCTCCAAACTTTGCCAGGTTGAGAAATACTTTTAAGAATATCTCCTGGGTAGCATCTTGAGCCAAAGCCTCATCTTTCAATAGAGATATGCACTTCGCATATATCTTTGAAGAGTAACGTTGATAAAGTAAGTCGAAACAACGAGATGCCTGATATTTTAAGTAGCTATGAATGACTTCGAGGTCTTTCATACTCTTATTACATGTCTGTTCCAAGGGGCTTTCGTTTATTTATTTTGCTAAAAGGCATCTGAAATTCCCATTCCTACATGAAGGACTGCCTTTTAGACGCAAATTTTTCAAAAAGATACATATATCAGGTAAAAAAAGATAGAATTTTTACGAAATCTAATAGATAGGCTGATAATAAACGAAAAAAGCCCCATTGCGTGAGCAATGGAGCTTTGTGTTGTATTGAGCTGGCAGCAACCTACTCTCCCACCCTAAGGCAGTACCATCGGCGCTGAGGAGCTTAACTTCTCTGTTCGGAATGGGAAGAGGTGATCCT
>JAKSDI010000239.1 GCA_022360175.1 Chitinophagales bacterium
AATTGTACCTCAGGTATCAGTTGGATTTGGTGTTGATTTTCCGAAAAAGAATAATATTTACACGGGTTATATGCTTTACTGGATTAAATATGTTACCAATAATAAATATATGGACCGTGAAGCTTTTATAAATAATCGAGCGAAAGTTTATGAAAAGCTATATAAAGAGGGAATTGCTTTTAATAAGTTAGATAGTCTTGATGGGAAGAAAAATCCGGTATTTCAGAAGTGGCTGAAACATCCTTCCTATGATGAATTCTGGACAAAAAGAGTTCCTTATAAAGAGGAATATAAAAAAATTAATATTCCAATCTTAACAACTACAGGTTATTTTGATGCCGATCAGCTTGGAGCAATGTATTATTTCAAAGAACATATGAAATATAATCCTGAAGCCTCTCATTATTTATTAATCGGGCCTTACGATCACGGAGCAGCACAAAACTTTGCAAGACGAACAATTAATTCGCAGGTAATCGATTCTGTTGCTAATATGAATATTAATGATGTTGCATTTGAATGGTTCGACTATGTGTTGAAGGGAAAGGAAAAACCTGCCTTCTTAAAGGATAAAATAAATTATCAGGTAATGGGGGCAAACGAATGGAGAAGTGCTCCTAGTATTGAGGAAATGAGTAATAGCAAGCTTAGGTTCTACCTGTCAAATGTGGAAAATGAAGAATTTTATACATTGTCATCAAACAAAAATCCTGTTGAAGGTTATCTCGGGCAGGAAGTAGACTTTAAAGACAGAAACGTTTGGAACAATAATTACTATCCTGACCCTATTATAACAGAGCAAATTGGGGGAACTGGGTATTGTTTTATAAGCGAACCTTTTGAAAAATCTATTTTGGTGAATGGTTCTTTTACTGGAGCATTACAAGTAAGTATAAATAAGAAAGATTTTGATTTTGGAGTGACATTATATGAAGTTACTCCTGATGAAAAGTATTTTCATTTATCCTATATTGTGGGAAGAGCAAGTTATTCTACTGATATTACAACAAGAAGATTATTGACTTCAAATTCTCTTGAAACAATTCCATTCTCCAATACGCACCTAGTTAGCAAAAAACTGGAAAAAGGTAGCCGTTTACTTGTATATGTAGACGTGAATAAAAATCCATTTTCTGAATTGAATTATGGAACAGGAAAGGAAGTGACAAAAGAAAATATAAAGGACGGAAATAAACCTTTAATAGTAAAATGGTATAATAGTAGTTATGTAGAAATCCCAATAAGAAAAGAATAAAAAGCCTAAGATATATAAAATGATGACTCGTTTTGGTTGCTGCGCTTCACATACTAAACGTTCATTACTATGGGGAGTGTGATTTAACTGTTTGACCCGTATTAATGTCAGTATTTGTTTGATTTTAGAAATGTATAAACAATTGTAATATAGTTATATGGAAAAGCAAAGTGATAAAAACAAGTACGAAGAAAAAGAGGAAATATTTCGTACTCATCCAGAATTTAGAAACGATGAAAACAAGAATATTTCGTCCGTTTTAAAAATACTTGAACAGATAATTTTGATTAATAAAATATGTGTTGGAGCGTTTGTTTTTATTATTTTCTTACTAATTGTATTGCTTTACTTACAAGGGAAACCTTTAAATAATGATAGTTACAATCAAAATATAGAGTACTTCATTAATGAAAATAAAAAGAACTCAAAACAAAATGATGAAATCGAAAAATTACTTAGAAGCCTAATTGATATACAAAAAAAGGATACCATCGTAATTGGTGAAGACAAATAAAATAGGATTAGATACATAGCAAGAGGTAGTAATAACAATTTTAAAAAATACTTAAGAACTGTTGCTTGTAACATAAGTAAATTTCAATCGTCTTTGATGAGTAAATAGAAACCAAAAGACGAAAATAATTCTAAAGATGAGGCTAATTATTCTTCTATCATTTGCATTGACTGCATTTGCACTACCATCTAGTGCCCAAACAACACTTACTAGCAGAGACAGTATCAAAGTTTTTTATGATTCACTATTCCATCTTATGGAGACAGAGTTTCTGAATAAGAATGAAATCAATTGGCAATCTCTTAGAGAAGACACAGAGCGAAATCTTGATCACCACGAAAACTTTCAGAGTTCTTTACAAGAGATCAATAACCTCTTTGAAAGAGCTAAAGCTTCTCACTGCCAGGTATTTTATCAGGATAAATCGTATAGCACTTTAAAACAGGAACCTTCGGAAGAAGATTTTAGTGAGCAATGGATTAAAAAGTATGCTGCTTATGAAGATGGAAAATTTGAAGTCAAACTGTTGGATGATAAATATGCTTACATTTTTCTGCCTGGATGGAATTTTGAAGACATCAGTGAGGAAAGCATACATCAAAAGGCTCAACCTCTGTATGATCAGCTTAATGCTCTGAAACAACAGCATGCAATTGAAGGATGGATGATCGATTTAAGGCTAAACTTTGGTGGCAATGTTTACCCTATGCTGTTGGGACTCTATGATTTATTAGGAAACGGGGAAGTATGGGGAAGCCTCAATCCAGAGGGGCAGCTTATCAATAATATAAGACTGATAAATGGGACCTATTTAGACAATAATCAAATGACTTCCTATATTATTCCTGATGGGGAAAGAGTGGCAGCATCCAAAGTGGCTATTGTAATGAGTAGCGTAACGGCAAGCTCAGGTGAAATTGTAGCGATGTCATTTAAAGGCAGAAAGAACACCATCTTTATAGGGCAGGATACCTATGGCGCGACTACCTCCAATGATAAGCGTGATTTACCCTTTGGTGCATTTATGGCATTAACCACAGGTATTGATTGCGACAGGAATCAAAACACCTACGAAAGCATAAAACCAGATGTTTCTGTGCTAAAAGGAGACAACTTTGATAAACTAATGGAAGACGAGAATATTATAGAAGCGATTAAATATTTCAAAGGCAAATAACACACGCTAGCACTCTGCAAATGTCGGACATGACTAAAAAGGATTTTAGAAAATAACCTTCTGTAACAATCATAGAGATGAGTCGTCTTATCAATAAACAATAAGATGAAGGTTATTTTCAATGTCCTTGTACTAACTATATTTTGCTTCTCTTCAGTTGTGGCACAAGAAGCAAAAAAGTATAATCATATTTTAATCACAAATGATGATGGCGTTGAAGATGCTGATAGATTATTAGCCCTGGCAAGAAGCGTTATAAATGTCGCAGACCGGGTTTCAATTATAGTATCATCTTTTGATCGATCGGGAACATCTAATTATACGACATTTGGAAAACATCAATCTACACTAGAGATTAAGTGCAGATATGTTGATAAAGATGAAAACATAGTTGTTTATACTACCTCCGGTAATCCTGCTGATTGTGTATTAATGGGGTTGAATGGATTATTCACAGATGATAAACCAGACCTTGTTTTATCTGGAATAAACGGAGGTGCAAATATCGGGCCTGGGTGGTTTGGTTCGGGTACAATTGGAGCTATTAGAGCAGCGGCTTTTTTGGGCGTACGTGGTATTGCATTGTCAGGATTTGAAGATGATGACAAAAGATCATTCGAAGTGATTCCTCAATGGATCACGGAGTTTATATCTTCAGATGTAATAGAGGATATTGACAAAAATAGTTACTTGACGATAGGCTTTCCTGATGTCCCTCTGGATAGTATTAAGGGAGTGAAAATAGCAAGTCGAAGAGTGTCATTTGATTATCCTGAATCAATCGTTTTTTACAAAGTAGTTGGAGATGAACCTCACAAACCAGAAAATAAAACTGTATGGACCGCTAAATATGAAGGCCGTCTAAATGAGGTTTCAGATACTGAGTACGATGATGAGATACTGGAAAAAGGTTATATAATTATTACACCAATGTCTATTGATGAAAATAATGCAATGCTGAACAGGAAGTTTCAGGAAAAATTTAATCAAATTCCTGAATTCTCATTGGAAGGAAAATGAACATTATGGTAAACATAAGATTGTAAGAAACTAATTTTAGATAATACAAGTTTGTTCTACAGAAAAGGAAACTATATGATACATCTACCAGATTTTAATAAAGGTGCATTGCAGTGAGTACTTTAACTTAATTGCAATGAAATGAAAGAAAAAAGGGTCTTTGTTAAAGCTTTTGGGAAGAATGAATTGGGTTTAGTAGACTTTCCTAAAAAGATTTCTAATGTTAAAATTTCAAGACTTAAATTTGGCGAATTAAGAGGATGTTCTTGGTGCTTTCCTCATGGTTGGGAAACTACAAATGCGACAATTTCCAAAAACAAAAGAAGTTGGAAATTCTACAGAAAAAACCAATATAAATCATAGTCGTAAATGACGTTGATAAAAAAATATGATTCCAGGAACTCTTAATACTGCTTGGGAGTTAGTAAGTACATAATGAAAAAGAATACCACCATATTATTGTATTACTCCAGTTCGTATATCGAAAATATACGTGCAGGAGTTATGCTATAATGGTTTGAAAATATATGTTCCAATAGGCTCTTGCATTCATTTGTAAGGGCCTTTTTTGATTTAGTGTTGATTGTAAAAAAACGTCACTAAGAAGGTGCTTGCATAAGGAAGCGTATGCAAGCGGTTGAAGCAGCTAGACTGTAAATCTAGTCCCTCTGGGTAAACTCGTAGGTTTGAATCCTACCGCTTCCACATAATTCGACATTTGTTCAGAGAGAACAAGTATTCGAGGAAAGTAAAACCAAATGGTTTGGTAACTGCCTGCTAAGCAGCTTGTACCTGGAATGGGTATGTGGTTCGATTCCACTGCTTTCCGCTTATTTCATATAATCATCCACTTGATTTGTTGGAGCGATTAAACCTTTGGAAGGTAGCATGCAATGGTGCATAAGCGGTCTTGAAAACCGTGCCATCTTACAGGATGAGGGTTCGATTCCTTTACCTTCCGCCAATCTTTTAATTGTATTGTACTGCTTTGTCAGTAGAGTGCTGAATTGGGGACGGTCCTTTTTAAGCTGTTTGTCGTAGCTTCATGATTGTGATGTCATATACTTATATTATATTCCTGAAAGTTAATGAACTAGCTTGCCATAAAAGGCTTTTATAATTACCCTTGCGCAGCATTTAAAAGATGAAGACTAGAAAAGAAAACCTACAAGCCATCTATAAGGGCCGTATAAATCGAGTTTTTCAATACATTGATGAAAACCTGGATGCAGATCTGTCATTGAAGACAGTTTCTGAAGTCGCGTTTTTCTCTCCTTTTCACTTTCATCGAATTTTTAAATTTATCACCAATGAGACTTTGAAGGGGTATGTAAAAAGAAAGAAGATTGAAAAGGCTGCTTTAGATTTGTTACATAAAAACAAACCAATACAAGAAATAGCTCACAATTGTGGATTTAGCGATCTTTCTGCATTCTCCAAAGCTTTTAAGAAGTTTTATGATGTGAATCCCACTGAGTTCAAAAAGCAAAATGCTAATAGATATAAAAGGATTCAGCAACTTAAAAGCAAGAATGGACAAGTAGATACTGAGCCGGAAAAATACATTTGCATCATTAATAATCTGAAAAATTGGATAATGATGCACGCAAATATTGAAGTCAGGGTAATTTCAAAAATGGATTTAGCTTATGTATCTTGTATAAACCCCCAAACCCTTGGAGTGGCTTATGAAAAGCTGATACAGTGGGCAGCTTCTCAGGGTTTAATGAGCGAGAAAACTAAATTGGTCACCATCTATCACGATACATTTAAAGTAACCGAAGAACCCAAGGTGAGAGTAAGTGCTTCTATGGTGATAGATAAACCCGTGAAAGTGTCGGAGGAGATTGGGCTCACATCCATCGAGGCAGGAAGATATATTGTAGGGAGCTTTGAAATTGTGTTAGATGATTTTGAAAAATCCTGGACTGGATTATATTTATGGATGAACGAAAATGGATATATAAAAGCGGATAAAAAGCCTTTTGAAGTTTATCATAACAACTTCAATGAGCACCCGGAGAAAAAGTCCATTGTTGATTTTTATATACCAATTGAGTAAAAAATGAACCTATTTAAAATCCTTCTTCTTTTCTCATTGATGGTATTGCAGCACAAAGCAAGCGCTTGTGATTGTGCCAATTCACCTAATACTTTTATTACTTCAATAGATAAGTTTACTGCTGAACTGGAAGTAGTTGAAATCGATACTCTATCGACAGAGGGTGTTTTTGAATATTGGCCTTTGGTATTGACCAAACTCAAAGTAATCCGGCCTTTTAAAGGGAGCGTAGATGTGGATTATGTGTGGATGAATAATACAAATGGCCCCGATTGCGAACGAGGGCTGTTTCCAGAGCATATTGGTCAAAAATATATCATCACCGGGAGGATGATTGAAGATAAAAGGTATGATAAATGGATAAACGATGCAGCCGAAAGGAATTTTTTATACGTCACTACTTGTGGGAAGACGGTTTTGGATGTCGAGGGAAATAATGTTTACGGAGTGATCACAAAAAATAATGATACTAAAATCAGGGAAAAGTATGATCGATTGATGCAGGAAGATGAGTCAAAGGCTAAAGCTTATTATGATGAGGTATACCTGACAAAACACCATAAAGATCTGGTACAAAAAATGCCAATACATCAATTTTATAAGCTCATGGAGTAATGAAGTTGTTATGAAGAAATCAAAACTCATAGAAAACCAGCTTATTAAGACGATTGGTTTAATAATGCTATTTCATTTTTGTCATTTAGTAAATGCTCAGCAGTCGGTAGGTGTATTTTTGAATACCCCTCAGGCTTTTAATGGATATACCCTTTTTGGCAATAATGCCATTACTTATTTAATTGACAATTGTGGTTATCAGATCAACTCATGGGAGAGTGATTATGATCCGGGATTAGCAATGTATCTGTTAGAAAATGGGCAGTTATTGCGTACCGCTAAAGTAAGTGGTAGTTTTTCAGCAGGTGGTTTAGGTGGCAGATTTGAGCTATTTGACTGGAATGGAAGTTTACTTTGGGAATATATTTATGCTAATAGTACTTATCATGCACATCATGATATTGCTCCACTGCCAAATGGTAATTTTCTGGCTATTGCCTGGGAAAAACATAGTGCAGCAGAGGCTGAGCAATTAGGCAGAATAGATGCTGGGGAGCTTTGGTCCGAACGGATTGTCGAAATAGAAATGATTGGAACCAATCAAGCTAATATAATCTGGGAATGGCGCTTATGGGATCATTTGATACAAGATACAGATCCGTCTAAACCCAACTATGGAAATATATCAGAACACCCTGAATTGATTGACATCAACTATATTGATGAGACAGAAGATAATGAGAAAGACTGGATTCATTTAAATTCTATAGACTATCACCCGGAACTAGATCAAATCATTCTTAGTTCAAGAAATTTTAGCGAAATATGGATCATCGATCATAGTACGACTACTTCGCAAGCGGCTGGCCATACTGGCGGCAATGCGAATAAAGGGGGAGATATTCTGTATAGATATGGCAATCCACAAGCTTATCAAAGGGGAGATGAAAATGATCGCTTATTTTTCAAGCAACATGATGCTCAATGGATCAATGCGGGTACATCGAATGATGATAAACTCATTGTCTTTAACAATCTGTCATTGCCGAATAAATCCAGTGTTGATATTTGGCAGCCTCCTATTGAGGGATACAATTATCCAATCGATGGAAATACACCCTTTGCCCCTGAAGAAGTAGAATGGAATTACACAGAGAATGGGTTTTATTCCGCAATTATGTCCGGTGCTCAGGTGCTTCCTAATAGTAATATTCTTATTTGTGAAGGAAAAGAGGGGCGGCTATTTGAAATTACTCCAACTTCAGAAATTGTATGGGAATATATTAATCCTGTAAATAGAAATGGCAGCCCTGTTTCTCAAGGCGGTACGCCTCTTTTTAACGATCTTTTCCGGGCTCAAAGATACGGTGCAGATTACCCTGCTTTTATTGGTAAAGACATGACTCCGGGTGTGCCTGTAGAAATCAATCCATGGGAACTGGACTGCGAAATCTTTGATGACCCTGTTAGTACGCTGGAAAAGCAAGATGAAACATTGATCCATATTGTCAATAATCCTGTTATTGATCATTTACACTTATATGCTGCAAATTCGGATCATACTACGTTTAAAGGGCAAATACATAACCTTTTAGGAGAAGTAATGAAATCAATAGAAATAAAACCAGGGTACAATTCTTATTCATCTACTCATTGGCCAGCAGGGCTGTATTTTTTGGTAGTAGTTGATGAACGTAATAGAAAGATAGTATCTCTTCCATTTATTCGTTGAGGACAATAATTAAGTGCCAGGACAAAATTGAGTGACCATTATATTGAGATAGATTTTTGTTCCATGTTGTGTTAAAAAGCAGCTCAAGATAATATGTGATTTAATTTGTCCTGGCACTTATTACTACTTTGTCACATTGAACACCTTTGATTTTGATCAAAGTTAGGACAAATGCACTAAAATATTCGGAGCACAAAAGGGCTATGTGAACACGTTAGAACGGGTGGCGGCTGCCAGAAAAGGCACTGTTTACCTTCGGTGATCGTCGCATTGCTCCTCGGAGTTGACGGAGGAGTTCGCCTTTTCTAGCGTTTTTTGCTTCGTTTTTTGGGCAATGCAAAAAATGAAGAGCCTAGCCGGCTTGAGGCAAATCCAAGAATGACCGCTCTAAATACAGAAAAACTTCTTACTCCGGGGCAGAATAATTTTAGTGCGTCTATCTTAGAGCAAAGTGACAAAGTAGTATTATAAAGGCTGTCTTAAAATCACTTTTAAGACAGCCTTTATTAAAAAGCATTTATTCTAGAATTTAAATGCAATACGGCCAAAGAAATAAGCTCCATCAGATCCCATCTGAACAGAGTCATTAAATCCACCCTGATCCGTCCAACCATCAAATTGTGGGGTAGGATAAGTATTGAGGATATTTAGGCCACCTATAGTCAACTTTATTCCATTTGTGATAGCATAGCTAACACTAGCGTCTACAGTAGCTGCAGCTTCATACACATCAGTAGCTACTGCAAAAAGAGCATCTGCTTCTGCCTGATTGGTAGCTGGGGAATCGACCCACTGAAAATCCTGAAGTGTAACTTCTGAAAACTGTGTGACTGCTACATTTACTTCAAAACCTGCGATACCATAACTTGCATTGGCGCCAAACTTATAGTCGGGTGCAGCAGCTTCAAGATACGCCTGAGAGAAAGGCCCAAAGAAGGTAAATTCATTTAAGTCTCCAGAATTGATGCTTTCAATTTCTGTATCATTAATATTACCTGCTATTCCTACAGAGAAATTGCTACCATTATTGAAGTACTTCCTGTAATTAAGTACGATGTCAAGCCCTGTAGTTTTGGTATCTACCCCATTGGCAAAAAACTGAGCAGCTTCTACTCCTGTAATGCCTATCCCGCTAGCATCAAAAATGTCGGTCAGGATAATCCGGTCGTCTACTGAAATTTGATACGCATCAATAGTGGCGGTGAATCCACCTTTTGAATAAGCAAGGCCTGCTCCGACGTTAAAAGCAGTTTCTTCTTTTAGAGGTTCTATACCAAATGAACGAGCAACAGTGCTGGTATTTGCTGCTAATAATGTGCGTAAAGAGGTACCTGCTACGATATTGTTGAACTCAAGATTATAGTGGATTTGTGCTAGAGATGGTGCGCGGAAACCAGATGAAATGGATGCACGTAATGAAAGCCCATCTATTAATTTCAGGCGAGAGGCTAATTTATAATTAAAAGTTTCTCCAAAGTCGCTGTACTTTTCATAACGCACTGCTCCGCCTAATAGAAAAGCATCAGTAAAATTGTGTTCAATATCCAGATATAGGCCATAGTTTGTTCTATTTTTATCTACTGCATTGGCAGGACTATAGCCAGGGAAACCCTGAGAGCCACCCGGAAGCACATCTCCATTCTCATCTATAGCAGGAGTCTGAGTGGCGGGATTTACTATTGGATTGCCTCTGTCATCATAAATTGCATAAGAACCTACTTCACCAGCAAATATTTCGAAGTTTTCTGTGCGATACTCCATACCAAAAGCAACATTAAGGCCAGCCCCATAATCATCATAGAATTTGCTGAAATCCAGGCCCGTTACATTTTGAGAAAGGCTGTGTCCTCCTGCATCAAATTCCGTAGGAGAAGCAGCGCCCAGAGATGCATTATTAGTACCTTTTATGAAGTAGTGAAAATTATTCTTTCCATATGAGTTGTTGAAATCAATATTCCAACCATTTTCCATCGTATGCCTTAAACCTGCGGAAGCAGAGACATCGGTGATATCAGAAGTGATACGAGGGGTAAAACCATCAGGGTATAAACTAGGTACTGCTCTGTTATCTCCATCGGCAAAGCTGCCACGAGAAAAAGCATAAGCATCTGTGTTTCTAAAGTTGCGCCCACCATAAGCGTATAACTCTGTATTTTCACCCAGAGGCATAGCTGAATTGATTAAAAAATTAAATCCATCAATAGCCGCAGATCCATATCCCTGTCTCCAGGAGAAACCAGGACGAAGGGTCCGGTCTTTTGTTAAAAATTCCGTAGTGATATTCGCATATCCACCATTATCACCTAAAGCTGCGCCATAATTTAAATCTACCCTTGTAGTATTGCCATCAAAGCTTTTGCTTTCGCCATCGATTCTTTGCTCTCCTTCTATATTAAATAAGGCATCTCCATAGTCTTCTTCATAGCCTTCACCAATAGCCGTACTATATGCTCCATAGGTAACACTTCCTGTTACACCTTCTGTTTGGTCTTTCAATACGATGTTGATAACCCCTGCTATCGCATCTGAGCCATACTGAGCAGAAGCTCCATCTCGTAGTACTTCAATTCGTTTTATGGCTGAGGCGGGCAATGCATTAAGGTCAGTGCCAGAGTTTCCACGGCCACGAGTACCAAATACATTTACAAGGGAGGATTGGTGACGACGCTTACCATTTATTAAAACCAGCGTTTGATCTGGTCCAAGGCCACGCAACGAAGCAGGGTCAATATGATCTGCTCCATCCGAGCCAGACTGTTTGGTCGCATTAAAAGAAGGGGCCGCATATTGCATAATCTGATTGATCTCAACTCTACCAGTGGTAGAAGCTAGATCGGCAATATCTATTACATCTATAGCCACCGGAGAATCTGTAGAAGAGCGCTTATAACTTCTCGATCCCACAACCTGTACTTCTCGCAATGAAACTCCTTCTGCAAGCACCACATCGATTGTGGTTCTTCCTTCTATTTTTATTGCAGTTGTCTCGTACCCGGCATAGGAAAAAGTTAGAATAGTTGCATCATCGGGTACGTTGATTACATAACGACCTTCAAAATCAGTTATAGTCCCAACGTATGTTCCTGGTACAACTACATTAGCTCCTACTAATGGTTCTCCATCCGTTCCAGTCACCGAACCCGTAATGATGATATTGGTGGGTGTGGCAGATAGATGATTAGCCCACGAAACAGTAGTTATTAATAAAAACACTAGGAGTGAAAAGCATCTAAATCTCATAAGATCAATTTTTTGTGATTAAAAATGAATAATCAAAGTCACAAATTGCTACCTAATTTATCTGATGACTCGTGCTACTGTGACTGCGTTTATTGAGGTAATAGAATTTTTTTAGATGGGATTATTGTCGAGTTTTATTTGGAATAGTCTATTGGGAGTACTTTTATATAATGAAGAATTCATAAGATCAGAATGAATAGTAAGTAAATATAGTAAAAAGCGTAATAATTGTACTGGGCTTGTATTTGTATGTCATGTAATAATGAATTTTATCAAACCTATAATGCTTTTCCTGACTTGAGGCCTGGCCTGATTAAAAAGAGAAGGCCTGTAGTTTTTAGGGAAGAGAGGAAATTGCTGGAATGAAAGGTAGCTTATGGATATGAGGTGATTATTTTTAAGGCAGTAGGAAATAATTTACCTTGTGATTGTATATGAGTACTTAAAATGCAGGGTGAAAAAGTACTTATTGTATAATTGCTGAGCCAAAGCGTTTGCACAAAACACTAAAACAAGCCAATCTTGATATAATATGCAATTTAAGCTACTATTATTTCTATTTCTTTTAATGAGTTTTCAATCCAATGCTCAATTGACAGAAGAACTTTCTCCATATGTTCTAATTGTTCAACCAATTTTATTACAGTCAGATGATGGAAAAAATCCAGCTTCAATTGCATTAACAGAAAAGCTGGTGGATCGGGCTTATTCTAATGCCGGGATAGATTTTCATTTTTTAGAGCCGATTTACTTTAATAATACAAAAGCAAGAGATGGGCTTATCAATCTAGATAGTATTGTTACTATAGCTAGAAAAGAGGGATATATAAAAGGTCAAAATGATATTGTAAACATGTTTTTTGTCAATGCTGTAGATGGCGAAAAAGGGCCTTTGGGCAGAGGCATGATGGGAGGCAATATTACTTTTATAAGCCTGGGGGATGAAGCAGGTGAAGAAAATATAAATATGCAAGCATTTGTAATTACTCATGAAGTAGGCCACAATCTATCATTAAAGCATGCTGTTGATGATGAGAATGTACCTGATAACCTTCCAAATATTCAGGGTGATGGTGATTACAAAGATAGGATTGACCCTAAATACAGTCTTAATCAATACCAAATAGATATAATACTTAAAAGTCCTCTGGTACATCCAAGAATCGATTTCCTGGAAAAGCAACAGGCGGCTAAAGCTATACTTGACGAATCTTACGAAGTCTATTTTTCGCAATTAGAATTACGAGAAATAGAAGCCTTTACTAATTCAAAAGTTCCAGTACAAAACCTTGTGCAGGCGCGTACTTTTGCAAGAGATAGATTTTCAGCAGCAGTTACAGATTTTACTGATGACGAAAAAAAATGCATTTCATTTGTTGTAGACAAAGTTAATTCCATTTTATTAGAGAATAACATTTCATTAATGGCCCGACAACCTTGGCGCTTTATTAAGATTGAAGATTGGCTGTGTGGTGGTTTTGCGCATACAAGAGGAACCTACATCATTTTGAGCCAAAAACATATAGATTTTCTCACTACAAACTGGAGCAATGATATGTCTGTTGAAGATGAGAAAAAACTTTTACAAGGATTAGGAGGCTTATTGGTACACGAACAAATGCATTCACTCCAGCGCACATTTAAATCCAGGTTTGAAAAATTATATACGGAATTCTGGGACTTCACTAAAGCACAGGTTATAGCAGATACGGCCATTAAGCAAAATCAAGTATCAAATCCAGATGCACCTATTGCAGAATGGCTAATTGCTAATCCTCAGGATACCAGTTCTTTTTACTGGATTAGAACTTTACTTAAGAAAAGAGATGGCATACCAGTTATGGGGAAAGATTTTGTAGATAAAGTTTTCATCGTTAAAAATAATAATGGAGTGTATTCTACCACAAAAGCGGAGGATGGTACGCTTCTTCAAACTTCACTTGAAAATATTGTATTCTATAAAAATGCTTTTCCGGTTTCAAGGGGCTTGGATCACCCCAATGAGATTGCTGCCTATATGTTTTCAGATTATTTTAAATCTCTAATTGCTAATACGCCCCCTTTTGATCAAAAAATCAAAGAAAACGCTAAAAATATCGACTCATTTATTCAGTGGATTCATAAAGAAATGAAATAAGGACACTGAGTTAACAAGATTGAAAACCATTCAAATGAAAAAAGCCATTATAATTGGAGGAACATCTGGAATCGGAAGAGGGCTCGCGGAAAAACTGGTAGATAACAACTGGCTTGTCGGAATAACAGGGAGAAGAACTAAATTGCTTGAAGAGGTAAAAGAAAAATCAAACAATCAGATTTTAATCCTCGAACATGATGTGACTGAAATAGATAGTTCAGATGTAAAACTAGATTCCCTTTTCAGGAAATTAAAAAATGTGGATTTAGTGATTGTTTCATCTGGAATCTCCGAATTAAATCAGGCATTGGAATGGGAAATTGAAAATAGAGTCATTCAGACCAATGTAAATGGAATTGCTAAAGTTTATGAATTTGTATTTTCAAAATTTAAAGAGCAAACTTATGGACATCTTGTTGGGATTTCTTCTATTGCTTCAATAAGAGGGAACCGCTATTGCCCATCTTATAGCGCATCAAAAGCATTTCAAACGAACTATCTTGAGGCCTTAAGGTGTATGGCCAAAAATGAAAAACTGAACATAAAAATTACTGATGTACAACCTGGTTTTGTAGATACGCCAATGGCAAAAGGAGATGGATTGTTTTGGGTAGCTCCTGTCTCCAAAGCTGTTGATCAAATTTATTCGGCAATTCTGAAGAAGAAAAGGAAAGTATACATTACTAAAAGATGGAGGCTAATCGCTATGATTATGAAATTGGCTCCTGCTTGGCTATTAGAAAAAATGTAAAAGCCTATTTAGGGTAATTGTCTCAACGATCTTCGGTTGTCAAGAGCTCAGCATTGTAACAAAAGGCATCGTTTCACAATCTTGACGAGCTTGGGATATATTGAGACAATTGTTTGGCTATTTTAGGAATATATCCTTAATTGTGGATGTGAGTGAGGTAAATGTTATTAGACGGAAGAATTTTTACTAACCAACCAAATAAAACGAATATGGAGTTATTCGTAACGAATGAGACATCAGAACTTGAAAGCGTCATCTTGGGTATTGGAATAGATAGAGGCAAACCAAGGGGGATAAATCCAATGATGAGAAAACACCTGTCAAACAATACTTTTCCAACAGAGGACAACATTTGCGCAGAAATTAAAACTTTTGAAGATGTATTGAAACAAAATGGAGTCATGGTACATCGCCCTTCAAATCTGCCAGCAATTGAACAGATTTTTACAAGAGATATTGGATTTGTGATAGATGATTGTTTCTTTATCTCAAACATGAAACATTCAACAAGAAGTGCTGAACAGGAAGGGATAAAACATATTTTAGATGACATTCATTTGTCAAATCAAATTGAAATTCCAGGCGAAATCATTGTAGAAGGTGGCGATGTGATTTTGTGGAATGAGTATGTATTTATTGGCATAGGGGATAGGACTACAGAAAATGCAATAGGTTTTATTCAAAATATTTTTCCTAATAAGACCGTAGTTGGATTTGACATTATTGTTGACCAGGATAGCGCCGATAATAATATTTTACATTTAGATTGTACTTTTCAACCAATTGGAACAGATGAGGCGATCATTTATCACGATGGATTTAAAAACCATCCTGAAGCAATAATGGATTTGTTTCCAAAAGAGAAATTGATTGAGGTGACATTAAATGAAAAAAATCAAATGTTTCCCAACATATTCTCAATCTCTCCAACTAAGATCGCAATTGAAAAAGGCTTTACGAGGTTAAAAGATGAGTTGCTTGGAAGAGGGTACGAAGTATTTGAGGTTGATTATAGTGAGACATCAAAATTGGGTGGATTGCTGAGATGCTCTACTTTGCCTTTAAAAAGAAAAAGCAAAGCGGTTTGATAACGCATTCCCGCTCGTTCAGGTTTCTCTATGAGCCGTTTGACTGGACTACGATGCCATGTTGATATCTTCTCATATGAAGTTCTAACGATTGTCAATAAAGCATGGCATTGTAGTCAAATGCATCATCCTACAATTTTGTTGATGCAAGGATATGTTGAAAGGTGATTATAAAGGGGTGATTTTTTTTGTCAATAAATTATATCTAATAGGCTTTTTATCCATGGTCAGAAGGTCAAAATATTCTGTTCCGGAATGCATGCTGTATCCGAATCGGGCATTTTCAACGGTATCCAGGTGTTTTCCATGATCATCCAAAATATGAATTCTGCCTTTGGCATTAAAGAAGATATAATTGACCTCATTATGCGAAATGACTTTGGGGCCAGGGGAGGCATAAGCTTGTTCGTAATAGATTTTTCTTCCTTATCAACGAGGGCGTATTTTTTATTTTTTCCGACTATCGCAAAATAAGTTTCACTCAATGGGTAACCGTCAATAACCGCTTTTGAAAAAATTCTTTTCCATCCTTGTCTACGAAGTTATAGCCCGATTTGTCTTTTACTTTTTTGTAGCCAAAATTCGGATCAGGTTCAGTGATTATTTGATGATTAGAACAGATGCTTGTAGGGTGAGCAAGATTGGCATGTAGGGAGTTGAAGAGCGTGCTAAAAAGAATGGATAATAGTAATAGCCTAATCATAAAAAAGAGTGTTTGCTTGAAGCAGTAAATTTATGAAAATAGTGCAAACACAGTTTGTAAGTATCTTAGATACCTTCAAGCTCCTAAGCATTCTAATTGACGTAACAATCTTAGTCACCGAAAACCTTAGCATTGTAGTAAATGGTACTGCCTTGCAATTTTGTTTGGATTGAGGTATCTTGAGGAAGACATATTTGAAACGGTCCAATATACAATACATCAAAACCCAAAAGAAAATATAATGCGTACGCACATCGACAAAATGCAAGAAAAGAGAAGCTTATCAGTCGCGAAGGAGGTTACTCATAAGGAAAGTAATGATGTTACTCAATTTGTCGATAATCGCCCTGAGGCTATTGTACAGAGGAAGCTGCAGGAAATTGCAAATAATAGCCAAAGATCAAAGCAAATCCATCAAATGCAAGCAATGGCTGATCAT
Source organism: Chitinophagales bacterium (assembly GCA_022360175.1). Classification (GTDB taxonomy): domain Bacteria; phylum Bacteroidota; class Bacteroidia; order Chitinophagales; family Saprospiraceae; genus JAKSDI01. Next base: position 16,674 of record JAKSDI010000239.1, read on the forward strand.
TACTCAGCACAACAACCACAGCTGGTACAGAAGAAAGAAAACAATACAGGCCTACCTGACGATCTGAAATCAGGTGTAGAGAATCTTTCGGGCTACTCGATGGATGATGTGAGAGTACATTATAATTCTGATAAGCCTGCCCAATTACAAGCTCATGCTTATGCACAGGGAACCAATATTCATATTGCTCCTGGGCAAGAAAAACATCTGCCTCATGAAGCCTGGCACGTAGTACAGCAAAAGCAGGGCAGGGTGAAGCCCACGATGCAATTGAAAGACAATGTGAATGTGAATGATGATGATGCCTTGGAAAAAGAAGCGGATGTGATGGGAAAAAAAGCCTTGTACAGGCTCGAAGAACCTAGTGATCGTTTATTGGAAAATACTAATAATTCTTCAACCTTTCAGCTGTATATTGATTTAGCAACATTTGAACAAAAACTGAAGCAGGGTGATCGACGCTGGAAACCTGGAGGGCCAGATTCGATGAGTACATTGGTTGATGCTATTGCAGATTATAATGTAGAAGAAAGTGACGAGACATTTGATCGCGTAAAGGCTTTGAAACGTGGCTTGAAGTCGAAATATTACAAAAAGTTCGGTTCCGCACTCGACTGGCTTGAATATCGTTTAGAGAGTGATGCCTTATACTTGAATTATCGAGGACCTCAAAATCATTCTCCACTAGTAGCAAGTGCACTTGATTCTTTGGGATCAGGAAGGCCTATGCCTACTGATAATTTCAAAAACCTTCTGGCTTTGGAATTGAGAGCAAGAAAAGGTCCTGATAGTGAAGGCATGGAGTCCTTTGCGGGTAATGTATTAAATAGATTTAGGGCGCTTATTGTTGAAAGACCTCAGGAGAATCCAAAAACCCTTCTTCATAGAGCTATATGGCATTATATAGGGGATTACATGGAAGATGAGGCTGGCTTTGAAACCTCAACAGGTTTTCCCGGAAGCTTGCCCAAATACGCACTGGGTATGCAACGAGAAGTAATGCGTGTAGGAGGTTTTTATCTTCATTTCACAGGTAGAACCAAACACTCAGATATTGCAAGGATCGTGGGAGTTGTGCACCAACTTGATACAACAGTAAGAGGCATTCAGCCTGATCAACTTGCTGATACTATAATTGCCCATTTCAGAGATGATACCTCAAATGCACTGGATACGATAGAAGCCACAACACAAGGTACTACTCATGATGATTCAAAAGGCAAGATAGCACAAGACTCACGAAATGTCGAAGAAGCTAAAATCAGAGCATATGCCGCAGCTGTGATTGCACGCTGGACTCAAGCTGCCATGACTGGAAAAATTCACATTGTATTTGACCGCGCTCATTTAGTGGATGCTTATGGGAAAAGCAGTGCTAATACAGATGCAACACCAGCAAATATGATGACCGGAGATCAAGCTAGTATTGATAAAGGACAAAGAATCACAATTAATCTTGATTCGGAAAATCTAGACCGCATTTATATTACACTAGCACATGAACTTGCTCATGCCATCGGATTCAACCCAACAGGTATGGATCCTCACGGACATTTTAGCCATCTTGATCGATATATGGAAGATGAAAATGATTTCGGAAGTAAGCTGATGTTTGATGCTTACTATTTTGAGACACTGATACAACATTTTTGTTCTTGATAAGAACATCTTTCAGATAGCAAACCTTCAAAAGGAATCATAATAGCTCTTAAATATGCCATGAGAAAGATAAAAGATATCGAGGTATATTTATATAAGGGATATTTTCATTTGAAAAAATATGAAAGCAGAAAGGACACCATAGCTGATAATGCATAAAACTGTCAAGTCTCCAATCAAACTAGTCTCCTCTCGTTCTTTGTAGCCTCCCGACTACGATGTAGGATGTTCGTAGAAGCTCTCTCATTCCAAAATCATAAATCATCACTAGCTATACTAATATTGTGCACAACACTAGCAGCTAAAAAATCTTTATCCAGCTGTGACAATTTTTGAAATTTTGCTACTAATAGCATAAAGCGTTTCCTTGAGATGGAATTAAAAAAGCAAAACTTCATTCAGATAATAAACGAAAACAGAGGAGCTATCAGAAGCCTCTGCAAAATATACTATGGAAGTAATGAGGACCAAAAAGATGCTTTTCAGGATGTCATTCTTCAGCTTTGGAAGTCATTCGATACATTTCGCGGAGAATCAGAAATTAGTACATGGATTTATCGGGTAAGCCTGAATACCATTCTCTCAAAAATCAAAAGAGAAAAGAAATCAGTAAGGGTTGAGCCAATTGATGTACATCACTTCCATCTTTCCAATGCAAAAGCCGATGATCATGTAGAGTTGCTTTTTATGATCATTCAATCATTGAAGGATATTGACAAAGCAATTGTAGTACTACACCTGGAAGGCTATCAGAATAAAGAAATTGCTGAAATTTTAAACATCTCTCCAACTAATGTCAGCACTCGCTTCAATCGAGTAAAGTCCCAATTAAAAATGAAATTTAACAAAGAGTATCATGCATCTAAACAATCTTAAAACAGCCTGGCAGCAACTCAAGATTATGAATGCTATGCCATCAATAGAATCAAATGAAATCCTGTCAATTATTGAGGAATCAGAAAATGTGGATAATCTCAAATTACAAAGATTGCTCTTTGATCTGAGCATGTTTATTTTTATAACATTTATTTGCCAGGGCGGATGATTGTAAATTATATTCACTGGAGTCCTGCTCCTGAGATTATCAATATCCTCGGGCTTTCGATTAGATACTATGGGTTACTCTTTGCAGGCGGATTGATTTTAAGTATCTATATTTTAGGCTGGATTTATAAACGAGAAAACATACCATCTGAACATCTGGATAAATTATCAATTTATGGTATGATAGGCATTTTAGTGGGGGCACGATTAGGGCATTGTTTATTTTACGAGCCTTCTTATTATCTCTCGCATCCATTAGAGATGATTTTGCCGATTACATTTCCTCCTGAAGGTGGAGTTAAATTTATAGGTTATCAGGGATTGGCGAGTCATGGCGGAGCACTAGGACTATTGATTGCCTTATATTTCTATTCTCGAAAGACTAAGCACTCAATGATTCACACCATTGATTTGATCGCGGTAGTTGCAGCTTTGGCGTGCGGATTCATCAGACTTGGAAACTTTATGAATTCTGAAATTATTGGTATTCCAACAACAAAATTCTGGGGGGTAATTTTTGAGCGAGTAGATAATATACCGAGGCATCCAGCTCAATTGTATGAAGCAGTTTCGTATTTTCTCATCTTTATAATTATGATGATTTTGTACACAAAAATGAGCGACAAGCTTAAAAACGGATTCTTCTTTGGGCTTGGACTTGTTTTATGTTTTACAGCTAGATTCATAATTGAATTTGTAAAAGAAAACCAGGTTGGGTTTGAAGATGGAATGCTATTCAATATGGGACAACTTTTGAGCCTCCCTTATATCACACTAGGACTTGGGTTTATCATTTATGGACTTAGAAAAACAAAAGCTCAGTACCTCCGTTTGTCCTAATCTCTCTACAAGCTGATCGGTCTATATACATACATCAAACTTACTATAACAATATACATTCTAATCTTAAACCTAATCTGTCACGGCAATCTTCAGCCGCAGAGAACAATCTTAGCATTGTCATAAAAGGCATCGTCTTGCAATCTTGTTGGGATTGAGAGACATTCGGGTGTTGCCGAAGAAGTAGATTATCTAAATGGTCATTTAAAACAAGGGTATCAGAGATTGAGAAGCATGAGGAAAAATATAAACTTAAAATTAACATGCAATTTTCCTGAGCCCATAATGACATTCCTTGATCCTGAATCAGACAATGGGGTGCTTTTTATCACTTTTAGTGGATATAAAATGGAGCTTCAAGATATGCCAAGTTCAATAATTTATAAGAGAAGAAATAAAAAATGGTTTAACTTCTTTTATAGTGGTTTTCGAAATCTTTGGAATAGTGAAAACACAAATATTGTTAACTTTAATGAAAGTTGGGAAGACAATTTGAAGAGGTTGCAATGTCATTAGATAAAAAATAGATACTGTGACTAAACAGAAGCTAAAATGTCGATAGTCTCCATTTGTCGGCTACTACATTTAACTAAGCTGGTTCAACGAAACTAAAAAAGAAAGAATGAAGACACAGTTAGTAGTTTTAGCATTTGTAATTATCTCAGTGGGAATAGGTTGTAAAAAGGAAAATGCATGTGCGCATGAAGAACACATTTTCAATATTTCATCGCAGACAAAGGAATGGTTGCCAGATGAAATACTAACTGAAGAAATAAAATTCCAATCTGAAAATGGGGATATTATAACTTTTCAGAAAGATACAACCTTTCATAGAGAATACGATTGGAGTTTCTCGACTCCATGTGGGAACGGAAATAAAAGAGAAACAATTTTTTATGAAAGGATAGGACATTCATACAGCTTAGGAGATACGGTCGAGATTTTAATGTCGACCAATATTGTGAACACCGAATGTGGTTGGGGTAATGTGAATGAAGTAAAATTAATGGAAGAGGTTTGGGTGGCTGTTTTAAAACAGAGACAAAATTCTCCTAAACTAGTGGATATTGGTGGATTGAGCATCAGAACAAAGTTGATCAATGCAGAAGAGTCGGAAGAATTATGCACAAAACATTATGCAAAATTTAATCCCGTTATCGAACTTAATGGAGTGAATTATCAAAATGTTTATTCTGATGATAGACCGGGTCACGAGAATACAGAGTTCCCATTAGCGGAAATTTACTTTCAAAAAGGAGAAGGAATAATCGGGTATATTGATGAAGCCGGAATAAAATGGAGAAAAATTGAGTAAAAAGAGAAACTCCCCCGCTGGCTGATCTCTATAATCCGTTGGACTCGACTATGATGTTATTATTACAAACTAACTGTCGCGGCGATCTTCAGTCGCCGATAACAGTCTTGGCATTGTCATAAAAAGCGTTGTCTTGCAGTTTTGTTGAAGTTGAGATATATTGAAGGGATTATAAGAGTAGTTGTTTGGCAACGATTACAAACGTTTAAGAGCAGAGATGTAGAATAAATTGATTCGATGAACATGCTCTAAAATATTCCTTACATGAATTCAATAAAAGAACTCTTTTTAAACAAATATGATATATCAGACAGTAGTTATGATCTTTTGAATTCGTTTATGATTGAAGAAAATAAGTCGAAGAAGGAACTTTTAATTAAAGAAGGGGAAATACACCATTATGTTTATTTCATAAAGGTGGGTGCAATGAGAAGTTATTACATCAATGAGGATGGAAAAGAAGTCACTCATTGGTTTGGGTTTGAAGGTGATATTGCTGCATCATTGGGAAGTTTTATCCAATCAAAACCTTCACTTGAAAATATAGAACTTTTGGAGGATTCAGTAGTCCTGAAAATTAGTAAATCCAAACTTTTAGAATTGTATAAAACTAATATAGAGCTGGCCAATTTCGGAAGAAAATTAGCAGAACAAGCTTTATTGGAGATGGAAGAGCAAATATTACTTACTCAGTTTACCGATGCCAGAAGCAGATATTTAAAATTGATTGATAAGTTTCCTCATATACTTCAGCGAGCCAACCTCGGTCATATTTCCTCATACTTGGGTATCACACAAGTTACCCTTAGCCGTATTCGCTCAGAAAAGTAAGTTTTTTAACATAGGTAAAAAGAATACATTTTTCCTGACTCTACCTTTGTACTGTAATCTTAAACGCAGTCTAATATGAGTTGGATTTATTTATTCCTGTCAGGGCTATTTGAAGTTGCTTTTACTACTTCGATGAAATATTCTGAAGGCTTTTCTAACTGGAAAGGCACTGTCGGTTTCTTTGTATTCGGAGCATTAAGTTTTGGGCTTTTACTCAAATCCATGCAATCAATAGAGATGGGAACAGCCTATGCTGTATGGGCAGGAATTGGATCTAGTGGGACTATTCTAGTCGGATTACTTTTATTCAATGACGCTTTTAACTGGTATAAACTGATGTTTTTATCACTCATCGTCATTGGAATAGTAGGTATCAAATTAAGTCATTAAATGCAGGAAGAATGAAAAAGTTAACGATTATTGGAGCAACGGGGGCACTAGGTTTACCAATCACAAAGCGGCTAACGAGTAAAGGTGTTCAGGTAAAAGCTATTGTGAGAGATGTCAAAAAAGCAAAAGAGCAATTACCTGAAGCAGTTGAGGTAGCTTATGGGGATGTTTCAGATAAAGAAAGTCTAAAAATTGCTTTAGTTGGATCTGAAACTATCTATTTAAACCTCAATACCACTAATTGGGATGAAAGAGCTCCTTTTCAACCAGAAAGGGAAGGTATAATCAATGTCATTAAAGTCAGCAAAGACCTGGGAGTAAACCATATCATGCAAATAGTTGGAATTGACTTATCACACCCAGAATTTGCTACCAATGGAATGGAGTATAAAACCAACCGCATCAGAAAACCAGCTATTGAATATTTGAAAAACTCTGGCATAAACTATACCTACTTTCATTGCTCAGTCTTCTTAGACTCCTTCCCGACATTCATTCAGGGAGAAGATTTTGGAATAATAGGAAACCACCAGAACCCCGTCTTTTTCACAAACACATCTGACTTTGCAGAAAACATTTCCAACGCCATTGGAAATGATAAAGCATACAACAAGGCTTTTACAGTTCAGGGTACGGAAGGTATTAGTTTTCCTGCAGCTGCAAATAGGTTCGTAAGTGTTTATAACCCTAAAATTCAAGTCTCTGAATATCCAATGGAAACAATTAGACACATAGGACTTCCTAGTGAGGAGTATGAAGATTTCATGGAGCATATGTTGACCTATGTTGAGCAATTAAAGGAAGAACAGGTTTCAGAATACACCTGGCAAATATTAGGTAAACCTCAATTTACAATAGAAGAATTTACAAAGTCTTTGATGGAATAATAAGAAGTACAATACCATGTATAAACAATACCTGCGGTAATGGTTAGGAGAGATCGGGCATAGTTGTTAAATTGGTTTTTGAAAGGTGAGTTGGTGGTTTTTGAAACGGAACTGCTAATTCACTAAGGTTGCACATTTAGTAATGGCACCTTGCTTGCTCTAAAAGCAACCCCCCAACAGCCTCATTATTACATAATAATCTAATCTAGTTTAAAAGTCACATCCAGTGTATGCCATGCCCGAACAGCTTTTTTGTTTTTTACAGCAGCTTTCCATTTTGGCATTTTATTAACGACACGCAATGCTTCCTGGCCGCAATTACCACCAATGTTTTTTACAATTTTAGGTGCATTGATAGAGCCATCTCTATCTACCACAAATTCAATAGTGACTTTTCCCTGAATGGCATTTTCCTGCGCTATTTTTGGATATTGTAAATTTTGTGAGATAAATTTTAGCATTGCTTTTTCGCCACCTACGTATTCTGGTTTTTTATCTACTTCTTTATAAATAATATCTTCGGTAGGTGGTGCTTCCATTGGCATTTCTTCTAGAATGGGAGCGGTGTCTTCCATCGGCAATTCTTCTATTTTTACAGCAGGTATTTCGATCTTTTCTATTTTTGCAAAATAGAAAATTTGCCCCTTTTCGTTGATGCCGATCCAATCTCCATAAGGTGTGTCTTTTTTGCGGGCAACGGCAACGAGTCGGCCTGTGGCATTGGGGTCTTTTTGAAAACGCTTGACTTGGTTTTTATTGGCATCAGTTATGTTGTAAAAAAGTTGTTGGGTGAGCAAGCTGCCCGCGGGGTCGAAGATGTTGAAACGTTCCGCTGGCGAGGAAGGGCTGATTAGTTCGGCAAATAAATACCCTTTGTAATTTTGTCGGATGAATTTGTATTTCATATCGGTCGCTTCGGGCTTGTCAAGATGGACGAAACCATGGTGTTTGCCCTGTTCTATACTAGCCAGGAGCAAACGAGGGTTTGTTGTGTGGCGTAGGTTATAGTATAGGTCAGCTGGCAATAATTGCTTTCCATCCAAATCAAAAGCAGTATAAGTCACTTTTAAAGGAGTTTCCTTTTTTAACTGTACTATAATAGGATGCACATCCGAATAATACTTGATAGAATTATAACCATCTTGCAGAACCAGGTCCCCTTCCGCCCGATACATATAATAGTGTTTTGTACCCTCTGCTTCCGCAGAAAAATAACGGTCACTGTGACTATCGGGATGGGGTGGCAGATTGCGATCCAGGTGAAGCGATGTGACCCGCAGCGGAGGTGATTTTTGTAAATTCCCTTTTGAATCGTAAATTTTGTTAGAGTAAGAACCATTATTGCAATGAGCGATAAATGCATCGCCGGGTTGACGGCCTCGACGTTCGAGGTAGCAGCTGCTCATAGGGATGATAAACCGTCCATTTCCATCTATCAATCCAGATTCTATATTATTTTTTTTCACTAAAAATTCCCCGTTTTGCATAGGCGTGATGCGGTCGTATTCAAAAGGGACAGTGATCGCTCCTTGCCAGTTTAGAATGCCTGCTTTTCGCTCTTTGTAAGCGATGATGTATTGACCATCTGTCCAACTGGCATTTTCGATGTATTCGGGGAATACGTTGCTGCCATCGGCATAAGCGAAATATTCACTACGGTCGAGCCGTTCGATTTTAAAAGTTTTGTCATTAAAACCCTCTAGTGTTTTTCGGCCAGGTACTTTAAACAATAATTCACCTTTGGCATTGAAAAATTGCAATAGGGTGTCTCTGGATGCTCGTGCCACATGCAGGTCAGGAAAGATGTTACGAATATATTCAAATTTTAATGGCAATACTATTTCCCCTTTGTTGTTCACCATGCCCCAACCAGCAGGCTGGCGACTGTCTTTAGTGACAATGGCAAAACCATTTTGCCAACCAAAGGGTTGCAGCCAGGTTTGTAACTCTGCCCACTCTATTGGGATTTGCATTTTACCCATGCCGTCTACCATGCCTTTCATCCCATCTTTGTGAACGATGAAACAGGTGTCGCTTCTGCGCTCTATTTTATCATATTCATATTCGGAAAGAAGATAGCCGTCCTGTTCGACAAGTGCCCATTTCCCAGTGGTAGGATGGGCTTCTTTAAATTGAGCAGAAAGCTTGGTCAATGTGCAAAAAGAGAGTAAAATTAGGAGTGAAGATTTCGTCAAAATATTCATATTGTAAAACATAACAATAGTTCGGTAATTTTCAGGGATTATGAAAATAAAAAAGGAAGCATCATATTGTGGAGATGCGACTCGTTACAACGAGTGCTCCCAATGAGAGTCGAGTTCTCGTGAGCAAGGTACTAAATAAGATGGAAGAGGTTTGACCAATAAATTAATAATACAAGCATTTTATTCAAACGAAGATGATCACAATAGCAGTTTTACCATTTGTTAATATGAGTACTGGAAGAGACGACGAGTACTTCAGCGACGGGATCACAGAAGAGATAATAAACGCACTCGCACAAATTGAGCAGTTAAAAGTCACATCACGCACATCCTCCTTTTTCTTTAAAAACAAAAAACTTCCATTAACAGAAGTAGGGAAGTTGTTGAATGTATCAGTAATTCTTGAGGGCAGTATTCGTATCTTTAATAATAAAGTAAGAATTACGGCACAGTTAATAGATGCTGATTCTGATTTCTACTTTTGGTCTGAGACTTTTGACCGTTCCTTAGAAGATATCTTCGCCGTGCAAGATGAAATTAGTCTTCTAATTGCTGATAAGATCAGAGAAAATATAGGACACCTTAGTCTGAAAGAACATTTGGTGACTCCGCCTCATATATCAACTAAAAACTATCAGGAATACCTTAAAGGAAAGTACCTCATTCAATCCATGATAGCTTCTTCTATATTTGAAGGCATTTCCATTCTGGAAAAAATAACGAGAGAAGCACCTCAATTTCCCTATGCTCATCTTAGTATTCATTTGGGGTATAACATTCTGGCAACAACTGGTGGCCTGGCTCCCCAGGAAGCATTTGCCAAAGGAAATCCTTATTTGACGACCGCTATGAAAATTGATGATAACTTGCCTGAATGTCATCATTATATAGCGGGTATTGCGTTTTGGCAAAAATGGGACTTAAAAGATGCCTTTAAGCATTTAAATAAGGCAATTGCTATTAACCCTAGTTATGCAGATGCCCACCAATCCATGGCACCATTGCTTTGTATTATAGGTAAGTATGAAGCCGCTTTGAGTTATATTAATTCAGCCATTCAACTCGATCCTTTTTCTCCCATGAATCACTACTTAAAGGGAGTCGTATATTATGTTCAGGAAAAATATAAGGACGCAAGTAAGTTTTTCAAGAAAAGTATAGAGTTAGCCCCGGATTTTTTACCAGCACTTATCAACCTCGGCAATTTACTTCTACTGGAAAAGAAGATGGACGAAGCGAAAACATTATTTCAAAAGTTACCTCCGGAAGGTTTGGGCGAGGTAGCTAAAATTGGTGGTGAAGCGCTTATTGATGCATTGGAAAACAGAACGGAACAGGCCGAACTCAAGATCGAAAAATTGAAAACGCTCCTTCAATCAGGTATGAAAGACCGGGTGTTGTTTTTTCTTGCTCAAATTCAGTGTGCCCTTGGGGATTATGAAGCAGCTATTTCATTGCTTCGGCAGGGAATTGAAGAAAGGATACCATACATGATCATGATTGATTTAGAACCCTTCTTTAAACCCTTGCATGCTTATCAAAGCTATCAAGATGTAATAGCACAACTTCCAGTCTCAAAAGAAGAGTCAATAGAGCTACCCAGGAAATACATGAAATCATCTTTAAAAGAAGAGGATATTCAGGCCTATTTGAATCGGCTGGAAATGCTTATGGTCAATCGAAAGCCTTACCTCCAGGCGCTAAGCCTGCGCCAATTGGCCCAAATGACAGATATACACCCTAATCAACTTTCCCAACTCATCAATGAGCATATTGGCCAACGATTCTCGGATTATGTAAATGCCTACCGATTAAAGCACTTTAAATCTTTGGTTGGACAAGCTGAAAATCGACATTTAACCCTCCTTGCACTTGCTTATGAAAGCGGTTTCAATTCGAAAACAGTATTCAATACTTTTTTTAAAAAAGCAACAGGGAAAACGCCTAAAGCATATTGGAATGAAATAATTGGAAGTTAAAAGCAATCAGTCATACTTGTTATTTGTTCACCCTTATAAGTCAGAACGATCTGGCTGTAGTGTCTATTTATTTTTGCGCTGTCAAACGGTGGTAACGCAACCAAAGAGAAAATGTGGATTTAGTTAGAGACCATTACAAAAATCTTTAAGCAAATGAGAAAAAGTATTTATAAGAATGAAAAGACCAAAGATTTATTAATGAGTCTTTACGATGAGAAATTAGAAAGCCTGAAAATTGATTACAAAAACATAGATATTGAATCTTCCTACGGCAAGACAAGAGTTGTACAAGCTGGAAAAGCTACGGGAAAACCTATTGTGATTTTTCACGGCTTCAACGCGGGCTCTCCCATTACTTTAGAAGCCGTGATTGGCTTAATGAATGATTACAACCTGTATGTTATCGAAACAGTTGGGCAGGCGACCAAGAGTGAAGGGGATATAATGAATATTAAAGATGATTCATTTGCAATCTGGGCCGACGAAGTAATAGAGCAATTGAACCTGTCTTCTATAAACATAGTGGGTATTTCTTACGGAGCATTCATTGTAGGAAAAATACTTACTCACAAACCCGAAAGGATAGATAAGTGCATCCTGGTCGTACCCAGTGGTATTGTCAACGGTAATTTTTGGGAATCTATGAAGAAATTGACCATTCCCTTAATGAAATGGAGATTTACCCAAAAAGAGGAAGATTTAAATACTTTTTTAAGCGCATTCATCCCTCCTAACGATCCTTTTATGCATAAAATGCTTACCATTATGATGAAAGGAATACACCTGGATACAAGAATTCCTAAATTATTGAAGACTAAAGATGTTCAGCATTTTGATAGGCCTGTTTATATCATTGCTGCCGATAAGGATGTATATTTCCCCGGAGAAAAAATCATAGAAAGAAGTAAATCCTTATTCAAAAATTTACAAGGAACCCACTTGCTAAAAAATTCAAACCATATGCCTTCAAAAGCCTCATTTGAAGCAATACAGATGAAACTACGAGAATGGATTGATTAAAGAAGCCTATATTGATTTTTAAATAATACGCTCGCTTGTTGTTGTCTTTCCATGAGCTATTGATCCTCGCTATGCTGCCTATATAATCATGTAACACACTCTAATTCATTCGATCAGTCCTGCTTGTTGTAGTTTTTCTATGAGCCATCATAGCTTAGCAATATGTGTTGTAGTCTAATCTTAAAAGTAATAACTGTTGCGGCGATCTTCAGTCGCCGATAGCAATCTCGGCACTGTAATAAATGGCATTGTCTTGCAATTTTGTTGAGATTGAATATAGTTTAATTATCTGAGGATAAGTGTTTGTAATCGGTTGCAAATGCTTACGAGTAGAGCAATAAAAGAAACTTGTTCGGTAAGCATGATTGTGTAAAATGTTAATAATCAATTTTTGATATATTTATGTGAGCTAGCGGCATAATGTATATATATGCAATGGGGGTATACAAATGTTGCATGCTATGAGAAAAAAATCAAAAATCGAGGTTTAGAGCGTGTTTGGGAATTTGTTCTTTGAGACGATTTTGTCATTAATTGGATTAGATGAGGCGGGAGGTTGCGATTTTAGCCAAAGCTAAATGAGCGTTCTTCCAACAAAATATAAGCCAATTAGGGATGAAATAAGTCCGATTAATAAATCCCAAACATGCTCTTAAATCATAAGAATGATTCCCGTTCGCCCTAATCCTGTGGATTAGAGTGTGTATTTGGCTTGTCTGTGACAACAGGGGATAGTATTCACTCTCAGAAAGGCACAGCTTTGCAAAATGGTCACACTAGGGCACCGCCCTGGCGCGGAAGAGGTTGACTGAAATAAATAAATTTCAAACATCATGAG
>JAKSDI010000207.1 GCA_022360175.1 Chitinophagales bacterium
AAGCCGGGAAACTATTTCCTACCTCTACGTAATCAGGTGTATTGTCACCATCCGTATCCTGGAAGTCATTGATATCGTTTGGATCCGTATTCTCGGCTAGTTCTACGCCATTTGGAACACCATCGCCATCCGAATCATTGGTAGAATCCTGGAAGTCGGCGATGCCATTATTATCCATATCAAATGAGCCTTCTACCATACCGTCCACATTTCCAATCGCATCATTATTATCATTGTCATCCAGGTAAGCGGGGACACCATCGCCATCCACATCTGCATATGGATCGGAATTGGTCTCCACACCATCCACTACACCGTCACCATCCGCATCGGAGGTTGGGTAAGATGTTGTTACTTCTACGTAATCCGGTATACCGTCATGGTCACTATCCTGGAAGTCAGTACCATCGTTTGGATCGGTACCTTCTGCATTTTCTACGTCGTTTGGTACGCCGTCCCCATCTGCATCATTTGATGCATCCTGGAAGTCAGCTATTCCATTACCATCGGTATCAAAAATGCCTTCTGGCAAAGCATCCACATTACCAATACTATCATCTGTATCATCATCATCCAAATAAGCTGGAATGCCATCACCATCTACATCTGCATATGGGTTGGAAGGGCTTTCACCTCCATCGACAACGCCATCTTCATCTGCATCTCCTGCAGGATAAGGTGCGGTGGTTACTTCTTCATAATCTGAAGTGCCATCACCATCGCTATCCACGAAACTGAGCGGATTATTTGGATTGGTGCCTTCGCCAAGTTCTATGTTATTTGGTACGCCATCACCATCTGAATCATTGGCAGGGTCCTGGAAATCAGCGATACCATTACCATCTGAATCGAATAGAGGCTGAACCAAACCATTCAAATCACCAATAGCAGGATTATTATCATTATCGTCCAGATAAGCAGGGGTACCATCGCCATCGGCATCGGCATATGGATTATTACCTCCAGTTTCTGTACCATCATTAACACCATCGCCATCCGCATCGGAAGTAGGATAACTGTCACCTACCTCTACATAATCAGGGATATTATCATTATCACTGTCTACAAAGTTGGCTCCGTTGTTTGGATCGGTACCTTCTGCAACTTCTACACGATTTGGTACACCATCGCCATCACTATCGCTATTCGGATCAGTGAAATCGGCAATGCCATTATTATCTGGATCAAAAGCAGGTTCTACCTGGCCATTATCATTACCAATGGCAGGATTGTTCTCGTTATCATCCAGATAAGCAGGGACGCCATCATTATCTGCATCGGCATATGGATCAGAAGGTGTTTCATTGCCATCTGTTGAACCATCACCATCGGCATCTCCTGTTGGATAAGGCCCGGCAGCTACCTGAACATAATCAGGAGTGCTATTGCCATCACTATCCTGGAAATCATTGATATCGTTTGGATCAGTACCTTCTGCTGTTTCCACACCATTAGGCACACCATCGCCATCTGTATCATTAGTTGGCTCGGTGAAATCGGCGACACCATTGTTGTCTGTATCAAAAGCAGGTTCTATCTGGCCATTTAGGTTGCCAATAGCAGGATTGTGATCGTTATCATCCAGATAAGCTGGAATTCCATCTCCATCGGCATCGGCATATGGATCAGACGGGCTTTCATCTCCATCAGCAACACCGTCATTATCGGCATCTCCTGTCGGATAAGGGCCGGCAGTTACCTCCACATAATCTGGAGTGCCATCTGCATCGCTATCCTGGAAGTCATTCACGTCATTTGGATCGGTATTTTCTGCTAATTCTACATTATTAGGCACGCCATCGCCATCGCTATCACTAGATGGATCGAGGAAATCGGCGATACCATTATTATCTGTATCAAAAGCAGGCTCTACCTGGTTATTTGTATTACCCAGAGCAGGATTGTTGTCGTTATCATCCAGATAAGCTGGAACACCATCTCCATCTACATCGGCATATGGATTGGAAGGCGTTTCATCGCCATCGGTGACACCATCATTATCGGTGTCTCCTGCAGGATAAGGCCCATTGGCCACTTCAACAAAATCAGGTGTATTATCGCCATCGCTGTCCTGGAAATCGTTGATATCATTTGGATCGGTATTTTCTGCGGTTTCTACACCATTAGGAACACCATCACCGTCGCTATCATTGTCTGCTTCCTGGAAGTCAGCAATACCATTATTATCATCGTCAAAAGCTGGTTCGACCATTCCATCCACATTGCCGATCGCATCATTATTGTCATTATCATCCAGATAAGCTGGAATCAAATCACCATCTGCATCAGCATAAGGATCAGAATTGGTTTCTACCCCATCTACTACGCCATCATTATCGGCATCAGAAGTTGGATAGGCTGTGCCTACTTCTTCATAATCTGAAGTACCATCGCTATCGCTATCTACAAAGCTGCTACCATCATTTGGATTGGTACCTTCTGCAGTTTCTATAGGATTAGGTACGCCGTCACCATCTGAGTCACAATTGATATTATCAGTCGTAGGGGTACAAGGATCATTATCATTGGGGTCGTCAATATCGTTGACACCATCCATATCATCATCTCCGCTCCAGAAGCTGGCACCATTATCAGTTGTACCATTTCCAGTATAACAGTAATCTGGTGTACTGCTAACAAATTGACCTGCTGTCCAAATGCCCTTCGCTACGGCTACACTTTCACGGCCATTACCTCCTGTTTCCCATTGGGTAAAGTCGATCATGTAGTTTTCGTCAGAAAAGTCTGTCGTACCTGTGCGGTACAGACCAAGGTCAGCACCATTTTCATCCAGGTTAATTTCCGTAAGGCTAAGGGTAACTGTTGCCCCCGGAGCCAGGTTAAGGAAACCAGCTGTCACTGTTTGACTCGCCAAATCGGTGGTATAGCTAAATGCTGAACACAGGCGATAGCCGGAGATATCAACGATACCTGTACCAAAGTTTTTGAGGACTACTTCTTCCGTTACTGGATTCACACAAAGCAAGCGTACACCATTATCATCTGAATCATCACGATAATCTACATCGCCGCCTGTACTAGCGTCTGAATCGGTATCTGGAAGCGTTGTTGGATCATCCAGGCTACCATTTACATCAGCGTAGGTTTCACCTGCATTGATATTACCTGATTCTGTGGCATCATCTGCACCTTCGTTGTCCGAATCCGTATCTAAGTAATCTGGATTATCAGCACCATCTGTATTGACAGGTGTGAGGCCACCACTATAAGCATTGTCTACACCATTGGCATCATAGGTGCCTGATGGGGCGATGTAGCCTGCGGTAGTTTGAGCTTCTACGTTGTCCGGGATACCATCGTTATCAGAGTCTAAATCAAGGTGATCGTACACATTATCCCCATCGAAATCTGCTAAACAATTTGATTCGCCTATACCAATTGCATCTATTGTTCCCCATTGACCAGCACCAATAACGGTCGTATTACCAACTGGTACACCAGAAGCATTTAGGAGAGCATATCTTAGGTTTCCATTGAAAAGCAATTGATAAATCCTATTTGTACTTCTGTCAATGCCGATGCTCTCTACATCAAACCATAGTGAAGTGCCTATGACGGTCGTTGGTGATCCTGTAGGAGTGCCACTCGCGTTCAAAGGAAAATAAACCACACTATCGTCATTTAATAATGCATAAATACGATCATTGTCCTCATCAATAGCTATCGCTTCCGTGGTCGTCCATAGCCCTGGTCCAATAAGTGTAACAGGACTGCCTGTTGGAACCCCAGCAGGAGTCATATCGTAGCGTACTAGGGAGAAATCATTCCATAATACATACATCCAGTCATTATCTTCATCAATGGCAATATCTAATGTAGTTGTCCACAGTCCAGTGCCAACTGCAGTACCAATATCGGAACCAGTAGGAGTTCCAGTGCTACCAGGCAAAGGCTGATAATCTACACCAGCATTTTCCATATAGAATATTTGCGTCTCACAGCCTTCGTTTACATCCAGTATCCCATCATTGTCATCATCCAGATCATCCGCATCGGCTACGCCGTCCATATCGGTATCCGTGCTATCATCTGTATCATCCTGAAAGTCCGCAATACCATCGCCATCACTATCCGGTAAGGTAGAAGGATCATCCAAACTACCATTTACATCCACATAAGTTGGGTTGGCATTGATATTACCTGATTCTGTGGCATCATTCGCTCCTTCATTATCCGAGTCAGTATCCAGATAATCCGGATTGTCGGTTCCATCTGTATTGACAGGTGTCAAGCCACCACTATAGGCATTGTCTACTCCATTGGCATCATAGGTACCTGATGGGGCGATATAGCCTGCTGTGGTTTGAGCTTCGATATTGTCAGGGATACCGTCGTTGTCGGAATCGAGATCGAGGTGATTGGCGATATTGTCGCCATCTGTATCAACAAAGGGACGACCCGCCCAATAACCATCATCGGTGCCGTCCCAACCACCAGCGGCATCACCATGATCAGTGGTATTGGACTGTGCAATAAAATCGGCTATCGTTGGCCAGGAGAATACATGAGCACCAGCACCATTCGCTATTGCATACAGTACACCATCTTCGCCCATCCAATAACAATCATCACTGCCGTCCCAACCACCAGCTGGGTCACCGTGATCAGTAGTATTGGACTGTGCAATGAAATCTGCTATAGTCGGCCAGGAAAATACATGTCCAGTAGTAGATTGATTGATTCCATATAATACTCCATCTGGCCCCATCCAGTAGCCATCATCCACACCATCCCATACTCCGCCAGCAACATCTCCATGATCTGTCATATTGGACTGTGCAATGAAATCTGTTACCGTTGGCCAGGAAAATACATGGGCGGTAGCTCCTCCTTGTATACCATAAATTCTGCCAGTCACCGGGTTCATCCAGTAAGCATCATCTACACCATCCCAAGCACCAGCAGGATCACCAAGGTCAACGCCATTGGTTTGAGCTACCAGGTCAGCAACTGTTGGCCAGAAGAAAATATGGGCACCTGGTCCATTTGCAATAGTATAAATGCCTTGCTGAGCCTCTTCATCATCCAATATCCCATCATTATCATCATCGAGGTCATCCGCATCGGCTATGCCATCCATATCTGTATCTAATGCAGGCGTATTAAAAATAGCATCCCGATAATCCACTTCCCCATCACTATCACTATCTGATAAAGTTGTTGGATCATCCAAACTACCATTTACATCTGCATAAGTTGGATTGGCATTGACGCCAGCTTCTGTCGCATCATTTGCTCCTTCGTTATCTGAATCTGTATCAATGTAATCTGGATTATCAGTTCCATCTGTATTGACAGGTGTCAAGCCACCACTGTAAGCCATGTCTACTCCATTAGCATCATAGGTGCCTGATGGGGCGATGTAGCCTGCTGTGGTTTGGGCTTCGATATTGTCGGGGATGCCGTCGTTATCGGAATCGAGATCGAGGCGATTTACAATACCATCTCCATCACAATCATAATATAAACCTATCCCCCAATTATCGCTACCAGCATTGGCGATGGATTGCATCATTGCTACATCCGTAATAGTCTGGATAAGCTGTGGATTGGAAGCTCCAGTCATCGGGTCAAAATCGTAGCTATACAAGTTACCGCCATGATAGCCATACAATTTGTTACCGATAATACCTACTCCCCAGTTGTCCTGACCATCGGTAGAGATAGATTGAAACATCATATTATCGCTGATCGTTTGAATCAGCGTTGGATTTGAAACACCTGTTTGGGGATTAAAATCATAACTATAAATACCAATGCCATTATAGCCGTATAACTTATCCCCTATTATTCCAATACCCCAATTATCATCACCATTAGAAGTAGGTTGAAAAACAAATGCATCTGTAAATGTTTGAATTGCAATTGGATTAGAAAGCCCTGTTACTGGATCAAAGTCATAGCTATACAAAGCAATTCCATTGTAACCATACATTTTTCCTTCTACAATCCCGAATCCAATATTATCATCTCCATCAGGCGTAACCTGCAGCATTGCTGCATCATTTATAACCTGAATCGTATTCAGATTGGTGAAGCCAGTAGCAGGATGGAAGTCATAGGTATGTACAGCACCTCCATGATATCCATAAAATACACCTTTTCCAGATTCTTCAACAGCATCCAATATCCCATCATTGTCATCATCAAGATCATCCGCATCAGCTATGCCATCCATATCCGTATCGGTAGAAACGCAAACTATTTGTCCGGAACAATTATCATCATCACAATCAGTCAATCCATCGCCGTCATTATCTATACCATCAGAGCAATCTGTTTCTAATGCAGGACATTCTTCACCAAAAATAAAGAAGCCATCTGCTCCTTCATCATAGTAGTGAGCAGGTAAGCCATAGGATGCATCAGCAGCATTCCCCAGGAAGCTAGCCAACGTATTATATTCTAATAGTTGGCCTACACCGGGGCCTACGCGATATATCTTACCTCCACCAGCAAAAACATCATCGGTTGGCTCATCGTAATAATGAGCAGGAATGCTATAGGAAGCATCAACTGCATCTGATACAAAATTTGATAGATTATCGTATTCGTATAAAGTAGCTGTACCTGGCCCTATGCGGTATATTTTACCTTCAAATGCGAAAAAACCATCTGCTGCCTCATCATAATAGTGAGCAGGGATAGGGTAAGTCGCATCATGATTGTCCGATATATAGCTTGCCAGGCTGTTGTACTCGTGTAACAAACCTACACCTGGACCTATGCGATATATTTTGCCTGCATTGGCAAAGTTATCATCTGTTGGATTATCATAATAATGGGCAGGTAAGCTGTTGCCAGCAATTCCAGCATCAGACACAAAACCAGATAGGTCATCATAGGTTATTAAATTACCTACTCCGGGGGCTATGCGGTAGAAATTCAGATCGCAAAACTCTACACCATCTCTAAAATCTACTTCACCATCCCCATCACTATCCGATAAAGTTGTTGGGTCATCCAGGCTACCATTCACATCAGCATAAGTTGGATTGGCCGTTACACCACCTTCTGTAGCATCATCTGCACCTTCGTTATCTGAATCGGTATCCAGATAATCTGGATTGTCTGTACCATCTGTATTGACAGGTATCAGGCCACCGCTATAAGCCATATCTACTCCATTGACATCATAGATGCCTGTTGGGGTAATATAAGCTGCTGTAGTTTGAGCTTCGATATTATCCGGAATGCCATCGTTGTCGGAATCGAGGTCTAATCGATTTGCTAGTCCATCGCCATCAGTATTGTTATCCGTGATATAATACCCGAAGTGGGCAGCACCATTATTACCTATACCTAACTCAAGACCGACGTTTTTAGCATTAATCGTATTATCTACATTAGCTGCAGTAAGGGAAGTGACAGTTCCAGTGTTCAGGTTTTCCAAATCGATGGTTCCACCATTGATATAATAACCATAGTGAGCAGCGCCATTGTTTCCTATACCAATTAGAGTGCCATTCGAATGGGCAGCAATCGTATTATCTACATTAACTGCAACGAGGGAAGTGACCGCTCCGGTATTCAGGTTTTCCAAATCGATGGTTCCACCATTGATATAATAACCAAAGTGATCGGCGCCATTGTTCCCAATACCAATTAGGTTGCTATTCGAATGGGCATTAATAGTATTATCTACATTAGCTGCAGTGAGGGAAGCAACTACTCCGGTATTGAGATTTTCCAAATCAATGGTTCCTCCATTGATATAATAACCAAAGTGATCAGCGCCATTGTTCCCAATACCCAAAAAGGTACCATTATGCAATGCGGCAATGGTATTATCAGAATTGTTGGACAATAAAGTGGATACAGCACCAGAGTTTAAATTTTCTATATTGACGGTGTTCCCTCCTTCTACCACATCCAATATTCCATCGTTATCATCGTCCAGATCATTTACATCGGCTATGCCGTCCATGTCCGTGTCAACAGGCGGAATGGCCGGATCCATACTAAACGTAAAATAATCGCCATCATTAAAATCCACACTTGCTTCATAATTACTTCCGTTTGTGGTTAGGTCAACAGCCCGGTCTACTGTACCAAAGTTGGGATCAGAAGCGTGAATAATAATACTTTGTAATCCTGCTGCTGTCGCCGTAGGTATTTGTATTAATACACTGCCTACTGTATTGGTTTCCTGTACTTTCCATACTCGAGTCAATCGATTATTAGTTCCTCCATCGTAATTGGAGCTTAGTGTGGCTGCTGCGCCATCATTGCCCCAGAGCATAAAGCTTTGGTCTGTACTAAAGTTGTTTGGGTTGGAGGCATTATCTATTGCGACCGTCACATTTCCAATAGTGACTAAAGTATTTGCGTTTACTGATTTAGACTGCTTTTGGTCGAGGCCCTGTACATCGTCACGGCCAATACCAGCCACATCATTTGTATAGGTACTATTGCCCGTGGCATTCCATATTACGCTGCCGTCTCCCGAATAATAATTCGTGGCAATTGTCTGATCTAAAGTAACGCCATATTTTAAAGCTAAATACGATTCTATTTTTTGGCGTTCTGTTGTAGATAGTTTTCTATCGTAAAAAACAATTTCCGCGATCTGACCATCAAATGTCCAGTCTGTCCGATTTGGACCAACACCGCCTATAGCAGTTGATGTAGCACCTGTATTATGGTCTACGATTGGCGCATTAGACACAACCGGCTCTCCATTAAGGTATAGAGAAGCCCCTGTTGAATTGGAATGTTCAAAGTTGGTTGTATGCACAAAGGGGATTCCAGTTGTAGTTGCATCACTAGTATAAGGCTGGTTTCCTCCACCCGTTCCATAATGCGTTGCACCTGCCCAACGATCACCAAACACATCATTCCCCCAAAGGCCGATAGCCCCTGTTCCTACATCCAACTGATAGACTATAAAGGTGGTCAGTGGATCAAAACCGGCAGATATTGCATTAATATCTAATGGTGTTACTAGCTCATCCCTACTTTCGGGATAATCGATGGTAGGATTGAAGTTGAAATTTGAATTGGTTCCATCTACAAAAATAGGTTGCTTTGCTACATCTCCCTGGACTGCATCTTTTCCATTGCCGCTTTGGTCCAGCCAGAAATCTACCATACTCCCATTAGATGCACTTGTTCCGCCAGCGAGAACGCCTGCATCTGCCCTTCCCCAAAACTGCATATTGGCAGCTACGCCTCCTGGAGCTGTCAGCTCTCTACCAAAGGTAAAGAATTGCCCATTTGTAAGATTTACTGTAGCGACCATATTACCATTACCATCATCAACCATTGCGATTTCAGTTGGCGTACCTGTTGAAAAATCGGCACTATTGTGGATTAATAAATGATCTGCTCCATTCAGTGCATGTATTGTCACTACACTTACTGTTCCAGTTTCCTGCACTTTCCAGATACGATCCATATGGAAATAGCCCGCAGCGGGTGTGAAGCTATTAGGGGTGTAAGTGGTGCCATAAGATATAGTACTGCCGTTATGCCCCCATATCAAGAAGCTTTGGTCCGCAGTAAAGGAAGTAGCATTGCTAACATTATCGGCGGGCAGGCCGCCACTTTGGTCACCATTATAGATAGCAACCACGCTACCGCCATTTACAGATTGGGATTGTTTTTGACTGAGCCCCTGACAGTTGTCGCGGCCAATGCCTGCGACATCATTGGTGTAGGCTGCATTAGCCGTAGCATCCCAGATCGTATTACCTGCACCATCCAGGTAGTTGGTGGCTATCGTTTGATCCAGGGTGACTCCATATTTTATAGCTAAGTAGGATTCTACCTTTTGGCGTTCGGTAGCAGTCAAATCTGTGGCATAGAAAACTACCTCGGCTATCTGTCCGTCAAAAGTCCAATCTGCACGATCAGGACCAACTCCGCCAATCGCGGTCATTAGATCGCCTGTATTATATTCGCCAGTGTTGGTATTGGGAATCAATTGTTCTTCCCCATTTACCCATATCGATGCTCCTGTTGCACTAGATTCTGCCAATTTTGAAGTATGAATGAGTGGAAGCCCCGTTACATTAGCACCGCTATAAGCTGTTCCGCCAGCGCCACCTCCCAATCCGTAATGGGTCGCCCCCATCCATCGGTCTCCAAAATCATCATTTCCCCAAAAGGCTATGTTACCTGTACCAACATCCAGTTCATACACAATAAAAGCCGTAAGAGGGTCAAAGCTACCTGAACCAGAATTGATATTCAGTGAGGAGACCAACTCATCCTGGCTTTCTGTATAATCCATAGTTGGATTAAAATTGAAGTTACTGCTGGAGCCATCCACGAAGGTAGGTTGTTTATTGGCGTCTGCTTGTGTGGCATGATTCGCATTTCCACTCTGGTCATTCCACTGGCTAACCATTCCGCTTTCGGTAACGCCTGCATCTGATTTGAACCAGGCTCTTAGGTTAGTGGCTACACAGCCTGGTGCTTCAATCTCATTACCGAAGGTGAAATATTGTCCATCTGTAAAATCAACCGTGGCTACCATATTGCCACTACCATCATCTGTAAGGGCAATTTCTGTAGGAGAGCCACTACTAAAGTTGTTGCTATTGTGCACTAATAAATGATCGGCACTTGCAGGTCCTTTTACAGTGACTGTTCCTACTGTTCCCGTTTCTGCTACTTTCCAGATGCGATCCATGTGGAAATAGCCCGCTACCGGAGTAAAGCTGTTAGGAGTGTATAATGCTCCATAAGATGCAGAGCTATTATTATTACCCCAAACAAGAAAACTTTGATTCGTAAACGAAGAGGCATTAGAAGCATTATCAATTGGCAGACCACCACTTTGGTTACCATTATAGATAGCGAGAATTGCATCCGAATTAACTGATTTAGATTGTTTTTGGTTGAGACCGGAAGCATCATCGCGACCAATACCAGCTACATCGTTGTGATAAGATTGATAAGCAGCATCAGTAGTTCCACTCCAAATGCTTGTCCCTGCTGAGTTCAAATAGTCATAATTAACAGTCGAACTTGCAGGATCATTGTCCAGTGTCGTTCCCCACTTAATAGAGAAATAGGAATTGACTCTCTGGCTTTCGGCAGGTGTAAGATTACGACTATATACAGCTACTTCTCCAATGGGGCCATCCCAAACTTCCACTGCCTCATAGGAACCGATTTGGAACTGATCTGCTGCAGGAGCACCATTGGCAAAGCTGCTTTCTCGAATTTCCATGTCGGCCACTGTATTCACCTGCCCATCAAAAATTACATCCAGGCCAGTATTGCTCAATACATTGGATGGTTCATTGGCCATATCCCACTCCCAACTCCAGATATGGAATTGACCAGAGACAGGATCGGCGGGATGATCATTTCTAATTGGTGAAGAACCATTACAATAGCCTAAAGGCTTGCCTGTAGCTGCTGCTGTACCTAAATGGGGATTATCAATACCAAATACGACAAGGTTGTCAAAACCAGTGCCAGGAGTATTATTAGCCGCTGCACTAAATACCGAGCCGCCAGGCTCTACACCCGTCATAAATGGAGCAATTTCCATTCCGTCATTTGAACCATCAAATGTTACCGTAGGGTTGAAATTGGAAGTAATAGCCGGGTCGGTATAAAATGGATCTCGATTAGCTGCGGTTACCGACATATCATTACCATTCAAACTTTGGTCCATCCAGGTATTGACTGCCGTACCATTTGTAGTAGAGCTGGTTCCAGCATCCCCTTTAACCCATAGTTGTAAGCTTCCAGCTACCCCACCAGGCGCTGTTAATTCAGCACCAAAAGTAAAGTACTGCCCATCTGTAAAATCAACCGTGGCTACCATATTGCCACTGCCATCATCCGTAAGGGCGATCTCTGTGGGTGAACCACTGCCAAAGTTGTTGCTACTGTGCACTAATAAATGGCTTGCATTATCAGGCCCCTGTACGCTTACCGTACCTACGGTGCCTGTTTCTTTGACTCGCCAGATACGATCCATGTGAAAGTAGCCAGCGGCTGGAGTAAAGCTATTGGGGGTATAGGAAGTTCCGAAAGAGGCAGCACTATTATTATTTCCCCACATCAGGAATGATAAGTCGCTGGTAAAGGAATTGACGTTGGAAGCATTATCATCTGCAAGGCCATTGCCAATACCAATAGTTACAATAGCGTCCATACCATTAGCTGGTGTATTATCTTCTACCGATTTAGATTGTTTTTGATGAAGTATACTAGCATCATCCCGACCAATACCAGCTACATCGTAATGATAAGCCATATTGGCCGTATAATCCCATATTTTGGTGCCATTGGAGGCTACATAGTCACCTTCCGTAATCGTGGCATCGCTATCTACTGTACGTAGGGTAAGCCCATATTTTAGAGCGAGATAGGAGTTTACTTTTTGCAAATCCGCACTGCTTAATTTTTGAGCATATGAAATGACTTCCATGATGCGACCATCCCAGTCTTCTCCTCCTCCATCTGATCCTACATCTATTGTATTACCAAAATTGGCATGGTTCACCTGTTCCAGATTAGTAGATACCTCTTCACCCTGAAAGCTAAAAATAAGATCATCTGCCACACCATTCAAAGCACGCATGCTCCATATCATTGGCTTTCCTATTGGTAGTTGATTATGGAAAAAGTCCTGATGAGCAGGAGAACTTCCATCCAGCCAGGGGCTAATCCAGGTTCCTTCCAAATCCATCGTAGGATCATTTCCATTATCACCATAGGAATAAATAGTCCGGATTCCTCCAGTTACATCTGTTGCTCCAACAGCGATCATAGTAAAATCATCACTTGTCTGTACAACCTGACCTAAATTGGTTAAAAAATCATCATTAAAATCCAAAGCGGGGTTAAAGTTGGTTACTTCGGAGCCGTCAACATAAGTAGGTTGTTGAGAAGCGGTCGTTTGGCTCAGATGCAAGGATTGACCAGATTGATCATTCCATTGCTGTACAGAGTTGCCATCGGTAGCTGGGGTCGTACCAGCATCAGAAAAGACATCCATATCTGCTTTTGACCAGTGGGCGAGAGCGGTGGTGACGCCCCCAGGAGCATTTACTACTCCTCCCTGCACAACACCGGTTGTCGTATTACTCAATTCGGAGGTATTACCTGTAGCTACGTCAATCGCTAATGCCGCAAAGTTGTCGCCGGGATCGGCAGTGACATTTGTGAATGTATAAGAACCGTTGCCACTACCATCGGTCATAAAAGTGCCAGCAGCATGATAGACCTCAGCTTCGCCATGATTGGATGCATCTGCACCAGAGGGATTGCTATAGAGCTCGATTTCGAAACTGGTATTGGCAAGTCCCTGATAGTCGAAAGAGACATCTACCGTACCATTACCATAATCGGTGATGGTATTGAGTACTGGGAAGTTTAAACGGCCATTGCCACCCGCATCGGTATCGTTGACATCGTTATTGCTGACTCCGTCTTGAGCAGATCCTGCATAAAGATCAATACCAACAGCTACATTTCCGAAAAGGATGTTTTGACTCAAGCGATTACCGGTAGAAGGTGACCAGATAGCAATACCAGCTAGCGTACCAACGCCATTATAGGCCACTGTATTACCTTCTACGACGTTGTTATCCGAACCATCTCCGGTTGCCAAAGTTCCTCCATCAAAAATAATGCCGCCATTGCCATTTCCGAGGTTTGTTGTGGTTGCCATCGCGCCAACAGCGCCCGTCACATCTGTGCCAAATAGATTGCCGGCTATGCGGTTGCCGTCGAGAGACGTCCCTGTAGCCTCGGTAAAGCGTATACCGCCCTGCCCATTACCAGAGATGAGATTCCATTCGTTCGCATCGTTAACATTATCGCCATCATTACCAATGATATGCCCCCCCGCAGGCCCAGTCGCTGCAGCGGTTGTAACAATGCTGATTCCTCTACCAAAGTTTCCCTTATCGCCATATGTAAAAAATGGAATAGCACCGCCCAAAGCAGTACCCGTGATATCAGTGCCAATAAAATTGCACTGAATCACCGAGGAGCTAACATTCGTAAGCGCGATGCCAGTGCCATCGAAATTTCGGATCACGAGGCCCTTAATGACGGGACCACTGGTATTCGTAACAAGGATACCTACCGTTCTGCCTCCATCACCACCACCGTCTAGCTCCACAGTTGGAGCTCCACAAGCAGCACCGGGCGCACTTAGCCCATCTATAGTCACGTCTGCTACCGTAATAGCTGGCAGATTAGAAGCGAGCGCAATTGTCCCAGCTACACTGAAGTTAATGGTATGTGGACCGTCTCCAGCAGCATTGGCATCGGTAATGGCTTGTCTGAGAGAACCGGGGCCACTATCGTTGGTATTGGTGACCGTGAAGGTAGCTACCACTGCGGCAGCATTAGTATTGACATCTGCACCACCAGCTGCTGGAGGCTCTGCTGCCGTCCATAACGAAAAATGCTCAATCCCATCAAGATGGATTGAGTTATTGAGTGGATCAACTACACTATTTCTGTGCGGTGTCCAGGTTTTACCATTATCAGTTGAAGAATATAGAATGAGCTGATTTTCATCCAGCCCATTAAGGTCATCCTCATCATACTGAAAAGCCAGTTGAGCCTGTAAAGTATGATTGCGGGCAGGATGAATACCTACTACTTTGTTGATAGTCTTCATGCCTTGTATAGAGGTTGTTTGCTCATACAAGTCAAATTGAGTAAGGCCTATCGGTTCGGGATTAGACAGATTAATACCAATTTCTGGTATAAACAGATCACATTCCGTTTCCAATTTCAGCGATTCAAAGGACAAATCTGCTGGCTCATTGAAAATAGAATCTGATTCCCTATTCAAAAGAGTGATGCTCAATAAAGTGAGTAACAAGCCTGCAAAAGCTAAGCCGGCATTGATACCTACTTCTTTTGATATCCCTCTGTCTTTAGTTAAAAATGAAATCATGATATCTTAGTTTTGAACAAAAGAATCCTAGTCTCTGGCCAGTGCAATTCCTGAACAGAGGACAAAAACAGGATACGACAGCATTAAAATTCCGAAACAGTTATTATGTATGGACAAACCAATACACAGCACTAGTCAGGAAGACTAAAAATTTGCTGTTATATATCCTAACACACAGGTTTAAATTGGGAGATGTAAAGGTACTATCCGCAGTCAAGGCAACATCCCTTTCCTCGTAGGTTTGCCCCTACTTTTGATTGGGCAAATCCACTTAAGAAATAGAGTGTTAACAAAGCAAAAAGTAATTTTTCTTTCATGATGATTATTTTTAAAAGTTTGTTTTAAAGCATTGGTTTGGAGATATGCCTTCTTTCAAAAGAGGAAATACAAAGATCAGGATGGAACTAATATTCCATCCTGCCAAATTCCCTGTATAGTTAACAATTATGGAGGCAAGGTTTGACTTGCCATAATCACAAAAAAGTCTGTTTTTAAGGTAGTTGTTCGTTTTCGTTTCATGAGACTAATTGATTATTTTGGTTTTCAATTAGCTTTGGGATTATTTTCGATTAAGAGAGCTTGTTGAGAAGTTACATTTTGTACTATCAACTCTCATTAAATCTCTAGGAGCCCCCAGAGAATGAATAAGCAAGGCGGCAGCAAACAAGCTAATACATTGCTCTTCAAAACCTTAACAAAACAAGCTCTAATCATTGAACTCCTTCGCTTAGGAAAAAGAGCTGCTCTTAATAATAAAACGACGACTGGACAGCTCTTTTTAAACCTAAACAAATTGCGACCTAAGCGCTAGTGCTCTGTTAACACTTAGAAGGGGAGCACTTAGCTTTTTTGCAAACTCCCTTAAATAGTGCATACTTATTTCGGATATACCATCCCGTTGGAGGTTAAATTCGATTTATAGTTTTTCCAAAGGAGACCAGATTCATACTGCAAATCCATGTTCCCATACATCCGTTTTCGGGATAACCAAATTGGAATTCAATTTGTAGTTTCATTGCTACTATGGAATGTATGGGTCGGTGAATTATACTTTCTGGATCATGGGCTAAGTTCATTTTTATGTTGTGTTTAAAACTGTTAATGTTTTGAAGGCTTTAAGATTTAGGTATAGGTCACATTCCTCCTTTTATCGTTTTATGGTATAATCACATCTCCAATTACAATTGTACTATTGCTTGTAGAAGAGTGATGTTGGGTAGATGTCAAGTTTTTCATGATTTGATGATTTTATCTTTGTTGTTAATTACATAAGCAAATTTAGGGGCAGACTGCCCTTTACACAAGGAAAAACAAGCAGTTGGCTTACCTTAAAGGAAGGATAACTGGGCAGAAGAAAAAACCAACAAAATCTTGATAACCAATACATTAACACACAAACTACAGTTGTTTTTCGAGCCAATAAAATAAGCCGACGTAGAAAAAAAGTTTATTCATTTCCCATGATTATCCTGTGCTTCAAACTCGGATGAATGATTATTCCAGGCTTAGGAGCTATCTACCTCATAGATATCTCTAGTGGGCGGATGACAGGTAGAATTTCGCAGATCGTATTTGTGCTTTGTTAACACTGAAATGATGGACAGAGATTTCTCCGAAATCAATACGCTCCCCCCTCTATCAAGCATAGGTCATCGCGGAAACATTCCGCGACGAACAGAGGGTAGCCTGCGGTGTCTTTTGTGCTTACTCTTCGTTTCTGATTTGTCCACGAATGGCACGAAATGCACGAATAGTTGGTGTAATTGGTGAAATCTGTGGACACCTCACTCATCCTTTCACAATTAACAGAGCACTAGTGCTCTGTTAACACTGAAAAGACGGGTAACCTGTGGTGCTTTTTGTGCTTACTCTTCGTTAGAGAACCCCTTGCGTAGCGCTGCTATGCGCGGGAACCTCTGCCTTGATTAAGCATAAAATTCACAGACACCTCACCCATCGTTTCATAATTAACAGAGCACTAGGCTGAATGGCTGCTATGGTTGTACCATTAATAGAAGAAGAAGCTTCCAGGAAAAGTGAGATAAAAGTGGTCCACAAATGGCACTTATTTCACAAATTTTCAAAACTTTCGTGCAATTGGTGATATTTACTCGGTCAGGCCTCGTGAGAAAAGTTGTGGACCTTACCACAAATAGCGCACGCAGCTATGCGGTTATTTTTTAATTAAGCCTAATTAGCGAGGTGGTCGAGCAGGTAAGTTTGTGGGAACCCGTTAAATCTGCCTGTCCAACAGGTCCGTAGTGGCAGACTATACGGCACAGAGGGTGGTGAGCAACCAAATAATTGCAGGTAGAGATTAAACCAATAATTAATCATTTTTTGGTATAAAAAGTCAGGATGGAAGCAATCTTCCACCCTGCCTATCATGTATAGTCAACAATTATGGTGGTAACATTTTAGTCTCCACTATAATGACACATCCATTTTTGAATATTTTATCGCTCACAATATTCGATTAATGCAATTGTCTGCCGGATTAATAACTTAATCTCAAAACGGCTTTCCATTTTGCGTTTAGGAAAAAGAGCTGCTAAAAGAATGCAACAGCCCTTTTTTTAACCTAAACAAATTGTGACCTAATAAAAAGACTCTTAGAGTATATCCGTTATGGGTCAAAAGCCCCGTTGGAGGTCTAATTTTAGAGAATAGGTTGTTCTATTTTTTATCACTGGATAGTAACCAGGTTTAATTTTCAGAAAATTGGTATTCCAATACAAGCAAATTTTCATTGGAATTTCAACTGGTGCAGGTATTTCGAAGAAGCCTGAATCCAGTAATTGAAAGCACTCAGAACAACACAAGTCTTTAATTGATATATCCATCTTCATTACATTCCATGATACCAGAGAACATCTAGCAATTAAGCGGCGACAATTTCCTGCACTGCTACCTAAATGTTTTTTTTTGAGGGGGGATACTAAATCAATACTACAAATACCTGTGCCTAAACATCCATGCCTGGGGTTTCCTAATTTTACTTCCATCAGCAGTTTTGTATAAGTGCTCAGGGAAGTAACATTAAAGCCAGCAATTTCTGGCTCATGTGCGATATTCATTTAATTCACATTTGAAGTTGGTTAAAACAAGCATAGTATTAGGAGGATCACATATCTAAGTAATCATGGGGCAATGATATCTCCTATTACGATGGTGTTATTAGACGCTGTATAAAATAAATTAGGTGTTAAAATTTTCATGACTTATGATTTGTTATTAGCAATAATTACATAAGCAAAATTACTATATGTACTAGCTTCGTTCAAGGAAAAACCAACGGTTCGCTTACTTTAAAAAGGCATATAAAAAGCGCAAGAACAAAAAAGTAAAAAGCTAACAATCAGCTATTTACCACCAGCACATTATAATTAAAAGCATACAAAAGGAGTCAATTTAAACCCTGTTTTATCACTATAAAATGAGTTCAAATTTGCATGACATAATCAATCTTTCTTTAGAGAAGATGATAGTCTCAATCGCGTATAATCCTTTAATAACTAATATCATTCCAGGTAGATAAAAAGGTGAATGCGTTCTTTTTTCTCTGCTATCTCAAGGGGGGGGATAGCGTACAAATATTTGTCCATGTAATTGTAATGTTATTTCACAATTGAAAACCGGTTGGAGAGGGATATTCCAGAGGTAAAGCCTAGCAATTTTTATGCTAGGCCGTTTTTCTTACGTTTTAGATGCGCACGGTGAAAACTAGAGTCAAGAGAAAGTAAGGTGAAGTCCCAAAGTTGTTCATAAGGAATCACTTCAATATCATGTGCCTGATTAGCCACTTCCAAAGGTACCTGATACAGTTTTTTGAGTAAGTCTCCTGTTTTTCTACTCACGGCGACTTTGTGATAGTGTGTAGATGGAAGTTTGCATAACATCTTAATGAAGCAATTGCTACGATAAGTATGATCTTTAGTAAGGTAGCGGTAAGCATATTTTCTAACGGAATCGATACGATTAGCAGCCAATTCATAACGACCATTCAATACTAAAAACAGAATCTGAATAACCAGTATAGATATATTGAGTCCTCTTTTATCTTTTGAATAAATAGGTATTTCATTCAAAAATTTATTCAGTTTAAATCCAGAGGGAGCTTCTCCATCTTTGAGTTTAATCTTGTTTATTAAAATCAGATAATGCGTATAAGCTTCAAAAATTTTCCATACTTCAATTACAGGTGCGGGTAAATAAGTATACCTTGGATGAGCAAATGTTTGTACTAGGATACGATAAGCTTCCTGATACTGCTCACTATGCATCGCTAATAAAAAGTAGTTTTCCTGAAATTTGAACCAGTTAAAACTTCCTTCATTAACCATTCCCTGACACAGTTCTACTATCTTTCTACCTGCTTCGTATTTTTTAAGCTGCGTAAAACAAACCAGTAACTGATAAGCAAAAATTAATATAGGCGTAGTAGCCTGATAATCTTTCGATTCAAAATATTCAATAGCTTCTTCTGCAATCTCTATACTCTTTTCATAATCATTCTTACTCATATGTTGATTAAGGTGAATAAAATATAAGCTAAATCGTAGTCGATAGCTATCATCTTCTTCTAAATAATCAACAATTTCTTCGTGAAATTTTGCAGCCATTTCTTCCAACTCAGGCTTAGTGGCCTTACTATTAACATAATTAAGCACTAGTTCTGTATAGTACATTTCCGCTTTATTCTCCATCATCCAAAGGCGTTCGTATTTCTGAAAAAGTGCATTATATTGCTCATACTTTTTCAAATTGCCTTTACGCGTTCCATAATGTAAACGGAGGATACGCGATATATCCATTACCAATTCGGAAAACTCGAATCGCTGTGCCTGCCTTAATATGTTATGGCTAATAGTGATTGCCGAATTTCGAGCATCTTTACCCAAAAGGATCTTAACGATCGCCCAGTTTTTATAACACTCATAGTAAGCTTTTTGGCGGTCGTTATAATGAGGTTCATTTAGATCAATGAGAAACAAACAATCTAGCAAGCGACTTTTTAGAGAATGCTTTAGTTTTTGATAATTTTGATCTTGCTTTTTGGCTTTGAACAGAGCAGTATATGCGTCAGCATCATTCAAAAATTCATTGTTTAAAACGCCTTGAAAAAGTCGAAATAAATTTGAGTCTTCTTGTACATTAAGTAGCTCAACACCGCGTTTTTTGTTCTTACCTATAAGAAAGACCAACTCCTGCAATACTTCCATTTATTTGTGCATTTTACCGATTCTTTTCCTGTCTAATGATAGGAGAAGATAAGGCAGTAATTTAAAGGGATACAGTAAATAAGTCTTTGGGATAATTTTATGTGTTGTTCTTCTTGGTAAGTATCCAGTTATCGTTTTACTATTCTAGTGTCAGTTTGTTTGTACGCAAGGGGGTAGAGCTATAAAAAGTTTTATAGTCATCTCATAAATATGGAATAGTTTATTCCTTTTTCAATTCACTCGGGGAGTACTGATTCTTCTTACTTATAAGTACTCCACTTAAATATATAGACAATAGGCACACCAGTCATATCAAAGTGGATGAATCTTCTTCCAGAAGAAATGAATGGCATTATATATGGTGACGAAAAATAATTAGATAATTTAATAGGTAATTTTAAAATTTATTCAATTTCTTCAATAGATCAGCCTTGTAGGATTTGCCAATAGATATATCTCTATTATTTACACTAATTGTCATATTAGCAATATTAATACTTTCTATCTCCGTCAATTGCACAATACAACTGCGATGTACTTGAACAAAAAGCAGGCTTGATAGCTTCAGTTTCATTTCTTTTAGAGGAGCCTTAATAGCAAACTTCCGCTTTGATGTATAAATAATGGAATAGTTCCCATTCGCTTCGACAACCAATATATCAGAGGTTCGTACTTTGATATATTTATCACCACTTTTAAAGAAAAAAGTATCATTGAGTTTCTTTTGCTCTTCAACTATACTAACTGAATTAGCAAAAGGGCTCTTCCCTGCTGTTGAAGAAAGAACAACATCAATATTACTTTGCAAGGTAAAACGGTTTACTGGTTTTACGAGGTAACCAAAAGAAGATACTTCGCGCGCAGCCTGAAAAACCTGAGGTTCTTCTAGTCCGGTTAGAAATATTACTGGAATCTCCATTTCAAGCACTTTTTTGGCTGTTTCAATGCCATTCATACGTCCTTTGATATTGATATCCATCAACACCAAATCAACATCCAGTTTTGCTATATCTTTGATTGCTTCATTAGCGTTATCAGATGTTCCAACCAATGAATATCCCATTTCATCTAACATCCTTTCTATGTCCAATGCAACTATTGGATCATCCTCCACCAAGTAGATTTTTACATTTGTCATACTTAAATCTTAGTGCTTATGTTCTGTTGTTTATCAAAATTGCTAGTACCGTTGTTCTTTGTTTGTGTTTTCTCTAATCCTCCTCCTCCCTCTACCTCCCTTTTTGAGGATTGTATCAGGAACACCATACTTGATTGTTCCAATTATCCAATCAAGTAATAATATATATACAAATGATAGCTTAGTTTTCCTCTATTTATACGTGTTAGCCTAGTCTGTAGATATTATAATCAAACATTATGAAAAATGTTTTGATATCGATCTAGAACAAGAAAATATATGTGTTTCTTGTTTCAAGATAAAACTTAAAAGGCAAGTTACACTTTTTTTCTTTTCAAGAAACAATCACAAAAAACATTGTATCAATGTACTACAAACTTACAAATCTATAATATCTGAACTATATGATCTCTATAATAACAAGTCTAGAGAGATTATTCGACGGATAGGTTTAGCGTGAAATCATCCAACGTAGAGGATATGAGCAAAAATCAAATTAGTCGTTTTATCAAGCTATTTACTCAACTCTCTTAACTTTGTTTTCTGATGATCTACCTCCACATTAGGAATAATAAGTGTGAATTTAGCTCCTTCACCAGGCTGGCTAAGTATATTTATCTCGCCATCTATATATGGAGCCAGATAAAAGCATATTTCCAGGCCAATTCCATGACCACTTTCGTTGATGGTACCTTGAACTGAAAATAGATCGTGTTTCTTGATTTTGTCTAATTGAATAGCGTCCATCCCTATTCCATAATCTATCACTGAGATGTGTTGAAAGCCTTCAGATGAAGTTACTACTATTTTTACTATTCCATTTTCATAGGAATATTTAATAGCATTGGTCAGAAGATTTAGGAGGATAATTTTTATTATGTTTCTGTCTGTATTCAGGTGATGATCCGTATCTATGTCTACCTCTATCGTTATATTTTTCAACTTTATCTGCTCGGACAAGCTTTCCATTATTTCCTTTATCAAAAACCATAAGTTTATAGACCGCTTATTAGCAACGATACCCTTTCGCTGAGATACTACCCAATTCAACAAATTCGTAATATTGTAATAAAGCTTGTAACCCGAATCTTCAAATCCCTGGGCTAAACGCTGTAATCGTTCGACTTGTCCACTTCTTATTAGATATGAAACATTCTTTGAAAGGTTCAAAAAATTGGATGCGGGCCCTTTTAAATCATGTGCAATGGTTGCTAACAAATGATTTTTATCTTCCAGCTGTTTTATCACACTACTTAAGGCTTCATTTTTTCTTTCTAATTCAAGGCTGGTTTTCTTTTCCTTTTCATAAAGTCCATTTAGAGCATTTACCTGCTTAAGTACTAAAATACCAACTCCTAAAGAAGGTAAGATCAAAAAAATAAGTCCATCTAATAAAGGAATATCTTTCTCTATAATGCTACCATAATAACGGTAATAATAGATTCCTATCACTTGTAAGGAAAAAATAAAAATCGTCAATAATACTTTAGTTATATTTTTTTTAAAGGACAGCAAGACTACAAGTATAAAGGCAAAATAAGAATAATTAATATTCATTTCTATGCCATAAAATATAGAAATAAAAAATAATCCCAATGGAACAAGGGTACAAAACATCAACAATGCTCCTTCATGTAACTTATACCCTACTAATACAAAAAGGAATAAAATAAAAATCAATCCAAAAGCAGAATAGTAAACGGTTTCGTTTCCTGCCCATAAATCACCAATGACCATAATTGCCGCAGCAAAAGCCATCATCAATAATACAATATTGAATACTCTCAATCTTAATTGGTCAAAAAAGTCTAAGTGTTCATCTTGACCTAATTTTAAAATACGTTCAATTAAGGTTTGTACGTACTCTATCATTCTTACTATAATTTACAAGCTTTACAGGGGAAAATCTAAAGTCAGAATACCGAATAACTTTCAAGTTACCTGGCTTCTAATTCAAATAAAGATATTATTAATATCGGAGTTATACGCCTAATTTAACGGTTAATCTCATTGCTGCTGATAATAGCAAAAAGAGCGCCTGCTCATGTCTCATTTCTTTTCAAATCACCTTATAGCTCAATATTACATTCATCACCTTTACAACGCCTATTCATCCATCCTAACGTGTTGTTTATCACACTTACCCATTTGCAATACTTAAATTCCCAGTAATTGTAAGTTTATTTAGAGAAACAGACCCGGGATTAACACCTCTATTTTAATTCATATTCGGTCTCCTAAATCATTTTTATAGTGAAAGTCATCACTTTGTGTTAACGGGCACTTTTCTATATATCCTTGTATATAATAACGATAACAACACTTCCTGACCAGTCACTTATCGGTCTTACTATCAAGATCATTGATCATCTACTAAATAGAAAACAATTATGCGCACATTAATGACAATAGGCATTTTTTGCCTACTATTCACTTCTTTTGCCTTTGCCCAAAATGCATTAAAAGTCAAAGTAAAACCATCTCCCATTTCCAAATCAAGCTTGTCTTTTCATGACTTGGAGCAGTTCGAACTATATCAACTCAATGGAAAAGCGATCTACGATTTTGCCCAACAAAACCAAGGAAAGAGCTTTACAGTTGAATTGAAAATGGATGAAGCCCGGCATTGGCAAATGGAGTTGCAGGCTTCAAAAGTGCATGGAGAGGATTATAGAATGATTATGAGCACGGGAGAAGAGGTCGAAGTCGAAAAACACATTACTTACAAGGGATTTTTAAAAAACAGGCCAGATACCAAGGTCAGACTGACAATTGCTCAAAATCTGATTCATGGAGTCATTTTTGAGGAGGAAATCTATTCCTTTGAAACAATTGACAAAACATCTCAAAGGACGGCAAATGATTTAATGGCTTTTTATAAAATGAGCGATAATGCCTCTCAATTAGGAGATTGTGGTCATCATTCTGGTGGTCATCACACCAAACCAACACTGCCTTTAGAACCAAAAGACCTTCTTAAAAATAAATATCTGGCAGATGATTCTGATCAGGCAAGTACCAGAAGTATGAATAATACCTATTGTCCAAAACTAGGAGTAACATTAGACTGGCAAGGATTAAATGTTGCAGGCTCAGTTGCCAACTTTAACTTAGACTTGCAAACCATCATCAATATAGTCAATGGTTATTATGATATTTTTGATGTAGAGTATGAGTTGAATCCAGTTTATGTGATAAATAATGCTCCAAATCCGTGGACAGATGCTCCGGGAGATGAAGAACAATTGGCATTAAATTATGCAGGCTGGGCTTTCCCTAATCTTACTCCTAGTAATTATAACTGCTCTTTATTATTTACTGGTACAAATATGAATGGTATTGGATATGCCTTTTTCGGACATATGTGTCTTGGGGATAATTTAAGATATGGTGAAGTTGATTATCAATATCCTCAAACCATTACACAGAGAGCAAATCTGACGACTCATGAATTGGGACATTTATGGGATGCCAGACATGGACCTATAAGTACCAACCATATCATGAGTCCTTCCATTTATGATGGCAACTTACAATGGACCAGTACCTCAATTAATGTCATTTCAACAAGTGTCAACTCTACTTTTAATAGTTGCCTGCCTTCTTGTTCTGCTTCCTGCGATCCTTATGTAGATAATGATAATGACGGATATTGTTCAGATGTAGATTGTGACGATAATGACAACACGATTTATCCAAATGCGACAGAGCTTTGTGATGGTATTGACAATGACTGCGATGGATCAATTGATGAAGGAACCTGCGATTATTGCGCTGCCGCAGGGGCAGCAGGAACCGGCTCAGATTACATTACTAATGTCACGATAGGAGATATCAATAATACATCAGGAAAAACGCCTTATTCAGATTTCACCTCACTAAGTACTGATGTAATTAAAGGAGCCTCTTATAGCCTTCAAATTGAGATTAATACCGTTTTCACGCCCGATCAGGCTTATGCCTGGGTAGATTGGAATGATGACAAAATTTTCGACAACAGTACGGAGTTAATTAGCATGAGTGCATATAATAACAACATCGCTACAGGAACCGTCACCGTGCCTCAGAATGCAGTCTTAGGTTCTCTGCGGCTTCGTACTCGAAATATATACGCTACTCCTAATACACCACAAGCATGCGGAGATATTTATGGCGAAGTAGAAGACTATACTTTAAATGTTTTGGA
Source organism: Chitinophagales bacterium (assembly GCA_022360175.1). Lineage (GTDB taxonomy): Bacteria > Bacteroidota > Bacteroidia > Chitinophagales > Saprospiraceae > JAKSDI01. The sequence goes on from JAKSDI010000207.1 coordinate 25,452, forward strand.
ATCGGGATCCAATGATTACTGTGCTGCCGCAGGAGCAGCAGGAACGGGCTCAGATTATATTACTAATGTCACGATAGGAGACATCAATAATACATCAGGAAAAACGCCTTATTCAGATTTCACCTCACTCAGTACTGATGTAATTAAAGGAGCCTCTTATAATCTACAAATTGAGATCAATACCGTCTTCACACCCGATCAGGCTTATGCCTGGGTAGACTGGAATGATGACAAAGTTTTTGACAACAGTACGGAGTTAATTAGCATGAGCGCTTATAGTAATAATATCGCTACAGGAACCCTTACTGTACCTCAGAATGCCGTTTTAGGCCCTCTGCGACTTCGTACCCGAAACATCTACGCTACTCCCAATACGCCACAAGCATGTGGAGATATTTATGGTGAAGTAGAAGATTATACTTTGAATGTCGAAAACCCTACAAATACCTGTACCGAAAATGAAATAACGCTCCATTTACAACTCGACGATTATCCTGAAGAAACAAGCTGGGATATCCGAGATTCAGGGGGAGCAATAGTTGCTTCAGGTGGCACTTATGATGGGCAGGAGAATGAATTCATTGCAATTGACATTTGCCTGACTGATGGTTGTTATGATTTTACGATTAATGATTCTTTTGGTGATGGTATCTGCTGTGATTATGGCAATGGTTCTTACACCCTGATTGATGCTAATGGACAGGTGCTAGCTTCTGGTGGACAATTTACCTCCCTAGAAACGACTAATTTCTGCCTAAATTCAGATGGAAATTGTACGACCCAATTGATAGATGATCAGGGATTCGAAACTGGGTGGGGAATCTGGAATGATGGCGGCACAGATGCAAGAAGAAATGCCAATGATGCTCCATTTGCCAACAATGGCACTTATTGTATTCGCCTAAGAGATAATACAGCTGAATCTGTAATGACTACTGATATAATGGATTTGTCCGGATTTTCTGAAATCACCGTTAATTTCTCTTATCAGGTGGAAAGCTTTGAAAACACAGAGGACTTCTGGTTGCAGGTTTCTACAGATGGTGGCACTACTTTTACTACCATCAGAGACTGGGTTAGAACGATTGATTTTCAAAATAGCGAACGGCATAATCCCTCTGTAAATATTGCAGGCCCTTTTTCCAATACCACTCAAATTCGTTTCCGCTGTGATGCCTCGGGTAATGGTGACAAGGTCTATATTGATGATGTTTTAATTGAAGGCTGTGGAACAGCTAGTGGAAACAATCTTGTCACTAATCGTAATGATAGCGGGAATTCTGTTAATAGTGAAACTATTGATTTTGTACCCGGTAGTGAAAATGCTGATAAAAAATTGGACAGGATACGTTTGTACCCCAACCCTGTTTCTTCGGAACTAACAATAGCGTTTTGGGCAAACAAAGACCAGCAAACTCTCATCGAACTGTTTGACCTAACGGGACAAAGGGTGCTATCTAAACCAGTCAAAGCTTTCGAAGGTGCTAATCAAACCAAATTAAATCTTGGTGCATTACCACAAGGTATTTATCTATTAAGTATTGTAGATTCTGAAAAGAGATCAACAAAACAAGTGGTAATAGCAAGGTAAGGAAGCGAGCGCTTCGCCACCTTATTTCTATTGGTTTGCCCTCCCTCTTTGGTTACTTAGGAGGGTATTCCAATAGAAAATTTGAATGAGGAGGAAAAGATTTACGAATATTCTTTACGTTACTATTAGCTGATCATTAAAAAAGGTAGAGTTCCCGGGTTCATATTTACCACGTCTTCTCAAAATATTCCTTATCTATTTCCCTTTCATAATCTTTGAACATAGAGCCTTTTCGTCGCTTCAACATGAGCGGATCTTTTTCGCCAAAAAGCCTGGACAATACAGCAATTGGTGTAAGCAACAAGAAAAATATAAGGGATAACAGAATATTAGGCACAATTAAAGAAAGTACATAGGTGAGCTTACTCCATAGGTAATCAATTTTTCGGGCCAGATAATTGGAGAAACTGCCAGCGCCACCTATCAGCAGGGCCACCAATAAACATGCTCTTGCACCTGTAATCACATAGATAATGAGTAGGCAGGTAGTAATGACCAGGCAGGTTTTTACAGGTGTCGTTTTAATCGTTTTTTGGTACATCTTAAAATAAGGTATAAATAAACGGTGCTACTGCACTACTTCCTCCAAATACCAATAGTACACCAATCAATACCAATACAATTACCACAGGCATCAACCAGTATTTTTTTCTTTCCAGCATGAAGTGCCATAAGTCTTTTAAGGATTCCATATCGATCTATTTGAGGTATCAATATAGGCAAGATCAAATACAAGCGCAAATTCAAACGCAAGTTCAAGGTGCAAGCGTTCCTTAACCTACTTGATCTGCTATTAGGTCTATTTTGAGCCAAGTACCTGATCATGCATATGATCATAAATCATTTTAGCAAACTGCTCACATCCTGTTTCAGAGAAATGCCCGTTATCCAGAAAATCCTCTTCTTGCCATTGCTCTATCTGCAGGGGGATATAATTGACAGGAGCTAATTCCTGCTTGCAAAACTCGTCCAATTCCAGGCAGTAGTCAATAGCTTTTTGCTCACTGATACCCGGCATCCAGTAGGCATAAGAAAGGCCTTTATTTTCTATTAATTCAAAATTAAAATGTTGGGGAATAAAAATGTATTGCTTATCAGATTTTGCCAGTTCTCTTAGTTCTTCCTTAAGATATTCCATAATTACATCTTCTGAGTAATGCCGAGGGCTATCGCTGTGTAAGCTTCGTTTATGAATATTTTCTACGATCATTTTTTCGTGCAGGGCTCCGTGTAGTTTTCCTAATAGTATATGCATGAAAAGAGTATGGTTTTCCAAAAAGGTAATCAATCTAGCTGCTCGATCACTTATAATATTCATGTAATAGTAATTAAAAGCTATAGAGCGAGGTTTTATTTCATCTAAGCCGTTCATCATCCTATTGGTTAGGCTATGCCACTCCAATACCTGATTCATATTTGTGTATTCAATGTTGGGGACATTAATAGATCGAAAATCATTCCAGCCGTGATAATGAAGTTCTATAACATGGGCATACTCATCATGATAACAACTGTAATGCTCCTTATTACTCATATTATCGCCAAAAGAATGCCCTGCAATGCCGTGATTATGTACTTCGGCTTTATATCCATTTGAGCGAAGCAAGCTTTCTAATTTAGAGGGCCAGGTAGATGCTTCTGGAAGGTTGAGGCAATAGGTAGAAGAGCCGCCATAGCAACAGATCAACAGATCAGTTTCCGGATATGATTCAATGCCATTTGTCGCTCTTGTATATCCATTTATATGCTCTCCCCAGGCACCGTCGAAAGTAGTATAATGAGGGTTAAGTGCTGTAGGTTTTATGCTTTTGCTTAATACAAAAGAGGGAATTTCATCTGCTTCTTTAGGTATACTTACATGGATAATCCATCCGATTGAAAAGTCGAGACAAAGAAATAATAGAATCCCCCAGATGACTTTTCTCAACGAGCGTTTTTCTTTTACATTTATAAAGATAAGGCCAGTTAATAAAGCGATAAAAAATAATACCAGATACATAAATTAGCCTTTAAGTAAGGGATCAATATTACTTAATTTGATCGCCTTTATAATACACAAAATCTTCCATCACTAAATAGTCCATATCTGTTTGCATAAAGCAATGATAGGCATCAAGAGGTGTACATACAATAGGCTCTCCCCGAACATTAAAACTGGTGTTCAGGATCAGGCTGCATCCTGTTTTTGCCTCAAAAGCCTTTATCAATTGATAGTATCGCTTATTAGTAGTCGCACTTACTGTTTGCAGCCTTGCGGTAAAATCGACATGTGTGGCAGAGTGTATAGTACTTCTTTTATAGTTGAGTCTTTCCTTTAAAGATAAGCTGTAATAATTTTCCGGAATTGGCAATCGTTGATTCTCTTTTACCGAAGCAACCATCAGCATATAAGGAGATGAGGTTTTCCAATCAAAATAATCTTCGCAACGCTCTTCCAGTACTGAAGGTGCAAATGGCCGAAAGGATTCTCGTTTTTTTATCTTTTGATTAATAATATGCTGCATTTCTGGGTTGCGAGCGTCTCCTAGTATACTTCTATTTCCAAGAGCTCTGGGCCCAAACTCCATCCTACCCTGAAACCAACCAATGACTTTAGCTTCCGCAATTTTTTCAGCAATGAAACTTGCTAGCGTTTCAAAGTCATCATAATGCTTATATACTGCCTTGACTTTCTTATTCACCTGCTCGATTTCCTTTTGAGAAAATGAAGGCCCTAAATAAGCTCCTTGCATTTGATCTTCTCTTGAGGTATACGCTCTTTTTTCATCAAAATACCCATGATGAACTGCCAATGCAGCTCCTAGCGCTCCTCCTGCATCACCTGCTGCTGGCTGAATAAAGATATTTTCGAATATGCCTGCCTTTTGAATTCTTCCATTAGCTACACAATTGAGTGCAACACCTCCTGCCATGCATAGATTGGCCGCATTGGTTAAACGCTTGGCTTCTACTGCCATTTTATAGACAATCTCCTCTGTCACATGCTGAATAGCATATGCCAGATCACAATGCTCCTGTTTCAACTCCGCCTCAGCTTTTCTTTTTGATATGCCAAATAGTTTTTCCCATTTTTGATCTTTTAGCATCCTTAGCCCTGTAGCGTAGTTAAAATATTGCTGGTTGAGCCAAATGGAGCCATCTGGCTTAATATCTACCAACTCTCTTTTTATAATATCAATAAACCTATGCGTACGATCTGAATCTGGATTACCATAAGGTGCTAAGCCCATCAACTTATATTCTCCTGAATTTACTCTGAATCCCAGGAAATAAGTAAATGAACTATACAACAAACCTACCGAATGTGGAAACTCCAGTTGTTTGATTATTCTAATGCTACTTTCTTTACCATAAGCGATGGTAGCAGTACTCCACTCTCCTACTCCATCAATGGTTAAAATAGCAGCTTCTTTAAAAGATGATGGAAAAAAGGCACTGGTGGCATGGGAAAGGTGATGCTCTGAAAATAGTAAAAGAAAGCGCTCTTTATTAAAAGTACCTATTTCGCGAAGTCCATTATAAATGAGTCTTTTTAAAAAGATTTTTTCATTGATCCAGACAGGGATTGCTTTTAGGAAGGATAATAAACCGTGGGGGGCAAAAGCATAGTAGGTTTGTAAAAGCCGTTCAAATTTTAGTAAGGGCTTATCATAAAAAACGATGGCGTCCAGTTCATCTAATTCCAGGCCTGCTTCTTCCAAGCAATAATTGATCGCATTTGTGGGGAAAGCAGCAGTATGTTTTTGACGGCTAAATCGTTCTTCCTGAGCTGCGGCTATTATTTGTCCATCGATACATAATGCAGCAGCCGAATCATGGTAAAAGGCGGAGATGCCAAGGATTTTTTTCAAGAGTAGTTGTTTAGATTTATCCCATACTTTCTACATTTAAAAGTATGGGATAAATCATATTTCCTATACAAAGCGCTGTGTATGATAGGCAACTAGCGTATGGAGTGCAGCCAAAGCCAGGCCAGTTGCTTCTTCTTTTTTATATCCTTTCTGCATGAAATAGTCTTCCAGGCGTACTTGTGACTGGAAAAACAGTACACGGAAAGTAGTTACCATTTGTTGGTTGAGTGGGTCACGTGTACCCCATGAGTTTAGGCCAGATATCAGGTTATCTTTCCACTTGACAACTGCTTTTTGCTCTGTATTATTCAAAGGAGTAGGTGCCATGTATAGACGAGCACGCTCTGAAGAAGCCTGTGCCAATCGTTTATCATCCAGTGTAGGATTGGCGTTTAGATCATTGGCTACCATCACTAACATGCGTACTTCCGGCCAGGTTTCAAATTGACCACATCCCTGAAGCTTGAGTCCTTTGCCTACAAAAGCTGCACAAGCCTGCATTGCTCTTGCTGCTTCCTGAGGGTGGCGTTCCAGCATCCAGCAAGGTACCGCCACTTTAGTGCGCTCAGCACAGTGGATATAGTGCAGGTGAAGAATCAATTGTCCTAAATCCTGATAAGAATAAGTTGCATTGGGATCAAAAGGAAGATTGCTTAAAGTTTGCCCTGCAAAAGCAGCCCGATTGGCAGCAACCATCATTTGATTGACCTCATTGCTAGGGCCATAGTTCGTAAATTGGTCATACGCCAAATAGGCTTGTGCAACGGGTTCGCTACGATTACGTAGATTAGCAGCACCAGCAGGATTGGCAGGGAGGGCATTGATCAATTGCTGTAGATCGCTATTACTTCCCATGCTCCCTGGCAGCGGAAGCTTTTCTGCCATCAGTTCGTACTTCTGCATGAAGCGGTCCTGGTTTGAATATTTATCATAGGCTGCTTTAGTACCATTGCCATAATATCCATCTAGTGAGCTATTGTAAGCTCCTTTTGCCTTGAGTATTTTTTGCAATTCTAATGCTGAAGTACGTTTGATTTTTCCATCAATAGATGGTAAAGCAACCGTAGATGTCATACTCTCCCTAATATTTCCAGCTACAGGAGATGTGCCAGAAGTACCTGCATAATCATAATTGCTGGGAATGTCTACTACAGGTGTAGTACCTGGTAGTGTTGGATTAGAGTTGGGTGTACGTGGTTGAAGTACACTATAGGTATCTGGCTGATCACTGACAGGATTATTCGTTGTAGAAGCAGGAGGAGGAGTTCCACTATTATCAAACTCCATTGGGATGAGTTCTTTTTTCATACCCATCTCAAAAGCAGTAAGTGGATGTAGGTAATCCGCATTGATATTTTTGACAAATGCATCTTTAAATCCTAAAGAACGAACATTAGCCATAGCCTGTTTAGCCTCACTACTACTTGCATAAGGCCCCGTTACTATTTTTACAATATTACTATTAAGGATGGCATACAAATTACTAACTTCCATAAATTCTGGCCAATCAACACCTTTGGTGATATCTCTGGTTGCTAGTTGCACTACTGTAGCCACCTGCCCACTAATATTTCGCTCTTGTATAAAAGCATTAGGATAGCCCTTTTTCTGCACCTCACTCAGGGTTTGCTGAGCAGCCCCCCGGTCTCTGAATCCACCGATATAAACCTCCATCAGATTGCCTCCCAGCTTATTTGCATACACGACCCCGCTGGGGCGTAAAGCTTCAAAATCACTTGATTTGGCATCTATAAAAGTGCCTACCTGAATGGTATAATATGCACCAGCCTGAGCAGATAAGCTCTGGTGGGAGAATAGCGCAAGTATTAGTAGTAGCAAAAATCTCATCATCATATCTAAATTCTGATTTTATTAGTCACTGGAGTTAAGTAAGAGAGCATATCTAATTTATCATTTTGGGTGGCATCTTTTTTGACCATACTTTGTTAAAAAGCCTCGTTGATGCGCTGCATCGCCTACGTTTTTCGCCGTGTATGGACCAAAAAATTTGCTCGGCCAAAAAAGCAACTAAAATCTGCTCTCTTACTTATTTTACGAACAAATAACGCCTCCATGTTTCGCAAAATTTCCAACAATCCAAACAAATTTGCACAATTTTTAATACTTATTGTTATTTCCTGGATAAAAAGTGCCCTCTGAAAGGATAGGAGAAACAACTATTACCACTCACTATTTCATATGTAGCGGCTCCATAAACCAATGAGTACTCCAATAGAACAAGCCAGCCATTTTCCCAATAAGGAGAATAGCTATAGTTAATATAAGTAAGCATAATGAGCCCTGTCCACAATATTGGAAAACGGAAACGGGTAAAAATAGAAAGCGTCAAAGGAAGGATACTATACCAAGGGTGAATTGTTGGTGTAAATGCCAGGTAAAGGCATATTGCAAAAAGGCATAAGGCAAAAATAGAAGGCCAATCATTTTTTCTATCCCGCAAAGCAGCCAGGCTGATTCCTATAAATGTTCCCATTGCCAAAATAGGCCCTGCAAATTTTATCAAATTATAACCTACCGTTTGATATCCCAGCCATCTCACGAGGTAATAAATACTACCATTAAATTCAAAACGACGGAAATATAAATCCAGGCTGCTACCAAAGCCTGCAAAGAAAGCTTCTCCTAATAAAGGAGCAAATAGCATTAACACCATTACTCCTATAGCAAGGAAATAGAGGAAAGCTCTTTTAATCCCTAATCGCCGAATAAAAAAGAAAAGGAATAATAATGGTAATAATTTAGCAGCGATGGAAAGTGCCATCGCTATAGCCGATAAAAGCAAACGTTCGTTTATAATCCACCAAAATGCCAATAATAGAAAAAACACCATGGCTCCCTCAAAATGGAGATTGCCAACAACCTCTATAATGACCAGTGGATTCAAAGCATAGAATAATGCATTTTTAACAGGTAGCCGTAGCTTACGCAAAAGGGAAGGTAATAACAAGATGGTACCCACTTCACATAACAATAAAAAGCCTTTTATTAAGAGTGCGCTATGATTGATACTTTCTCGAAAAAGATAGGCTGCCAGTGCAAATACCCCTTGAGCAACAGGAGGATAAATGGTGAAGTATTCTGGTGAATTTAATTGATCAAATAGTTCCTGATTAAGTCCTCGCACTTCATTGCCTGCCAGCATATAATAGGCTGGTAATTGTTCAAAAGGATTGATTCCATTCAAAATAAGCCTTCCGTCCCATACGAACCTATATATATCATCGGAAAGCTGAGGAAAAGCAGGAAATATCAATAAACGAGCTAACACCGCAACGCCCAATAATATACGAACCTCTTTATCGTCATCAGCCTTCATGCATAGCCATAGGTATAGCAAAAAGGCTGGAAAGTAGAACAATGCAATTTGGGAAAATTCGTTCTGAGCAGGCAAATAACCTAAAGCCACTATCAATATTAGAAATAGCGCAACTAATCCCAATCGTTTTAGTAAAAATACTGGCAGGTCCATGTTTGGGGTATTAGTAAGTGCAAGTGCAAACACAAGCTCAAATTCAAAGCGCAAGCGTAGTATAGAAAATTTGAACTTGACACTTGTATTTGATCCTGAACTTAAAAAAAGTTCAAACGCAAACTCAAGTGCAAGCACAAAGCATATCTACTATTTTTGAACTTGATACTTGCACTTGTGTTTATCTCTTCTTCCTACTTCAAGCTTAAATGCCGCAATGTATAGTAAAAAATGGTGCCATAACCGACCATTAGCATCAAGTGGAAAAATACGAATGTCGTATTTTGAATATATAAACCACCGATAACTCCTCCAAGAAAATAAATAGCTAACAGACCCTCTACCACGGTTGTCCATGATAGTTTTTTATTCAGGTATTTGTGTTTGGTGAAGCTATCTTTCAAGTTTTTAATATTAAACTTCGGAGTACGTACAAAAGGAGACTTTTTGCCCAAATACCCCTGAATGACAGCTACTGTATTATGCAGTGATAATCCCATAGATAATGCCAAAAACAATGGGAAGAGGAATAAGAATTTATACAATGCCTTACTAAAGGGCTCTCTATGTACTGGTGCCTGCACATTTGCTACATAATAAACCGCAATAATTGACAATAAGCCTATCAGAAACCAGGCGAAAAAATCTTTACTAAAGCCTAGTTCTATCAAATCACCCAGCATAAACAGCAATGGCACGCTAAATACTCCTGTAATGAATACAAAAACGAAGATACTACTGGCTAATAGATGAGAGGTAGCATGAATCTTTTGCCCAAAGCTAAGATCAGAACGCCATACCGTAGGTAGCATTTTCTTGGCAGTTTCTGCTCCTCCTTTCATCCAGCGAAACTGCTGAGATTTAAAGCTATTCATTTCTGCTGGCAATTCAGCAGGAGATCCTATTTCTTCCAGATACTTGATTTTCCAGCCTTTCAACTGAGCTCGTATACTTAGATCCAAATCTTCCGTCAATGTATCTGCTTCCCAGCCTCCTGCATCTTCAATGGTTTGGCGGCGCCAAACTCCTGCAGTACCATTAAATTGCAACATATATTTTCCAGCCATCCGACCAGCTTGCTCTACCGTAAAATGTACATTGAGTTGCAAGGCCTGAAGACGGGTAATCAGTGAATAATCCTGATTAATATGTTCCCACCGAGTTTGCACCACACCTACAGAGTCATCCTCAAAATAAGGTATTGTCTGTAGTAAAAAATCAGGGCGAGGTAAAAAATCTGCATCAAAAATGGCGATATATTCACCTTTCGCAAATTGCATCCCATCCCTAAGAGCACCTGCTTTAAAGCCTTGTCGCTTTTCACGGGTAATTTGTTCAATCAGGTATCCCTTGGCTTTATACTCTTCTACCTTACGCTTCGTAATTTCTACCGTTTCATCCGTAGAGTCATCCAGAATATGGACTTCAAAGCGATCTCGTGGGTATTCAAATTGCATCACAGTATCAATCAGCCGCTCTACAACATACATCTCATTAAATATTGGAAGCTGTACCGTTACAAAGGGATAATCTCTAGAAGGAACCTCATCCAAAACATCTACTTCTGCTATTGCCGATGCTGTTAAACCAGATTGCTGATGTTGTGCGTATTGCTGCTGAGTTGCAGGTTGAACATTTTGTTCTGTGTCATCATTACTAACAGCATTCAGCCAATTCTGTGCAGTATCTCGCTTCCACTTTTTATAGTGGTATAACAAATTAAACTGCATCAAACAATACACGGTAATATAAAAGAGGGCAACCGTATAGATTGCGAGAACCGTGTAAGCGATTACAGAAGTCATCTTCTAAAATTTAGGTTAATGAACGATCAAAAAATAACGATGCTGTCTGCTCTGGCTAAAGAATACAAACCCACCAGTATATTAGGTATAGGCTGTATATCAAAGTAAAAGCGAAAAACATAGATAATAATGCTATTCTTTGATCAATACTAAATAAGTTTAAAAATAGTCCACAGTATTTTATGTCCAGCCAGGATCGTGCCTCGAATAGTACCAGACACTTTAGATACTCCTACACGCCGGCGATAACGCACTGGGACCTCCATACATTTAAATTTCATTTTTGCGGCCTTGACCTGCATTTCTACAGTCCAGCCGAAATCGGGATCTTCCATTTGCAATTCGAGCAATCTCTCAAATCGAATAGCTCGAAAAGGGCCTAAATCTGTGAATTCGTAATTATAAAATAATCGGATGAGTGTAGTTGCTAGCCAATTACCAAAAATTTGTTGGGGCATCATTGCTCCTTTTTGCATATCTCCTAAAGCTCGGGAACCTATTACCATGTCATACCCCTCTTCTAGTATTGGCTTAATGAGGTTGGGCAATTCTTCTGGATAATCTGAGTAATCACCATCCAAAAAAACGACTATATCAGGTTGTTCGTTGGCAGGTTTATTGACCAAATATTCAATTCCTTTCAAACAAGCGCTTCCATATCCCTTCTGAGGCTGATCTAGTACAGTAGCTCCGGCTTCTTTGGCTACTACGGCAGTACTATCTGTACTGGCGTTATTACATACCAGTGCTTCCCGCACATAATTTGCGGGTAAATCCCTAAGTACCAACCCTATTGACGTTTCTTCATTATAAGCTGGTATAATTACGTCTATGACCGCTTGCTTCAAATTAATTAGCCTTTACACCTAAAACAACAAAGAAGTTCTGTGAACCTGATCGAGCTACAAAGGTAGAAGAAAATTTAGGAAGTTGGCTGTCCGGGATAGAACATTTAACAGCTTGACAATTGAATCACAATCATCCGTGAAGCTGGTTCTTCGAAAATTTTGCCATTTGTATCAAAGAAGGATAAAATTTAATCATGGAATGGCTATTGAGTTAACATAATGATTTCAATAGAAGAATTGTAAAAATCCTGACCGTTATATTTCTTACTTTTGCTCTCCGTAAAATGAAATAGCGAATTTGGCGTTCGCTAAATACAATACCATTATCAAGATGAAGAAATATACAATATATCTACTCTTACCCTTCTTGGCACTAGCCTTTTTCTCCTGTGATGATGAACAAAATTTCATTACAGATGGGAATTATACGCTGGAATTTTCAGTAGATACCCTGCGCTTTGATACTGTTTTCACACAATTAGGTTCTGCTACCCGCTCTTTTAAGGTGTATAATCGTAATGATCGCCCAGTGCGCATTAATAAGGTAAGCATTAAGGGGAATGAGGAAGGGAGGTTCATGATGAATGTTAATGGTATCCCTGGCGATGAAGTCGAAGATGTAGAAATCTGGGCAAATGATAGTATTTACATCTTTGTAGAAACAACTGTTGACCCAGATCAGCCATTATCTGTTAGCCCTTTCGTAATAGAGGATCAGGTAGTCTTTGATACCGGCAATAAAGAACAATCTGTACGCTTGGAAGCCTGGGGGCAAAATGCTAACTATATCCCTAATCGGTTTAACAAAGGAGGCATTACATTATTAAGTTGCGATAATGACGTTGTGGTATGGGATGACCCCAAGCCTTACGTTATTTATGGTGTATTACTGATCGATACTTGTGTTTTAGAAGTAGCCGCAGGTACACGTATACATGTACATGGAGGTGTTGCCCAAAACGATGTATTTGGAGTATTCAACGATGGTTTGATTTACACCCTGTCTCAGGGTAGCATTCGCATGTTAGGTACACCAGAAGAACCAATTATAGTAGAAGGAGATCGATTGGAGGAGGGCTTTGCTGAAGCCAACGGACAGTGGCAGGGCTTAGTAATTGGGCGAGGCAGCAAAGGAAACTTGCTGGAATACACCACTGTTAAAAATAGTGTCTTCTCTGTATATGTAGATTCTCTTGGCGAACTCACCGCCCGCAATGCTCAATTTTATAATACCAACAGCAGTGGAGTCATCGGCTTTCATAGCTCCATTAATATGGAAAACTGCTTGCTTTACAATAATGGAGCTAATTCTGCTCAACTCATTCTTGGGGGTAATTATAATTTTAAATACTGTACAGTAACCAGTTATGGGGTAGATGCAGCTGCGCTCTATATGAGCAACTACTTCTGCTATGACCAGCTCTGCAACACTTTTGAGCAAGCTCCCTTAAAAGCGGAATTTACCAACTGTATCTTTTTCGGCTCCTCTCGTGACGAGCTCCTGCTCGATGATGGTTTTGATGCGGATTTTCCCGAACTGTACGATATAGCCTTCCATAATTGTATAGTCAGAGTAGATGATGTATTAGATAATGAAGAAGCAGGTTATACTGATTTCCTGGAAAATCAATGTGCTACTTGTATCAATGCTACCCGTGATGATCCTTTGTTTGTAGACATTAATGAAGATGATTATCACCTCGATACTTTATCCATCGCAGAGATGCAAGCTATCCCGTTACCGAGTATATCCAATGACCTGGAAGATAAGGATCGAGATGCCAGTATGCCAGATATAGGTTGTTTTGAGTATGAAGCTCCTTGATAAAATCATATGGTAAATTTAATTGACTTTAGGATTAAGCTTTATGTTTTGTGAATAGGTAAGGAACGATACTGATGCTATCATACCCACCCGTATCTCAATAGGGCTATTGTTTTTCTATTACGGTATCCTTTTAATAATTATCCGTATTAATAGTGCCCAGGGTAAGCCATGCATTAGAAAATCAAGCCAGTCAATGAGCTGCATACCTGTAGCACCACCGCGAATCCATTTTATTTTACCCCAAATATGTGGTTCTGGAAAGAAAGGAGCTAATCCAATAGTCAAGCAGGCTACGATGATCAACCTTGGATCATTGATTATTTTATTCATAGACTTTTTCATACTGATCAAAAAACAACTCCTTCAAATATATGTGGTTAGAGGGATATATGGTTATGTAGTTAGAGGGAAGGAGTTACTTTTTGATCGATTCTTAGCCTACAAAATACGAGTGTTTTACTGTTTGCCAAATATCGTTTCTAAAAAACCTTCTGATTCTTCTTCTTCATATTTTTCGCGAGCACGCTCTGCTTTATCATCTTTTTTCACAGCTTTCTTTTCTGCACGTGTAGCTTTTCGCTCCGCTTTAATAGCATCAGCACGGGCCTTAGCCGCTTTTTCTCTTGCTTCAGCAGCCTTCCGTTCTTTTTTGAATGTTCGATATTCTTTCTTGGCGTCTTTATGATCACCTTTTAGTTCCCTTTGCGTTTCTTTATTACCTAGTATGCGTTCTTTTAACGTAAGTTCATTTTCCGACTCTACTTCCTCCTTTGGTTCTTCCTTGGTCAACTTGGCCCAAAAGCCTTCTTTTTCCGTTGTTGTTTCTTTGTTTTCCTTGTTTTTAAATAATTGAGCATGTGCAGGTTGTGCTACTGCAAATAAAAAGCAAAACATCAAAAAGCCTGAAAACTTCATAGGTTGAAAATTTTAGAATGCTATTAATTTCCCCTTAAACGATATTATTTCTAGCTTTCATATCTTTATAGATATTAAATTTTTCAACATAGCCTTTAAGCCTAGCATTATTCAGCATGAAATCAACAGCACGCCTACATGTTATTTTTGCTCGCAATGCTTCTCTTGCATTGGTATTTCGCCGAGGCCCCAGCAAACAGGTAGCAACTATGCTATGGAACCGGAAAAATGATACCTTCAAAATGGGGCAATGGTTTAAAGGGAGAATCTATGAGCATAGGTCTGACCTTTCGCCGGATGGAAAATACTTCGTCTATTTTGCTCATAAAATGGGAGCTAAGAGAGGGGGGCCATATGTATGGACGGCAGTTTCTAAAGCGCCCTATTTGAAAGCCATCTCATTTTATGAAGAAATGGATACCTGGGTAGGTGGAGGCTACTTTCTAGGCCGAAATTTACTTCAACTTAATAGAGGAGTTTTTCACAATCCTCGTTGGGAGGATAAAAACATAAGAATTGCTTCAGTAAAAATGGTCAGAAATATCAAAGACCGGATAATTCCTTTTTCACTAGGCGTTTATTATGCTCGGCTCAATGCTATGGACTGGCAACTTGTGCAATTGGCAGAACAAGAAAATGGGCCAGCTTATGATCTGTTTGAAAAGAAACTGCACCATGGCTGGAAAGTGCAAAAACAGCTTTACCGTTTCACAAAATCACCTGCACATAAACGCATTTATGGTGAAGAGCACCTTCTAATACCACCTAATAATGGCTTATCTATTCCATGCCCTGACTGGGAGTGGATGGAAGAAGATAAAAAACGCCTCGTATGGGCCAGCGATGGCTGCCTATGGCAATCTGAACAAGGGAAAAAAGGCCCTAAGAACCCTCAACTGCTCTATGATTTTAACGACATGAAATTTGAACCCATTAAAGCGCCTTATTGAAATTCTGTCTGAATACCTAAATAAGTAAGTAAGTGCCCTCTTTTATTTATATTTAAATCAAAAATGAGATACGCCAATCTAATTTTCCCGTTTTTTTTATTCATATGCTCCAATGCTTTATCACAAAATGAACCTCCAACAATTATTATACAAGAAGTAGTAGTAGATGAGGAAAATCAAATAATCACTATCCAGTATGACTTAAGTGATGAGGAAGATGAAGAAATAGAAGTCTTCTTGAGAGCTTCGGGTGACGAAGGACAAAGTTATACGATCTCTACTGACGCGGCTACCGGAGATATCGGCTTCCCAATTACTCCTGGCAATGGAAAAGAAATTGTATGGCCTTATACAGGTGAGATTGGTACCGCTGGAAATTACCAGTTAAAGCTAATAGCGGATGATCACCTCGTGCTAGATCCTGCATTACTAACTGCACAGGTAGATAGCAATCTTTTAAAAGAACGATTGGAAAACATCATTGGGGTACGCCACTATATCAGCAACCCAGATAACCTTAACCGTTGTAGAGATACGCTAGAGTCCGCTTTCCAAACTTATGGACTAGAGACTTTCCGGCAAAATTTCCCCTATGCTGGTACTACCGGCCAAAATATTATCGGTACTCTTTCTGGTACTACAGATGAAGAAGATATTATCATCATTGATGGGCATTATGATACCGTTAGTAATGCTCCTGGAGCTGATGATAATGGTAGTGCTACTGTAGGGGTTATGGAAGCTGCTCGTATTCTTTCTCAATTCAGATTCAAGAAAAGTTTGCGGTTTATCGGTTTTGATTTGGAAGAAGCAGGCCTAAGAGGTAGCATCTATTATGTAGATCATTTGACGGAAGGTGAAAATATAGAAGGAGTACTCAACATGGAAATGATTGCCTATTACAGTGATCAACCCAACTCACAAACCTTGCCAAATGGCTTTGAAATACTCTTTCCGACTGCCGCTGCTCAAGTAATAGAACAAGAGTACCGTGGTAATTTTATCACCAATACCAGTACTCAGAATTTTGCTAGCCTGGGTAATGCTTTTTACGAAGCTGCTGCAACTTATGCTCCAGCATTAAGAGTAATTAATGTGAGTGCTCCGGATGCTATTGTGCCGCCAGACTTATTACGCAGTGACCATGCTCCTTTCTGGGAAGCTGGCATACCTGCCCTTATGCTCACTGATGGTGCTAACTTTCGGAATCCAAATTACCATCTATCCTCTGATACTATTGGTACTCTGAATTTTACTTTTATGAGCCAGGTGGTTCAGGCCATTATTGGTACTGCTGCTGAACTTGCAGAACCTCAACATAGCACTGAAGCTCTAGCCAGTATTCAAATCACTGTGGGCCAACACGATCTCCATGAGCTTGATTGCCTATATACTTTATCTCCCATTCCCGCAAGGGAGCAATTATTAATTCAATTTGGAGAATGCCACTCCCAAACGCTTTTATTAGAATTGATTGCACCTCAAGGCAATGTAGTTCACAAAGAGCATATCATTCCTTCTGTCAGTAAAAAGGAATTAAAAACGGGGCATTTACCTCCTGGTACTTACTGGCTTAGATTAAGTGATGGCCATCATTTCAGTAATCAAAAAATTATCTTGTTATAAATGAAGAAGCAAAAAGATCAACTAAATAGAAGAGATTTCCTACAAAAGGCAGCTCTAGCCAGCACCGCTATTTTAACAGCGCCGGCAAGTTCTCTAGCAGCACCTGCCTCCATGAACAAACGTGAGGAAAAAGATAGTATACGCATTGGTATCCTTGGGTCAGGGCTTCGCGGCCAAAATCATATCAATGTCTTGCTCAATAGAGATGACTGTGTCATTCCTGCCATATGCGATATTGATGAGGTTATGATCAAGCGTAGCCTTCAACTATTTGAAAGTAAAAATGCACCCACCCCCAAAGTATATGACTCAGGTGATTATGCTTATTTAGAATTATTGGAAAAAGAAGAATTAGATGCTGTTATTATTGCCACTCCCTGGATATGGCATACTCCTATGGCTATAGCAGCGATGAAAGCAGGCATTTATGTAGGTATGGAGGTTTGCGGTGGTTTTTCCATCGATGAGTGCTGGCAACTAGTTAACACCCATGAAGCAACAGGTACTCCTCTTTTCTTCATGGAAAATGTTTGCTACCGAAGGGATGTTATGGCGGTACTCAATATGACCAGGCAAGGGCTTTTTGGCGAAATGGTACACCTGGAGTGTGGTTATCAACACGACCTGCGTGGAGTGAAGTTCAATGATGGAGTTACGCCCTATAATAGTGGAGTAGAATTTGGAGAAAAAGGTTTTAGTGAAGCTCGCTGGCGTACCAAACATTCTGTACATCGCGATGGAGACCTCTACCCTACTCATGGAATTGGCCCAGTTGCTCAATATCTAGATATTAATCGTGGCAACAGATTATTATACCTCACATCTACTTCTACTAAATCCAGAGGATTACATGATTATATTGTCAATCATCCTAAAGGAGGTAGCAAACACCCAAATGCTGATGTAAAATTCAAACTGGGAGATATCGTAACAACGGTTATCAAAACAGCCAATGAAGAAAGTATTATTATCAGCCATGATACTAATTTACCCCGGCCCTATTCGCTAGGGTTTCGCGTGCAGGGCACAAAAGGCATTTGGATGGATGTCAATCAATCGATACATATAGAAGGGAAAAGCCCACCCCATCGTTGGGAAGCAGCGCAGTCCTATCTAGATGAATACGATCATCCTCTCTGGAAAAAATATGCAGCGCAAGCTACTGGTGCAGGACATGGAGGAATGGACTGGTTTTTGATCCATGCTATGGTGGAAAGTGTTAAGCGTGCGACCCCTCCTCCCATTGATGTTTACGATGCTGCCACCTGGCTTTCTATCACTCCTTTATCGGAGCAATCGATTGCAATGGGAAGCCAACCAATGCCCCTTCCTGATTTTACTCGTGGAAGATGGACGGAATGGAAGAATACGTTTGCCCTTGGTAGTGAATATTGACATTTCACGTCAGTTAATATAGAGTGCTTAAAATCTAATTGATAATCTATGTCAGCCTGCTGCCAATTAGTTATAAAGCAGTTGTCGCGTCCGGGACATACGTTACAATATTCGCTATATTAGCATTACCGTACAATTAATAGTGATCAAAACAAGCCCTGATGAGAACATTCATAGCCATTCTATGCTTATGTGGCAGTGCCCATTTTATCAATGCGCAAGGCTTTTCTTTTGCCCCTGAAGCAATGATAGAAGATTATGCAAGCTTTGAGCAATATAATATCTTCCAGATTGATATCAACAACGATACAGATGAAGCACTACAGTTATCCTGGCGGCGGCTCGAAGCAGATTATCCTGAAGGCTGGGAAATATCTTTCTGTGATAATAATGTATGTTATGGCTTAATTCCCATCAATGGTGATATGATACCATTCAATTCGGATGAATATGCCTTCCTGAAGTTAGATGTCAACCCTCACCAAATCCCAGGCACTGGCACATTCCAGTTCATGGTGTTCCCAAGTGATGATACTGACAATTTTAAGGTTTCTACTTTTATTATCCATGCTGGTACTCCTAGTAACACATTAGATGTAACAACTCTTAATATAAAGGTTGGCCCCAATCCTGTGCAAGACTGGTTAAGCATTGAAAATCCTGGCATTCAGGAAATTGACATGCATCTCCTTTCGGCAAATGGGCAATCAGTTTACAGCGGTAAACTAACCGCTCATTCAAAAGAACAAATTGATCTGAGTAAATTAAAAGCAGGTACTTATTTTATCAATGCCATGATTGACGGTATCCCTGCATTTAACTTTCCAATAGTTAAACTATAATCAAAAAATAACTTCCTAAGACTAGTTGCTCGCTCTTACGTTGATTCTCCGGTAAAAGCGAAAACAGGGAAGTTATTTTTTGATCAATTCGTGCTAAAAAATATTTCAATTCCATCATTATGAAAAGAATATTACCTTTTCTGCTGCTCCTTGCCACCATTAGCTTGCAGGCTCAGCAAATTGAATTTGTCAGTCAGGATAATGAATCCATTACCCTGCGTTGTCAGCTTACTGACTTTGAACTAACCACAGTGAATACTCCACAAGGAGAAGCCGTACAGGTAAACATTCAGGATGGTACCCCTCTTCTGAAAGCAGGAGCTCCAGAAGTTCCTAAGCTAACTGCTTCATACATCCTGAAGCACTTCCAATCAGGTAAAGTAAAAATCCTCAGCAGTGAGTACACCGATTATGAAGATATTTTATTAGCCCCTTCTAAAGGTAATCTGTATCGCGATGTAAACCCTTCTAGTATTCCCTATGAATTTGGGCCTGTTTATGAGCAAGATGTATTCTTTCCAAGAGAATTGGTAAAAAAGCAAGCGCCCTACGTGTTTAGAGATTATCGTGGCCAAACTGCACAGTTTTTTCCAGTACAATACAATCCAGTACAACAAGTACTAAGAATTTATGATGAGATTGTAGTTTCTATCGAACTGGAAGAAGACGCATCTTTACTAGCAGCCGAAAATGTAAGAGCTAGCAGAAACATTCCAGAACCCTATCACTTCCTCTATGAAAAGCGCTTTTTAAACTATCAAGATGAAAGCCGTTATGATCCTGTTGGAGAGTTGGGTAGTATGCTAATTATAACTACAGAAACTTATACTCCACAGATCGAGGACATGGTACGCTGGAAAAACCAAAAAGGTATACCTACAGAAGTAGTGCTAATGTCTGAAATTGGCGAAAGCCCGGAAGCTGTACTTTCTTTTATAAATGAATACTATCAAAACAATGGGCTGACTTACCTATTGATTATTGGTGATGAAAATGATGTACCAACTCAGCAAACAGCTCAGCAAAATGCATGTGACCACTGCTATGCGCAGCAGGAAGGCAACGACCACTATCCAGAATTTTTTGTTGGTCGTTTGAATGCAGAAAACCCAGAGCAATTACAAGTTATGCTCGATCGAAACATGCTATACGAGTTAAATCCTGGCATGGATAACCCTGACTGGTTCTCAACCGCTCTCGGTTTCGGTTCAAGCGAAGGCCCTGGTGATGACGACGAATATGATTATGAACACCTTAATAATATTAAGTCTAGCCTGCTAGATTATGGATTTAGCCACGTTTATGAATTCTATGATGGTAGCCAGGCCAGTAGCTCCCCTACTCCTGGTGATCCTACTGCCGATGCTGGTGGCAACCCAAATGCTGCTATGATCAATGAGGTAATCAATAATGGTGCTACTTTAATGAACTATACTGGCCATGGTGATCATGGTATTCTAGTCTCTGGTAGTTTCAATAATACTGCTATTAATCAGTTGACCAATAATGGTGCTTATCCATTCCTTATTGCAGTTGCCTGCTGTGTAGGTGATTTCCAGAACGACTTTGGATCAGGCCCTTGTCTTGGTGATACCTGGATACGCGCAACCGATGATGCTACAGGATTGCCTTCAGGAGGTATCGGAGGGTGTTTCTCCAGTATCTTACAAAGCTGGGCTCCTCCTATGGAAGGACAGGATGAAATGAATGCTCTGATAGTAGAAGCAGGCACTTATGATATTCGCCATACAATGGGTGGTATCGTTATTCATGGTGGTGGTGCAATGATTGATGCTTACGGCGGTGGTGGAGATGAAATGATGGATACCTGGAACATTTTTGGTGATCCTTCTATCGCTTTATGGACACGTACTCCTGAAGCACTGGTAGCAGACCATGTAGAAGCTACATTTATAGGAGCGACACAGCTTGAAGTATCTTGCAATGTTGAAGGTGCATTAGTAGGGCTTTATTATGAAGGCAAAAATATAGCTTATGGCGTAGTAGAAGGAGGTTTTGCCAATCTGGACTTCGAAGCATTAGAATTCCCTTCTCCTCTTACAGTAACTGTAACCGCTTATAATCACCTTCCTTATCAGGGAGATGTACAGGTTACTCCTCTGGAAGGCCCATATGTAATTTTGTCTGAATATGAAATTGATGATACAAACGGTGGCAACGCCAATCTGGTAGTAGACTACAGTGAAACAATTGATCTTAATGTCACCATGTCTAATGTAGGATTAGATACTGCACGTGCCGTACAAACTACAATCAGCACTGACGTTGAAGAAATTACACTAATCAATGATACATTCGTTTGGGGAGATATCGCCAATGAAGAAGCAATGAGCCAGGATGCTGCTTTCTCTTTCTCTGTTGCTGACTATATTGTAGACCAAATGGCAGTACCTTTCCAGCTAACAACAGTAGATGAAAATGACAATACCTGGACACGTAATATTTCTGTGATCATCAATGCTCCAGTATTAGAATTAGGTGCTATTACTGTTGATGATGCGATCACTGGTAATGGCAATGGCAGATTAGATCCAGGTGAATCCGTAAATATTATCATCGAAAATCTGAATGTAGGGCATAGTGATTCTCCAGAGGCATTAGCAGTTCTATCAACTACTAATCCATATATCGAAATAGTAGGAAACAATCAATCTGTGGGTGTTATTTCAGATAATAGCTCAGCAGTCTATACTGTAAATGTTGCACAGGACATTCCAATAGCAACAGTTATAGAAATGGAATACCAGCTGACTGCAGGGCCTTATGGACTGAATGCGCTGCCAGTATTAAGTGCCAACCTACTGATAGAAGAATTTGAAACTGATAATCTGGAAACTGATATTTACGGATGGAATAATAATGAAGGCCATCCTTGGTTCTTAACAGATTTTGAACCATATGCTGGCGCTCAATGCTTGCAATCTGCAGATATTGAAAACTCTCAAATTTCATCAGTCAAGATGGATATCAATATATTAGAAGATGGGCAGATGACATTCTCTCGCCGTGTATCTTCTGAAAGCGGATGGGATTTCCTATACTTCTATATGGATGGAGAACAGCTAGGAGAATGGTCTGGTGAAGAGGCTTGGGAAGAAGTTACCTTCGATGTACCTGCCGGAGAACATGGTTTTGTATGGACTTACTTCAAAGACCAGTATATCTCTGACGGCATGGATGCTGCCTGGATAGATGACATCATTTTACCTCCTTTTGAAACGCTGGATACAACCACTATTAATAGCATAGAAGAATTAGGACTTACTGATATCCGCTTGACCATAGCTCCTAATCCTGTTAAAGAAACTGCGATTATTAATTATGAGTTAGGACAGGCACAAACTGCTAGTCTATTTTTGATAAACAATCAAGGTATTGTATTGAATACCTTAACAGCTCCTGCTGAACACCTAAGAGCCATTCACCAAGTCAAGCTGGAAATGGATACTTATCCTGCGGGACTATATTATGTACTACTTAGAACAGAAAATGGCACTAAAGTTGCCAGAGTCGTGAAAGAATAAGAAGGTGTTTAAATTTAGAACATGTTTAAAATTAATCCTTTCGGTAATATGAACGCCTTACTTCACCGGACTTTAGCTATTTTTCGGTACGTACTTTCCCGCTACGGGCCCGTCTGGGGCAAGTATGCACCTCAAAATGAGCTTCGTGCGGTTTTGTAATTCATTTCATATTATTCAAAAAACTAAATTTAAACATGTTCTTAGTTTTTTAGTACTTTAATAGGTACTCCTCCCCCGGCCTTTAGCCGACTTCTCCAAAGAGGAGCTGCCCACAGGGCTGAGGGGGATGTCTATAAGTTTAAACTACTTCATATTCTAAATTATTCGTACAGTTCTCGGGTGACTTTAAGAAACAGTTACCCGAGAACTACTATAATACCTCATAGCCATAATTGCTAAGTATCTCCTTTGCTTTTTCTGATGATAGATAATCGTAAAATTGCTTTCCCTTTTCAGTAGAAGAACGATCTCTTTCAATTACGACCACTCCCTGTTCTATTGGAGAATACCAATCGCTTTCTATTTCGATCCATTTTCCTTTACCTTTCAGTTCAGAAGATACAACAACAGACATAGCTGTAAATCCCATTTCTGCTGATTTTGCGATGATAAACTGATTGGTTTGAGCAATGCTCTCTCCATACACCAGCTTATGTTTAAGCTCCTCCAGCAATTGATTTTTCTTAAGCAATTCTATAGCCGCTACGCCATATGGAGCAGTTTTAGGATTTGCTAAAGCAATATGCTGGATAGATTCACTATTCAGTGTGTTAATAGAAGGAGTAAGTCCTTCTTTCATTGTCCACAATACCAGTTTCCCTCTTGCGTATACTTTAGGTGGTCCTGCTGCCATGCCGCTCTTAAATATCTCATTAGGATAGATCATATTGGCAGAAACAAATACATCAAAAGGAGCTCCCTGTTTTATCTGTGCGGTCAATTTTCCAGAAGAGCTAATTGTCATTTCACATTTTACTCCCGTTTCTTCCGTAAATCCCCTGATGAGTTCATTCATAGCAAATTGCATATTGGCTGCAACAGCTATCATAATCGAGGGATTGCTGGCTTCTTGTTTTTGAGAAGCATTATTGCATGATAACAAAAGTAGAATGACAAATAGTGATGAGAATCGATTAAGTGATGTAAAATGTTTATCCATCTTATAGTAGCATATCTTTTGAAAAGGTCAAGATAAAGAGGTTTCAAGATTAATACTCACTGCAATACGACTAGGTTCTACAAATCACAAACGCTCGTTACGACGTCTTTCGTCGTATATAGCTTTCAAATTCATGGAAATCAAACCTCGAAGTTTATGGCAGTCAGGACCTGGAGGTCCTGACCTTGACCGCTGCGGACAGGATGTCCTGGCGAGCGACAAGTAAATGATTTAAATTCCCATGTTAATAAAACCAATATCATTCCAAATATCATCTAATATAGATACTTCCAGTAAACCACCATTACCAGCGTAATTAGAAGCACTACTATACATGTAATATTCTGGTTCAGTTACGATTTTTGCTTTAACAGGATTGAGGTGAATATAAGCAAGTTTTTGTCTTATTACTTTTGGAGAGTATAAAGCGATGGGATGATTATCATGCCTCCAAACCTGATGTTTTCTTCCTGTCCTATTCTTTCTTGCATTGAATGCAAAATGATTCAATAACCATTCTCTTCTACTTTCGGGATAATTCCAATCCTGGATGCGATTCAATATTTCCTTTGCAGTGAAGGATTTGAATTGCTGAAGAATTGTGGAAAGTCCTTTTTTTTCATCAGTTCTTGCAATGAGATGAATATGATTGGACATGATTACATAAGCATTAAGAATCAGCCCTTTTTCTTTTTGACAGAATCGCAGGCTATCTATTACAATATCGCGATACGTAGAATTGGAAAAAATATCAATCCACTCTACAATTCTACAAGTCAGGAAATTGAGACCTTGTTGGTCAAGTATTTTATATCTCATATTTCGAAGGGCGTTAGTTTATTAAAAAGGATTTATCAAAATACAAACTATTTATATCAAGAGTACATAAGTAAGAGAGCACATTCAATTAATCTTTTTATGGTGGCATCTTTTTACTTATATCTGTGTTACGTACTCGTGTTAATAGCTATGGCTATTACACTCCGCCGCGCCTTGATCTGACCAAAAACCTGCTCGACCAAAAAAGCAATCTAATTATGCTCTCTTACTTAAATGACTAAAGTCCACAAATCACAAACGCTCGTTACGACGTCTTTCGTCGTATACGATACTAGGTGTGGACCTCTAGGTCCATAAAATCAGATACTAAAAGCCCTGACTTTCCTCCTAAAGACTGGAAGTCCTCGCGAGTGAGTAACAAAATAAACAAAATGACGTATTTTTAAATAGTGTAGTGACTAAGCACATTCACTGCACGTCATACTGATGAGCAATATTATACCACCTGACAAGTGGTATTCCCAGGAACGAGCTGCTAAGCAGGCAAAACAAACAACATGAGAAAAGCTATACTACTACTTACTGCCAATTTATTGGCATACACTGCTTTTAGTCAATTTACTTTTACAGATGCTACCGACAATCTACAATATGGCACGCTACGTAGTGGTGCACCAATGGCGGTTGCAGATATGAATGGAGATGGGCTCGATGATATTGTATGCCTGGATGATCGGCAATTCTTATACATCGAATATCAACAAGCAGATACTTCTATTTTCGAAGGTGTATACTATGATAATCTTGGAAGCATACAATGGAGTATCTGTGTAGCTGATGCAGATGGCAATGGATACAACGACATTTTCACAGGCGGGCAGTATAATGGATTAAGTTTGCTTTTTGCCAATACCGATGGCTCTGATTTTCAGCCTACTATTATTACTAATCCATCTATTTTTCTACAGGGTTCTAATTTCGTAGATATTAATACGGATGGTTATGCTGATATTTTTGCCTGTCATGATGATGCAATAAGTGTTCCGTTTGAAAATGATGGCAACGGTAATTTCACTTCTAATTTCAACCTTATCAGTGCCGTTTCAACAGTTCCTTCTGATAATTCGGGTAATTATGGGTCAGTATGGACTGATTATGACAATGATCGCGACCTGGATCTTTACATCACTAAATGCCGACTAGGGGTAGATGATCCAACCGATGGGCGGAGATTAAATCTGCTTTTCCAAAACGATGGCGATAATAACTTCGAAGACGTTGCTGCTCAGGCCAATCTTTTACCCTTTGGCCAGAGTTGGGCATCCGATTTTGGAGATATAGACAATGATGGAGACCTCGATTGTTTCATTATCAATCACGATATAGCCAACTCCCTTTATCGCAATAACGGAAATGGTACTTTTTCTAATGTTTCACTCCTATCGGGAATCAATACGGAGCTTTCAGGGTCGGGCCTGGGTATGCAAATTAAATTTGTAGATTTTGATAATGATGGCTTTGTAGATATACTGTATACTTCTTTGGCTACCATCCATGCAGTACTCCACAACAACGGAGATGGTACTTTTACCAAAGTAGATGATGCTTTTCCAATCGATGAACGCATCCATAGTGCAACGGTAGGTGACCTCAACAACGATGGGTTTATGGATGTATATGCGGGGTATGGATTTGGGTATAATCAAGTAAGTAATCAACACGATCGTTTATTTCTAGGGGTACCCAATGACAATCACTACTTCAAAGCACTTCTAAAAGGAGTAAGTTCCAACCCCAATGCGATTGGGGCCAGATTAGAAATCTATGGTGATTGGGGCAAACAGATTCGTGAAATAAGAAGCGGAGAGAGTTATGGTATCATGAGCAGCTATACCAGCCATTTCGGATTGGGAAGCAGCAATACTATTGATAGCCTTTATATTTATTGGCCTTCCGGCAATACGGATCGCCTGATTAACCCGCCTGTAGATACCACCCTTATGATTACAGAGGGGCAATTCTGCCTACCAATGGCTGATTTCACCTATACCTCACCAGGGCTTAATGTGACGCTTACAGCTACCGGAGATGTAGGAATTACCGACTGGACATGGACTTTTGAAGATGGTACTATCATGACTGGCAATGAAGTGACTTATGCCTTCCCCAATCCCGGTTTATATGCCGTGTGCCTGGATACTGATGGTAGCTGCGGACCAGCTCAATCTTGCCAGATTGTAAGTGTTCAATGTACAACTTTAGAGGCCTTTTTCACCCATCAATCTGATGGCCTGGATCTTTCCTTTGAAGATTTTTCTTTAGGAGGCCCTTCACAATGGACCTGGGATTTTGGCGATGGGAATTTTTCTAATGAGCAAAGCCCTAATTATGGTTATGCTATGCCCGGTAATTACTTTGTATGCCTCACAGTTGAAAATGATTGTGGCAATGCAGGTTTTTGCGAATTCATTCAGGTTGAGTGCGGAAATGTGACCACTGCTTTCGATAAAGAGATTAATGATTTAGAAGTCGAATTTATCGATTTCTCATCGGCTGGCACAACCTCATGGGCATGGGATTTTGGCGACGGTAATATCTCTGATGAACAAAACCCAACCCACAGTTTTGCCGCCCCTGGCACCTATGAGGTATGCCTTTCAATAGATGGCGTATGTGGTAGTGGAGAGACCTGTGAATCAATATCTGTCTCGTGCTCAGTACCAGAATCTTCTTTTCTTGCTTTCTCAAATGAATTGGATGTAAACTTTCAGGATAATAGTCTGCATGTACCCACTCAATGGGCATGGGATTTTGGCGATGGGAATACCTCCAGCGAACAAAGCCCTATGCACACTTATGATTTACCAGGTATTTATACCAGTTGCCTAATTGTATCCAACGTATGTGGAATAGATACTTTTTGCAGAGATTTAATTATTACCTGTAATGCTCCGGAAGCCGGGTATGATATATTGGCAGATGGCCTTGCTTATACATTTACTGATACCTCCTCCAATCAGCCAACAGAACGATTATGGATTATTGATGGTGAAGATAGTTTTGATCTAGCTGAATTTGATTACCAATTTGCAGCACCTGGAGATTATGAGGTTTGCCTGCAGGTATCTAACATATGCGGTGCAGATACCCTCTGCCAGATTATTAATGTAAACTGCGCAGAGCCACAAGCTGCTTACTCCTTTTCTTCTAATGAACTGATCTATACATTCACAGACACATCTAGCGGCGGGCCTACAGATTGGGAATGGTATATCGATGATCAGTTTGTCAGCAATGCCGCTATATTTGATTATACATTTTCAGACATAGGAATTTACGATATCTGCCTCATCAGTAGTAGCATTTGTGGAAGCGATACACTTTGCGAACCATTACAAGTGAGCTGCACTATACCCGATGCTGATTTCACCTATAATATCAGTGGTCTCAGTGTTGATTTCACAGATGCCTCTACCCATAATCCTACTGGCTGGCAATGGCTGATAGAAGATGCTTCGGAAAGCCAGGAAAGTACTTTTTCCTATACTTTCTCAGAAGAAGGCACTTATGAAGTTTGTATGATTGCGGGAAGTCTATGCGGAAGTGATACGATATGCCAGATGATTACACTGGACTGCCTGCCTCCTGTATCTGGTTTTGATATTATGCTTAATGGTTTATCAGCTAATTTTTCAGATCAGTCAACTAACGCTCCCTCTTCCTGGATATGGACCGTTAATGGCCAACAGGTAGGATATGAGGCAAGCCTGGATTATCAATTCCCATCGGATGGATTTTATGAAGTTTGCCTTACGGTAAATAACGATTGCGAATCTGATCAGTCTTGTGAAATGCTAACGGTGAACTGTAATCCTGTGGCTGCTGCTTTTGACACTAGTAGCAATCAATTAGAAATTAGCTTTACCAATATGTCCAGTCCTGGAGCGGTGTCCTGGTTGTGGGACTTTGGTGATGGCAATACTTCTACTGGCCAACACCCACAACATGCTTATACGAGTCCTGGCGACTATACCGTTTGCCTGACAGCCATCAACGAATGTGATGATACTAATCAAAGCTGCATGCCTATTAGTGTAAGCTGCTTTGCCCCGGAAGCATCTTTTAGCAGTGCGAGTAATCTATTGGTAGCCTTATTTGATGATAACTCTACTAATAATCCTAATGAATGGTTGTGGGACTTTGGTGATGGTAATACTTCTACTCAACAAAACCCTCAACACTTATACAGTTCAGCTGGTACCTATACGGTTTGCCTGACAGCAAGTAGTATATGTGGTAGCGAACAAATATGTCAGGATATAACCATTGTATGTCCTGTTCCAAATGCTGGATTTGAGGTAATAATTGATGGGTTAACAGTGAGTTTGACCGATACCAGTCAAAATAATCCTACTCTTTGGAATTGGGCTTTTGGAGATGGCAATACTTCGGATACATCCAGCCCCACACACACATTTGATGCACCCGGTCAGTACATCATTTGTCTCACTGTTGGCAGTAGTTGTGGCAACAACCAAACCTGCAAGCAGATAAGTGTAAGTTGTGCAGCTCCAGAACCTGCTTTTGATTTTTCTACCGATGAGCTCAATGTAAGTTTCCAGGACCTTTCTATCAATAGTCCCAGTAGTTGGTTATGGGAATTTGGAGACGGCACAAGCTCTCCTTTTCCAAACCCCGAGCATAGTTACAGCCAACCAGGAAACTATACGGTTTGCCTTACGGCGAATAGTGTTTGCGGAAGCAATACAATTTGTCAGGAAATCAGTGTAAACTGTACAGCTCCCCTGGCAGATTTCAGTTATTCTCCCGATGAATTAACACTTTCATTTACAGATAATTCTCTTAATGATCCTAGCAGCTGGCTCTGGACTTTCGGAGATGGCACATCCTCTTCTCTTCCCAACCCTCAACATACTTTTGATACCCCTGGCACTTATCAGATATGCCTGCAATCTAGCAGTATTTGCGGAAGCCATACGATTTGCCAGATGGTAGAAGTAAATTGTCAAGCTCCACAGGCTGATTTCACTTTTACAAATGAGGAACTCAATGTAAGTTTGACAGATAACAGTAGTGGACTCGTAGAGGAATGGCTCTGGACATTTGGAGATGGCAATAGTGCTACATCTGCTAATCCAACACACACCTATACCAATCCGGGCGCCTATACCATATGCCTGGAAACCAGTTCTATTTGCGGAAGCACTCAAAGTTGTCAGGTAATTACAATCAATTGTACAGCACCTCTTGCCACATTTACAAGCAATGCCAATCAACTGGAAATCAGCTTTACGGACATCTCTCAAAATACGCCTACCGAATGGGCATGGGATTTTGGTGATGGCAATACTTCCAGCGAAGCAAACCCTACTCATCAATATGCCGAACCGGGTATCTATACCATCTGCCTGGAAGCATCCAGCGTATGCGGGAGTAGTCAATTTTGCCAAATGCTTGAGGTAACATGTACTGCCCCGCAAGCCAACTTTATAGCTACAGCCGATGAACTATCTATTTCATTCAATGATATATCAGATAATAATCCAACACAGTGGGCATGGACATTTGGAGATGGCGGTTCTTCAACAGATCAAAATCCATCACATACCTATGCCTTCCCAGGGAACTATCTGGTTTGCCTGACTGTAACCAGTGTTTGTGGAACTACTCAAAGGTGTGAGCTAACAGAAGTAGGCTGTAACCCACCACAAGCTTCTTTTGCTTTTTCTACAGATGAATTATCTGTCAATTTCCAGGACGAATCTACTGAAGATGCGGTTGCCTGGTTATGGGATTTTGGTGATGGCAATGGCTCTACCGAGAGTGACCCATCTCATACTTATAATGCTCCAGGCAGTTATGAAGCCTGCCTTACAGTGAGTAGTATATGTGGCAACACCACTTTCTGCGAAACGCTTGAAGTCAGTTGTGCTGCTCCTATTTCCAATTTTGACTATCAGTCTAACGGCTTGGAAATGATTTTTGAAAACCTTTCTACCAATGGAGCAGATAGCTGGTTGTGGGACTTTGGTGATGGTAATACATCTACAGAAGAACATCCCGTATATGTATATACTACGGAAGGGACTTACACAATATGCCTAACTGCTATTAGCCAGTGTGGGGAAAACATGAGTTGTCAGCAACTTACTTTATCTCCCAATGATATAACCACTATCAGCAAGGATGAAGTGCAAATTGCTATCTACCCGAATCCGACAAGAGATTACTCCCTCCTGGAAGTAAACAAGACAGGCAATGCAATCCATTACGAATGGCAGATACTCAATAGCATTGGACAGCTTATTGAAAAAGGATTAGGAACAACTTCTAAAGGCACCGATTTAGCGGTCCATCATTTAGCAGATGGGGTTTATTGGATTAGGGTATATATGAGCGGTCAAGTGGCCAGTATAAAAATGGTCAAGGTAAAATAAGCATCTATTCTGCCTAAAAAAAGCAGCATTGACAAGCCCCAATGCTGCTTTTTTCTTTAAAATGTCCGGTTTATCCCCCTATGTTGTCCGGTTTATACCATATCACATTACCTATATTTGTATCGGGCTTTTAACCATTAAACACATAACTACACCATTACTCGTACAGAAGAGGGGGTACACAAATTGTCCGAAGTCAGGCACACCTAACACTCATCATTAACCCATGCTTTCTGGCATTAAGCAGATGCACAACACAAAATCCAAGGAAAAGATTTGAGCCCCCTCTTCTTAAAAGTTTGCAGCCGGGCCTTATATAGACGTGGGCAAATACCTTCACCTCCGTTAGCGCAGGGAATGCTATCCAATTCTAGTTTGGCCTGTCACTCATAAAAGACTATATGGGGAAATTGATGTATAAGCGCTGCGTCGTAAGGGGCAGCGTTTTTTTAATAATCAGATTTGTTGCTTCCTTTCAAAGTATAAAAAAATAAGGCGGTGATTACTCACCGCCCTGAAACTTTCACGTAAGCGTATCCAGCTATCAATAATAGCTTTCTACCTATTTTTTATTTTTAGTTTTAGGTGTTTCTACTCTCTCCCAATAAGATCCGCCGAAACCTCCGGCAATTCGTGTGAATGAATTACCATCTTTACCCACTTTTAGGGTTATTTGTCCATGAAGATCATTTGCACTATCAGGTAAATCTGCCCAATTACCAGCAAAAACATTATCATCGCTAAATGCACCGGCAAAAGCATTTTTCAGGCTTGCTTTGCCATCTGACTCACCATACCAATATACATTAATATTAGCAGAATTATTGACCTGACGAATGTAATAAGTACTATTATCATCACATCTCCAGGTTCCTGTGAGGCCTGTATTTTTTTTATTTGAACCCATAATTTTGATATTATTAAGGAGTGAAAAATTGTTTAGATTTCGATTAATTTGCCTTTTTCTTTACACGGGTCCATGTTGATCCCCAATAGTTGGAACGTTGAGTATCTTTTACCATATTGTCATTGTCATAGACATATAATGACAAGTGCCCGTTTCCTCTGTTTTCTGCTGATGGCACATCTGCCCAATCCGTATTAACGATTGCCTTGACTTTTTTGCCATCATGGTCTACAATTGTTGTAGAAGTAAGAATTCCCTTAGTCACATTAGCCCATGTTCTATCATGTGCTTTTCCATGTGCATACCAAAGGATAAATTGATTATTGGCAGCATCCGTAAATTGTCTGATCTCATAGAGTCCATTGTCTTCTGCACAACGCCATGTGCCTGTTAAGTTAATTTCCATAATGAATGGTTTTAAAAATGTGAATATTAATGAGCATACATTTCTCTTATGTAGAGAATCGGAAAAACGTGACCATTTTTAAAAATTTTTCATCAGGTAGCTGCTCAAAAATGAATTGATCTACTTCTCAAGAGGGAGAGACAAAAAATAAATAGGAATAGGAGTTGATTATAACCCATACGCCAGCTGAAAGCTGATGTATGGGTAGTTCTTTATAATTTAACTACAATGAGCCTATCACTAATATTGGAACCTTTTTTAGAAACGATCAAATTTGCTTCTTTTTCTGACCAGGCTTCTTGCATCAAACTTTTCTACGGGCCTTTTATAAGCTTTATAGGCTTCTTTGAGAATCCAGGCACCTACTAAAATAGCCCCATATGCTAAGATATATTGGCTATTCCCCATCAACATAGTACCAAATGTAATGAGTAGCCCTATGAATAGTATGGCTCCTCCCAATATCATCCTTACAACTGCCTTAGATCGGACTTGCCGGGCAAACTCATACTGTAAGATATGCTGATCCGCAAGTTTAAGCAGTTTTTTCTTGTCTTCTGGAGATAATCCTTTTTTAGAGAGATACATATTTATATCATCATAATCCTTGCCACTTTCTGCCAATTGACGAACCTGCTCCGTAATATATTCAATGTTCATAAAAGCTTTAATAATAATGATGACTGATATAAGTAAGAGAGCAAATCTAATTTATCATTTTATGGTGGCATCTTTTCACCCATATCTGCGTTGCGTACTCGTGTCAATAACTTTGGCTATTACACTCCGCCGCGCCTTGATCTGAGCAAAAAGCTGATCCCCCAAAAAAGCAACCTAATTTTGCTCTCTTACTTAAGGATGTGCAAGATAGTTTAAAAAGAGGTATCCTTCCAATATGTTGTAGGACACCAAAACCACTTTTACATTTCCACGTTTACTAAACCTCAGAGGTTTAGTAAACGTAAAGCGTAAATCCTCTGGTTTGATCCAATATTTTACCTTGACCCATTTCAAGTTTTGAGATAATCTTTAATAGTTCTTGGTAATCTGTTTTATCAAGGAGTGTACTAATCTGAGGATAATTTCATAACATAAGTATCACTACTACTGCTTTTGACTGGAAGTTGCCAAGATCGAAGTACTTCAATAAGCTTGCTTCTCTATTTGACTTTGATTTTAGTATTTCACCCACCATGATCTTTTTACTATGTTGTCACACCTGTATTTAAGTTATTTGATATAGTTGAACAGCCATTTTATATTTTGGGCTATAGAACAGAAAAATCTTTTTGTCACACGAGTCATCACAAATAGTGTCTGTCTCAAATTCAGTAATAAATTCCATTGGTTTTCCGTCAAAATCAAGGGGTGTTTCATCTGTTTGCCACCACCCAGGTTTACCTCCTAGTTGAATTTTATCAATTCCAAAATTATTTCCATTATTCACAAAATCACTTTTCGACTTTGCATATGATTCTTTGGTTTTGTCAAACCATTTTTTCCAACCTTCCGTTAAATCAAAATATTCGAAATCAGTTTTGAATTTGTATTTTCCATTATTCAGGTCAAATGCAATCATATTATCCTTACAGTAGTCATTAAAATATTTGACCCTTTCTGTATTGTAGGGGTCTTCATTAAATTGCACTAAATGTATTTTTTCATCTCCCCATTCTTCTTTTATGCCTCTAAGTTTAATTGAGCAAACGGGAAAAAGTACTTCTCTGTATTTATCCAAGTCTCTTTCAAAAACAGATTCAATATTTGGAAAGATTTCAATATTATCACTCCTAAGTTTTTTAAACCCATCTAAAATTTCCATGTTTCTGAAAAATTGTATTTTGACGTGAAATAAGAGATTCAAATATTGTCTTCTATTTCCTTGATAAACTCTTTTGCATCTGCCATTTTCATACCTTTTTCTGGATTCTTTTCAGTTGGCTTCAAGGATATTTCATTGTGTTCAATTTGCTGTAATAATCCGTATGCCAAAATTTTCCCCCCAATAGTACAATCACATTGAATCGTATCTTCATTCAGTTTGATGTTTTTATAACTTACGAGATCACCATTTATGAAAATCCTATATTCATGGGTTCTGCTCAGATGAAGAATTTTGATTTGCTCTTGTGAAAGCTGGGGCAACCTTTTTTTGTTGCTTATTGACAACAGAGATTGGGTCGCCTGATAAAATACTGTATTGACTGCTTCAATTTGCCCTAATAGAGCATTATTCTTTAACTTGATGATTGTATAATATTCTTTCTGGTAATCTCTTCTTTTTCCATTGAAATCTGTAAACCAGAAAATTGATTCTTTCCCTAGACTGATAGGTAAGCCTTCTTTTTGAGCTTTTAATAGTTTCTCTTTATTACCTGAAACTAGTTCGCCTTCAGGGTTTAATCGTCCAATTATATATCCGTGTTGTGTTTTCTCTTGTAGTATCTCGATAACCTCACGATAATTTCCGCTATGTAAACCTTTGTTCACCTTAGCTTTTAACTGCAATAATTCACCGTTAAATTTAAATTCTGTAGTGAAAAAATCTTCATTATCGCTCAAATAATCTCTTAATAATTCATACTTATCCTGTGGGAATAACTTTGTCACAAGTTTTTCTCCAAAGTACTTTATTTCATTGAGTGAGTTTATAGATTCGCTCATAACTTCAAATGTATTTAATCCATACTTTTTGATTAGTGCTTGCCTTGTTTTTCCTAATTCTGCATACAAAGTCTGATATTCTGACATATTGAAAAATTAGATCTATTGCAGAGCAATTCTTAGTGGATAATAAGTATCGTTAGTATAAGTAAGCGATCAAATTTGCTTCATTTACACCACCCTCAGGTATGCTTAAACCCTTCCCATTCAGGATTTTCAATCCGCATCGTTTTTACAAACAAAGATTCTGTGAAATCCTCTCCTTGATGGAAGGGGATTAGGCAAATGCCAGTGATTTTTGATTTGAGAAGTGCAGAAGCTACCTTCTCATTTATCAAAAAAATACCAGGAATAGGGGCTGAAAAAAAATCTGGTAAAAGATGGGATTCTTTTAGATACAGAGCTTTAGTTTGTTTAGCTCCACCAAGCCCTTTTACATCAAGATAATCTTCGTAAGTACTTGCATGAATAGCTTCAAAGCGATTTTCTGTAAAAAAGAATCTTACAAAATTAGTTTTATAAAAATCAACATATTGATCAGGGCGTTCATAAAAATGCATTATAAAATACTCATGTCTTTCTCCTTTTTTTCCCACTATATTAATTGGAAATATTTGATATTTTCCTCCGATAAATTTACGAAAAACGGAAAGAAAGTTACTACTCAAAAGTAACAATGACGGATATGAGGTAAGATTACTTGAAAGTAAATCTGTTAATTTTGCTCTGTAACGTAATCGAAAGGTAGGCAATACTATTTTCGCTGTAGGAGGTATTATTGTGTATTTATATTTTCCAAAGCTAAAATAGTTTTCATTTTCAGTATACATAGCTTCAACAGAAGGAGATGCACTACCCGTTATTTTTGTATTTGTTGATCGAGTAAGGATATATAAATTGTTTTCCATAAAGGTTCTTAATCCATTTCAAGTTTTGAAACAGCTTTCAATAAATTTGTATATCTGCTTTGTCAGGAAACCTTTTTAAACCTAAACCCACTAAGATTATGATTTTCTATCATTTCTTTAGACTTCTCTGAACAGAAAAAACCTCCATAGGGACTAGTCATCTTAAATAAATCAAATTCTATTGATGGAGCAAGTTGAATGGTTTTTACTCTTACTGTTTGCGATAGCCCCCTTAACGACCTCAATACATCGAGATATTCAGGCTGATCTCTTAAACTAATTTCTTCTATTTCAAGTAATCTCCCCTTCTCATCATACTTATTGGTCCATAAAAGGGAAAATGTAGACCTATCCCAATCAATAAACTCTTGTCTCAGGTTAGGAAAATAAAGCGCCCAGTAACGCATCTTACACTGAAAATGCCATACCTCAGATGGAAACCATTGTACATCATCTGTTACAACATTAGAGATAATTTCCTTTGCCTTTGAACTAAGCAAAAGAAATTTATCACCAAAAGGGACTTGGTCCATTAAGTCTGTCTTTTTCGCTGCTCCTTCTAATCGAAAAGGAGGCAGTTTTAGCTCAAACTCAATCTCTCCAAATCTAGGGATATCAGAATATAAATGATATTTTGATCCATCAATATCTTCTAGAAAACCATGTATTTGTCCGCCTGTATTACCAATGACTTTAGGATCTACAGAGTAATTAATACGATATATCATATGTCGAGAAAATCAAGTATGAATTACATCATATACATTTTACTTCGATCCATCAGGAAAGTGTTATTTCCATTTATAGGTTTATAACATTGAAAACCTCTGAGACCTTCAAATTCAAGTTTTTCTTTTAACGTTTCGGAAATGTAAAAAGCTATTTTTCCTATGCGTAATTTAAGTAAATCATAGGGCAGATTGTTCTTTAGCTTAAGAGTTCTAGTTTCGACACTTAAATGTATTTCCTTTTGATTTTGGTATTCTTCTAAAGAATTGATCAATATCTCTTTTTTCTCTCTCTTTTTTTGATTTAAGCTTATAGAGGGAGGTCTGAGGTAGAACTCACTTCTTTTGAAGTCTACCGACTCATTACAAGTCTCATAAAAGTTAAGTAAAAAGTATTTGTATTCTTCGTTCTCCTTAAAAACACTAACAGGAAAAACTTCGTATGCTGAGGTATTATATTCTTCTAAGATTGCCAAGAATTTTTGATTGCAGAGAATTGTGAAGTGGCTATTAAAAGGAATTGCCTTCAATACATCAGTTAAAATGGCATTTGGATGCAAAATTAACTTAGGCATTTTAATCACATCAATGGCTTTCATCTCGTTCTTGAGATTCCACACTGAATAAGAAGCGTTAAAATCATAATCTTGTTCAATAACAATATCAACTTGAGGAGATTGTTTTTCTTTTGCATCCTTCAATATAAGAGCATAGTAATTCATATTATATTTTACTAATTTCAAGTTTTAGAGTAATAAAATGTAAATATAATTATCAGCTTGCCACAGATAGTTTAAAGTTACTCATAACAAGCCGATAATTTATTCACTATTAACAATTTACCAAGTATAATCAATGATAATATCATTAATATGTTGACTTGATTGTTCAACAGTATTCCTAAGATACGCTTGAAATCCTTCTAACGCTGTTGCTATTTCAGATGCTGTAGCGTTGGGATAAGTCTCTTCAAGATCATCAAGCAAATCTTCAATTTGATTATTATAGTTGTTATGATAACCTTGATGTCTAGAATTATGAATAGGTGTTCCATTTCTAGGGTGATTCATATGAAAAGTAAAATCTCTGGAAGATGCTGCTTTTTGTACAACTGTATGGTTAGCAAAATTTTTGGGTATTAGATGATGCGCTTGAAATGAAGTCCAGTTCGGTCCTGTGATGTTCAAGATTTGCCTAAATGCTGTGCTCGTATTATGAGAGAAAGTTAATAATCCTGAGGCTTGCCTTGTAATTTTTAAATTTTTATACACGCCTGGAGCAACTTCAATTGCAATTTTCACCCATCTACTGCCAGTAGCAACCCATCCTACAATGGGAATTGATGCTGCAAAACTAATTGTAGCATTAACCCCATCTCCTTCTATCAAATACAAGGTTCCATTAACAAGGTCACAAGGTTCCCCCCATGCAGGGACTAAGCCGCAAATATCCAATGCAGTATGAACAACCCCGCCAACCGTTTTCCAATAGGCTTCTAGTGCAATATCAGTTAAACATAATATACCACAAGTTTGCCCCGGATTATTGTTTTCCCACTCAGTGCGCAGAATGATACAATGGGTAATATACTGGATGTATAGGTCAGGATTATTGATAAAGTAATCCTCTACAATTTCATCCCTTTCATCATCCGTATAAGGCCCTTCTAGCTTTCCCCTTTCAACAAAAGCTAATACAGCTTTAGCAGCCTTACTTGCATTATCCTCAAAGCCTTTTTGTTCTACAAAATTGAAGGTTGAATTAGTAACATCCTTGGATTCCTCCGAGAAATCATTAGCATTCAAATACTCATAAATAAGTACCGAATAGCTAAAATACTGACCATTTGAATTTAACCAACTTTCTATACCATCGCTGAATTCGAGTACATCATCTAGGTAATTAATAAGCCCCGTTTTCTTATACGCAGGAAAGTCCCCACTATAGAGCATTACATCGGGATAAATTTCCTGAATTTCTTCTTCAGTCAGGATAAAACCATCTTCTTCTTCAAGGTGCAAAATGTTGTTTTGGAGGATGATATTCTTAATACAGTCTGATAAATCCTGATAGGAAGTAAATAGATCATATTTAAATTCCAGGTAGGTATCTACGCCACATTCCAAGAGCTGATTGTATAGCTGATCGGCTGGCATATATATATCATGCCGCCTTTTAAAATCATTGACCAGGCCAGCTATTAAATAATCGTTGAAGCCGCCAAAGTAACTTAAATTGAAGAAGCCCTTCCCATTAAGTGCTCCTGGATTAGACGCTCCTCCTCCTTCTAATGTACCTTCGCCATCTCCTAACCACCAGGCAGAGCCCCACAACC
This sequence comes from Chitinophagales bacterium, assembly GCA_022360175.1. Lineage (GTDB taxonomy): Bacteria > Bacteroidota > Bacteroidia > Chitinophagales > Saprospiraceae > JAKSDI01. Next base: position 64,483 of record JAKSDI010000207.1, read on the forward strand.
ATTCATAAAATTCATCTAAAGATTCAAGAGGGTCAGGAAAAGAACCATCTTCTTCCTCTACGCCGCCGCCATTGCCATCACACGTGATTTGCTGACAATTAGAAATACCACCACAAGATTCTCCAGTCCTGCATATACAAAAACCGGTAGCACCTGATTCTTCACAAGCTAGCATCCTGGAGCCAAATACTCCATCTTTGGAAGGAGATTGCCCTTGAATCTTTTGATTAAAAAAACCAAAAATCTGTGGCCAGTAATTGGTAGTCACTGCTTGTAGCAGGCTTAAGTCAGCAACATAAGTTGTTATAACTTCTGAATCAAAAAACTTGGTAATCAACAAGCCTGAAACGGTCCCCGATTGAGTAGATATAACTGGAAAGTAGGCATACCGAGCACCTATTGTACTTATCATTTCTATTTCCGCACAATTCCAGCAAACCACTCCAAGGTTGGAAGATATATTTGCTATCAGTATTGGTTGATTTTGCAGGTATTCCTTGGTATACTGTTTGTACCAATCAGGTATTGAAGATTCAATGGACGCATTGGTAATTGTTGTAATAGCCTCATCATCAAAAAAAGGATTATTCCTTCCTTCGATAAAGCTTGCAGTGTCAGCATTGTCTTTTTGGGGAATTTCAATGTCCTTTTCACAAGAGGCAATTCCCAATAGAATTAGGATTAAAATCAAAAAGCTTAGTTGCGTTAGTCTCATATTAATGAGGTTTATATAGGGTTAATAAATACTCAATATTTAAGGCAGGTTTGAGAGCGCCAAACGAATGTTTCCCATACAAGAAAGCATAGATAGGCCAGGAGAACGCTCTACCAGTCAAGAGCATTATCTATTTTATTCTTTGATGACTTTCATATCCATCAAAGAAGACCCTGCTTTAGTTTGTCATCGAAATAGGAAAATCAAAAAAGCGATTTAGAGCATGTTTAGGATTTATTAATCGGACTTATTTCGTCACTAATCGGTTTATATTTCGTTGAAAGAACGCTCATTTAGCTTAGCTATAATCGCAACCTTTTGCCTTATCTAATCCAATTAGTGGCAAAATCGTCTCAAAGAACAAATTCCCAAACATACTCTTAATACTAAACGCGTTATATCTCAAAACAAAAATACAATTAAAAATCACACAAATCAAGTTTTTGTTGAATTTTAATTATCGACATTATTCAAATGCAATACATTCTCTAAAAATCAAGAAATGCTAGAAAAATACGGAGAGGAGATTACTGCTCTTTCCAGACAAGTTGACCATTCTCATTCAGATAACACCACTTGCCTTTAAAAGAAACCAATGCCAGGCCATTGTTAAAAGGAAGGGCCGCTTCGTATTTAGGAGGGATGCGCCATTCGCCAATAGTATCTATATATCCCCAATGTCCATTGTTTTTCACCTGAGCGAGGCCATTAGAAAAAACGCCTGCATCTTCAAATTTGGCGAGTATAACTAATTCACCTGTTTTATTGATATAACCGAACCGCTTGCTGATTTCGACCGGGGCAAGGCCATTACCAAAGTCGCCCGCAAAGTCGTAAGTAGGAGGAATGATCAGGAATCCATCTTTATCAATAAAACCATATTTTTTATCCTGGACGATAATGCCCATATCGTCAAAAAACTCCCCATTGGCAATCTTCTCTATATAATCAAATTGAGGCTCTACCAATAGCTCTCCCTGGGCATTGACCAATCCCCACTGTTGCTTATCCAGCACGGTTGCAATTTCTCCCTGAAAAGAATGGGCTCCATCAAATTGAGGAGGAATAGCCAAATCACCATCTTTATCTATGTATCCCCATTTATCAGCCAGGCAGACAGGTGCCAGGCCCTCCGAAAAAGAGCCACTTGCTTCAAACTGAGGTTTAATCATCCACTGTCCTTCTGAGTTGACAAATCCATATTGCCCATTAAAGGAAACTGCTGCCAGGCCTCCACTAAAGTCACCTGCTGACTCGTATCGTACATCAATCTCCAATATTCCCCGCTGGTTGATATATCCCCAACGGTTGACCAATTGAACTCTTGCTAATTCTTCTTCAAAAAAGCCTACATAGTTAAAGAAATGCCGGATCAACAATCGCCCCAAAGTATCCATCGGGACCAACTTATCATTGAAGCGCACACGAGAAAAGCCATTATAAAAGTCTTCCACTTCTATATATTGTGGTTCAATAACAACTTCTCCATTGTTATTGATAAAACCGTAGCGGCCGTTTTCCCTGATTTTATAAAGTGGCACCTCCATATTGTCGCTTTTCCGCTGCGAATATAGATAAAATGAAACAGAATTGTATTTGAAATTGGAAATCCGAAGCCGGAAATTGGAAGTTGGAAATCAGAAGTTGGGAGTTAACCGATCTAGTGTAAATTCAAGCGCAAATACAAGTCCAAGTTCAAATCGCAAGCGTACTCAAAGTTGTTTGAAATTAAAGCTGAACCTTTTCGCTTTATCACCAATATAGTTGCTTAAAATATTTTTAGCATTAGACATGTAAACTAAACCTTCATAAACCAACCTAAGCCCTTCCTAGGCCAACGGAGTTAATAAGCATAGTTGAGAATCACCAATCACTATTCACTATTCACCAAAATACCACCTATCATAACATTACCCGATCTAACTACATAAACCTCAAACTTATACACTTCACTAAACCTTCTAAACCAACTTAAACTACTCTCTACCTTAATACCAGAAACCCAAAAATCATATCTCCCCTTAAACGCAAGTTCAGGCTCAAACTCAAGCTCAAATCACAGGCGTATTCAAAGATATTTGGAGTTGAATTGGTATTTCTTCCTTTCACTAATAAGGCCGCTTAGGATATTTTTTTAGCCTTAGCTAGCAAGCTAAACATCTTAAACCCTCTAAACCAACCTAAACCTTAATACAGAAAACCACATGACTACATCACATCACTTTCTATCCCTTTCCCACCGCTTTCACGATCATTAAAATTCCACTGACGACCATAATAAATATAACAGCCTGCCTGAAATTTTGTGCCGACATTTTTGATAAGGCCAATTTTCCCAGCCAATTACCAAGAGCAGTCCCTAATCCCATCCATAAACCGTAAAGCCATAGTGTACCTTCCAATGCTCCATAAAATGAGTACGTCCCTATTTGTACAATGGCTACAAAAAAAGAGTTAGCAGTTTTGGTGGCAATCATAGCTTCTTTTTCTAATCCGTAATTGAGATAAAAAGGATTAAGAACAGGTCCGCCGCCCCCTATTAAAGAGGATATAAAAGCAAATACAAATCCCAAAGGAGCAAAATACCAGCCTAACATCGGAAAAGAGCGCTTCTTCTTGCCAAAGCGAAACTGGAATACGGTACTAACTAAAAAAATTCCCAATACTAATTGTATCCACTCAATCTGCAGTTGTGTAAAAAGATAAGCGCCCAAAAAGCCGCCAATAAGGGCAGCCGGAAGATAATATTTTACAACTTTCCAATCTATCTCTTTCCAGAATAGCACCAGCCTTACCGGCCTTCCAATAAATGTAGCCAACTGAACAACAGGAGCAACAGAGCCCGAACCTATCAAAAAACTGGTAGTAGGCAACAATAAAAGTGCTCCACCTCCACCTCCTACTGTACTCACGGTAAAAGCAACGGCTCCGGCAAAAAACAACAATAAGTAGGTGATGTCCATTTACTTTGTTTTTATACTAATTACACCGTGTGCCTGGCATTCCACCAATTGGGAATCATTGCGATCGCTGCTCCCAGTAAAATTTTAACCAGAGCACCCTGCCAAAAGGGATAAAAACCATATTCCAATGCTTTTTCCCAACCGTATAAGATGCCAAGCCTTAATAGCCCACAAAGAATAATGATAAGGGTGCCCAACAACATAGCGAGTAATGCTTTGCCAAAGTACTTATGCCATTTCAATGAGTGAAGCCTCCCCATCAAAAGAGCAGCCACAACAAAACCTATCAAAAAACCGCCGCTACCTCCTGCCAATACTTCCCAACCACTAGCTCCATCTGCATAAAATGGTAAGCCAATCGCTCCAAGCAAGACATAAAGGCCTACCGCGGGTACTCCAAGCTCTATAGGCAATAAAAAAGAGGCTACTAACACTGCCAGGCTCTGCCCGGTGATTGGAATCCCCCCTAAATTGCCTGGCAGATGAATGGTGATTTGTGCCATTATTGCTATAAGAATACAGGCAAACAATACTTTGACAGCAGCTAAAAAATATTTTCGATCCATTTTTACATAAGTGTGGGTAAAGCAAAAACAGGCTTAAAAGTTATACCTTAGCCATTTATAAAACAAAAAGTATTATGTTTAATATTCTGTTTTAAAACCAAGGTTTGGTAATTTTGCGCAGGAAAAAAAATTTACAATGGCAATGCGAGAAACTTTTCCTCCTGCAGGATCTGATTATCTGGGTGGCGATTCGGATGGTTATGAGTATAGCACTATATTCAGTGGCTCTAATCTGGAGGCTACTTACAATATGGTTCGCCAGTTTTTGGAAGAAGAAGGTTATGCAGACATACCTTTACCCCGTGATGCTCAAGAGTTACTCCATTTCCGCCTTCCCACCCGCAATAAGCAGATTCTAATGTTCGAAGATAATGGATATGTGCATAATCCAGTAAAAATCCTCTTCCCGCAAGATCGCAGAAAGAGGACTACTTTAATTCTTTGTGTCTATAATGAAACAGACCCTCAACATCTGTTAAAGTTTCACAGAGTTTTGGAAGGGAAGCAATAAAAAAACACTCTTATTACTTTCCTAATCTCGATAGCTTTTTCACGCTGATTTTATCCAATGCTTTGCGCAAATCTTTCTCTTCTATATTCCTTCCTTTTATTGCGATGATAAATCGTTCGTCAACAATTAAATTCAACTCTCCGGTTTTCTGATTAGCATCGTATTTCTCAAATGCTTTATTACCTCCAATTGTAGTTGTACGCTCATAACCATCATCTGATTCGCGGTCGATTTCGACAGTAGCCCAGCTGGCCATTCCCATCATAGCCGCTGCAACTCCAGCTACATCAACAATATTCACTTCAATTTTCTTATCATCATCGCGGTATTCTGCCTCTGCTTTTGAAACATTGAATCCAAAAGCACCTGCTTTTTCACCTGAAAAATCAGTGCGTTTCATGCCTAGCATTTTTTCTGGCATTAGCGATTTCAGATCTCGGAAATTAACGACTTCTTTAGCTTCACCATCGCCTTGTAGTGCTTTGCGGGCTTCGGCCATAGCATCCTCTATCGATTTAGTAGGATCATCAGAATCTTTTTCTGTTCGAATGGAAACAACCGTTTCCTCTGAATCTTCATCATCCATCGAATCATTAGGATCATTATTGCCTCCACATGCAGCAAAAAAAAGTACTGCTACCAGGAGCAATAGATAAGAAAGTTTTTGGGTAACCATAAGTTTACATTTGGTAAGAATCAAGTAATATCTATTTAGGCTCTAAAAGTAAGAACTTTTCAATAAAATGTTGTGTCAATATTTTTGATCCCTTCACCGAAAGGTGATCACCATCGGGGATAAAACAATCATCGCTTAGAGGTAAATCCGGAAATACCAGTCGTTTCAGTCCTGAGGATTGTATCAGTTGATCATATTTCAATTGGTACACTTGCGGGATTTTTGAAAAATAATAAGAATGTGTTGGGGTATCTATCAAAATGAGCTGTATTTCCTTTTCCTGGCAGAGCTCTACAAACTTTTTGAGGTATTCAATATTACGGCCTGAAAAATCCAACACCTTTCCTTCCTCATCGTAGTATTGAGCGGTCAATCGCTCATCCATCATTGTGATCTCTGCCTCTGAGCTATCAAAGCGATTATGATAACCATAATTCCGTTCCAGCAGATTGTACTTCAGTATATCTTTAACAAAAAAAGGAATCCTGGCTCCACTAAACTTCAGAAAGGAAATTTTTTCTCTTATAGGTAAGGTTGGAAAGTACCTGGAAGCAATATTTTCAGAGTAAGGGCCCTGGATGAAATCTTCGTAATAAGAAGAGATATTGTGGCAACCAAAGCCCAGGTAAACCCGCCTGATATTGGGATTAAGCGCTAGCAATTTTTTCAAGCGATAATAGGAAAAATAAGTAGATTCAGCATTGATACTCAGATTAATACAATGCTCCAGGTGGGCGATATCAAGCGCTGACTGAATATGAGAATCTCCGAGAACAACAATTTCAACATCAGCATCCAATCGATATTGATACTGGCTTTCAATTTCTACCACAAGTAGTAAAAAAAACATTGCCAACACAGGCATACTTATAAAAAGCGCTGTGTTGGCAACAAATTTTCTCATATCACGGTGATCAAGAAACCTTCTTGGACAAATCTCGTGGGAAACACGAGGTTTGTCTAAGAATTTCAAAAAATAGAATCTATTCTACTTCTTCTTCTTCATTTTTTTCAGCCTTCATCTGAGGGAAGAAAAGCACTTCCTGGATAGAATGCTGATTGGTCAACATCATCGTCAATCGATCAATACCAATACCAAGCCCAGAGGTTGGTGGCATTCCGTATTCCAATGAACGTAAGAAATCTTCATCCAATACCATTGCTTCTTCATCTCCTCTTTCTGCCAGTTTCAACTGATCTTCAAAGCGTTCTCGCTGATCAATTGGGTCGTTTAGCTCTGAGTATGCATTGGCAATTTCCTTACCGTTTACAAACAATTCAAAACGCTCTACAAGCCCTTCTTCACTGCGGTGTTTCTTAGCCAATGGTGTCATTTCGATAGGGTAATCCGTAATGTAGGTTGGCTGTATCAGATATTCTTCCACTTTCTCGCCAAAGATTTCATCGATCAGCTTCCCTTTACCCATACTACTATCCACTTCGATATGCAGTTGCTTACAAACCGCTCTCAACTCTTCTTCATTCATCTTGGAAACATCGATACCTGTATACTCCTTGATAGAATCATACATGCTCAAACGGCGATAAGGGCCAGCAAAATTGATCATCTTACCCTCGTACTCCGCTTCTGGGCTGCCATTTACTTCTCGAGCGATGTATTCCAATAATTGCTCTACCATTTCCATCATCCAGTTGTAGTCCTTATAAGCTACATAGATTTCCATAGAGGTAAACTCTGGATTGTGTGTACGATCCATTCCTTCATTACGAAACATTTTGCCAATTTCGTATACCCCTTCAAACCCTCCTACTATCAGTCGCTTGAGGTACAACTCATTGGCAATACGCATGTACAAAGGCATATCCAATGTATTGTGATGCGTTTTAAAAGGCCGCGCAGCTGCTCCACCGTGAATGGGCTGTAGGATAGGTGTTTCTACTTCCAGCCATCCCTGATCATCGAAGAAACGGCGCATAGTCGTAATAATGCGGCTACGCTTCAGGAATATCTGACGTACTTCTGGGTTTACTGTAAGGTCGACATAACGCTGGCGATAACGCTGCTCCGGATCAGTGAATGCATCGTATACATTTCCGTCCTTATCGCGCTTCACAACGGGTAGCGGGCGTAAAGACTTGCCAAGGAAAGTAAGTGCTCGTACATGAATAGACACTTCGCCTGTGCCGGTAGCAAATACTTCTCCTCTGATACCGATGAAATCACCAATATCAAGCAGTTTCACCAGTTTAGTATAGTTAGCTTTTTCCTCGTCTGTAGTGCCCAGCTCTTTTTTGCCAATATACAGCTGAATAGTACCATGAGAATCCTGTAGTTTAGCAAAAGGCCCACGCTGCCCCATGAAACGGCCAGCAATCTGTACTTCTCCCTTCTTGTCTTTGCTATATTCTCCCAGGGATGCTACTTTCGCTTCCGCAAAAAAAGCTTCCAATGCCATTGGCTCACGACCTACACTCGCATCAAATTCAACGGTCTCTGCAATAGGCAATTGAGCGGTCAAATCTTCATTCTCCAGCAATGGTGCCACTCGGCCTCTGCTTTTGTACAAAGCATCTCTCAACACAGGAGCTTTTTCAGGGCCAATACCTTTTATTTCTTCTAGTTTAGAAGTCAAGTGTTTACGGTATTCTTCAGTAGTAAATTCATTAGATTTGAAATCTACCTTAAAAGCTTCCGCTGGAAAGGGGTTAAAGCCAAGGGCAATGATTTTTTCCAGGTTTTCCCTGCGAATAATTTCCTGTTCGCTTAATTGCATGTTATTGAAAAGATTGGTTTGAATTTAAGAAAACGCAAAAATAAGATTTTGAGTTTACAATGTGTAGAAAAAGCTGTAAACAAAGGGTGCGTATCCCAAATTGCCCTATTGACATATTACACATATCATTATAATTAGTGTAATTCGAGTAATTAGTGGACCGAACCATAAATCCCACAGGAATTGAGTATTAACCACTAATTCTGCTAATTCCACGAACTTCTCTCACGAATCTGCCTGCTGCCATTGACTAGGCATGAACGGGTAATATCCAAATTTGTGCTTTGGGACACACACAACAAAGGAAATCAAGTGTTCAACAATTTCTCCTCATATTTGTATGATGATTATTTCCAAACCATTTATCCCATGCTCAAAATAGCTTTTTCGCCTATCTATAAATATGAGCTACCGGAAAAGCATCGTTTTCCCATGGTCAAGTATGAGTTGCTACCAGAGCAATTGATATATGAAGGGACTGTCACCGAAGATCAATTTTTTCATCCTCCTGCCCTTACAGAGGAAGAAATCTTATGGACACATGATAAAGAGTATTGGGATAAACTAAAAAATCAAAAACTAAGCAAAAAGGAAATTCGGGCTATCGGCTTTCCGATGTCTGATAAGTTGGTGCAGAGGGGCAGGCATATAGCCAATGGCACTGTGCAATGTGCGTTGTTTGCTCGCCAATATGGTATTGCTATGAATGTAGCAGGAGGTACTCATCATTCGTTCACTTATAAAGGTGAAGGTTTTTGTGTCTTTAATGATATTGCCATCGCGGCCAATTATCTGCTTCATCATCAGATCAGTCAAAAAATTCTTGTCATCGACCTGGACGTACACCAGGGAAACGGTACTGCCCAAATATTTCGAAATGATCCGCGAGTGTTTACCTTTAGTATGCACGGTGAAAAGAACTACCCAGTACGCAAAGAATCTTCAGATCTCGACATTGGCTTTCCTGATAAAACAGAAGACGCTCCTTACCTAAAAAAACTTCGAGAAACACTTCCCCGCTTGATTGATGAAGTCCAGCCTGATCAAATATTCTATCTCTCTGGAGTAGATGTTATTTACTCTGATAAACTGGGAAGGCTTAGCCTTACCCTTGCAGGATGCAAAGAGCGAGATCGCATCGTACTTGAAGCTTGCCACCGCAACAACATCCCCGTGGCTGTAAGCATGGGTGGCGGGTATTCTGAAAAGCTGGCACATATTATTGAAGCACATGCGAATACTTATAGGCTGGCAATGGAAATCTTTTTTTAAGGTGAATTTCAAAAAGTTCACAATTAATTTTACTATTTTATTCTGCATTTCTAGCAAGACGAAAACCAATGACACCATTTCTGACTTCCTGCCCATAGTTAATACGCATAGTGCAAAATAAATTGTCTGGAGAGTCATGCCATGAACCTCCACGCAGGACTCGGGTAGAGCCTTTAATCGGGCCAGTAGGGTTATCTTCAGGAGAAGACTGATAATAGTGGCGATCATATCGGTCCCAACACCACTCCCACACATTGCCACTCATATCATGCAAACCAATACTATTTGCTAAAAACTTCCCAACTGGCGAAGCATAAGGATATCCATCTTTTAAACTTTCAGACCTCCAAGAAAACACACAGTCCACATCACAAAAGTTTACATAAGAAGATATATCTGCCTTTGAGGAAGTACCAGCCCATTTATCATTGCTATCTCGACTGCGTGCTGCAAATTCCCATTCTGCTTCTGTTGGTAATCGATAACCATTCGCAGTCCAATCAGCAGTCACACTATCACCATTAACCTTATATACAGGCTGATAACCATGCCGTTTACTTAACCAATTGCAATAAGCTACTGCATCATTCCAACTCACATGAATAACTGGATAGTCAAACGCTTCGGATGGACGCAACTCACCTAGTGCATTATGTCGCCAGTTAATGTCTTTTCTTTTTACCCAACTACCGCTTGTATATATATAACTGCCGTTTCCTTTTTCCGCGTCTGTCTTATAGTTTGATTCATTTATGAACTCGTTGAAAGTCTTAATTGTCACTTCAAAGCGTCCGATAAAAAAACTACCAACTGTTACTGTATGTACTGGTTTTTCATTCGTATTGTTCTCACTCCCCATTTGGAAAGTTCCTCCTTTGACAAAGATCATATCTTCCAAAGGGATAGCAGTTCGTCCTATTTTGTTTATGGTTAATAGTTTATCTCTTTTATATTCCGCTAATCTCGAATTATGGCTTTTAGAAAGAATTTTGTCCTTTTCCTGAAGGATTTGCGAAGGATAAACGCTTTTAGTTATTTCCCAAAAGTATAGCTCACTCACTTTAGCCCATGCATTCCCAATAAGTATGAGTATCTCTTTCAGGTCATCATCTACATAGCCGAATATAGTAAAAAAAGAGACTTTCTCCTGTTTGGTATAGATAGATTTGGTACAGCTAATAAGAGTAATAAAAATAGAAAATGTTAGGATGAATGTTAATCGCATAAAATGAATGATTTTTAAAAAATTGCTCTACTATTTTCCTAATT
>JAKSDI010000301.1 GCA_022360175.1 Chitinophagales bacterium
ATGATCCTTTGCCAGTTTGCTGTGAAATTATCCGCATCTGTTGGCATATACCTTCACGCTCTGGAAGTACTTAGATCTGCATCAGTGAGTGCAACATCAGCATTACTATCTTCAATGTTAATCAGTTGAGAGTTTTGCGTGACATACGTTTGCACATACCTTGGGCTGGTTGGATCCATGCTGAGCCCCTGCCAGGTTTCCCTGCCTGCTTTTACCTGTTGCCCTGCAGCATTGGTTTCCCAGCGGAATACTTCCAGGTTGAAATTGGATTCAGGATATTGCCCTTCATAAGTGACAGCGAGGCGGATGGTATTACCAACGGCCCCTTCTGCTTTGGCGGTGACAACTAACACCTCAGACAAATCTTCTCCTAACAATGTTACAGATGCAGCTTCAGCTCCATTTGCTATTCTGGTCACATAACACTGTGAACCACCGTTCTGAAAAAACAATCGAATAGCTCTTGGTAAATCTCCAAATTCAGTACTATCCGAAAATACTCGTTCAAAATCACTTGGATTAAGACATAATACCGGTTGATTAATCGGACCACGAGCAGTTCTTCCTATAAATAAGGCAATAGACGTGGCTACACCTACAATTGTCCTTACGCCACTAGAGACCTCTTGTACATATACGCCCGGATAAGTGGGTTGTATCGCCATAGCAATTTTTTTATATGAATTAAAATTTCACAGTATGTTTATTATACTTTATTACAAAGCAACTGAGCATGAGAACTAACTGCCTCAGATCGAATTTGACAAACTTGTCGAATGAGTGATTCTATTCGAAAGTCTTATAAAATAAATGCTAGAAGTATTTATTTTATAAATCATGTAAAAAAATAAAAATACGTTTAATTGCAACAAATTGGAATAATAAACTACATATAAGATAAATCAAATATTATATTTCATTTTTATCTACTCTTGGGAAATATCTCATTCACCCCTAAAGTTAGAAAAAAAATTGGAGCAGAATCAAGTTTTTACTTTACAAACTGGAAAAAATTAAAAGTTAGTCAGTCAATGCTGATAATAGAAGTAATTCTTATGGCTATTCATCATCATTATTCTATTCAAAGATAACGTCCCGTTTTTCCTCACTTTTAAGTGTTTGGCAATCATTTAATCAAATTAGAATATGTTTAAAATTAGTAATCTGATGAAGTTCAATTTTTCCGAGCAATAAGCTCTTAGCACTTCATATCATCTATTGGCAATACACCATATGCATCAGATGAAGTAAGAATATGCCCAAGATAGGAGTTGGAGGAAGCTAATTAAACCACTCTTTATCAAACCTTTACAAAACACTCAATGGAGATTGGAGAAATATGTGGGAAAAGTGTTGAATAAATGTCTATTCTTTACTTACTTTAGTTTAATGTTAATCTTAGCAGCCAAGCCAATCTAGAGGGTAAAACAATGTCATTAAAGCAAACCCAATCTTAAAGTCATGTTATCCTCTTAAATAGAATAAACAACCATAAAACGAGATAGAATTATAACAACATCTGTAATCTTCCGTATAGAAGGATTACAGATTTGTACGAAAATTCCAATACTGAAATAATAAGTCCCTAAAATGCTTGTAAAACCAAACATATTCGACATCTCTGGTAAAGAACTTGACCAAGACGCTTTTATGATCTGGCTTCTCAAATGGGCTAAGCAAGGAATGGACAAACTTAATCCCTTACTTTGGAATTCCGGACAGTCATTTCTACAAGCTTTGATGAGTGAAAAGAGTACTGAAATAAATTGGTCGGTTACGAAACTGAAAATTCTTCCTCAATTGCAAAAAGCAGATTTAGCATTGATCATTGAGCTCAAATACTTTTTATAGTTCTAAGATAATTTTCTCGAAGGCTCTATAGCAATCGAAATTACAATCTCATATCTTAATCAAATAATAACTAAATGGACATTGGGGCTATCAAATGGTTTGACTCTTTAAAAGGTTTTGGTGTTATAGGTAAACCTGATGGAACTGAAATCTTTCTCCATAAATCAAACTTAACCGAAAAGGTATTAGAATTAAGCGTTGGCAGTGTATTAATTTTTGAGCAAGGATATGAAAGAGGTAAAAAATCTGCCCAGAATGTACACTTTCCAAAATCCTGCACAGACTTTTTAGTAATAATGGAGCTGTTCAATGAAAAAAAATATGTCACTATTTCGAATAGTGTAACTCGAAATGATAAATGGGGAAATCCTTTTAGTAAAAAAGTATCAAAAACAATTGATGTTTTTAAACTTAGCTTGATTCAATTCTGCAAGAAATGTGAAGGCCAAGCTTTATTAGATTGTTTAAAAACATACTATTTAAATGACTTAACAGTCAATAAGCCAGAATTATTTATTCCTATCTATAAATTTCTCGAGCAACAAATTCTGGAATGTAGAGGGAAGGATTTCCCCTTAAAAGATATTTATGATTTTTTTGGCAGAAATCTAAATGAACAAATCCTCTTTAATGTCTGGATAAAGAAAGAATTTAGACTGATTGGTTATCTGAATCTGAAGATTATGAGATACCTAAGAATATACTTTGGAAAAATAGAAATAAACTAGCTCTTCACTCATTGAAAAGAATTATTGCATATGATTTTGGAGAAAATTTTATTAAAAAATATTTTGAATGGCTAATTGTTGAATTGAATAATGCCTCCTTAGAAATGATTGCATCTTATTCTCCTTTCGAGTCCGCCAAGTTAATTGAAGAGAAGACGTACTACGTCAATCTGCAGGAAAGTTTAAAGAAGATCTTTAGAAAGGCATTTCTAAAGGAGCTGAATATGAACGTCAATCAAATTAAAGATGAATCTGATATTGAGAATTATGAAAAACTTTACTCCATCTTACCAAGAAGTCTTCCTCAAGAACTAAAAAAAGAATTACAAAAAGACATAGAGGAAATAATAATTAACTCTTGTAGCAAGAATGTTGCCTTTCAGCTATGGCTAAAAGGTAGAATTAACACTTATAAATTTAGTGACATAAAAGCAGACTTAGAAACTGAAAATTTATCGAGGCACAAGAATGTTTTCAGACTTATCAAAACCGACTACGAAAGGAAAGAAATAATAAAAATATTAATCAATAAAGGAAATTGGAGTTACCTTTTCGATATAGTTGCAAGCTATCTAAAAGTATCCAATGGGATAATAAGTAATTTCTCTTTGAAAGAGAAATTATACAATTCCGAGTTCTGGGAGGATAAAATAGGGGAAGATATAGTTGAATTCATCATAGATGAAATAGAAAATATAGATAATCAAAAGCTTGAAGTTCAGCTATTTCAAGAAGGATATTCAAATAGATACTCAAAAGAATTCGTATATGCCACACTTGAGCATTACACTATTAATGAACTTGAAAAGTTTATTGTTGATGCTGATGAAGACTTTTTAGTTAAGGTATTAAAGAAAAGGATTGAACTTTTGCAGGAAGTATACGATCTCTGCGATACTATGAAATTAGGTTTTCAAACTTTATCACCTGAAGCATTTCAAAAGCTAGATGAACATAGTTTAAAGACCTTAGATTCAGCAATATACTTTGAATTATGGATTGAAGGATTGGTCAAGAACCTTCCTAAACGTCATATAATGCTCCTGTTAGATAATAATATTGAAAAATATGAAGAGATCCTTACTTTGATAAACAAAGGATTTGTTAAATCTCAGGTTATTGAAGAATTGATGTACGAAAAACTATTATCAATTGAGAAAGTTGATGACAGAAAAAAGTTTTATACGATCTTAAATCTCATCCAAAAACTTATATCATTTAACTCATCATGGACAGATCGCATTAGTAAAAATGATAATGGAGTTTTCAATTTGATACTATGGTTTTTAGAAAAGCGTCAAGACTTCGACTTTGATTTATTAAAAAGTAAATTTATTTATTTTAAACCTGATAGCCAAGTAGTAATATTTAAAAGGCTTTTCTTGTTGAAAGCAAAAGATTTATTTGAATTGGACATAGAAAAATTGAAAGAAATAAAAAGAGCCTCAATAGATATTTATAGCCTAAATAAAAAACTTAACCCAGATATTCCACTTGATTTAACCACTGACCTAATCATTGAGAGCCTTGATTCTTATGATAAGAATGGTAAATTTTTAGTTGAAACACAGCTACTAAGTATAGTACTCCGTAATCTATATGGGGACAAAAAAAGGCAATTTAGAATAGAAAACTATTTTGAAAAATGTAAGGGAAGACTAGAAGCTGACTACAACTGGAGTAATCAAATGGGAACTATTAAGAAAATACCCTTTGGAGAAGGTAAGTTTTATTTCAAAATAAAATTTGAATATAATGAACGACTGGTAGAGGAAGTCCGCAGACTTCCAGGAAGGAAGTGGAATGAAAATCAATTGTTTTGGGGAGTTCCTTCCCGATCTGAAGAAGAAGTATTAGAGTTTGCCCGAAGAAATAGGTTTTTCTTAGATATTGAAGGTAGTAACTATGCGAATAATACTCACTTTGCAGAATTTATGAGAAAAAATCAACCAAATGGGATAACTTTTTGTGAGGGAAGAGTGGCTAATAAAGATCATAACACATTGAAAAAGAAGTTTTGGTGGTGTGCGAATCAACCTTGTTTTGGGAATTGTGAGGCTATTCATGAAACTGAGGAATGGAGAGATTATACATTATTGGATTTTTGTAAAATATTAGGCTTCAATGTAGATGAAAATAGCAAATATGGTTTTTTCCCTAACGGGATATATTATCAATATATTTCCAAAGTCAATCGTTTCAATAGATTACTGGAGAGATTATACTGTAATTCCTGTGAGCACATCTTATATCCTGTTGAAAGTTCTAATTATGCTGCCTATACTACAGTTAGGTTTTCATGCCAAAATGATAAATGTAATGAACGTGGAAAAATGGTATATCTCAATCATTGTTTAAACGGTATATGCAATTCAATTATTGATAGTAGAGTTTCAAAAACCTGCAAATATTACGACCACCCGGATTTTTCAGGCTTGTACATATGTGATAGCTGTGGTTCTTGTTGTTCGGACAATATGTTATCAAGGCGGCTTGAAAACCTCAAACTCACAGGCGGTGTAATACATCCAGAACTTAAAATTAAGGTTGAAGAGAAGTTAGGTCACTTAGAGAGAGCAGAATACTCCTGCTATAAATGTGGAGAAAGTATGATGGAATACTCATCTGATAAATTCAGATGTGATAGTTGTAATGTTGAATATAATTTAGACAAATTTAGACTTAAACACCCACATAAACATTTGAGAAGGAATGACTATCCAAGAGCCAATAAAGATGAATAATACTCTTTTTCTTACTTACATACTTTTTAAGATACTGTCCTAATAATTGATCAATACCGCAGTAGTATTATCTGATGTAATTTATAGCTTGAAAAGTCGGAGTTTAGAATAATGCTTTGGAAATTGAATTAAACAATTAATTAATCTAAGTTGCGATATATGCAATTTTATCAAGAGTAAAAGCAAAAATGAAAAGAACTACTTTTAAAATAAATCCCTGAATAGTTACTACATGAATCTTCCTTGGGAAGAAAGCAGTGATTTCAGAGAAAGTAGTTTCAATCCTTTTCCGCATAAATTTTTTAATGAATTCCATAGCTGGATGATCCGGCCGTTTGGAATTTGATTTTCGAACCGCGAGCAGGTCAATAAGCTCAAGTTCTTTGTAATAGTCTTCCAGTTCGTAGTCTATATAGGCACTGTCTGCAAACAATTCACTTTGTGGAGGCAAATCGATATTCATGCTTTTGAAAGCAGTGATATCATGATAGGAACCTGCACAAATAAAATATTCAACAGGTAAGCCTTCTAAAGTAGTAATGACTTGAACCTTAAAGCCATAGAAGTATTCCCTTTTGGATAGATTTTCACCTCTGTAGGCTTTGCCTTTGAGTAACTTACACCTTTTGATACGAATGTTTCGACAAACCGCTACAGGGAATGAGTCAATCATATATTGACTACTCAAATTCAGTTCCTTCAACGTTTGTCCCAGTGCAAAAAACAGACTTGAAATGGTAGGCGCCAATCTGTGTAAGTGTCGATTAAAATTCGATTTATCAGGAAAATCAAACTGATGAGCTTCCTTTAGATAAAGCCGAGCTTTAACAAAATTACCAGAGAAATATCGCGCTGCCACTATAGCAGTCGTAATAATTTGGGCATCACTCAATTTGCGCCTCGCACCTTCTTTTAGGTGCCTATCTTTTAGATAGTCGTCAACAAAACAATATATTGCTATGGTGAAGTCTTCCATAGTAGTTATGTGTCTGGCGACTATAACTTACTAATTTTTGGAGGACTTCTTTTTTTGAGCTTCATTCTAGTGCATCGCAACTTGAATTAATTATTCCAATATAATGTTAAATCCAAACGAACTCATTTAAGAAATATATTTCTTGCATTATTAAGAATCGATAGTTCAGATTCGCTCAAGTTTGGAACTTTGTTAAGTACTTCTTCAACGGTTTCAATTGCGATCCATTTAGCGTTTTCGGGGCAACTACTTGCTCCCATCTCAAATGCTTGAATAGTTCTTCGTCGAACTAGGTCATAGTTTCCATCCACTAGCAAAGCAACTGTCATTACTAAAATTCCAGCCCACTTTTCAGGATCATTAGGGGAATATGAGATAATATAATCCGTCAATACTCTAATCCTTTCCTCAACATCACTATACGATGGGACAATCACCGCTTTCTTGAAACCAAGAACTGACCTATCTTTCCCTTTTATTGCTTCTTCTGCGATTTTGTGGAGTTGTGAAATTGTTAATTTCCTTTCAATTAACTTATCAGCTGCAGTACAAAAAACTTCGTTGTCCATTTTGATAATTGAGTATATTAGTATAATCGTTAAGTATAGATTACTAATATAAAGATATCATGTCATTACTTCCACAACACTTGGAATTAGTTTTATTGAAATTTATTGAGGCATCAAGCATAGACATGGCTCTTAGTATACTTGAAAGAAACCCTGGTTTATTAATTCAAGTTGTGGATGAAGTTTTTTCAAAAATTGCCGAGAATCAAAATAATATCCTTGCCAAAAGGCTAGTCCAAAATAGACATGACTTATTCAAGCAATGTAAAAGAAACGGGATAGCCAATTCAATCATGGAATTAAAATCTGAGGAAAATAAAAAAAAGAAATTCACCCATGCAATCAAGGCTATCCTTACAAAAAACACGCCTGAATATCAATTAATTAGATTTGATTACCCGGAACTTGATACATTTATTGATCAACATTTCAAGGATACTGATAAAGTAGTTCGGTATATTAAAGAAGCTGAATCCTATCCTGATTCTGGGTACAAAGCAATTGATTTACTGGAAAAACTTTTAAATCAATTAGATGCAAAGATATATCCAGAATACTGGGCAGATTTAAAGCAAGATCTTGGATCAATTTATACAGATTTCTCTACTAACCGCAGGGGAAATTTAAAGAGATCAATAGAATTATATTTGGAAGCATTAGAAGTTTTTGACCCTTCCAAATCTCCCGGACCTTATTCAAAAATCTGTAATAAATTAGGTATTGCCTATTCAGAGTTAAGTCTGTATGGTCAAAATAGCATTGAAACGGCAATATCTTATTATTTAAAAGCACTCCAGAATCAATCAAAAAATACATACGAGTTTTCTATGACACAAAATAATTTAGGAGTTGCTTATTACAGAAGAATAAAATATCCATATAAAGAATCATTAAAAAAAGCGATCGATTGTTACAAATCATCATTGAATTTTTTTTCTTCTGAATTCCATCCTTCTAAACATGCAGAAGTACTAAATAATTTGGGCAATGCCTATTCCGAAATGCCTGAAGATCGTATGAAATATTTGCAGTTAGCTGTAGCATGTTATAAAAATGCTTTAAAATTTAGAACCCTCGAAGAAGCCCCCCTTGACTATGCCTCAACAATTACTAATCTAGGTATTGTTTACTATGACATGTCAAAAAAGGATGGCAAAAAAAACATAAAAGAGTCCCTTACTTGTTTCAACAAAGCATTGAAAGTTTTAAACCCGGAGAACACTCCTGAAGATTTTGCTTTAACTCAACATCACTTAGGAAATGTATATCTAAAAAATCAAGATATTGAAGAAAAATATAGAATTGAGATCTCCATTCAGTGTCAGGAAATTGCTTTAGAATTTTTTACTAAAGATTCTGCTCCTTCGTATTATGGAATGTGCCAAACTGCTTTAGGCAACGCTTTTTTATTACGAAAAAAAGATGATAGAAATGATAATTTAAAAAAAGCAATTTCCCATTATAAAAATGCCTTAGAGGTCTATTCTTCTGAAAAATCACCAGTCCACTATGCCAACTGCCAAAATAATCTAGGAACAGCTTATATGCTTATTGAAAATGAGGCTCGAGATAAAAATATTCAAAAGTCAATAAAATGCTTTGAAGAAGCTTTAAGGTTTAGGTCCATAGAAGCATTTCCCCACAATTTCAGAGGAACAAATAAAAATTTAGGTTTACTATATTTTGAATTAGAGGACTGGAAAAATGCAATAATAGCATTCGAAAAAGCAATTGATGCAGGTGAAAAGCTATATAAATTGGGATCTACACTAGAAAGTAAAGATCTTGAGGTTGTAGAAAACTCTGATTTCTATCAATATGCGGCTTTTGCTGCTGGAAAACTTAAAGAAGGTAAATGGAAAGCCTTGAAAATTCTTGAGAAATCCAAAACAAGACATCTATTGGAATCTCTCCGCTTAAGGCCCGATCGCCCTGATAATATTCCGAAAGATATATGGTTAGAATTTGAAAATGCTAAAGAACAGTTTCTAGGAATTCAATTTTCTAGCCCTCTAAGCATCTCAGATAAAAGAGATTCAGTAAATGAGTATTATGCACGAGAAAGAAAAGCTATCGAAGTCAGCAATAATTTAGATTTTGCAATTGAAAATATTAAGCGATTAGCCCCTAATTTCTTTGCACAATTTAAGTACACAAAAGTTCATAACCTTCTACCGAATGAAAATACAGCTTTTATATCTTTCTGTCTAAGTTCCAAAGGAAGCCTAGGTTTTTTGATTTACAGAGATAATAATTCTAAGGATATTTTTGAAATAATCGACATCCCTAATTTTACTCAAAGAGACTTGGAATCACTTTTGGTGAAAACAGAGGGTGACACGCTTACTGAAGGGTGGATTGGAACATACTTAGAAAAAACGTCTAATTTCAAATCGGAGCAAGAAAAGGTATTGCTTGAAGTTGGAAAAAGGTTGCTAAAGCCAATATTAATAAAGGTCCCAAGCAATGTTAACAACATTTTTTTTCTCCCCACTGCAGGATTATTCTTATTACCGCTGCATGCAGCTAGATGTTCAAAGAATAACTATTTGAGAATATGCGATTGTTATAAAGTTAGCTATTCACCTTCCTTAGAAGTATTAGCAAAGACCCAATTACGATCCTCTCGATCCTCTACAAAATCTAGGTTTTTTGGGATTATCAACCCCTCTGAAGATTCAAAACTGGTTTTCACTTCTTTTGAAGGAAACTCCATATCTTCAAATTTCTCTGAAACCAGTGTTTTTTATGGGAGTAAAGGAACGGTATCCTCAGTCGTCGAGGGTATAGTAGGACAACCTTATATCCATTTTTCCTGTCATGGAAGTTATAATTGGACAGAGCCTATGAAATCAGGTTTAGAGTTAGCTGATGGCATACTCTCTGTTGAGGATCTAAGAACGAATGCGATAGATCTATCAGAAACCAAAATTGTGACCTTATCAGCCTGTGAAACTGGCCTTACAGATATATTAGGCCAAAGTCCTAATGAATATATTGGCTTGCCCTTTGGGTTCATGTCTCTAGGTATTCCCTCAGTTATTGGGTCTCTCTGGAAAGTTGCTGATCTTTCAACAGCCTTGTTAATGGAAAAATTTTATAGCAATCATATTAAGGAAAAAATGGAAAGTACTTTAGCACTCCATGAAGCTCAACTCTGGCTTCGAAGATTAAAAATTAGTGAGATCCTTGATTTTGCAAAAAGAAATCTTGATTCAACATTTGATGAAGAAAAAAGGAAAATTCTCAAGAAGTACATTAATCGTTATCAAATAAGATTTGAAGAAAACCCTGAAGATAAGCCATTTAGCCACCCCTATTATTGGGCTCCATTCACACTTTATGGTTATTCAATTCAATAGCAAACTACAGAGAATATTTTCATGATTGAGACTTTAATACCAAACGATTATCTAGCCCCAAAAGATCACTCTTCAATTATATCTATTCTTTCAACTTTTTCTGCTAGAATTTCATCTAGTAACTCAAAGTACTCATTCCCTTTTTCATATTCCGAACTAAGAGGCAAACTGATTCTATCTTGTGAATCAGTTTGTCCCAATAAATTTATCCATTGATTCAATTGATCTTTTGATGCTCCTTTAATAGAATTAAGAACGTCTCCAGTCAATTTTATTTCTATTCTTACTTCTTTGCTCTTCTTCTCTGTTGTTTTACCCACTACAATACCTATTAAAGCAATTAACGCCGCCAATGTAACCGCTGTTGCATTTATTATTGCTGCAATAATTGCTGGGTCTATATCTCCACCACGAACATAATCAGGACTATCTTCTTCTAGCTTAAAAGCAATAGATTTTTGATTTTCTTGTTTTAAAAGCCTATATATTTCAAATGGGTCTATGTTTTTACAGTAAATATGTACTGATTTCATATGAATCTTATTTAAAATAATAAATCTTCTTTGGGAATTTAATAAAAGTGAAAATACAGCTATTTGACCAAAAAATTCTTTTTGAGAGAAGTAAAAAATAGCCAGAAAATGAGACCATATGTCAAAACAAAAGCCTCCCATTATTCCTAGTCTAGACATCAAGATTGCCAATTTAACTCCCCTACCCCTCATACGTCTCCACCACATACATCGTATAAAACGCCGCCCTCCAAAATGCTTCACTGAACTCCTCAATATCTGAACAAGCGATAGCTCCCCTCAGCCATCCTGCGGCATAGGCGAGTAGTATTTCTCTTGAAGGTGATATATGGTACATATAATCCAGATGTGCCCGCCACCTTAGTATTAATATTCTTTCTGCTTTGGTCATTTTACTAAGGCTAATCTCGGAAAAAACGGTGATCGGCGGCTTGGTTAGCGGAAACCAACTGGCTGGCTCGAAGATAGATTTGTAGAGTAGCTAATTTTTTTCAGCCACCTACATCAGCGATAATTTTCAGGGAGAGACCAGAGAGGTAGGCATTGGTCGCGCTACTACGTCGGACAGTATGGAAGACTACAAACTGACTTTTCCTACTCTCTTGCTCTAATTAATACCAGCCAGATTCACTATACGTTTCAACTATCAACCCACTTGTTGATTACTGGTAAAACTGAGATTCTATTGATACTTTCTCATATTGGCTACGAATTCAAAAAATCAGGATCGAACAGTTTGGCAGCTTTCGACGAATCTCAGTTTGTTTTTGAGGCGTAAAATGGTTAAATGGTTCGTTTAGTCCCTGATTCTTCAAATTCAAATTATCTAATTTTCTAAGATGAAACACACTTTCCGGAACATCTTCTAAACCCAGGTTTCCTAACCATAATAGTTCAACATTAGGAATCAAAGGCAAAAAGCCATTAAGTTCGTTAGTTGATAAATTATTTTCTATCATGTTTAGAAAGACCAGATTGTATAAAGTATCAGCTCCCGGGGGCAGTTTGCTTATTTCATTGCCACCTAATGTTAGTTCTTTGAGACTTATTAATTTTCCTATTTCTGATGGAACATCATTTAATTTATTAATCGCCAGGCTAAGAGTTTCCAAAGCAGATAAGTTGCATATTTCAATTGGAAAATCTACGAAGTTATTTTCACTTAACTCTAGTAATCTCAGATTAGATAATCCTCCAATTTCAGGAGGTATTGAAGTTATTTGATTATTGTGCAGATACAATTCCTCTAAAGTCCTAATACGACCAATTTCTGGTGGTAAACTATTAAGTGAGTTATCTCTCAAATTCAGAATAACAAGACTTTTCATGGATTTTATGCATCCAGGTATAGTACTGATTTTATTTCCTCTTAAGTGCAATGAAGTCAGTTTCTCCATCTTGCAGAAAGCTTGAGGAAAATACTCCAGTTGATTGCCAAAAACTTCCATTTCAACCAGCTTCTCCAAGCTTGCCATTTGTTTTGGCAGGTCCCTTAATTGATTATTACCAATTTCCAGCTTTATTAGTTGTCTCAGCTTACCAAGCTCTGTAGGTAAGCTTTTCAATTGATTATTTTTTAGATACAGCCTCTTCAATTTCGTCAGGCGCCCTATTTCTTTTGGCAAATCAGATAAATTATTATTTTGTAACATCAAATACTCCAATCTCTTTAAGCATCCTATTTCAGGAGGTAAAGAATGAAGTTTATTCATATATACCCTGATATCTTTTAGTTTTGTTAGTTGTCCAATTGTTGGGGGCAACTCATTCAACTTGTTGTTACTTATATCCAAGATTTCCAAATTTTTCAGCTTACCAAACTCAGTTGGTAGCTGCCTAATTTGATTGTCTTCGAGATATAATTGTTTCAATGAACACAGGTTACCTATTTGTTCAGGTAACTTTGCCAAGTTGTTGCTATTCAAATTCAGGTATTCAAGCTTAACCAAGATTCCTATATTGCGAGGAATGCTATCTATATGATTAGATCTAAGATCAAGATGAGTTAATGAAGAAAAGGATTCAATTTTTTCTGGAATCTCGGTCAATCGATTTCTTCTTAAATTCAAATATTTTAACCTGTCTAATTGAAATATTTCATCAGACAGTTTCGCAATTCCACATCTTTCTAAATTGAGGTACTCTATACATTTCAAACTACTAAGAGCTGGTGTTAATGAACGAACATTACTTTCTTTTAAAAAAAGGACTCTCAGTGAATCGAAATTACCAAACTCTTCAGACAACGTAAATATCTCATATCTAGAAATACGATCCAATAACAATACTTTCAACTGAGGATGGTCAAATATTTGGTCAGGAAAACTGTCTGTCGGGGAATCTCTAAGATCAAGTGCTTCATGATAATATTCCAATTCTTCAAGATGATGCGTCAATCTATATGTCGTTCCACTTGTATCCAGCAAATAACTTATTCCCGCTTCACTAACTACCTCGGCCATTCCTATTTCTCCAAACGGCTCAGCATGCTTCCAACGCTTTAACTTTTCTACTTCTTCTCCTTCTTTATTGATATAGTAGTAGAGGAACACACTATCTTTTTCACTAGACATTAAAGCATATTTATTGTCAAAAAAGTGAAATGTATCAATCAATGCATTTGTCTTCTCTTGTCGATCCAACTCCTGTTCTTCTACCACTTCATCACAGTGTAAAGTTTCATTTTTATTAGTTAGAATTCTTATGCAAGCTTGAATAGCTATCAATGAGATAAAAAAGAATAAATACAAGAAGCGCATTACAGTTTGTAATTGAAGGTTAATCAGATACCCTTAAAGATAAAAGGCCCAACCATACTACATGATTGAGCTTTTTGTGCCCAGGACAGGACTCGAACCTGCACGTCCTTGCGAACACCAGCCCCTCAAGCTGGCGCGTCTACCAATTCCGCCACCTGGGCAGGTAGCTTTTGGAAAAGCGATGCAAATATACGCTAAGTTGGAGGAGATAAGCAAGCTAAGACCAGGTTTTATATCAAGACAAATCAATAAAAATGATAAAGAGTACTTTTCTTATCATTCCATTTAGAGTTTTATAACATAAAAAACAGGAGAGACGCGAGTCCCTCCCATTCAATACGAGGAGTACAATCTAAAAGAGGCCGTCTATCTTCAATGAGATTGCAAATCCACTTTTATCGCAAGGTACAGGGCCCCGCTTCTGGTTTTAACTGATCTACTATAAGTTCCTGGTAGCTATTCTGAATAGTACCACTGATCAGGTTATGATCTTCAAAAGGGACTCCCGGGGTAAAACTGATAGGCAGTTGATTGGGGTTAGCAAATTCTGCAAAATCCTGGGCTATGCGAAAAGATGCATAATAGCGGTCTCCTATGGTCCTGTATATGCCATAGCCCCGGCGAATAACAGGATTCGTCAGCCCATTGATGTGGGTATCCTGTTGTCTGAAGATAGAGCCCGGCACTGCTAAATCAAAAGGAGCCGCTCGCAGCATTAACTCTATGGCATTGTCTTCATCAGAAGCAGCCTGTACATTGATTGTCGGGCAATCGTAATTAGCCTGAGCTTTTGGAGGAGCCTGTGTATTAAGGTTATGCCCCTGGCATATACAGATCATTTCTGGAGTGGCAAAAGCAGCCACTAATCCCAGTTTAGGCATAATGACGGTGGAACGTTCATCTAGTCCCTGAGGAAAGGGGCTGGTAGCTCCTCCTGGCATATTCAAATGCAACTCCTCATTTTTATAAGTATAACTTCCGTTGAAGACATAATCATCATGTGTATCGGTGGTAAACATCACTTGCATGCTATTATTCTCATCAAATAAGAAATACCATTCTAGTTGTGATCCCAGGCGCCCACATACGTATAGGGCATTAAAAGGTTGATTGGGAGTAAATGGAAAAGTCTGTTCTATCAAATCTGCTACCTCGTTTTCGCTAAGAGATGCCGGATCAGGCGTATTTTCTTTAATGCATGATGTAGCGATCAGCAGGGGAATAAAAATTAATATTAGAATGAAGGTTTTCATATCATTTGGTTTTAAAGGAAGTTGATTTTATTTTACGGAATGTCCTCCTCAGCCCTTCGGACAGCTCCCCCAAAGGGAGCATAACACATTTCCCTTTGGATATTTGCTAAAGCTTCAATGTAAAGGGTTAGTTGAAAGCTGGGGTGGTATATATAGTGTATTAAAGTCACAGCATAACACGCTATATATCAAATCTCTTCAGGCTTAAAACTTGGAATAGGACCAGTCTTTTCCCATAATATAAAAGCCATCGCTATTGCCTCCACTACCCGTTCCTGTATAAAAATTGCGGTAGAAAGAATTGCTACCTGAGCTTTGCTGACGAGCGAGTTGTAGCAAATTGGTAATAGCTCCTCCCCCAACATAACCTACATTGCCATAAGCATCAAGCCAGTAATATCCAGGGGTAATAGGCCCGGTAAGTTGCTGCCACTGCACACGCTCTGTATTATTGATCTGCCGACCATTGATAAATATACCGGTACGCCCTCTCGATGCATCAGCCCGCAAAGGGCCTCCAAGATTCAGATTAGACAACATAATACCCAATGCCGGGCCTCCCTCCATTCCCCATAGTCCACATTTAGCATCATACCAATATCGGCCTGGTTGAATGTCCAGTTGATAATATTGTTCTAGCTGCTGTACATGTGTATAAGGGATTTCCCACTGGTTGACATACACCCCGGATTGGGCATTAAGGGTCGTAGCAAAACAAATAGCAATTATAAATACCTTGCATAGCATTTTCATAAATTCATTTTTTGATTGGAATGATGCCTGCAAGTTCTGATAGATAGGCTTTACGCGTTTTGCACTATGTCTTAAATGTTTTGCTACAGGTTGCAAAATGGTATTTTTGTCCACTGAAAATGGGCCATGGTTAGTCCACGAATTACACTTATTTCACGAATTCTTACAACTTTCGTGCAATTCAAGCAATTCGTAGTCATTTTTTGAATTTCAATTAACCTAAGCCTCCTGATTTATCATTTGATATTTGATAGCGCACTTGGAGGGACTCCAAACTGTTCTTTAAATGAACGAGAAAAGTGTGATAGATTGGGCATTCCCACTTCATGGGCTACTTCTGAAACATTACCCCAGCCTTGTTTGAGCAAACGATAAGCGTGCTGTAAGCGCAATGTACGCACAAATATGGAAGGAGATTGTCCTGTTAAAGCTTTGAGTTTACGATGTAGCTGGCTGCGGCTCATTCCTATTTCTCGTCCTAAAGACTCAATACTTAGGTTTTCATTATCTAATTGAGACAATACCGTATTTTTTACTCTATCCAGGAAAGCTGCATCTACAGGATTCTCAACAACAGGAGTATCCGGGCCTTCTTGTAAAGCCTGAGCAAATTTCTCTCGTAGTTTTCGTCGTTGATCAATGAGATGGTGTACCCGCAAACGCAATTCTTCTGCATCAAAAGGTTTGGTCAGATAGGCATCGGTTCCGGTAGATAAGCCTGCATGTAAATCCTCTCGTTCGGAAAGCGCAGTAAGTAAGATGAGTGGAATATGACTGCTGCGTTCATCTGTTTTTAGCTTTCGGCTAAAAGTAAGTCCATCCATTTTGGGCATACGAATATCGGAAATAACCAATTCAGGCATTTCAGACATTGCCAGCTCCAAACCCTGTTCTCCCTGCCCTGCTTCAATTACTCTATATTGATTAGACAGTTGATCGCATATATACGCTCGGAGTTCTATATTATCTTCTACCACTAATACCAGGGGAGCTTCCTTTTTTTCTGTCTCTATAGAAAGGGGACTAGCTATCGATGTGCTGACAGTAGAGGTTTCCCTAGAATAACTATCAGATGCTGGTGTACTCTTTTTTAAAGGTAAATCTATCACAAATGTTGTTCCCAGCCCGGGCTGATTTTCGACTTGAATTCCTCCTCCCATAAAACGGATCAGTTCACGGGTGAGCGCAAGCCCTATACCAGCTCCTGTGGCTTGTGTATCCAATTCATTATCTCCACGGTAAAAACGTTCAAAGATATAGGGCAAATGTGCTTCGGATATACCAGGCCCATCATTGCTAATACGTATTTGGGCATTTAGCTGTTGTCCTGCCTTTTCAGGTATCAACTGCAAGTCAACATACCCGCCCTCTGGAGTATACTTCAGCGCATTACTCAACAGATTATTCAGGATTTTTTCCAATTTATCTCTATCAAGCAGTACCCAGAGTTGTTCATCGGGCAATTGATACCTTAACTGTATATTTTTTTGAGCAGCCCAACTTTCAAAAAAGCCTAGCTGCAAACGCATAAAAGCTACCAGATCACAACTTTCTTCTTCCAATTCTATTCTACCACTTTCCAAACGAGACAGCTCGAGTATCTGATTCACTAGTTGTAACAAACGCTCTGCCTGATGGGTCATTTGCTTTAGGTAGCTATCCCGTTTTTCAAGCAAACGCCCTCGGCTCATTTCCCGCAAAGGGCTCAACAATAAGGTAAGTGGAGTTCGGAACTCATGGCTGATATTTGCAAAAAAATTGGATTTTAGCTGATCCAATTCGCGTAGGCGTTCTGCTTCTTTTTTCTGATACTTCAGCGCCAGTTGTGCTTGTTGAGATTTTACGCGTTGTTGATTCCGCATATACAAGAGCAGGCCTCCAAGCAAAAGGAAACCAGCTATACTAAAAAAGAGTATTCTATTACGACGATTGGCTGCGCGTTGTAATTCTAATTCCTGTCGAGCAATTTGTGCTTCTTTTTGCTGCGTTTCGTATTGAATAGTCAGCTCTGAAAGCATTTCTTCCTGCCGAATCATTACAATAGAATCTTTCAATAACAAGAAAGTATCTATTTGAGCATAAGCCCGACGATACTCCTGATTTTGCTGAAAAACGTCAGCCATCAGGCGATGAATATTGGCTTCTTTTTCTATATCTCCAAAAGAGCGAGCTACCTCCAATGCCTTATGACAGCAATAGATACTGCTATCTGCCTGATTTAATGAATGGTACATATCTGCCAAAGCATAGAAGTTGTAATATCGCCCTATAACGTTAGTGCCAAAACCGATTTGCTCTGCTGTCTGAAAATGATGCTTAGCTCTGGAATAGTTTTCTGTATATAAATAAACAGAAGCAAGATTGTTGTGTAAATTAGCCAGGTACTTCGTCTGCTGGTAATACTCTGCTGCTTCCAGGCTTGCCCGACTGTAATGCAACATAGAATCAATCTCTCCCATCTGCTCAAATAGCACGACGTACTGATTAAGAGCAAAGATGATGCTGGGCGCTTCTGCTTTCCCTTTTTCTAAATAATACTGATAAAAACGATCCAATGAAGCCCTCGCTTTTCGATAAGCTTTTTGATCCTGATAAATCAGTCCAATTTCCAACTCTGTATCCATCTGCCATCGCTCATCGCCCTGTGCTTTGAAACGTTCTAATGCCTGTAGGAAATAATCCATGGCCTGAGAAAGGTCGCGCTTATCATAAGCGGTAGCACCTAGTTGGTATAAACTGCGGGCAATGTATTGCTCATCTTTTAAAACATGAGCAAGCTGGAAACTACGTTCTGCCCATTTGAAAGCACTGTCTGTCTGAATGAAAGACCACTTATCAGCAAGATCAATAGCCGCTTTCCAACGCAGACTATCATTTTCATTAGAATGGTAAAGTTGCTCTAAGCTATCCAGGCTGTAGTCCTGAGCAGAAAGTGGAGCTAGCAGTAAATAAAATATTAGAAAACTTAGACGATAGCAATGGCTTCGCATAATTGGCGATGCTTTTGCAAGAAATGTGTGTGTGGTTTTAAATTACCTCAGGGCTTCATCACGTAGTTTTTGTAAGAATGGAGAGGCAAAAATGAAGTTCTGCAAATGATCATTTTTGCTTTCCAACACCTCTTCTTTATTTCCACGCCAGGCAATCTCTCCCTGATAAAGTAAAATTATATTATCACCAATTCCCATTACAGAGTTCATATCATGGGTATTAATGACAGTAGTAATATTATTTTCCTGGGTAATGCTGCGTATCAGGTCATCAATTACTATAGATGTTTTGGGATCAAGGCCTGAGTTTGGCTCATCACAGAAAAGATAACGAGGTTCTAGTACGATAGCACGAGCGATGCCAACACGTTTTTGCATACCACCACTGGTTTCAGAAGGAAATTTATTGTTGACCTCTGGAACCTGAAGATTCACCCTTTCCAAACAATAGTTCACTCTTTTTTCTTTCTCCTTTTGTGTCATAGTGGTGAACATATCCAGTGGAAAGCGTACATTTTCCTCTACCGTCATGGAATCAAATAAGGCAGAACCCTGAAAAAGCATTCCTACATCCATGCGGATTGCTCGCTTTTGCTTACGGCTGAGAGAAAAGAAATCCGTATCTCCATAATATACAGTACCTCCGGTAGGTTCTAGCAAGCCCACTAGCAACTTCAGCAAGACGGTCTTACCTGCACCACTTCGTCCAATAATAAGATTGGTCTTACCCTGATGAAACTCAGTAGTAATGCCCTTCAGTACTTCTTTTTCACCAAATGATTTGATGAGATTTTCTGTCTTAATCATAGCATCTTATTATTACCCGGTGAGCAATACTGCAATCATATAATCTGCCAGCAGGATAAGAATATCACTAAATACTACTGCATTCGTACTGGCTTGCCCTAATTCTATACTTCCACCTTTTACGTGATATCCCTGATAAGCAGAAACCGTCGTCAGGATGTAAGCAAAAACCGATGCTTTTACAAACATCATGGTCACATTATTGGAATCAAAAAAGGAACGAAGCCCCTTTATATACTCTGCCCCAGACATAATACCCGTTGGCACCGCAGCCAAATATCCACCAACAATACCTACAAAAGCAGCTAGTGCTACCAACATAGGGATAACAATTAAAGCGGCTACTACTTTTGGCATAATGAGATAGGCCGCAGTATTTACGCCCATAATTTCCATGGCATCGATATGCTCTTTCTGGCGCATCCCTCCGATCTCAGCTGCAATATTAGAGCCCACTTTACCTGCTAATACCAAACAAGTAATGGTAGGTGCTAATTCGATTATGGTCATATCACGCACTACATACCCAATATAGTAAATGGGAACCAGCGTTCCATCCAACTGATAGGCAAACTGTACCGCAGTCACCGCACCAATAAATATGGCAATCAAACAAACAATGACCAGGGAGCCGATACCGATGTCATTCATCTGCCGCATCGTCTCTTTATAATACATAGATACCCGCTCAGGCCGGGACAAGGCATTCCCCATCATTATCACATACCGGCCAAAATGGTTAAGAAAGTTCTTTAAGAACATAATTTTTCCGTAATTGAACGCCAAAATTAGGCAAATTTGGGAGCTGTATGGTATAATCCACACAATTTTCCTGCGAATCTAAAATTACTTTATACTAACCCACTAATAATGACGATAGTTATCACAGGTGCTACAAAAGGAATTGGTAAAGCCATTAGTGAGCGATTTGCTCAGCAAGGTTTTTCTATAATTGCTATCGCTCGAAACACAGAAGACCTTAAGTTGCTTGCACAAACTCTTGAGCATAAACACCCCAACTGTCAGGTTCATCCTATAGCTGCCGACCTTTCCCAACAGGAGGACTTAGCAGTAGCCTGTCGGCAAATAAAATCTTTTTGCTCTACACTTCATGTACTAGTCAATAATGCAGGCCTCTACCTCGAAGGAGAAGTCCTAAATGAACCAGCGGGCCAATTAGAACAAATGCTGGCACTCAATTTACTAGCTCCTTATCACCTTTGTCGTGAATTAACTCCACTCATGAAAGGTAAAGGCCATATCTTTAATATATGTTCTGTAGCAAGCCAGGAAATTACCGCAGGAAAAGGGAGTTATACTATCAGTAAGCACGCTCTTCTTGCTTTCAACAAAACCTTACGCCAGGAAACACTTGATACAGGATTAAGAGTAACAGCCATCTTGCCCGGTGCTACCTGGACCAGTTCCTGGGAAGGTGCTCCAATCCCCCAGGAACGCCTTATGCCTCCCGAAGATATTGCTCAAGCTATTTGGGATTGCTGGCAACTTAGCGATCGTACAGTAGTAGAGGAGTTGGTAATCCGTCCGCAGAAAGGGAAACTGTAGGGAAGTTTTGGGTGATTGGTGATTTGATGTTTAGATGGTTTAATGGAGTTTAGTATGGTTTAGTCCCAACTACGCTTATCAGCTACGTTGGGCAAAGGGTGATTGGTGATTCTCAACTTCGCTTATTTAATTTCCTAATTACTTTTCTTTTTCGCGTCTTATGATCATAAGGTTTTAATAAAACGATTCCATTTTTTGTTGCTATTTCCCGAAATCGAGGATTCATTCTTTCCAATTCGTCTGAATTGAATTTTAAAGGTTCAAGTAAATAGTAGTTAGGATGTTGTTCTATAACTTGTTCTATAGTTATGTATTGATAGTCCTTGTCTATAATTATTGGTGGATTGATTAAATCAATCCGTGCATTAATTTTCTTTTGAAAAAAATTTGAAAACGATTCGCTCCAGTCGATTTTTTTATTGATATCCTTGAATTTTTTATTCAGATAATCATAATCAGCTGAATCAAAAGTTTTATTTGTTCTTCTACATATACTTGTTATAATTCTCGATTCTTCAGTCAAGTTACCATATATGATATATTCTTCCCCTA
Organism: Chitinophagales bacterium; assembly: GCA_022360175.1. Lineage (GTDB taxonomy): Bacteria > Bacteroidota > Bacteroidia > Chitinophagales > Saprospiraceae > JAKSDI01. The sequence continues at coordinate 21,444 of JAKSDI010000301.1, forward strand.
TTTCAAATATAAATCCACAATCGGGACCTCCAATACCGGTTTCGATTGTTTTAACCTGGCTTGAACCTTTGTATGCTATTCGGATTTCAACTTGATAAAGTACTGGATATGATTCTTTATCTACATCTACTATAGTTCCAATTCCTATCCAATCGCTTTGTTCTATTTCGTTTTCAATATTTGATTTTGAACCTGCTTCAAAGTCCAGACAAGTACAAGACCAGGCATTATGAGTATTTATTAAAATTATTATGATTAGTACAATTCTCATTCTTGATGCTTTCGCAGAACTATCGTATAGTCATCAATTCTTAAATTTCATGTGCAATAAACTTTCCTATCTCTTCAAAATCATGCCACGACACTGTCTATTTCTACCCCCTTATGCCTGTATACCTTTTACACCCTTACACCTATATACCTTTACACCGCCTAATCTTCCTCAAATCACATTCACCTCGGCTTGAAGTCGAATGCTAAATTCTTTTTCTACATCTTCAATAATTTGTTGAGCCAGATCCCAGATTTCCTGGCCAGTAGCATTACCGTGATTTACAATAACGAGTGCCTGTTTATGATAAGTACCAGCATCTCCTATTCGTTTACCTTTCCAACCACATCGCTCTATTAGCCAGCCAGCAGGTACTTTTACCTGGCCATCAGCTAAAGGATAGTGTGGAGCGGAAGGATAGTTGTTTTCAATTTGCTTGAAATGCTCAGCTGAAATAATTGGGTTTTTAAAGAAGCTGCCTGAGTTGCCTATCTGAGCAGGATCAGGGAGCTTAGAAGTTCTGATTTCAATAACAGCTTCACTTATATCTTTGGGACCAGGATTGTTGATTTTCTTTTCAGCTAAAACAGTCTGAATAGCACCATATGAAGTATTAATAAAGTGCTTGCTGGTAGTCAGGCGAAAACTGACGTGTGTGATAAAATACAAGCCTTTTAAGGCATTTTTGAAGACACTATCCCGATAACCGAAGGAACATTCCTCTGCTTTAAATGTACATTTCTTCGCACTTGCCAGTTCTATAGCTTCCAACTCATAAAAAACGTCCTTGAGCTCTACCCCATAGGCTCCGATGTTTTGTATGGGAGCAGCGCCTACTGTCCCTGGAATCAAGGAAAGATTTTCCAAACCTCCCAGTCCTTGTTCAAGGCTCCAGCATACGAGTTCATGCCAATTTTCTCCAGCTCCTGCCCGTAAGATAGCAGTATTAGCTTCTCTCTGAATGATCTCTTTTCCTCTTATTTCATTTTTTAACACAGGAACCTTTACATGCTCTCTAAGCAAGATGTTACTTCCTCCTCCCAGGATAAAGACATTCTTATCTTCCAGCTCACTTAAAATATCAACCAGGTGTGCTTCGCTATCGATGACAATAAGAGCATTAGCTTTAGTATCCAGGCCAAAAGTATTATAGGGAGCCAGGGAAATATTATGTTGATAGTTTAGCATGATAGCGAGTTATAAACTAGAGAGGGAGTTGATGAAGTAATTAGGTTTAGTGGGTTTAGATCAGGTGCGCAAAGGTAACACCTTTATGTTATCATTTAATCGAGTTTGGATACGTAGGAAAATCCTAAAAGCCCTTTGGTAATAGGTAAATGAATATCATCTCCTCTTTCCTGCGTTCCAAAATGACTTTCCTTGTTTTTAATACGTCTAAGTTTGTCATCATAATAAAAAAACAGATAATGACCAGTTGGTTTTACGATTTCCCCTTTTATAGGAGGGGTCCTGCTTGCATAATAAGCTTTCTCTTCTACAAACTCTACAGCTAGGTTTTCAGTGGGCCCTAATGCAATACTATGATTTAAAAAACACGCCATCAAAGGTGCCAAAACAAAGCCTATCACAATAAACAATAAATAAATTTGCACTCTATCTGTAAGATCATTATCAGGATGAATTTTACGCCAGGCGATCAAACCTCCCACTGTTCCTCCTGCCAGTAGAGCATACAATACCAAACGAGGCATATCCATCGTACGATCAAACCAACTGAGTTCGAATGAATATAAAAGGCCAATGCCTAATACTCCAAGGACTCCTATTACAGCGTATATTTTATAATTCATCAGAAATTCATTTTTATCTTCCTGCCAGGTAGCATCTGCCAACGATCATCTTTTTCGTCAATACCATCAGAGCTAATCAACCACAGCATAGGGTTTCGTGGGTGCTCTTTAGGGGTTATTGCCCTACCATCCGTGAAATAAACGATTGCATCTGGAAAGTATTCTTCATTAGCAAAACGTATAGGAGGATTAAAATCAGTACCTCCGCGCCCTTTTACAAAATTTGGCATTTTGCCTTTATAATGATATTGACGTTGTAATACGGTATCACATTCTACCACCAATATAGCTGCTCCCTGCCTCCAGATATGATAGATTTCTCCAAAAAAATGCTTTAACACATCCAAGTCAAGGCTGGCAGAACTATCTACTGCTACTAATATTTTTTGTCGGCGCTTAACTTTTATGCCTGGTGTAGTCCCAAAACGGCGAGAAGGCCGTTTGATCGTTGTTTTTAAATAAGTACGCTCGCTACTAGCGGCAAATAAGCGCAAAGCTCTTCGCCAGTCAATTTCGGCTTTCCGTTTTTGTTGATACTTTGGCAAAAAAGCAATCAATTGCGCTGGCAATTCTTGTTGTTCACCTCCTTCTCGATGTTGTAAAGCCGCTGTTTGCAATAGGCTGGTAATATTTTGCTGCAGGTTGCGCCTTTCGGCAGAAGAAAGATTACTAAAACTCGTATACCAATACTTGTGCTGTTGCAAATAATCGTGAGCAGGTATTTTCAACAATTCCGATAAGTAGACTTTTGCTTTTCCGCCGCCGCCTGCTCTTACTGCCTGCAATAGTTGATAATAATAGTAATCAACGTCGCAATAAGCTGTCATTCTCAAACCAGCAAAGTCCTGAAGGCGAATGGATTTATCAGGTAATTGATGGATAGGAATATATTGATTCACTACAATATCTGCTGCGATATTAAAAAGCCTGCGATGTGTATATTGATGAGCCTTTAATGGATGTTGTAGTGCCAGATGTAACAACTCATGTTTTAACAATCCATACCTATGAACATCAGAAAGGCTATCCTGTAGCCAATATTCAGGATTGACCAATAATTTAGGTATTCCAGCCTCCAGCCCTAAGCCGATTCTGTCTATCTGAGCACTTGCTTCTTTCAATACCCCCATAGAGAAATGCCCCAGATAGGGTTCCTCTAACAAAATACTTATACCCGTTCGGGTCAGTTCTTTGATGGTTTGGGACATTGGAAAATATATTCAGTACTAACCAAAAAACAATGAAGTTAGAACATGAATTAGTTTAAACTTATAAAACATCCCCCTCAGCCCTGTGGGCAGCTCCCCCGAAGGAGCACAGCACTTATTCCCCCAGACGGGCCGTATGATTAGAAGAGTCGGCTGAAAACCGGGGAGGAATACATATTTAATAGACTAAAAAAGATAATTTAATATCCTGGTTTTTAGTGCCTAAAAAGGAAAAGTATAAACTTATTCCATGTTTGAAATTTCAGGAGAAAAACAATTAAAAAACAGTTGAGTGATGGCATTTGCCAATCACTCAACCATATATTCTTTAATCTTCGAAATCACTTAGATAGTCCAAGACTTTATCGTATACATTCTTTCCTGTAAAGCCAAATTTTTCATCTAGTACAGTATAAGGTGCTGACTGCCCAAAGTGAGACAAGCCAACTACAGTACCTAATGGGCCTACTAGTCCTTGTAAAGTGACTGGAAGCCCTGCCGTCAATCCTAATGTAGGTACATCTGGTGGCAATACATCCCATTGGTAGTCCATAGGCTGAGTACGGAATACACCTTCGGATGGAGCCGATACTACCCGTACCTTCATATTTTTCTTCTCCTTCAACAGCTTGGCTCCATCCATCAAAGTAGCTACTTCAGATCCGCTTGCTACCAATATGATATCAGGATTTCCGCCTGCTGCGTCCATTACGACATAAGCTCCTTTCTTAGCTCCCTGAGCTGCCTCATAACGGCTCGTACCTTCTGTTGCCGGGAGGCTAGGAATATTCTGACGAGACAATATCAATCCACTTGGGCAATGAGCACTGGTCAAAGCCATTTCCCAACAAACAGTCGTTTCATCTACATCAGCAGGGCGCAAAGCCAGGAAGCTATTTTTCCCCGAATGGTTTTTCAAGTGCTCCATCAGACGAATTTGTGCCTCTTGCTCAATCGGTTGATGAGTCGGGCCATCTTCGCCTACGCGGAATGCATCATGTGTCCAGATGAAAATTACTTGCTGCTCCATTAATGCTGCCAGGCGAATGGTTGGCTTCATGAAGTCAGAGAATACAAAGAAGGTTGCGCAAGCAGGTATTACCCCACCATGTAATGCCATACCCGTACACATAGCAGCCATCGTCAATTCTGACACCCCAGCCTGGAAGAATGCACCAGAAAAATCTCCTTTTTGGAAGGACTTGGTCTTATTGAGGAAAGCATTGGTTTTATCACTGTTAGACAAATCAGCAGAAGATACGATCATATTTTCTACATTATCTGCCAGGTAAGATAAAACTGCGGCAGAACCATTACGTGTTGCACTGCCTGCCTTTTGTTGGATACTGCTCCAATCAAGATCAGGCAATTTACGATCCAAAAAGCCTTGTAATTTATCTGCTAGTGCTGGGTTTTCCTGTTGCCACTGAGTATATGCTGCCTTTTGTTGATCGATGATTGCTTTTTTGTTTGCCTTTACTTCATCATAATATTCAGCAACCTCAGGGAATACCTGGAATGGGTTGGCAGGATCTCCTCCCAGATTGGAAATGGTTTTGCCAAAATCAGCACCAGCCTTACTCAATGGCTGTCCGTGAGTTTCCAGTTCTCCTTCAAAAGAACTTCCACTTTCTGTCACGGCTCCTTTACCCATGATTGTCTTACCAATAATAAGAGAAGGACGTTCTGTTTCTTCATTGGCAGCTTTTAGCGCCTCACGAATAGCCTGTGGGTCATTACCAACGATGGTTTGCACATGCCAACCCCAGGCTTCATATTTCATGGCAGTATCTTCATTCATGACTTCTGATACTTCCGTAGAAAGCTGAATGTCATTGGCATCATAAAACATCGTGACATTGCCCAATCCTAAAAATCCGGCAATACGGCCAGCTCCCTGAGAAACTTCTTCCTGAATACCTCCATCCGAAATGTAGATATAAGTTTTATGAGCCATCCATTCTCCAAATCGAGCTACTAAGAAACGCTCTGCTACCGCTGCTCCAATCCCAAAGGTATGCCCCTGCCCTAGTGGTCCGGAAGTGTTTTCTACTCCTCTTTCTACATCTACTTCTGGGTGGCCAGGTGTCGGGCTTCCCCACTGGCGGAAGTTTTCAAGGTCTTCCATTGTATACAGCCCCATTAAGTGGAGCTGGCTGTACAGCATGGCAGACATATGTCCTGGGTCCAGAAAAAAACGATCTCTAAAAGGCCAGGTTGGATCAGCAGGATCAAAATTCATAAACTCAGAATAAAGGATATGAACAAAATCTGCACCTCCCATAGGCCCTCCCGGGTGGCCAGACTTGGCTTTTTCTACCATAGCCGCTGAAAGGATGCGGATATTATCGGCTGCTTTTTTTGCAATTGCCATATCAGTTGTTGCCATGTTATGAACAGTTGGTTTTATTTAAAAATAAGTTACAAAAGTATCTATTCAAATAGACTTTTGATAGTATCAAACCGCAAAGGTTTTAGTTTAATGCAAAAAATAGGGAAGTGATTTTACACTCTAAGCTCCAGCACTTGTCTTTTCAGATGTTTCTGGTTTGCTTAGGGAAGTAGAAGTAGCTGTTATTTCAGGAGTTTTGTAAATAGATACCAAAATACCTGATGCCAGAGAAATGCCAATCACGGCTAAAGAAAGCCATTCAGGAATTTCTACATGATGTATAATTAGCATCTTTATACCTACATACGCCAAAATAAACACCAGGGCATGTTGTAGATATTTGAATTTATCAATGATAGATGCTAATACAAAATACAATGAACGCAGCCCTAGTATCGCAAAAATATTTGATGTAAATACAATAAAAGGGTCTGTTGTGATTGCAAAAATAGCAGGTATACTATCAAATGCAAACATAATATCGGTAGTTTCTACAACGAGTAAGGTGATAAAAAGAGGAGTTACCGCCAATACATGCTTCTTCCGAACGAAGAATTTTTCCCCTTCAAAATCGCGGGTTACGGGAAAGAATCGACGCACATATTGGATTAATGGATTTTTACTGGGATGGACACCATCAGCAGAGGTTAGCATTTTATAGGCAGAGTACAACAGGAAAAAGCCAAACAAGTAAGTGAGCCAGTAAAATTGCCGTATCAATACGAC
>JAKSDI010000251.1 GCA_022360175.1 Chitinophagales bacterium
CTTGATGTATATGCATTTGAACCTTGGTAAGTGCCAGAATACATTGCAGAACTATTAATTTTCCATCCACCAATAGTTCCTGAGGTTGCGGTTAATGCCCCACTAAATGTACCTGAAGCTCCTGTGATAACTTCTTCTATTAAAGGCTGGTTGGGGAAGTACGCGTAAACATTTACATTTTTAACTTTTACTGGAATTGGTTGCATAATTTTATAGGTTTTAGTGTGATTGAATAATTGATTGATTCTAATGAATCTCTTCGATATTCGTGACGTGTGCCGGGCCGTCAAGAGGCTGGTAGATTGTAACAATAGCAGCTCCGTATAATGGATACCTTACTGCTGCTTTTGTGTTACAGAAGAATTTGTAATTGATACCAGTTACAACTTGTTGAGCTACAGCAACAGGCGAGTACGAAACACCAATGATACCTTCAAGAGCCTCTTTGAAGGACTTTTCAGCATCCTTACTGATCTTGCAGGTGTAAGCGGAGTATGCTCCAGCGGCTATAGGTGCACTTGCCATTTTGATATTGTTTTGAGGGTTTTTCCTACTCTGTTGACTTTTCGGAATCCGTCGTAATACATGGGGTAAAGGAGATCACTTCATGGCAAAAATTACCATGAGTACCAGCGGTACAAAAGATTTCACCTTTACTAAAAAACAAATGACAGTAGCTACTTAATCGAAATGTTTGTCTGTTGACAATACAAATGTCAGATATTATAATGTATTATTTCACAGTATAAATACGGCTTTTCAAATTCACGTATTTTTACGTGTATGATCTGAAACTGGGTAGGACAACATTTCTAAACCTGCGCCAGCAACCATTTTTTCTCAGCAATTGCATTGGTTTCAATAATGCTGGAACGTAGCATTTCACGAGCTGATTTATCGGTTTCAGGAGTATTTAAAAGTTTTTTGACAAAGGAGATTAGATTTAGGTAATTTTCCCTGTGGTATCCTAGCTGTTTTTTTCTACTGATATAGGTTGTAAAACTGTCAAGATGAGAAAAGAGCACATCAAAAAGGCCCTGCTCAAAGTAAATGCGCAATAACATAGATCTACTATTGAGGTTATAAAAAATATCATCAAAGACAATTTGTTTATTCAGTAGATCAAGGGCTTTATCATAATCTGGCTTGTGGAAATAATAAACTGCCAGATTATAATGAAAAATATTTTCTCGCTCCTTGTCAGGTAGCTTCTCCTTAAATTTATGCAAAAATTGATTGGCCCAGTCTAACTCTTTACAAGTCAGGGCAAGCATGAGTATGTTATTGTAAGTGAATTTAGATAGCTGATCATTTTCCAGCAGTATGTTACGTTCCAGTGCCAGTTTATATAAGCCTAGGGCTTTACTGATAAATTGGCGCTGACCTCTGTTTAATCGTTGGATGCAATAATTGATAGCTAGTAGATAAATATCTCTAGTTTCATGAGCTGGAAATTGTTGCCAGTGCTGTTCGATCAGTTGTTCAAAAGCATTAAATCGTTCTTCATCTGTGGAATTTGTATCTGCTAATAGAAGATAAGCTTGATGATAAATAGCAATAGCAGGGGTATGTTTTACCGAGGAGCGTTCTACATAACGCAGAACTTCTTCCAGCAGCTCCAGTTGATACGCTTCTTTGCCAATTCGTTGAGCGGTTAAAATGGAACAGCTATGCCGGAGTATATCGGCCAGATAAAAAATAGTCAACTCTTTCACCAATTCTTCCAGGTTCATTCGCCCTGCTCGTCGCTGGCTGGCTATATACACATATTCTTCCTGATGTAACTGATAATTGAGATAGTGAAAACCTACATTTCGATAGGGGTGATTTTGATGATCTTTTTTTAGCTTTTCAAAAGATTTTGCATAAGATTTCCCTGCGTTTATCTTACGAAGAGCCCGACACTGATAGAGTTCCTTCATTTGGTGTTCTTCCTCGAATTCCTGTAATGCCAGGAATTGTTTGATTGCCTCCAGAAGAAGATGTACTACCAGATTGAGACGGCCGTCATCATAAGCTTTGCCAGGATAGAGTGCAGTAAAAATTTCTTTGCGGCCCAGCTTTGAATGTTTTCTTTTCAAATCCTTCCTCAGATAATCAAAAAGCGCATAAACATCGTCCCGCCGATTGAAGTACGGCGATTTTAAGAACAATCTCAACTGTCTCAGCTGATTGGACGAAAGCCGGCTAAAGAGCTGTATAAGCTGACTATTTTCTAAAAGAGTAGCTGTTTTTTGAAAAGGCATATCTTTTTTGTGGAATAAAAAATAAATAATTGTATGGATTAAATATTTGTTTATTAGTGGTTTATATTTATTTGGTATGTAAAAATATTAAATTTTCACTTGAATGTGTTGTTGTTTGAGCCTAAATAGTCAGATATATTTGAAGCATCAATTACAACAAGTAAAAGATGATGAGATATATACCAATTATTTTACTCTCTTTCTTTTTAATGTTAGGCCTGGTAGTTCACCTACAAGGGCAAGGGTTCGAACGTAATTTATACGATATCCAATCGGCAGATTTGATTACAGAAGTGGAAGGAGATACTTTTTTGATTAATAGTTCACTTAATCAATTTCATCTTATAGGTAAACATGGAGAGGTTTTGGAGGATATCCTGCATACTAATAATCAACATCCGGATGATGTATATGTAGGAGAAACACTGGTGGATATGCATCCCTATCCTCTGCCTAATGGAGACATCGCTTTCTTCGCTCGCAAAACCATTGATACTTCACTTGCTAAATCGGATGTACTTTATTTTAATTATCGCGAGGGAAGTAGTAAAACATTTACAGTTCAGAAAACGCTCTTTTTGCCGGAGTCTTTAGCAGAAATTAATGAATCAGGTTATACCCGCCTGGTAGATTATACTTTTTTAAACGATCATTTCTATTTCGCTGGATTATTCCATACAACAGTAGGAGATATCTATCCGGTATTGATGAAAATCTCTCTTACTGGAGAGCTGCTATGGTCCAAAACGTACCTGCTTTCTTACAGTGCGAATGGTGAAATTTCCAGAATAAAAGCAATTGATACTATTGGGAGCAACCGGATTTTACTGGCTCTGGAATATGCTGATTTTGAATATTATCATTTGGAAATAGATGAAGATGGTGGACAGGCAGGCGGTTCTTATTTTCCTTTGACGGATGAATTATCCATCTTGGAAGATGCGAGTAAAATCGCCTATTGGATCCAGGCAGATGGAGGGCTAATTATTGCCGGACGCTCTATTGATGCTGGAGATGATGATTTATTTGTTTTTGATGCAAATGCTGATCTGGTATTTGCTCGTCCCTGGTTCCTGGGAGTGGTAGATGTTACGGAGTACTATCGAGTGATCAGACAGGTAGAAGGAGGCTTTATTGTCTATCGCCAGGATTGGGTGCCAGCAGGGCCAAATAGGGAAAGCCTTACTATTTCGAAAGTGGATTTAGCTGGAGATTTAATCTGGCAAAAAACCTATGTCCCATCAAACGTACCGGCAATAAAAGATATAAAAGTATTGAGCTCGGGAAATATCGTGTTCGGCGGCCTGCAAACGACCTTCATTTATAGTCCTGATCCCAATGATATATATACTGATTTTGGGTATTTACTTAAGCTTGGCCCAAATGGAGATTTATATGGCAGTATTTTTAAAGGGCAAACCTTTGAGGATATTGACCCGGATTGCAGTCAATTGGTTGAAGCTCCTCTAGGAGGTTGGTTGGTGGCCTATGAAAGTCCAACCGATACCTTTTATGCATTGTCAAATGCAATGGGAGCGTACGAAAGGCCGGTACTGCCCGATACTTATGAAGCCAGCTTATATCCTCCGAGCGAATATTGGTCTGCATGCCCGCCAGTTGGTGGCCTTGAGATTCTGTATGAAGATACTTTGACGCATCATTTTCCAGCAGCAGCTATAGAAGATTGCCCGAATTTAATTGTTAATACCTCTGCTCCCTTTCTCCGTCGTTGTTTCGAATCTACCTATACCGTAAATTATTGCAATACAGGTACCGTATTGGCAGAAGATGCATATATAGAAGTGGAGCTGGATGCTGCTTTAAGTTTTATAGCTGCTACTTTACTCCCCAGTAGTATTCAGGGGCAATTGCTGCGTTTTGATGTAGGAAGCATTGATGTAGGGCAGTGCGGTGATTTCCAAATTACCGTTTTGGTAGGCTGTGATGATGTGCTTCTAGGACAAACGCACTGTACAACAGCAAGCATTTATCCCAATGAACCTTGTACTACTTCGGCAGATTGGTCGGGGGCGAGCCTGGAGGTTGATGCCCGTTGTGAAGGAGATTCTGTTGCATTCGTCATCAAAAATGTAGGGAATAATACGACTTCCGAAACCGTACGTTATCTCGTTATCGAAGATCAGGTGATCTTATCCGAAACAGAAGGTGGTACTTTACCTGCCCAGGATTCAATTCGATTGACATATCCTGCTACTGGCGCTTTTTATCGTATAGAAGTAGAGCAGGAACCCAATCATCCCGGCAATAGTTTTCCAACTGCTTCTGTAGAAGGTTGTACCAGTGACCCTGGAGCAGCTGTCAGCTTAGGTTTCCATACCCAGTACTGGGAGGATGATGCGGATCACTTCATTTCCATTGATTGCCAACAAAATATAGGCTCCTATGATCCCAATGATAAGAGAGCTTTTCCAGGAGGTATCACTATTGGTAATAAAAACTATATAGAATCCAATCAGACAATTAACTACCACATTCGATTTCAGAATACTGGTACAGATACAGCATTTACTGTTATTATTAAAGACCCTGTTGACCCCAATCTGGATTTGACATCCCTGAAGCTGGAAGCAGCCAGCCATGACTATAGCCTGGAAATTACCCCTTTGCGGGAATTGGTATTTACCTTCGATGAGATTAATCTCGTAGATTCTTTTGCCAATGAACCACTTTCGCATGGTTTTGTAAGCTTTAGCCTGGAGCAGATTCCAGATTTGCCGGAAGGCACCCAAATTGAAAATGAGGCTGCTATCTTCTTTGATTACAACCTACCCATTTATACCAATACCTGGGTACACGAGATTAAGGAAAATATATTGCCTTACGCTCCGATAGTTGAACCACCAGTTTCTTCCACAGAGCCTATGAAAATTGGTCCTAATCCTATGGGAGAAATGGCTCAAATCGAAGTACCAGGAGTAGCTCCTGAAGATGAGGTTCAGTTGCGAATTTATGATAGCAGGGGAGTGCTTTGCAGACGATCCAGTTATCAGAGTAATGCTTTTATTTTCCACCGGAATAACCTAGCCGATGGCATTTATTTTATTGAAGCTCTCAGTGGTGCTAAATCCGTAAAAAGAGCCAAGTTGATTATTCAAACCCCCTAAGCCTATGGCCTGGATTCAAGAGGAGGAAATAGATTGGAATATATTGTTTAATGCATTGGAGCTAGAAATGCCAATTAAAGCGGAGGATTATCCGATTGTGATACAAATTTTTGATACCTCAAATGTGATGGTATTGGAAGCAACTTTTAAACAAGCTCCTGTCACATTGAAAAGTATCCTTCCTCCAGGCAGGTATCGTTATACCGCACTAAAAAATGGGGAATGCATATATGCTACCAGCTATATAACTAATTACCATTCTTAGAATGAAATACTTGACGCTAAATTATAGAATAAAATTATGAAATACAGAATATTAACCCTATTGGCACCAGTGATCTTTTTCTTTGCATGTGAAGATGAAGAAATGGTGAAACCTGAATTAGAAACTTCATATATACAAGATAATATTTTTGGTTGTGATCAATTTGAGGTGATTGATATTGAGGACAGCTTCTTTAGCAGGACTCCTCCAGTTCTTGAAACTTTTGATCGGTACTTTGTTTATGCTGTTGAATACCTGACACATGGTGTGCTGGTGATTAAGGACGGATTTGAGGGGCCTGTACTTCAAAGGCTGGAAATGAGGGTAAAAAAGCTGCATGTGTTCAATAATCAGCTTTTGATTTGTGCAGAAGAAGGCGTTTTTAGCTTGAATACTTCAGGTGAAATAAGCACTGTCTCAGAATGTTGGTGTTACTCTATGACAATGGAATCGCCCAACAGGCTTTTCTTGCATGGTTATTTTGATGAATATGGAGGTGACTCCCCTCGCGGGATTTTCGAATACAAAAACAATACAATTGTTCCATTTGTAAACTATCCTCTTTCTTTTGATTGCACATCTTTCAATTTAGTTAGTGGAAGTAATCAATCGCTGTATGTTGTAAGCTGTCAACACGAAATAGCCCATTACAAAAATGGTGTTTCCCTGGCAGAATTTGACGAAGTACAGACACCATTTTTTCCTGCCCTTGCTGAAGCATACGAAGCTTATAATGGAGCGCTTATTGCAATCGGGCAGCAATCTTCAGATTTCTACCGAATATACAAATTGGTTGATGATAACTGGATTCCTATCTATGATTTAGATTATCAGGATGAAGACACAGAAAAGAGCAAGGATGTCTTTATCTATGAAGATTATAATATGCTGATACACGACGACTACCTCTATGCATTTAGCCCTTATTATACCTCTGATAATGAACAGGGAATAAGTCGATTTGATATTTCTGGCAACGAACAAAAAACATGGGATGATATAGATTTAGTACAAATTCCAGGATTGGATTCAAGAAATTTGATCGATATCGTTGTCGCTAACGATGGGCATGCATATGCAGTGCTAAATAAAAAAATTGCAAGAATCACTTGTGAATAAAGAACAATTTATTCCGCCTGATTTTGCTCTCTTACTTAACCAAAGCAAATACTACAAATATGAAATACTGGATATTTACTTTATTGATAACAATGATTTTATTTTCCGCATGTGAAGATGAGGAAATAGGAAATCCTACACTGGAAACTTCTTATATACAAGATAATATCTTTGAATGTGATCAATTTGAAGTGATGGAAATTGATGAAAAATTCTCTGTAAATGTAGCATCCAATTTGGAGGTTTTTAATCAGTTTTTTGTGTATGCCGGAAATGAAAAAATAGTGATCAAGAATGGCTTTAATGGCCCCACACTTCAGTCTGCCGAAATGGTAGTTGAGAATTTGATTGTATTTAATAACCAATTGATGATTTGTGCAGAAGAAGGACTGTATAGTTTAAACGCTTCGGGAGAAATGAATACCATAACAACAAATAGATGTTATTCAATGACATTGGATGGGCAAGGCAGACTGATGCTACAAGGCGTTTTTGGAAACCCACAACTGGGGTCATCTTATGATATCCATGAGTATAAAAATAATACGATAGCCCCATTCGCATCTCATCCTGCTTCTTTTGAATGTGTATCTATAAATCTTGTTGGTGGAAGTGACCAATCTTTATACGCTATAAGCTGTGATAATGAAATAGCATACTACAAAAATGGGGTTATTAAAGCTGAATTTGATAATGGAGAAGCACCATTATTTACTGCTCCTGGCTGGCGGATTCTAAATGAATATCACAATGATGGCCTTATAGCAATTGTACAAGGAATTTCAAGTTCCTATCGAATGTATAAACTTGCAGGCGAAACCTGGAAGACTATCTATGATTTAGCTTATGAAGATAGAGGAACTGAGAAGAACAGGGAAGTTTTCGTATACGTAGATTATAATATGTTAATCCATAATGATTACTTATACACTTTTCGTGTTGGTGGTGCATCCGATGTAGAAGGCATTTGCCGTTTTGATATTTCAGGAGATGAACCAAAAAGCTGGGAAGACATAGAGTTGATTCAAATTCCTGGCCTGGATTCAAGAGATATCATTGATATTGTTATCGCCAGCGATGGGCATGCTTATGCAGTCCTTAATTCTAAGAAAATAGTCAGGATAAGTTGTTGATTTATTCGGTTTAATCTATAAAATCCTATTGATTCAAATCCCACATTAAATTATACGGAGCGATAGTCTGGAAAAAGGTATATTGAGAAAGAGAATATAAACTTCTTTTTTTCTATAAAGAATAAGTAAAATGGACTTGAATCATAGTGCAACTAAACAATTACCTCTAATCATTTTAATGTTATGTTGTCTGTCTTATAAGCCGATAGCACAAACCATAAGAATACAACCCTATTTACAAGATGCAGCCCCTCACTCTATTTACATATTGTGGGAGACAGATTTTGGAGAGGAGAGTATCGTAGAATGGGGACTAACAGATACATTAGGTAATGAATCTGTCGGACTTGCTTATACTTCTGATGGAGAGGCTATGGTGCATGAAGTGTATATCGAAGGTTTAGAGCGGTTTACTCAATATTATTATCGAGTAAAAACAGACAATGTAATTTCAGAAATATTTCGCTTTAAAACCCCACCTTTTGCATCTGATCATGAATCTTTCAGGCTTGTAGCGATGAGTGATATGCAGAGGGATGGAGCATTTCCCAATAAGTTTCAGGAAATTGTAGAAGAAGGAGTACTTAACTATCTCAATGAAGAGTTGGGAGGTGAATTGATAGATAATTTGGCATTAGTAATGATCCCGGGTGATCTTGTGACGAATGGAAACGATTTTGATTCCTGGAAAAACACTTTTTTTAATCCTGCTGAAAAGCTGTTTAGCTATGTACCTGTTTATCCAGTATTGGGTAATCATGAAAATAATTCTCCGTATTATTTCACTTATTTTAAAATGCCGGATAATGGTACTCCAGATTTTGAAGAGCATTGGTGGTATAAAGATTACGGTAATCTTCGAATTGTTGGCTTAAACTCAAATAGTCCTTTTACTAATGTAGAGCAACTGGATTGGTTGGACGATATTTTATATTCAACTTGTGATTCTGATTCCATTGATTTTGTTTTTGCTCAATTGCATCACCCCCATAAATCTGAACTTTGGACGCCCGGTGAATCTGATTTTACGGGTGAAGTCATTAGTAAATTAGAACAATTTACAACGGAGTGTAATAAGCCTAGCATTCATTTTTTTGGGCACACACATGGATATTCTCGTGGACAATCAAGAGATCATAAACACTTATGGATAAATGTAGCCTCTGCTGGCGGAGCAATAGATAATTGGGGGGAGTTTCCAAATTTTGATTATGATGAATTTTCAGTTTCACAGGATGAATATGGTTTTGTAATGGTAGAAGTTACAGATAGTGCAGATCCCAAATTGGTGGTCAAAAGAATAAGTAGAGGAGATCAGGACATAACGATTGACAATCAGCTCACCGATAGTTTAACGATTAGGCTAATTCCTACTATAGTTGATGCACCAGAACCAATATTCCCAATTGGAGAAGAAGGGATTGCACCAGAATGTGTTACATTGGTAGGAAGTGAATTCTCATCGCCAAATCTCAATGCGGCACACGGTCAAAGTCATTGGCAGCTAACTACTTCACAGAATGGTTTTGATAATCCCATAATAGAGCGTTGGAAAAATTTCGAAAACTGGTATTATGATATTGATACTCAGTTAAATGATGATCTAACAGATGAAGAAATTATAGGGTTGGATGAGTTTACAACCTATTTTTGGAGATTTCGGTATAGAGATAGAGAAATGAACTGGAGTGAATGGTCAGATTCTGTCGCATTTACAACAGGAGCGTCAATTGCTCTGCCTAATCTATTGATTAATCCCGGTGCAGAAGAGGATACTAATGACTGGATTGTTGTAGAAGGGGTATTTGAAGCATTAGAAAGTGGAGATTGCAATGGTGTAATGCCAAACAACGGCAATAAATATTTTTCTGTCGGTGGCCTTTGCGAACATAGCGAAATAGGGCGGGTAATTCAGGATATTAGCATGGAGGAATATATAGATTCAATAGATTCAGGCGGATTTTTAGTCCACTATGGCGGGTATCTATCTAACTATTCAGGCTCTGATCTTCCTGAAATGAAAGTTATTTTCTTAGATGAAAATCAGCTTGAAATAGGAGAGGGGAGTATTGTATCGACACTGAATAATACCTGGACGCTATTGAATGCTTCAGCTGTTATACCGGAAGAAACTCGTACGATTCAGGTAGAACTAAAAGGAACTAGGAATGCCGGGACAGATAACGATAGTTATTTTGATGACTTGTTTTTATCTGTAGGTACTCCTCATGATGACTGTGATTTTATGGTTTCGACCACTAAATCTCCTAATATTCAGTCTTTAAATATTTTTCCAAATCCTGGCCGAGCTTTTACAACAATAGAAATCCCTGAATTTTATAAGGAAGATTTTATCCTTGGCCTTATGAATAGTGAGGGAGATAAAATTCAGCCTTCCTATCAAAAAACACCAGATGTTATTACCATCAATTTAGGCGATTTACCACAAGGGATATATATAGTTTATTTGCGAGGAGATCATGGATTAACACATGTCGGAAAATTGATTGTAGCTGATTGATGAAATTGTGAGTTGATTACCCTGTTTAATCTAGTAGTTCTAGTGTACGCCTGGCATTCGATTTCAAATCCGAGATTATCTTTTCGACTTCTTCGTTTTGAATATTTTTTGAAAAATCAGTAATCGAACTGTTTCTTAAAATACTGCCGTCTTTTAGCAATATGATTTCATCTGCAATATCGATAGCATCATAAAGATCATGGGTAATAAAGATCATGGAAGTGCCGACCTTTTTTACAATTTGCCGTATTTCCTGGCGTAATTCAGACTTTAGGCCCGCGTCTAAATTGCTAAATGGTTCATCGAGCAATAACAGTTCTGGGTTTAGTGCCAAGGTTCGGACTATTGCTACTCTTTGCTCTTGTCCTCCACTAAGTGAAGTAGGATAAGCATGGGCATAGTCTTCCATTTTTATCAGTTGGAGCAATCGTTTTACGGTTTCTTTTTTATTCGTTTTTAAACCAAAAGTTATGTTTTGTGCTACTGTTAAATGTGGAAATAATGCAAAATCCTGAAATACTAGCCCTACATGTCGATGCTGAGGAGGCATGATTAAGGTATCATCACTTACTATTTTTCCTTTGATTTTAATTTGGCCGCTATCGGGGCGTTCCAGGCCTGCAATAAGCCTAAGTAAGGTAGATTTGCCACTACCACTTTCTCCTACTACCGCACATATCTTACCTGTATCCATCGAAAAAGTACAGCTTGATAATGCATCCTTTTTTCCGTCGTACGATTTTGAAAGCCCCTTGATTTCTATAATTTTATTCATCAGTTGTTGTTAAATATTCAGCCTTACAAATAATTCATTTCATCTGCTTGTTAGCAGGCTTGCCAAAGGAGGTTAATTTTTTATTCCCATAGTTTAATAACATCATCATTAGTGTGATCGTAAAAATCAGGACTAAAGCTGGTAGTGCGGCTTCTGCCACTCGCTCATCATCGGCATACTCATAGGCTTTTACTGCTAAAGTCTGTAAATTGTAAGGTTTTAAAATGAGCGTCAAAGGAAGCTCTTTTAAAATATCAATGAAAACCAGTAAAAATGCACTGATAATAGTACCCCGTAGCAGAGGTAATTCTATCTTGAATAAGGTTTTAATTTTACTCGATCCCAATAGGTAAGAAGATTCTGCTAAGTACTTACCCAACTTTAAAGTATTGGCCTCTATTGGATTATAAGCTACTGCTAAAAAGCGAAATACATAAGCGTAAATGAGTATGACACTGCTTCCGTAAAATAAGTATCCAATCTTTAAATGGAAGGTATCGCTAAAAAAGTTGATCACAGTTTGGCTACTTCTGATAATGCCAATACCAATGATCGCTCCTGGAATGACATAACCAATTGTTGCTACTTTTTTGATGAAGTGAACGGAATTCAAATAATTCCATTTTGAAAAGAAAATTAAAACCAATGCGGTGATGAGTATAAAGAATGCTGCGCCAAAGGCAACACTGATGCTTTGTAGCGCAATCCAGAATAATTCGGCATTCAACATCGTATCAAGAGTGAGCATTGCCCAATATGATAATTGAGCTATAGGGAGTAGGAGCCCAAATACAATAGGGATAGCCAGTAGAAGTGGATAGATGATTCTTTTACTTCCGTTTAAAGATTTCCTCCTGGAATGAGTTGAACTTTGCTGACCAACCTTAATGGCATAAGATCTTTTACCTCTCAACCAGTTTACCAGGCTATTAATCAAAAAAACTAATACAACTAGTAGGGCTGATAAATAAATAGCAGATTGCAAATCCTCCAGTGCCGTCCAGGTTCTGAATATGCCGGTTGTAAACGTATTAATACCGTAATATTTTGCTGCTCCGTAATCATTGAGTACCTCCATGAAAACCAGAAAAAGCCCGCCAATTATCGCAGGAGATGCCAATGGTAGGGCAACAGAAAAGAAGTATCGCCGATTAGATGCTCCTAATAAGTAGGCAGTTTCCCGAATACTATTAGGGTGACTTTTAAAGACGGTTCTTGTACTTGCATATACATATGGGAAAAGAGAAAAACTCAAAACCCAAATTAAACCAAAAATATTCATCATTTCTACCTTCTGTATGGAGAACCCAATACTTTGTAAGTAAGTTATTAAAGAACCGCCATTGCCTAAAAGGCCAACATAAGCATAAGCAACAATATAGGAAGGGATTGCCAACGGCAGAAAAAGTAACCATTCTATTAGCCTTCGGAATGGGAAATCATAATTAGAAACTATCCATGCGGAAGAAATTCCAAGGAAGAAGGTTAAAAAACCTGTCCCCAGTAGTAGAAAGAGAGAATTTTGGATGTAATCCAGTAAAAAATAATTAACAATATGCCTCCACATTTCTCCAACACCATCAAATAGATAGATAACGATAGCAAAAACGGGAATAGCAACAAATAAACCAATGGCCATAGTATAAAATGACCATTGGTTTATATCTCTTTTTAAATGTTTGATTCTAAACTGCATTTAGCTTTTATTGCCACTTTACTTCGTCAAAGATAATAACAGCTTCCTTGTTTAGTTCCCCTAGTTTGGATAATGGCAATTTATCTTCTTTAAATTCACCCCACGAATTTAGTAAGTCGGATGGAGCTGCACTAGGATTAACCGGATATTCATAATTTGCTTCTGCAAATATTTCCTGTACCTCTTTACTCGCTAAATATTCAATAAATTTAACGGCATTTTCTTTGTGAGGAGCATATCGGGAAACCCCAATTCCACTTATATTGATATGGGTTCCTCTATCTTCTTGATTGGGGAAAAACACGCTTACAGCATTTCCTGCTTTAATTTCAGTAGAATCTTTTGAATTAATGAGTTTACCCAAATAATAGGTGTTGATAATCGCTATCTCTCCTTCTCCTGCTAAAATTCCTTTCACCTGGTCTCTGTCATTACCTTTAGGCGAACGAGCAAAGTTTTCTACTACTCCGGCTGCCCATTCTTTTGCCTTTTCTTTTCCGTCATTGGCTATAATAGAAGCCAGTAATGATTGGTTGTATATATTGCCTGAAGAACGAATGAGAATTTTATTGTTCCATTTAGATTCTGTTAATGCTTCATAAGTAGACAAATCCTCTGTATTTACTTTGTCCTTGTCATATACAATAACCCTGGCTCTTTTGGTCAAACCAAACCAATGACCTTCTGTATCCCGTAAATGAGCAGGGATAGACTGGGTTAAAATATCGGAATTAATTGTTTGTAAGAGTCCTTTGTTTTTTGCTCTTACTAGCCTTCCTGCATCAACTGTAATCAGCAAGTCGGCAGGTGATTGATCTCCCTCGCTTTCCATTTTTTGGATAAGCTCATCTGCATTTGCTTTTACAACATTAACTTTAATGCCTGTTTCCTCTTCAAACTGTGCAAAAATGGCTTTATCAGTGTCATAATGCCTATGCGTATAAAGTGTAATGGACTGATCTGATTGCTTGTCTTCCTGTGCATTGGCTTTTGGCTGGCCTTCATTACTGCAAGAAGCTAATAGTGCAATAAAAACTATAAACATGAATTGTCTAAGCATGTTATCAATATTCTAAGTTGTTATAAAATATGCAAATATAATTATTTAGATAAAATCTAAATAAGGGCCTTGTTTTTTTCTATTTCGTGATAGGCGTCCTGTAAAAATTTATGAATAAAGCGAAGCTTTCTGAGGTGTCTAAAATCCCCAAATTAAATATTGTTACTGTGATAGAAAGACTAATAATGCTTTGATGGGGTCGAATGATGTTTAGTGTATAATTCTGAATTATTTAAATAGACGATATTATAATATGATTTGATTGTATGATTTGTTGATTTGCAAAATATTTTTTTGTGTAAAAGTGCTATAATCTATATAGGATATAGCTGAAATAAGTAGCGCTTGTCTTATTTTTGTAGGGCGTGAAACTTTGTTAAAAAACACAATTATGAATTCAAAATATTGTTCTAACGCTGAGGAAGCAGTTCAAATCATAAAATCAGGACATAGAGTTTTTGTACATACAGCAGCAGCAACCCCTGTGCGCTTATTGGAAGCCATGACTGCAAGGCATAATGAGTTGAGGGATGTAGAAATTGTATCTGCACACACAGAAGGGCCAGCCCCTTATGCGGCTGATGAGTATGCTAAAAGCTTTAAGATAAGTGCTTTTTTTGTAGGGCATAACATAAGAAAAGCTGTTCAGCGCGGCAGAGCGCATTATGTACCTATTTTCTTAAGTGAGATTCCAGCTTTATTCCGCTCGGGAGAGATGCCGCTAGATGTAGCAATGGTTACAGTATCCAAGCCAAATGCAAAAGGTTTCTGTTCTTTAGGCTGTTCTGTAGATATATCCAATGCTGCCATTGATAACGCCAAATACGTGATCGCGCAGGTAAACCCCAATATGCCGTTTGTACACGGTAATGGGATTTTACATATGGATAAGATTACTCATTATATAGAAGTAGATGAGCCATTATTCGAACTTCCTATTAATGAGCCTTCTGCGATAGAAAGAAAAATAGGAGAAAATGTTGCAGAATTGATTGATGATGGCGCCACCCTTCAAATGGGAATTGGAGGTATTCCTAATGCAGTATTACACAGCCTTTCAGGTCATAGAGGTTTGGGAATTCACTCTGAAATGATTTCGGATGGTATTATCCCTTTATACGAAAGAGGGGTGATTACAGGTATGAATAAAAAGACGGATCTGGGTAAAATAGTAGCTGGATTTGCATTTGGTAGTAGAAAACTATACGATTTCATCAATGAAAACCCAATCGTAAATATGATGGATGTGAGTTATGTAAATGATACTCGCACCATTCGAATGAATCCTAATTTTATTGCTATTAATAGCGCTATTGAAATAGATGTTTTAGGGCAGGTTTGTGCAGATTCTATAGGAACGAAGCATTATTCCGGAGTAGGCGGACAAATGGATTTCATAAGAGGTGCTGCCCTTTCTGAAGGAGGTAAGGCTGTTTTGGCATTGCCTTCCCGCACGAAAAAAGGGATTCCAAGAATCGTCAGCACATTAAATAATGGCGCTTCTGTTGTGACAACAAGAGCCCATGTACAGTATGTAGCTACAGAATATGGAGTAGCCTACTTGTATGCACAAAATCTTAAAGAAAGAGTAAAACGAATGATCAATATCGCTCACCCAGAAGACAGAGAAAATCTAGCCAAAATGGCTTATGATGCTTATAAGATTTTGATATAGTTTAAATACTTTAAGTTTAAAGCCCATCTGGATAGCATCGTTCCGGATGGGCTTTTTTCATGCCTCTTAGATATCCATAGCAGGAAAATTATATTGAAATAAACCTATTAGTTTTTCTTTTGCAGGAAATTGAAAATTAATATAAACTAAGGGGTAACCTTTCGCCAAAATGGGTATTTACTATTGAAAACCAGTTCAAACAACGCAATTCATGGAATTGGTTTTTTCTCTTATGGAATTTTCTCTACTAAAGAAAGTCGGATGACCTGAGTATGTGGCTAAAACATATGTACCTATAATCTTGGCCACTATAAGTAAGAGAGCATAATTTATTATAATCACATCAATTTTTAATTATGAAGGCATCAAGTCCACATGAGGATATTATATCCTTAGCAAAGGGAAAAGTAATGTTTCAGGGAGAATATACCTTTTATACTCCTGGTTCAATTAATGCCCCTTCTGGAAATTTTTCATTACTGATTTCTGGCAACCCTGATGGTTCTAACACAGCATCTGGTGTGATGACCATACGCACGCTTTGGGGAGTAGGTACAATGACTACTTTACACTACCAGGGAACAGTGAGTTTTGATGGGAGTACTGGTTATACAACTATTAAAGCTGAAGGGCACGGAGTGATGATTTACGACTTTAATAAAAAACGTACCATTCAGGCTAATATCCTTATCGTTTTAGAACCAGGACTTAAAAATGGTAAATTGACTGTCGAAGGTTTTGGACAAGATATGCCTTGTACCCTCACTCATAAACAAGAAGATAATATTAATTCCTAACGCTTTGTTAAGTATCAAATACAGAGTAGAGACTTCGGAGAACCTGTCTTCCGCCAGGAAGACAGGTTCGGATGAAGTCGCATATCCTGTTATTTGTACGACTTCATCCGAAGTCGAAACGCTACCCTGAACATTTTCAATAAACTTCCGACTTCTCCGAAGTCCTTACTCTTCTTTTGATACTTGACAAAGTACTGGTATACTATTAACCATAAAACCCATATTATGTCACAAATTATTAGTGGAGTAGACCTTAGCTTTAGCTATAGCCCTCAACCTCAGGCCTTAATCAAAACCAGTTCAAATGATTATCTGATTGCAGGAAGAGCATTTAATGGCTCTCAGCCGGATACTGGATTTGCTGTACTTTACAATCCCTATTCTGGCAATCCGGTTATTTGGGAAGAATCCTATGGAGGACAATACAGTACTATGTTTCTGGATGCAGCATTGTTAGAGGATGGCAATTTCATTGCCGTAGGAATTTGGTTCACATCAGTTTATGCTGGTGATGAGAATGTATGGCTTGTCAAGATCAGTAGTACAGATGGTAGTGTGATCTGGCAAAAAAATATAGGAGAGAAAGGGGTGAAACGCGATGGATATGCTGTTACAGCATCCAAGGATGGAGGCTTTGTAGTTTCTTCGCTGGCCATTAAGCATGGCTCTTCAGAGCTGAAGAATGTGGTTATGAAATTTGATGCCAATGGTGATCAGGAATGGTCGACTTATCTTGATGATAAAGTTGGATATTCTATTATCACTACTCAAAATGGAAACTATGCAATGTGTGGTGCCACTGCTCCTGACAGTGGAGGGAATAATCAAGTTTTTGCAGCCCTTTTAGATTCTTCTGGAAAAATTTTGTGGGAAAGAACCTATACGACTTACTCTATTTATGTACTATTGAACAGCGATATTACAGAAAACTCCAATGGTGACTTTACTATTGCAGCCAAATCAGTATTGATGAGGATCACTGGTAAAGGCAATGTAATTTGGGAACATCAAAACTTTGACTTGATTCTGAATTCTGTGATTGAAGCAAAAGATGATACATTGGCTGTTGCAGGAAGCAGGCTAATTAATGGGATGGGCTTTCAGCGTGCTTATGTTGCCGGAGCAGATCAAAGTGGTGTAAAATTACTGTGGGATAATACTGAGATTACCTACAATAGCAATATCCCACAAATTGTATTTGATGATGAACAGAACATTGTAGCGACAGGAAGTATTCCTTATGGTCCTAATACTTCTGAGCTATTTGCATGTGTTTTTGCCAATGCAAAAGTTCTTTTTACGTAATAAACAGAAGTGAGGGCTAATATTTGAATCTATAAATTTTAATAAAAAAACACCTATGACTTCTCGTAAAAATCGCAGATTTGTTGACTTTCTAGTCAAGCATCCTGCACGAAATTATGCACTCCTGAGTGCAGAGCCAGCACTATTGGCTGACCATGATTCTTATTCCATGAAAAGTGGGAATGTCACTTTTGATTTTTATAAAACAAGTAATATGACTCACCTGCCCTTGTATGGGCAAAATGGTAATGTTTGGTTCACAGATGGAGGATCAGTTGGCGAATTTATTATTGCCAGCAAGACCATCAAAGAATGTCCACAAACTGCTGGATTGGCGCAAGAACTAATAAACGGCCCTAATGGAGGCCTTTGGTTTGGACTAATTGGTATCAATGCCATTGGATACAGTGATATGAATTGTGATGTGAAGACCTTTGCCACTGCAGGCTGGACCACAGATCTCGTATTAGGAACGAATGGCCTGATATACTTTAGTGATAAAGCGAACAAAATTGGCAGTGTAACCACAAGTGGAGATGTTAAAGAGTTTCCTACATCTTATAGTACCCTTGATCCTATTGTGGGCCCTAATGGAAATATCTGGTTTGGCGAATTTGGTCCTAAAGTAGGTATGCTTAATGTAGCCAATGGCAAAGTGACAGAATGGGAGGTTAAGGCTGCAGTCATGACAGGCTCTTTATTAAAAAGAAGCGATGGATCTGTCTGGTTTGGTTCTGATCTGGCAATTGGTAAAATCACTCCGGATGGAAAGGTCGTAAATTATGATATTCCAGCTAATGCTGGTGCATCTTTCTTAATGGATGGCCCTGATGGTAATGTATGGTTCGGATGCCAATACAGCAATAATGTAGGTAAAGTAGATAGTAAAGGACAGGTATCTCTATATCCTGTTAGTGGGCTTCCTATGGGGATGGTATTTGGCCCTGGCAACCGCCTTTTTGTAGGTATGACATCTTATTCATTGGCTATAGTTAGCCTTGATGGTACAGTAAAAGAAAATGCCCTTACCGGAGCTATCCCTTATGCACCTCATATAGGCCCTGACGGGAATGTATGGTTCCCTGGCAATCCCTGGCAGTCCGTTGGGGTTTCTCCTTTTATTGGCAGATATACTGCTGCGGGAGAATTAACCGAATTTAAAACGAGTGCTTATCCTAATAGTTTCCTTAACGGCACAGATGGCAACACCATTTACATGGGAATGTCGACATATCGATTTGGAGTGATTAATCTGGGCTAGAATATACTCAAATACATAAACACGCTTGCATGAAGCTTTGTAGCTGACCGCAAGCGTGTTTTTGAAAAATATCAATCCATAAAAAATGTTGGGAATGTAGGTTGGTTTGGGACCCTGGGGAGTAGCCTTTTATTCAACGCTAAAACGCCTTTATACAGCCAATCTAAATGATGGTACGGTCACTGTGCTAGAAGATGCTTAATTAGTAATATAACTAAGGAATTCCCAGCTTTGAAAGCATGGGAATTCCTTTTTTAGTGTTTATACGAAAGAGATTAAGTATATAAAACGTTCTTTTTTACATGTATTTATGTATATAATCATTTACATCTCTAAGTGCTCGCCCTTTTATCAGCCAGGCAATAGCAAAAAGCACTA
Source organism: Chitinophagales bacterium (assembly GCA_022360175.1). GTDB lineage: Bacteria > Bacteroidota > Bacteroidia > Chitinophagales > Saprospiraceae > JAKSDI01. The sequence goes on from JAKSDI010000251.1 coordinate 19,357, forward strand.
ACATCACAACTTCTACCCAAAATATAAATCGGGTATTTTTATCCGCTTCAAAAGCAAATATCATAACGCCCGCAAAAATAATGGTAGCAAGGATGCCATATCCGCAGAAATAATATACCCGGTTTCTCATTTTTTTGTGTTTATCTGTGGTATCTCCTTTGGTAAACTGGCGGATAGACATAAATGCCATACAAATGAAAAATAAAACAGCGCTACCAAAATGAATATAACCAATTGGTAGCAATCCAGATACTTTATAGCTTTCACAACAGCAAATTGGAGTAGGGGCTGTTCCAAGACAGCATTCATTCAGTGGTGTGGGTACAATAGCAACTATGATAATGCAGATTCCTCCTACCCAGGTAATAATATTGTCCAGCTTATCGTAACCGTGATAAGAGGCAAGGAAAACACCTATCAAAATCAACAAACTTGTAAATAAGATATTTGAAACGGTGTAGTAATAGTGGCTTATGGAAGGCAGGCTTTCTCCTGAAATGATGGGAGCCATTATAGGTAATAATACGCCAAATGTTCCTATCCATTTTCTAATGCGGAAATAACTGAGATTAATGTTTTCTCCAGTGTAACTCTGAGGTTGGGCTGGTGTAGTCATTTTGGTTTCTTTTGGGGTTAAAGATGTTCGTAATAATCGTAGCGTAATTTGTGAAAATTACAGTCTTTATTACCTGATATATCATTAATAGGATATACAAGTTAATGAAAATATGGACAAAAAGCAATGTTAGGCTAGGGCACTGGTGAATTTGCTCACTTAGGGTCCGTGAGAAAGAATGACTTTATCGGAAAGCCATTTGACACCAGAAAATTTGATTTCCAAAATTTAAAACCTCTTAGGATAACTAAACCAACTTCAGTGTAATCTATAGCAGAGCCAGGATTTTTACAAATAAGCGTGTTCAATTAGATAAAATATAGCTTTATCTAATTCCGCATCATTATACCCTTTTTCTGAGTGATACGCTCTCTCTGCATTATCCTGTTTTGTTTTTATGACTACCTTTTTGGTCTCTTTTTCAAAAAATATAGTTCCTACTCGCTTGATAGGATCAAAAGCACTTTTATGAGGAAATATAACGCTAAAAGTTATTCCTTTTTCATCCCCTTTATAACTTATCTGGCCTATTATCTTTTCTGCATAAACAATCTTGCCATTGTCATTAACAACCGCTTTGCCATTAAGGGTAGGAGTACGTTTAATAATGTCTTTTGCATAAAATTGATAAGACTTACTGTCTTTTAAAGTATCTCTACGTTCAGTAGCCTCTTTAAGCCGTGCTATCACTGCCTGAAAACTATTATGTTTTTCGACATAGGCTTTTTCAGCATCTATATTATATTTTCCATCTACAAATAAACCATTTCTAACGATTGCCTTTCCCATTGACTTCTTAAAACCTACAAACCAATAATTAGTATAACTTTTAACATTTGTTTTAGGAAAATATATTTCATAATGAGGATAAAACATAGCTCTTTCTTCATGTGGAAGTTGAGGTAAACGAACTGTCTTCCCGCTATAGATCATAAAAGTGTCCCCTTCCATAGTGCAGAATGCCCAACTTTTGAGACTTTTTTCAGATGATTCTTTAATAGTTACAGTGGGCTCGTCATCTATATAGATTACTCCCTTTTTTACCTTTACTTTTTGGCCCATAAGAGGAGAGACGATGCACAATTGAATGCCAATAATCAATAAGATGAGTGCTGATAGTGATTTAATCAATTTCATTTTCGAGCTGCTTATTTGAGAGATTAATAATGTATGTACACACTTGGATGTGCCTTCAATGTTGTATCAAAAATAATGAATTATACGATACTTTCAGGTTCTTCTTAGATTATAGATCATTATTATGTGAAATAAAAAAAAATAAGGCCCGGTTACTAATGTAACCAAGCCTTATCTACAAATTCCATCGATTAGTTAACTTATTCTATTCTTTTACTACTCTTAGGCTAGCTGCTCCTTCCTCCGTATATACTCTTAGCATATACACTCCTTGAGGTAGGTTTGCCAGGTCATAATTGATAGAGTGTTGTCCGGCAGTATAGTGTCCTGCTTGTAGGCTATTGACCATTTGTCCTGCAAGGTTCATACATTCTATACGAATATCTGAAGCCTGATTAAGTGTCAGCTGCAATGATGTCATTTGCTGAGCAGGATTTGGAAAAGCACTAAGCTGAATTTTTTCAGGACTAATTGATTGAGTATTTACTGAAGCTTGTGCCAGGAATAGTGCATCATCCTCATAGCCAAAGTGAGTATTGTCGTAGATGAGGCCATCAGAGCTATCGCTTATCAGGATAAAACCAGTTTCCGTAAGGCCATCTCCACCATCATCTGCTACATGGAACATATAACAACCTTCTGCAGGAATCGTAATATTCGTTTCTGTATACGAATTATTGCTTAAAGGCCCACTTTCTGCGACTGTCTCTCCCATGTCATTTTCTATCCACCAGCGAGTATTATCTGCTTCAGTATCTTCATCTGTTTGCAGATAAACGGTAAGGTCAAGAGAGGTAGTAGTCGCTTTTTGAAACGGTAGTGCGATGCTATTATTGGTCTGATCATCATCTTCTCCTATCAGTTCAAGAGAAAATTCATTGATTGCTGGTTCCAGATTAATACCATTGAAACTAAGAATGGTACCTTCGCCAAATTCCAGTGCTCCTTCCCAGTTGTACGTATCAATTAATTGGCCATTGCGTTTTAATTCTATTGTTGCCTCATTTAATGTTTCAGATCCACTATTGATTAATTCAAAATCCAGATCACCGATGTAGCAGTCACGGCCATAAATATCATAAGAGAAAATAGCTGCATCATTAGTACTAGGAGTAGATCCTTCACATGAAAGTGCTTCATTCACTACATAATCTACATTCCAGTTAGCAAGATTATTCCACAAACTAGGAACCTTTACTTTCATATCCGGGCAGATGAGGGTAATCATAGGAAAGAAATTGAGGTTGTAGGAATCAGGTAAAATCCAGTCCTGCACATCAATCATAGGGTAGGGAGTGCCTTCAACCCAATTGCCCTGAGAAGGGCCTTCTGTACCATAGAGTTGTCCTGTAGTCGTTTCGGGATCTGCTTCAACGAAGAATATCATAATTTCATCAGTACCTTCTGGACCATACTCTTCCCATATCTGATCAAGTACTTGGCTTTCGTGTTCCATCCAGCAAGGGCCACACCAGGCAGCCGCAAAATCAATAATGACTGCTTTTCCTTCTGCCAGATAGTCATACAGTCGGTGTTCGTTTCCTTCAAGGTCAGTCATGGTGAACGGAGGTGCCCAACTACCTATGGGAAGTTGTGCATTTAGAGTAGTAATAGAGAGGAATAAAGCAATAACAGGGAGTAAAAAAACTTTTTTCATGGTCAAATAAGGTTTAGTGATCTTTTATATATGGACAAGATATTATAAAAAAAGGCCGCACGAAGACTCAAACGACCAATGCAACTGAATTTTTGACGAAAGACAATCTTCTAGCTAACTAACTGATAAAGATGTGCTTGAGAAAGGGATATATAGTTGGCTTAGGGAACGATTTTAACAGAGGAAAGAGGGTTTTTAGATTGTGAGAGGGAAATTTTAGATAAGAAAGTGACCTTATAATATGGGTATTGAGTGAATTTGAATTGTACAGCGTTAGTAGTCGATTAACCACTTTTGGCCTAAAAAAATAGCCATAATTTTTAATGCTAAATCTAAATCAGTATCATTGTGATATCAAAATAATATCATTGTGAAAAAAGAAACTCAAATTAAAGCGACTAGTGGTTATCTAATGCTTCTTGTATTAATGATCATAATTATTAGTATGGTGGCAGGTATACTAATGTTTGATAACCCATTTTTCTCAATCATCGTGTTGCTTATAATATTAATCATTAAAGGATTTTTTATCGTTAATCCGAATAGTTCAAAGGTGCTGGTTTTATTTGGTGCTTATAAAGGGACTGTACGTGAAAATGGATTCTTTTGGGCTAATCCCTTTTATACGAGGCAGGAGATTTCATTAAGAGCTAGAAATTTTGATAGTGAGCGGGTAAAGGTGAATGATAAAATTGGAAATCCGATTATGATTAATGTGATCTTGGTCTGGAAAGTTGCTGATACTTACAAATCAGCTTTTGATGTCGATAACTATGAAGAATTTGTAAAAGTGCAAACAGATGCTGCTGTTCGGAAACTTGCAGGATCTTATCCGTACGATAATTTTGATGATGAACAAGCGGAATTTACTTTAAGATCAGGAATGGATGAGGTAAATGAAGCTTTGGAAAATGAAATTACCGAACGCCTGGCTATTGCTGGTATAACCGTTATGGAAGCTAGAATTGGTTATTTGGCATATGCACCGGAAATTGCAAGTGCAATGCTAAAAAGGCAACAGGCTGTTGCTATAGTAGCTGCCAGGAAAAAAATAGTTGAAGGAGCTGTTGGTATGGTGGAAGATGCATTGAATCAATTATCTGCAGATAATATTATTGACTTCGATGATGATAAAAAAGCTTCTATGGTCAGTAATTTAATGGTAGTTTTATGTGGTGACAAGGAAGCCGTCCCGGTGGTAAATGCCGGAACTCTAAATTCTTAATCGTGAGTAAGAGAAAATCATTTGTACTTCGAATTGACCCAGCTATTTTTAAGCAAATAGAAAAATGGGCAGATGATGAGTTTCGTAGCGTTAATGGACAACTTGAGTGGATTATATATAAGAGCTTAAAAGAAGCTAAAAGATTACCCAAGAAATCTCAGGATAAAGAGAATAATACTCCAGAGGATAATTGATTCTGCCATGAAATCTCTATATGCATAACGAATGCTTGTCAAAGTGTATTTGAGCATTTATCCCCTCTATTTGTATGAATGCGACAGCCTTGGCCTATTAATTCAACAATTCTTTAGATGTAGTATTGGCATTATGGATTATTTTGAGTTCGAATTGGGCTATTTTTCCTCAAAAAGAGGAGGGAATTTGATTAGTGTTCATAAAATGACAAATATTTTCTTTGGGAAGGGGGGGAGGTGTTTATCTTTGTGTCTTCTTAATAACGAAATAAATATTAATCACCCGCGACAGAAAGAAGTATATGAAGTATATGATGCTAAGAAAATTGTTTTTACTCCCCCTTCTCTTGTTAGCTATCACCTTAGGAGCTCAAAATGGAGGTATTGTTCGTGGTAATGTTTTCGATAAGGAAACAGGAGAACCTATTATATATGGAAACGTTCAAATCCAGGGCACCACGCTTGGAACAAATACAGATTTGGACGGTTTCTTTTCCATCGCTAATGTTCCGGAAGGTACCTACCAGTTGGTGGCGACTTATGTGGGCTATGATAGTGTAGCAGTGAATATTAATGTAAAGAATGGCGGAATCGTTTATGAACGTATGTTCATGAATCCTAGTGCCGTGAAATTGTCAGAGGTTAATGTATCTGCTCGGAGAGAACAGGCTCGTTCGGATGTGCAGGTATCTAAAGTAAGGGTCACTCCTAAGCAAATTCGTTCTTTACCAGCTACTGGTGGTGAAGCGGACATTGCACAATATCTGCCAGTTCTGCCAGGTATTATTAGTTCAGGAGACCAGGGTGGACAACTGTACATCCGAGGAGGCTCTCCAGTACAAAATAAGATATTACTAGATGGTGTAACCATTTACAATCCTTTCCACTCTATTGGATTCTTTTCTGTGTTTGAAACAGAAGCGATTAGAAGTGTGGATGTATTAACAGGAGGCTTTAATGCGGATTATGGTAGCCGTATTTCTGCCGTTGTTGATATTAAAACAAGAGAAGGTAATAAGAAGAAATTTGGTGGTTTGGTTTCTGCCAGTCCTTTCCAGGCAAAAGCCTTGTTGGAAGGGCCTATCAAACCATTGGAGGAAGATGGAGGAGGAAGCGTATCTTTCCTTCTTACAGGAAAGCACTCTTACCTGGATCAGTCCTCTAAGGTACTTTATGACTATGCTGTAGATACAACATTTTTCTCCTTTGCTGATGCCGATACTACACTGGATGCCAGTGATATAGGTTTACCTTATAAGTATACAGATTTATATGGTAAGCTATCTTTCGTTGGTAATAATGGTAGCAAGCTGGATGTTTTTGGTTTCAATTTTACTGATGAATTCAATTTCATAGGGCTTGCAAAGGTAGATTGGCAAACCACGGGGGCAGGTGCTAGTTTTAAGCTGATACCACCTAACTCTAATGTGATTATGGATGGTACGGTAGCAGTTTCTGATTATCAGATTAAGCTCGACGAATCAGATGGAGATCCACGTACCAGTGGCGTTAGTTCCTATAATGCGTTGTTGAACTTTACCTACTTCGGAAATAAGAACCAGGTAAATTACGGTTTTGATTTTACAGGTTTCAACACCAACTTTAAGTTCCGCAACTTTATTGGTATTACCATCAATCAGCGTAGTTTCACGACAGAGCTGGCTGCCTATGTTAAATATAAGCAAATTATAGGTCCACTTATTATTGAGCCTGGCTTCCGTTTACAATACTATGCTTCTCAATCAGAGTTATCTCCTGAGCCTCGTCTTGGCTTGAAGTATAATATAACAGACTTCTTACGTTTCAAGTTTGCTGGTGGTTTTTATTCTCAAAACCTGATCAGTACGCTTAACGACTTGGATGTTGTAAACTTCTTTGTAGGTTTCCTGGCCGGCCCGGAAGAAACGATCTATAAGCCAAACAGCACTGAACCTACTAATCACAGATTGCAAAAGTCATATCATGCAATCGCAGGATTTGAGGTGGATATCAATAATAACTTGACACTGAATGTAGAGCCTTATCTAAAGAAGTTTACTCAGCTTATTACAATCAACCGTAATAGATTGAGTACTACAGATCCTGAGTTTGTGACTGAAACCGGTGATGCATATGGTATCGATTTCTCTGCTCGTTATGAAGCGAAGAATCTGTACCTATGGGCTACTTACTCATTAGGGTACGTAAATCGTGATGATGGTTTTGTAGAATACAATACTATCTTTGATCGTCGCCATAATGTTAACCTGTTAGGGGTGTACTCTTTTGGAGAGAACAACAACTGGGAGGCAAGCCTCCGCTGGAATATGGGATCTGGATTTCCATTCACTCAGACACAAGGTTTCTACGAAGAGAATAACTTCAGCAATCTGGTATATACTAATATACTAACCGGAAACTTCAATCTAGGTACTATTTTGGCTGATGAAATTAATGGTGGCCGCTTGTCATTCTATCATCGTTTGGATGCTTCTGTGAAGCGTACCTTTGATATTACAAACTCAACTAGATTAGAAGCTACTGCTAGTATCACGAATATATATAATCGCGACAACGTATTCTATGTAGATCGTGTAACAAACAGCCGTGTAAACCAGTTACCTATTCTACCTAGTCTTGGTTTACAGTTGCTGTTCTAAGGTAAGGAATACGATGCAGTATTTGAGTTAATAATCATTCGATATTTAGATACTGCCAACTACTTACCGTATAACTGTTAAAGTCGAAATACAATTATAAAGAGGGCGTTACTATGGTGTATTAGACCATTGTAACGCCCTCATAATGATAAGACTACTGTACCTTATATCTTTACTTTTCATTTTGCAATTCACTGCAAATGCACAAATAGCATTAGGAGGTTATGCCAGTTCTGCTGTTTTTTCGGATGATTTTGCACGGCTGAATGTTTGTATTGAGCAACCATTGAATACAAGTTTGACCTTGCGGACGGGGATGGGGATGACTTTCAGATCGATTCCATTAGATATAGAAGATGCCGAAATTATTCGTGTGAGGGCTGCCTACTGGTCATTACCCGTACAGTTAAAAGCTCAATTGGGAAGCGAAAATTTTCAGGTTTATGGCTTGCTGGGCTTTGAATTTGGACTAGGCCATCGCATCTATTATCGATATATATATGAAAATAAAGCGTATAAAGATGTCTCTACCTTTCCCGGTTTAGGCCTGCAAAGAATAGATATTGGATTGCAGCCTGGCCTGGGATTTCAATATATAATCACCAAGGGAAAACGCGTATTTGTAGATTACCAATTTCACCTGGGGTTAAGAAATTTATATGCTTCTAATACAGATTCGCTGTATAATGAAGGACAGGGGGTAACGGTAGGCCTGATGATACCATTTAGAAACTAGTGCTTTGTTAATACTGAAAAGCTGAGTTTGGTTGGAGGATTGATTTCGGAGAAATCATACCTCTTTTGCCTAAGCAAAAAAGCTTTCGACTTCGGATGAAGTCGCACAAATAACAGAATATGCGACTTCATCTGAAGTCGAAATTTCCATCATAATCCTTTTCGATAAACTTCCGACTTCTCCGAAGTCTCCACCCGTCTTTTCAGTGTTAACGGAACACTAGGAATTTAGAATTTCCCGCTATTGACACTATGCTCAGGTACAGGCTCTACACAATCCCAATGCTCAACAACTTTACCATTTTCTAATCTGAATAAATCAGCTTGAGCGTAATCCTGATCAATTGTTCCATCATTCCAATTGGCACGGCTTAAAGTGGCAACAAAATTTCCTTGCCCTACTATGATCACAATTTCTTCATAATTCAAAGGACGATTGGGCATAGAAGCGAGTCTTTGAAAGTGCTCTAAGCCATCAGCAACCTCTTTATTATGTTGTATATATTTTTCGGTAGAAATGTATTTGGGTAGATTATCGGGATTGCCTCCCCTCATAAGGCCATCCATAATCAAATTCCTTACAACTTCCTTATTCTCCTCCGTTTTATCCAAATCTACTATTTCTGTATAACCATCTATGGTAGTATGCCCTGAAGGCGTTGAATCTGCATATTTAGCAATGACATCCCAGTGCTCAATCATTTTATCATTCTCATCGGTATCAAAGAAATCCATGGTAACCCATTGAGCAGCGCCATCATTCAGATTCTGAAAGACGTGCAGGAAAACAAATTGTCCATCTACGAAACTTCTGAGGATTTGTATATCTCTGACTGGATACCTTTCAGGAAACGAATTGAAGAATTCCAAAAAACCTTCTTTCCCATCCTTTACGCCTGTGCTATGCTGTCGGTAGCGCGATCCTATATATTTGGTAATTGCTTCTTGCGGTTTTGCATCGCGAATAGCTTCTATATATAAGCCGATGGCGTTTTTTATTTTTGGGTTCATATCAATTGCTTGTTTAAGGAAATAGGAAATATAAAAATTGAAATATTGCTTTTATAAAATCATACCTTCAATTCAGTCTTTAATAATTTAAGATTTTCCCAATGGCTTTTGAGTAAGGCTTCTCCAAATCCATATCGCTTCGTCAGGCTTTGAGGATCAAGTGATTTGTTGTTTAATACTTCATCTTTTAATGCGGATAAATAATCTCTGGATTCTTTAATGCGATGGAGCATTTCATTTTTATCAGTACTAGAATCACCATGCCCCGGGATCAGTAGTTGAATATCATTCTCTGTGATAATAGACTCCAGTTTATTAATAGTAGCTTGATAACTATGGAAACTATCATAAATAAAGGGAAATTCTATATTGCTCAGATAATCTCCGACTATTAGTAAGCCCCGGCTTTTGTTAAGAATAGCGATTCCGTCCTTGGTGTGGCCAGGAGTGAAATAAAAATGATATTCTTCTCTGCCAAGTAATAATGCTTGACCATCATCCTGAATAGGAGTGTGGATTTCAGGATATTTAATTGGATATTTTCTTCGGATGTAATATTCATCATCAAAATCATTGATCTCTTTGATGATCCTGGCTTTTTCTGCTTGAGTAACAAAATTACTGGATGCTATACATGTGAAATCCTCAAACCGCCCGTATGCTATAATGTGGTCATAATCAGAATGCGTGAATATCAGATATTTTTGTTTCCCTTCACCATGTAATAATACCTGCTCATAAATCGCTTCTATCTCAATAGGCAGCCAATTAGGGTCAATTAAGGCTATATAATCACTACCGATGATAAGGGTCGTTGTAGTTCGATACAGTGCACTTTCAAACAGGATTAGATGGTTGGTGTTGATCGGAGTTTTCATTAATACTGCCATTTATTTTGGATAAGAGTTTGAGCAATTTCTTCAATAAAAGAATCAGCTACCAGCTTTGATTTGTCTTCCTCTTTTAGGAAATGCCATTTAATACCATAAATATCGGTTATCTTTTTAGCCCACTTTATACTTTCTGCATCTTCTGGCGAGCCAATAATGAAATTTCGCTTTGCTGGATTTTTTAGATATTCCTGAAAGAAGAAACCAAATTCCCAGCGACTGGTTGGGCCAATATTAGGAGCAAAAGGAGCTGCTTTTTCTTCAGTCCAATAGGTTGGTAGCCAGAAAGTAGTGATATCGCATAAATTGAGATACTGCAACTCCCATGGCATTTGTTTGTCATGTACTACTTCTAATTCATTTTTAGGATGAAAATTATCAATATCATCCCAGTGTCCACTTTCAGGCTCAGGAGCCACTACAATCATACTGGGGTCTAATCGGGAATCTGCTTGTAATTTATCCATGATGACCCTTCTCCAACCATTTAACATTTCACCGCTAGGAGGAGTTGGGCCTCCAAGGAAAACACCAAGTTTTTGGAAAACAGTATCATGATCTCTGGAAAATAGTGTTCTTATTTGATGTCCATTGTTCATAATTCGGTCCTTTTTGCGAAAGCAAAATACTCTTATTTTTTGAGCCAGATTGTAACAAATTCAATTTCTGGATGAAAATATTTACCGTGGTAAATAAAAAAACGGTATCTTTACACAAATATTAAGAGATGACAAGGATAGAAGATGCAATGAAAACCAAATTTGCTGATGAAAGGGTTCGTTTCTTGGCAAATCTTGTCTTTACTAGCAACTGGATAAAAAACCAGTTTAATTGCTTCATTGAGCCCTTTGGTTTATCCATGCAGCAGTTCAATATTTTAAGAATTCTTAGAGGGGCAGGAGATTGGGTGAATATGAATGATGTAAAGGAGCGCATGGTGGAAAAATCACCTAATGCGACCAGGCTTTGCGATAAATTAGTCGCAAAAGGTTTGATTGAAAGGCAAAGGTGTGAAGCTGATAGGAGAGTGGTGCATTTGAAGATTTCTGATCAGGGATTGCAATTGTTGAAGGAAATTGACGACAAAGATGATGGTTCTCATAAGGACTTTCTTGCTAATGTTACAGTTGAAGAGGCCAGGATTGTAAGTGATATTCTTGATAAACTCAGAGGTTAATAAAAAGCTATGCTAATAGCTTTTTTTACCATAAAAAATACCGTGGTAAATAATACCGTGGTAATTATAATGATTGTCAACCAATTACTTAATTAATGTCTAGCATGAAAAAAACAGATTTGATTATTTATAGAGTCGTAACAGGCCTATTTACTTTATTAATGACTTTTAGCGCCACCATGTATTTTACACAATACGAAATGGTCAGTGGTTTTTATAAGGAATTAGGCTTTCCTACTTACATCATTTATCCTTTGGCTATAGCCAAAATACTTGGACTGGTGGCTATATGGACCAATAAGTCTAAAATGCTGAAAGAATGGGCTTATGCCGGATTTGTATTTGAACTATTATTAGCTATTTCCGCGCACCTTAACATAAGTGATGGAGAGCATATGGGTTCAGTTGTTGGTCTTATACTTGTAAGTACATCTTACTACTTCAATCGTAAGTTATATAGTACTTACACATCTTAAAAGAGATCCACGGATTACTCGAATTACACGAAGATTTCAGCAATTCGTGTAATCCGTGGACTCCACCATAAATGCGCAGGCATCCATGGCTGAAAATCTGCTCTTATTTTTTGAATTAAAATGGGTCACACACTTTGCCTTTCACACATTACTGCTGGATAGCAACTCTTATTTCTGCTTTTTCAACATTATAGTCGTTGTCTAATGTATAGACTTCCATATTAAATCCATTTGCAACTGCTAAATCAGACTCATAGATTTTTGCCCATGTATTAGTGATGAAATGGTCTGCATTTTTTCCTTTATGTTCAAATACAGCATATTTTCCTGGTGGAATGCTAAGACCTTCCAGGCCTTCATAGAGGTTATCAATCCCTTGTGTCCTGAAAGCAATTGTAGCTTTATAGTTGCCAGCATTATCGGCCTTGGAATAGATAAAATAAATGCGTTCATCAATAATATCAGAAATCACCTGAGAGATATCGTTCGTATAAAAATATTCCCACAGTTCGTTGGTATGTTTTTCTATATCGGGATCATTGATATTCATATCTGCTGAAATACCAACAAAATAATGTGTTTCCTTTTGAGCATAGGATTTATATTTCAGACTATCTTTTATAGCTGGTTTATTCGCTTTTTGGGAAACAGAAGTAGCATTGTGATTTAGAGGAGTATCCAGGCTATTTAGGTTTAGATTACTTTGGAAGGTATCCTGGTAAATACCCGATTCCTTTGCGGGGTGCATTACCTTATAGCTTTCTCCGTACAGCTCAGGAAAAAATGGCGTTGCCATCATGTATAAGGACATCCACAACCAGGATATCATGATTATCCAATACAATAATGGACTACTCTTTTTCTCAACTGGCTCGATGAAATAAGTAATGCCAGAGAATAAATCCGGGATCACCCAAATCAAAAATAAGATTCCCCAAACCCACTCCAAATTCAATAAAATGGCAAGGTAGAGCAAGATGAGGCCAAGGACGGTTCTGATTTTTAGTTTTTGCATAGGACTTGTTTGTAAATTATATAATACAAAGATAGAGGTAAAGAGAGGGGCTTTTTTTGACGTAAGTCAAAAAAGAAATAGTACATGGCATTGCATTCTACCAATAAGATGATAAATGTTTGTGTATTGTCTACCTTATGAAGTTAATAAAGGTATGATCATCCATACCTACAAACAACTCTAAAAGAAAAGCTATCAAAACATGACTACTGCTTTGGAAGAACCTCATTTAATGAGATATTATAAAAACGGTCAAAGCCTCTTACAAAGTAAAAACACGCTCCATCAGAGGAGAAAAAAGGAAATACATCATATCCATCCTGGTTAATGTTCTTATCCAATGGTTTGGGATCTGTCCACTTTTGATCGATTTTTACTGATATCCAAATATCAGACCCTCTTTTATCTGTTTCGGGATTATGAGTTGCTACATCGAAGAAAACCAGGTCTTTAGTTGGGCCGGGAGAACCGCCTGCAATTTGAACATTGGGAGACCAGTTGACCCATTGTTCTACTTCTTCAAAAACCTTAGGTGTGGTATATTTTTCTCCATCCCATTCTGTATAAAGTGTTTCACTAGAAGTCCAGTCAGGAGAAACCCTTCTGAAGAAGACTTTATTATCCCAGCCAAATTCTACCCAGGAGTGGTAATACCCAATTTTATTCACTTGTTCCATAAACACAGGTGCTCCCCATCGATCATTTTCTTTTTCAACATACCAGATATGAGCATTTTTTGAATGATCCGATTGAAATTGTTCTGGCACTGGCCTGTAGGATGAAAATACCATGCGATTTCCATCTTTAGAGATACTTGGGTATAAATCAGAATATTCGCCTCCTAAATTTACCCTTTGAGGGGCCGGCCATTTTCCATCTGTTTTAGTAGATTGATAGATTCTATAATCTTCTTGATTGGGAGTTACTTTTTTAAAAAAGTAGAAGGTTTCATTATCTGGACTAAATGAGCCCCGGAATACATCATTTTGAAAACTGCTGTCACCAAAAATCCTAAGTTCTGAATAACATGCTGCTTCATCCATAGATTGTTCTTTCGGAGAAGTACTGTTATAGCAGCTTTGTAGTATTAGAAAACAAAGGAAAATAAAGCACAGCTTATTGGTTCTCATATCTGTTTATTGATTACTTAACGGAAGTGTTGAGTATAATGACAAAGAATATTTGAACCGGATGCTTTTATTACCTAATCATTTACCATAGAAACCATCGATGAAACTTTGCTGTAAAGGAGTTAATGATTCCTTTTTGGATATGACCAATTGTTGGTTATTAATCTTTGCATCAAAACCTATTAAATTTAAGTAATCAGCTATGGGGATTTCTTTTACTCCTTTCACATATTCATTGAAAAAGCTTGTCTGCTCAATGCCACTTAATTCAGACATGAGTTGTTGCAGTTCTGCTAATGTATAATATTCATTAGTGCCGCCGTATTTTTTATACAATTGACGCATTAAGTCATCAATACTTTTTTTGTTGCCGGTAGCTTTTCGAATAATCATATCCTGGGAAATACCCACAAATAATCCACCTCCATAGATTAATCCCCAATGACCGTGTTTTTCTGCTCCATTAGACATAGATAGCTGCCCAACGCCCGTATCGTTGATATATCGCTGGTAAAAGAGATTATTGAGCACCGCTAAAAAAGACTGATCATTGAGAAAACCAACATGATGCAGTGATTTTAATGTATAATAATTAGTAAAACCTTCTTTAAACCACTCCATATCTTCGTTTACAGGAGTGAAGGATTTCCCATTCCAGAGATGAAAAAATTCGTGTGCAAAAATAAATCTGGAAATCATCTCTGACATTTGATCCCCATTTTCTTCTATTAATATGCTAATGCTATTGCCCACTACTTCACCATCTGTTACATTGGCCGGATTTATGATGACTACTACCTTTTTGAATTTGTTCTCTGGAGCAGGGTTAGGGATTCCACCCATTAGCTGAATATAATAATCAAATACCCCTTCAGCCAATGCTTCGAATTCGTTTTTATCGGAGATGATCTGCTCTCCACCAAGAGCAAAGATCAACTCAAAATCATCTCTTTTAATGGAAAACTCATAATGACTTCCTGCAAAGAACATCGATTGAGTGAGTTCTGTTAAACTGCTTACAACAAAAGAGGTATTATTATCACCCAAATACTCCCAGGGAGTTGTGGCCTTCCAGTCTTTAGGGAGGATAAAATGAACAAGGATTCTTGTCCTATCTTCTCCATTCATGACAAACAAGCTACGACCGGTATAAAACACCCCCCATTCTTTAGCATAAGCAACACCATCTATTCCTCCGCTCCATTCATGATCTTCATGGTCTAATTTTACTTCATAGGTGAGATTAATTCTTTCACCACTGGATGCATGGATTTTCCATTGAGCAGCTGTTAGCTGCTCTGTTTTGATTGGTTCACCAAAAGTATTTGTTACCTCAAGATTATTAACAAAAGTGGCCCATCTATCCGGTAAGTGTTGGGCACCTCCATCCATATAGAGCAAACTATCTTTAAGAGAAAAGGATGCATTAACTTTAGCAATTTTAGGAGATGAAGAGGCTATTGTTACAGTATATATTATTTCATCATTCTGTTTGATAATATTGGATGAGATATCGCTATTACAAAATGATGTCGCGGCTATTCCGAAAGAGAGTATAAAAACAAGAGAATACAGTGTTTTGATCATGTTGGCTCAGTTTTGTATAGAACCAGCATATTACAAAAGATGCGGTCAGGGTAGGGGGAATTTAATGCTAAATCCCATTTGTACTAACACACTATAAGGCCATACACATTATTTTGTCGGTTCTTTTTAGCACATCCATTTGGGGAGGAGATGGCTGGTCATTAAAACCTAATTTGTAATAAAGTTTATGTGCTTGTGGCATAGACAGCGTGGTTTGCAACCACAATTCCTTCGCTTCATTTTCCTTACATCTCGTAATACACCTTTCAATCAGTCTAGTTGCTATTCCCAATTTTCTATAATCAGGGCGTATAAAAAGCTTTGCAAATTCGAATGAATCTTCGTCTAATCGTTTTAGCACAACACAGCCAACTATTTCATTTTCATACTTTGCAAAAAATAAAAAACCACCAGTTTCAATATATGCTTTATCTGGATTGGATAAAGTGAATTTGTCTTCCTCTTCCAATTCCCCATCTAAAACATTCATCAACCAGGGGGTCGTTAATTCATAGAAATAAGACTTAAGACTTGGTCTATAATCTACTATACTTAGGTTTTGCCTTGTATTAATTTGCATCCTTTCATTGATTGGCATTTTATTGGATGCTTGATCAATCCTGTCTAGGATGTTCAATAGATCCGGATGTCCTGTATCAAACACCTCTTTTAATGCCTTTGTAAATGAGAGCCATAGTGGCCTCAATCTAATAAGAAGTTGTTCGCCTTTTTTTGATAGGCTTACAATTTTTGATCTTTTATCCAGAGGGTTAACTTTTATGGTGATTAATTCAACCTTTTCAAGTTCCCTTAATACGTTCTTTACAGAAATGTGAGAGAAATCAATTTGATTGGCAATTTCCATTATTGCCAATGGGGCATCTGATTTGGATAAGACGTAAAATACGGGAAACCAACTTGCTTTGAAATCTATGCCTGCTTCTTTATATATTTTATCTCCATCCAGATATAGTTTTTCACTGATTCTTCTGAATCTGGTTGCGCCAGCCAGGTGTCCTAATTTCCTAATGGGATCTGTCATTGTTCTTATTTTATGAAAGCCCTTTCGTAAAAATATGAAATGCCTTTCATAAAATGAATTTCTAGTTATTTTTTATTGAAAAAAATGGAGAACAACTTTTCACATCTGACAAAGCATTAGTGCTGTCAGAGTAATGATTTCGGAGAAATTACAGTATTAACAAAGCACTAGCATGCGATAATCACTTACTGATTGATGTCCACTCTCTTTATCCTCAAAAATATACTTCAATTTTTTGTCTGCAAGCCTGACAAGTGCTTGTTCTTCATTCAGTATTTCATTTAGAATAGCCACCTTATTGCCCGAATCCTGAATGCAGATGATTAATAAACAGCCTTCATTTATTTCAGCAAGTATGCGTTTGATTAAATTACTTTCTTTTGATTGATCCTTTTTAGTAAAGTGAAACATGCTATCTAATAACACAAAATCAAAATCACCGAAGCCATCATATTCAAAAATATCAGCTACTATTCCCGTAAGGGGCAAATTTTCAGCTATTGCCAGTTGATTCATTTGTTCAATACCAACTTTGGAATGGTCAATGCCTGTAACCGTATATCCAAGCCTGGCTAATGGAATGGCGTCTCTCCCTTGCCCACAGCCTAAGTCTAATAGTTTTCCTTTATGAGGATGCTGCGCAAAAAAATCTATTAGTTCTGGATATGGCTGGCCAAACAAATTTTCAGTTTGATAATACTTATCGTATGCTACTTTTTTCTTCATCTACAGCTCATTTATTCATTTGAAAAACACGGTAATACATCTTCTTCAAAATAAGGCTTTTGATTGACCCAAAACATATAATCCACTTTTAGAAAATCTTTTGCAAAGGCATGCAGTAAAGGGACGATATTTTCACGAGATATGCCCCCTTTATCTTTTGCTTCATTATAATCTAAGTCAGCTCCTGTTTTGCCTATGTAATTACCATCTTGTATGGCAATTCCAAGGGGAACGGTATAATCTCCTTCATGCATCATAGCCAGAATATTATTAAGCTGTCCTTTTCTTGTCACCATCAAATCTGGACCACCCAGGCCTACACCAATTTCTTCGCCATATTGATATAAGCTTTGTAAATAGCCTTTATCATTCCACGGGAGCCATTCACCTGGCACAAAGTTGGCATATAACATAGTAGTGGAAATCGGAAATGCTTTTTTTAGCGCAAGCATATTGGTTTTCAAACCATTTATATAAGTTTCTTCAGAGAAACCAGGAGCTGTTTCATTACTTACTTCTATTGCAGTTTCTTGCAGATTGATACCCTCTATTTTGCCATCCAGTTCTTTCCCCATAGCATCTAATAGTAAAGCAAAACGTTTTCGTACATTTTCATTCCAGCGCTTTGCCACCCAGCCATCTGGTTTCCCTTTTTCATCATATTGTAATACTGCACCACCATCATATTCAGCAGTCATCAAGTATTTGGGTATCGCTTTGTATTTAGGGTTAAAAGTAGCGTCCTGAAGCTGGACGAACAGTTTCTTCCCATGAGCTGCTAGATATTCGTAATCCTCTTTAATAATGGAAAAGTTGTACTGTCCCTTTTGGGGCTCTAAGTCTTTCCATGAATACATAATTTGTGCTCCTTTAAACATTGGAGCATTCAATAATGGATGGTCCTGAATAGCTGCTCTGTCTCGCGAAAAATATACGAAGTGTTGGATGCTATCATTAGGAATTGGGCAACTAGCATCTATATATTTTTTATAAGCATTATTATATCTGTTGGCAGGATTTTTCCACTCCTGTGCCAGGCTTTGTTGGCTGATTATTAATAAAATGTATAAGCTGATAATAGAGCGTACATTTGAAAGCAAATGGTTCATTTTTGAGGTAATTGAAGTGTTGGGTGAAAAAGGCCGAACAATTTATTCGTTTTTTATTGTTATTAGCTTTTCCTTAAAATACTGATTATAGCTATTACCTAAAGGTAGCGTGCTTTTTGTTAAAACGACCTGATTGCCTTCTATTTGTTTTACATAATCCAGATTTACAATATAGCTTTTATGAATTCTGCAAAATTGATGAACAGGTAATTCCTTTTCCATTTTAGATATGGTATTTCGAACCATTTTCATTTCTCCATTCTTCAGAAAAAACTTTAAATAATTGCCGTAAGCCTGAATATATAATAAGGAGTGGAAAGAGATTTTATATAGTTTTTTATTGTCCTTAATACAGATAAATGTAGGCTGGGCATTGTTTTTTGCTATTGGAGGAGTAGGGGAGTTATAGTGGTGTTCTAGTTCTAAAATTCTTTTTGCGCGTTCCAGGGCTTTCAAAAAACGAACGAACTTGATCGGCTTGAGTAAATAGTCTACTACTTGTTCATGATTATAACTTTCCAGCGCATAATCAGAGTAGGCAGTTGTCATGATTACTTTAGTCGCATTTTTCTGAATAGTATCCAACAATTCTATTCCTGTGATATCTGGCATTTGAATGTCGAGTAGCATAATATCTACTTTTTTGGAGCTTAGCTGATTCAGGGCTTCCACTCCATTATAACAATTGCCGGTCAACTCAATGAAATCCAGTTTGGCACAATAGCTTTCTAATAATTTATGAGCGTAGGGTTCATCATCTACAATTAATAGCTGGTATGCATTCATAGATCAATAGTTAGATAGACAGAATAAGTTTTTTGGGTTTCCTGTATTTCTATATTATGAGCCTGAGGATATATCATTTGTAAACGACGAATGGTGTTTTCCTGGCCAATATTAGTTTTAACAAGTTTTTGATGATCAATTGTACTATTTTCTACAGATAACTGTAGTTGCATATTTTTTATCTCTATTTGAATGTCTACAAAACAAGCGGAGGTAGAGGAGGTGCCATGTTTGAATGCATTTTCGATAAAAGGGAAAATAAGTAGTGGTGCGATAAAAAGAGATGTATCTTTTTTAGGCTTTACGAATTTGATAGAACAATTATCACGAAGACGCAGTTTTTCCAATTCAATAAAGGAACCAATCAACTGAATCTCTTTGCTTAATGAGATACGTTCTTCTTTAGAGAGCTCCAGGTGATAGCGCAATAAATCGGCTAGCTCAATGAGCATATTGGTTCCCTTTTCAGGATTTACCTGATTAATACCACAAATATTGTTGAGTGTATTAAATAGGAAATGTGGATGGAGTTGGGTTTTTAGAGTGTTTAGCTCTATTGCCATATTTTGGGCTTGTAATCTTTGGAGCTGATATTCACCTATTATTCCGCGTTTGGCATACTGCAAACCCACTACTATAAAAACAACAAAAGACATATTTACAATCCATTGCTTTAATTCGGAACTATCATACTCCTGATTGTAGAGAAAGGCGGTCATGTTATTGGCCAAAAAAGCCATTAAGACCGTGCAAATAATAGCTGCTGTAAAGAATAATACATATCGTCTTCTTTTGATGAGATAGTCCTTCAGGAAAAAAATACTATAGACGAGAATTATTGCTGGCAGGAAAAGAGACAATAGTTCTACTTTCTTTTCTTCCATATCCGTATTGGCTTCCAATAAAGCAAAGTTGGCAACGAAAATCGCTAACAACCAAATAAGGCTATGGTAAACCCATTTTTGTTTAATGAACTCAAGCATAGAAGTTGTTTAAGAATGTCTGATGAGTCGATTAGGATAAGATTTTTGCCCTCCTTGAATTTTTTTTGAACTTCGTAGTGGGGCTACGGAGTGATAAAAAAATGAAAAGGAGAGTAAAAAGATATTTTTAAACAACTTCATAATGTAAAATTAAGCATTACCGCTTTGCCCAGCTCTTTTTTGTGGCCAACGCCGTTTGTCATCAGTTGTATCACTTAGGCCTCACCGTATAATAGCAAAGCCACCTTTAATTTGAAGTAGATAACAAGCATTGCACATTTGGGGGTATTCTTCAAACTCTAAAACATATGTAATGGTGAATTTTAAAATCTCATTCTTAGCGGTACTTTATCTTTTTATCAGCCTGCAACAACTAATGGGGCAGGAGCATTTTGAGCCTTTAACGAAAAAACAAAAACTGGAGGATTTCCAATACCTGCATGAAGAACTCAAAGCTGCTTATCCTTATTTTGATGTCAACAAACGCCTTTTTGGTATTGATTGGTTAGCCAATAAAAAAGAATATAGAAGCTTAATAAAAAAAGCAACTTCTGACAGTGCGTTTTATCAAACACTGGCCTATATTCTAAACGACCTGAATAATGGGCATACTGATATGTATCCCAATCTGTACTACGATTATTTTTATACAGCTTATAAAGAGGCTGTAGAAGGGTATCCAGCCATTCAACCATATGTTGATGAATTGGAAAAAACGAGCCAGGAGAGGTGTGCCTACTGGAATAGAATAACTAAAATTAATGATTTGGAAAGCCAGGAAAGTGATATCCCAAATGAGGATGCTTCTGCTGAAGCATCAAATATCCTGATAGAGTTTGACAACTCTAATTCCGTAGCAGTCCTTCAAATAAAATCTTTTAGCTATGAGTATATTGATACCGATGCAGCTGTGTTATCGGATTTTTTTGAAAAAGCACATCAATATGATCATTTACTAATTGATATTAGAGGAAATATAGGAGGAGATGATCACTATTGGCAGGAGCTGCTGGTCGCTTTTCTTATAGAAAAACCAATTGATTATCCTATCGTTTTCGCTTACAAGGATTCTGAGCGTTTTATCACTTTCAAACAACCTGAGCAGGATATTCGTGATTTTTCAGCATTGCAAGATGAAATTAAACGCCAGTCAAATGTAGATTTTAATTTTAGCAATATGCCGGAAGAGCTGAAATCAGGACAGTACTCTTTTACAACTTATTTCAATACGGTTGAACCAAATCAATCCGGGAAAAAATATGATGGCCAGATTTATTTATTAGTAGATGGCCTGGTGTATTCTTCAGCTGAAAGCTTTGCCTACTTTTGTAAAGCAACTCGATTTGCAAAGGTAATTGGTGAAAAAACAGGAGGAGATGGTATCGGTACAGACCCTTTAATATTGACCCTGCCAAATAGCGGTATCGTTATTCGATTTACAGGAGAAATGGCTTTAAATTCAGATGGTAGCAGTAATGAGGAAATGAAAACAATGCCCGACATTTATATCCAGGATGTAAATGAATATACTAAGAATAAAGCATTTTATAAATATATGGGGATTTCGTTAGAATAGGCTATCTTTTTTGTAGGCTTGACCATCTTAGTTCGATCAAAATACTCCAACACATCATTCCTGTCACGAAGCAAATGTCCAAAAGTTTCTGAAAAAGTGACTCTTCCTGGTAATGCAATGATAGGAGCATCAGCTGTTTTTACTGTTTGTATTTGAGATTTAAATGATAAAAAACAACACTTAGTTTGACTTTTAAACTAAGTGTTGTTATATTTGTAGTGTTACAGTTAGTTTCAAAATTAAACTAAGTGGATTTTAGAAGGCTTTGTCCTTCTTCTGTCTTTGCTGTTTATTCTGTAAAACAAGAAACCAAATGAAACCCCATTCAATTGAATCATTGATTCAAAAAACGCTACAAGCCAAGCATTTGGAAGAAGTGTTGGAGACGGACAATATCGATCGCTCTTATCGGAAACTTGTCCGGCTCCTGCACCCAGATGTTTGTAAGCTGAAAGGAGCGACTGAAGCATTGGCTCACCTGAATCAGCTAAGAGCCAATTACCTGAAAGGACGCACAATAGAAGATGATGCAGCTAAAGTCGTACTACATGGCAAAGAAGTGATATTTAAAGGCAATGCCCGCTTAAATAAGTTATCCCTACAGCACTATAGGCAGTTGTACAACTCAGCTGATGCAGCTACTTTGCATTTTCGATCTTACCTTCCTGTGTCTATGAGTAGGGAAGAAGAGGATTTGCGTGCAAAATTTAAACACAGGTCCGTATCACTTGCCGGGCAGCAGTTACCATCTCAACATGTCCGATGGATTTTATCGCGTTTACTGGAATTTTGTGCCTGGCTAACACAAGCAGGTTATGTTCATGCAGGCATACAACCAGAAAGCGTGTGGATTGTACCAGAAACACATGGCATTGTCATAGGCTCTTTTTATCACATGTGCCCAATAGGCTTCCCCCAACAAACTGTTTCCGCCTCTTATAGGCATTGGTATCCAGAAGTAGTGTTTACTCACAAACGGGCAGAACCTTACATCGATATTGAGTTATGTAAGCGATTAGCCTGCTATTTATTAGGAAGCAAGGCAGGTAATGCAACTGCACTTCATGGTAAATGTCATCCCGCTTTTATCAACTTTTTATCTGACACACATCGCGATACTTATCAGTGCTATGATGATTATCGGAAGATGATAAGGAACAATTTTGAAAGACAATTTTATAAGTTAAGTATATAAACTAATTATTATGGGATATACAAAATGGTCAAGTGATGCGTACGCGCATCTCCGGGCGAGTTATGCCACTAAGTCACGTGATGATATTTTCCGCGCCAACAAAAGTCGCAGGATTCACCCAACAATGAACCCACATGGCATCATGGTAAGAGAAAGCCGAGACTCTGATGCTCATCCTCATTCTATGGCAATTGGTGTCTTCCTTGATGTCACTGGTTCAATGGGGCGCATTCCTGAATTATTGGTCCGGCACAAGCTTTCTACACTTATGGATACTATTTTGGATCACAAAGTGGAAAGCCCACAAGTAATGTTCTCTGCTATTGGTGATCACCTTTCAGATCGTGCTCCCTTGCAGGTAGGACAATTTGAATCTGGAGCAACGGAACTAAGTAATGGACTGGCAAATCTGTTTTTAGAAGGTGGTGGTGGCGGACAAAATAAGGAGTCTTATTTGTTAGCCTGGTTAATCGCTGGGCGGCATACTTCTATCGATTGTTATGAAAAGCGCCGTCAAAAAGGATTCTTGTTTACAGTAGGTGATGAACGAAACTGGGAGTCGCTTTCCAAAGATCATGTAGAGGCATTGATGGGATATCGGCCAGAAACTAATCTGGAAGCAGCTGCTTTATTAGCGGAAGCGCAAAGAATGTATCATGTATATCATATTCATATCAACGAAACACACTATCGCAATAATCCTGAAGTCATTGGATATTGGCGAGACACTTTGGGCGAACGGCTATTGATACTAGATGATCATAATGCATTGGCAGAACTCATTGCATCTACTGTGGCTGTAGCACAAGGAACTTCGCTAGATCACGCAACTGCTGCTTTCGACAATAAAACGGCAGGGATTGTCAGCCGGGCATTGTCCAGGACAAGGGTAGGAGGTGCGATTCGTTCACAGAAAAGAGGAATCATGCGCTTATGAAAACAGCTATTGTATTAGGACTAGGCTTTGGTGATGAAGGCAAAGGAGTAACTACCAACTTTCTTTGTCGCCAAAGCCGGCGTTCGCTCGTTATTCGTTTTTCCGGAGGGCATCAGGCAGGACATACTGTCGTGATGGAAGATGGCCGCCGTCATGTTTTTTCAAGTATAGGCAGTGGTGCTTTTCAGCAAACTCCTACCTACTGGAGCCGTTATTGCACCTTTCATCCTACTAACTTTTTACAAGAATGGAAAGCTATTCATTCTTTAGGTATTGTACCTAAAGTATTTGTTGATGCTTGCTGTCCTGTAACAACACCTTATGATGTTTATTTTAACCAATTGACCGAACGTGCCAATCAGCATGGAAGTTGTGGTCTTGGTTTTGGGGCCACTATACGCCGTACTCTCAGCCCTTATAAATTGTATGTTCAGGATTTAGCTTATCCACAGGTGCTGCACCAAAAGTTGAAGGCTATTGGCAAGTATTATGAAGATTTGGGAAAAGGAGTATTTGCTGCTAAAAGCCTTCGTGATTTAGTACAACAGTTTAGAGAAGATGCAAAGGAAGTCTTAGCTCGTATAGAAGTGGTCCATGAGCAGGCTTTCTTGCAGAATGTTTCATACGAACAACTAATCTTTGAAGGCAGCCAGGGGATATTACTGGATATGGATCACGGCTTTTTTCCAAATGTAACCTTCGCTCATACTACATCCAGAAATGCGATGGAATTGATTCAGCATTATCAATTACCTATTCCGGAAGTCTATTATGTGACACGGGCCTATCAGACCCGGCATGGCAATGGTTTTTTATCGAATGAAGGAATGCTGCCCAATTTTATTCCTAATCCTGCAGAAACCAATCAGTACAATCAATGGCAGGGATATCAGCGTGTCAGTCTACTGGATATAGATATGCTACGCTACGCCCTGCAATCAGATGCTAATTATATTCAAGCTACTCAGAAACATCTGGTTGTGACTTGCCTTGATCAGCTGCAGGGAGTATTACAGGCTACATTAGATGGAAAGGTGATAAGATTTCCACAAATAGAAGACCTGGCCCCACAATTGATGTGGATTGATGGGCAGCTGATTGAATGCCATTCTGAATGTGGGCCGCAGCAATTGGTGAAAAAGAAGGAGTATGCTGTATAGAACAAGTCTTTGGGGAAAATGATCAGACAATTTTATGAATTACCGTACTGGCGAATTTATTCGCCAACATTTTTGTTGATGATGAATAAATTTATCGGTACGACCTTCAGGCCGAATGGAATCACATCATACAAAAAAACGATTCACTATGCTTATTTTCCCCAGGCTTAATACTTCTCGCCTGATCCTTCGTAAAATAGAACCTGATGATATTCCTGCATTGGTAAACTATGCTAATAATAAAAAAATTACGGATCGCATTCTCAATTTTCCATTTCCTTTCAGAGAGCCAGATGCGGCTATAAGGATGGGATATGTAATGCAGGGATTTAAACAGAAAACACGCTATGTATTTGCGATTATCTCCAAAGAAAGGAATGAACTGATAGGAGAGATAGGTTTACATTTAATGGATAAAACACAAGCTCATGCACAATTATCCTATTGGTTGGGAGAGCCCTTTTGGAATCAGGGGTTAACCACGGAAGCCATAAAGGCAATTATCCCTTTTGGTTTTGAAAAATTGGGAATAGACCTGATCTATGCAGATTGTCATGTAGATAATATCGGTTCTCAGAAAGTGCTGGAGAAAAATGGCATGAGTGTGTTAAAAAAGAATGGAAACTTACTCCTTTATCAGCTTACTGAAAAAATGCTTTAATATTATAGTGAGTAGTGTATCATATAATATAAAAGGACAGTAAAGAAATATATAGAACTGTACGGACAAAATATCACCACATCACCATATGAAACAAGCCAAAACCACCATCCTAATGCTAAAAAATCAACTATTGCTGGTATTGATATTTACAACTGGACTGCTAAGTGCACAGGATATATCAAGCTTGCAAACAGGAAGTATTGTAGAGTTGGAATCTGTGCAGTCTAAAGTATCCAACACCTTTGTGACTGCTTCTATGGAAAGATATGATGGAAAAACACGCGTACTCATTCATCGTAGCATTGATAATGCTTACTCCTGGAACCTGGTTGATTCTATTATACCTTATGCAGAAAACTCAGAGGTACCAGATCCGGTAGTAACTTGTGATGATGCAGGGCATTTTTATCTGGTAGTAATGCGGGTAAGAGATACGATACCCCTTGATTTGCTGACAGTAGATTTAGAACTTTATCGCTCTTTGGATGATGGAGCGAGCTGGGAATTTGTAAATGCTCCACATGCATCGGATGGAGTAGCTGATTACCCCCAATTGATAAGTAAAGGAGAAGGAGAGTTGTATTTAGTGTATTCCTACCTTCCTGATTTTCCCTTTGTTGATGATTCGAGGCTGGTATTTATGAAGTCTGTGAATGGAGGGTTGAGCTGGACTCCAAGGCATGAGTTTCAGACAAATAATTTGTCTAGTATAGGGCCTGATATAGCCTGGGGGCCTGATGAAAAAATTATAGTAACTACTGGCAACAGAAATGATAATCTAATTTATAGCTATACCAGTGAAGATTTTGGTAATAATTGGTTAGATACTCCTGCTTTTGAAATTCCAAATAACGAAACTTCTCATATAAGCAAACCAGTGGGTAACCCGGCATTGAATTCTTATAGCGTACTATCCCATCATGCACATGAAGACAACACGCCGATCGTTTATCATGCATATGATGGTAGTTTAAGGATTTCTCAGGTCTTGGGGCAGGGAGCTTACGCACAAGCTTATCTGACAGATGATGGGAAACAGCACATCATATACAACAAAAAACAAGGAAGCAATTACACCATCAATTACATCGTATCGGAGGATAATGGCTTAAGCTTTTCCTCTCCCATTGTCCTTTATAGCGGCGAGTTTAATAATAGTGAATTGGGGGAATATCAATCTTTAGTCTATGGAAATGATGGCCTTTTCTATTTAAGCTTTTGTGATTGGGCAGATAATTCAAGTGCCAAAACACTTATCTTTTCCCCTTCCATTAGTAATACAGAAAGCGAAGTAGGCGAGGAATTAAAAGTTTATCCGATCCCCGCTTATAGTGATTTGCAGATAGAATTTCCCAATGGTCATAAAGTTGAAACAATTCGGGTATTTGACCTAAACGGAAGGCTATTAAAGGAAGTACAGCCGGTAACTAATAGTAGCCAGCATTTACTTGATCTAAGCGGACTACCACCTGCTATGTATTTATTGCAGCTAATGGAGGAGAACAGGTATCTAGTCAGGAAGATTATTAAAAGGTAGAAAGGAGCGACTGATTAATATTCTAAAGGTGAAATAGTATTACCTTTAGAAGAACAATTAATATAAATCATGTCCTCAGAAATACTTGATGACGAGCTAATTCCGGTAAATCCTCATAGAAATATTAAATATCATTTGGTTTGGGCTTCGACCTTTGTCTTGTGGATTGGAGTAATTACTTGTATAGTAAAAGGTTTATTGGGGGATGCTCAGATTGCTATATCTGCCGCGCTTTTATTGGTCATAACTATTGTAATGCTGAGAAATTACCAACTTGGCATTAAATTTATATTGGGCCTGATTTTATTGAGTATTATTGGGCTGTTACAATTTTTTCCTACTCAATACGAGATAGGATTTTATATTGGAGAAATAGGTTTATCAATTGAATTAATTAGCCTTGCTGTAGGTTTGTTACACTATTTTACAAACAAGAAAGAATTATCTGTTTTTATGACATCATTGCTTAATCAAAAGCTGAGCAAAAAAGAAAAGCAAGATGTAACGCGAGTAAAAATAGATGGTTTTAAAAGAAGGTTTACCAGAAAAAATGACTCCGATTTAGAGGAAATAGCCAATAATGACGAATTGGTACCAGAAGCCAGAGAAGCTGCCAGAGAACTAATCAACGAACGCTCAATCACCTAAGAGTCTAAACTTGGAATGGGGCAGATATACATGCAGCACTAAAAACGCGCTCTAAAGAAAAAGCAATAGCCTTTCTTGATCATTTTTTACCTGAAAACAGACATTGGTTAAATCACTTACGAAAGTCCTCCTCCAAATTCATATACAGAATTTAAAAAAATAGTGGCTAGGCTATAATCAATCCAATAGGCCTTCAAACAACCAATCTGCCAGCGCCTGCCGATTGCTTTCTAAAATGATGCGCTGCTGATCGAAAGTATTTTTAATGTTGGCCAACTCTATATACACAGAAGTGGGTTTAGTTTCCCTGAGCATATGCAGGTCACGAGAACTAACGGTGCCATGATAGGAGCCATTCTTCCGATGCTGTTTGTACTTCCGTTTCATTGCTTTATGGAGCTTATAAGCCAATGATTTGCTATCACCACTACTTGGATGGTAATAAAAGAAAACATCCTTTCTTTCTCCTTTTGAACGAGAATCTACATGTATAATGATGGTCGTTTGATTGGTGACACCAGCTAGTTTATTTTTCTCATAAAGTTCATTGATGACATTCGATCGTTGAAATAAACGCGCTTTTTGCTGACGCATCATTCTAATATCCCCCCATAGTAATTCATCATAGTCGCAGTCCAGAAATTTATCGTTTCTGATGCCATCATTTTTATCTCTGTTGATCATATAGGCAGTAGCCCCATGTGCTACCAGATTGCGACAAAAGCGCAGTGCTACATCATAAGCGTACTCATCTTCACAAAGCGTATAATTGCCCCTTTTTCCCATTGCGCCAGGATCTGGCCCTCCATGGCCGCTTACTACGTAAAATACCTTGCCTTTTAATTTGTTACTTTGAAGAGGGGTATGGGCATACTTGGCTCCAAAGATGGGAAATTTGCGATTACCGCTGCCTGCAGAAAGATCTGCTTCAGGGGATGCGCTAATAGGAGAGGGGATCTTTAAATCCTGACCGGGGCAGTTAATTTCGTGAAAGGGTACCCAGAGTACTTTATCCTTTTTGAAAGAAGCTTCCCGGAGTTCCCGCTCCAGCATACGCTCATTGTACTTTTGAATACGTACTGCCAAATCCCATTCATTGATACCGATACTTGAGCGGATCGTTTTGCCATTAAAAGCATAGATAAGAATAGGGATATAATAGGTTCTTCCAGCCAGGAGGTGTGACTTCTTATTCAATTTATTAAGATCATAAAACTGCTGAAAGTTGCAAGAATGCTTGTCCAGCTCGTAGCGTCTTAGTATAGAATAAATACCATCT
Source organism: Chitinophagales bacterium (assembly GCA_022360175.1). Taxonomy (GTDB): domain Bacteria; phylum Bacteroidota; class Bacteroidia; order Chitinophagales; family Saprospiraceae; genus JAKSDI01. The sequence goes on from JAKSDI010000251.1 coordinate 48,488, forward strand.
CCTGGTAATGCAGTAACCTTATAAAAATCAGGCTCGGCCAAAGCAGCAGCAGGTAGAATAAATAAAATGATAAAAATATAAGTTAAATTCCTCAGCATCTAACCGTCGTTTTTGGGGAGACGAAATTCGCCCAAAATATACTCAAATAGAAGCAATTCGCCAATTTTAAGTTCAAGTCCAAAGACTAAGTGCAGACACAAGATCAAATTCAAGATTTTCTAAACCAGTTTTGCACTTGCACTTGCGTTTGAATTTGCACTTGAACTTTACTTATCTTTGCCGCATGAGCCTGGTAAAAGAAATAGCATTCCTTCTACAAAAAGATATTCGCTTAGAACTGCGCAATAGCTATGCGATCAGCGGTATATTATTGTACGTTTTTTCTACTATTTTCATTGTGTATATGGCTTTCCAAAGTGTACAGCCAAATGTTTGGAATGCCTTGTTTTGGATTATAGTCCTTTTTGCATCAGTGAGTGCAGTCGTGAAAAGTTTCGTACAGGAGAGTAGCGCCAGGCAATTGTATTATTATAGCCTGATAGGCCCTACTGCTGTGATTCTGTCAAAAATGATCTATAATATACTGCTGCTGCTAATCATCAGTTTACTTACCTGGTTAGGATTTAGCATTGTAGTAGGAAATCCAGTTAAAGACACTGCTCAATTTTTTCTGGCATTGTGGCTGGGGAGTATGGGCTTCAGTATTACTTTCACATTCATTGCAGCCATCGCTTCTAAAGCTGGTAATAATGCTACTCTGATGGCCATTCTTAGTTTTCCTCTGGTAATTCCTATTTTGCTTACTCTTATTAAGCTAACTGCCAATGCCCTTCGCTTAATGCAGGATACCAGTGTAGATAAAGACATCCTGATTCTTGGTGGAATAGACCTGATGTTATTGGCAATGGCGCTGGTATTGTTTCCTTTTCTTTGGCGGGATTAAACGCCTCATTATATCTTGAAAGCCTACTGAGTAATTTTAAACAGGAGATTAGTTTGGACTTGCCTTAATACCTCCACCTCCAGCTGTTTAACACGTTCAAGTTTTAAATCAAAAAAAATATGTCACAGTTGCCTTTCTTCAAAACATTGTAATGATGAGCAGCTATGATTTATTAATGAATTTGTCTGTAGTTTTCTCATTTATACTTTGGTAAACGGGCTCAAAACGTGCCCTTGATTAACTTTCTATACTGATTTTCAAGTTTGTAGCTGCTTCTATGTAGTGATAAATTGATTTTGACCAGTTTCAAAATGCAAGCTTTCACTATGTGCAGAAAACTTTAGACAAGTTCGATACTAAAATTTAATTTTATGTTTCACCTAAAAATTAAAGTGTTACCCGCTTTACTGCTATTGGCAGTATCAGCCTTTGTTTACTCCTGTAATGATTTGGCTGAGACAAGCCATACACCAGAAGTGGAGTTATCAGAAGAGGCTGCGCTCAAAATGTTGATGGAAGGTATAGCTGCTCATGAAGAAGAAAAACAATATCTGGAAGTAGATCAGATTGATGGTAAAACGGCCTTAGATTATTATCTGGAACTAGAACAAGGTATTCAAGGCCGAGGGGCAGGGGAATGCCAAAACACACCCAATTGCCCTAAACAACATGTTACGGGTGTTTTCAACTTTAATGCGGGCTGTGATATCGCCTATTCTTATGATCTGTATAACTGTGGGTCTGGTAATGTAGCCATATTCAATTTTCAGATGGCTCCCGTTGTTGGAAGTAATTGTTTTGCCTACGATTTTCTGGTTACACAAAACTATAATAGCGGCGATTTACAACAGTATCAGGAGAATTACAATCTGTTTGTTACCCTCATTCTGAGTGATATTGAAGATACTCTATTTGCATTGGGACAAACGTTTGTAGCTAGTTACATCCCTAATATTTGCTCTGTTGTATGTCAAAGCAATGGTGCTCAGGAAGAATGCGGAGAAGACTGCTGTATCCGATTAGCTCATTACAATCATAGTACAAAATCAAGAACTACAACTGTATTTAGTGCCGGAGAATGTGGAGGCACTATAGCTACTTGTAGCAATGGCTCTAGTGGAGATTGTGAAAACTTCAACTGTGCTCACCTTGATGAATACAGGTAAAGCTTAACCCAATAAAAGCATGAGTTATCCCGAATTTTCCAAACAGCTGAAAAATTCGGGATACTTTTTTGAGGAAATACCACGATGAAGAGCTACCTGGCATCGCTCGTATTTATTAATATTGTTCCCCAAGATATTCAGAAGGTAGTTTCCCGAATCGTTTCTTAAAGTTACGGGTAAAGGATACAGCATGGTTGAAGCCTACGGCATAGGCTACTTCCGCAACGGTGCTGAACTGCCGATCCTCCAGTAAGGTGCGTGCCTCGTTCAGTCGCATTTCAACAAGGTATAGCCGTGGACTGAGCCCTGTCAGAGATTTGAGCTTCCGCTGTAGCTGGCGTTCACTCAGAGCTATTTCTTCTGCCCACCGGGAAGGTGTGAAACTGGGATCTGTGAGCCGTGACCGGAGGAGTTTTTCCTGTTCTGTGAGCCAGGCGATATCTGAAGCGGAATGGGCGGGAGTATTTTTAGCCTTTCCTTGTTTGGAGAGGGTGGATAAGCGTTCGTTTGTGTTGCGCAGCAGGTTCTCGGCCCTGACTAAGAGTTCTTCCTCCTCGAAGGGCTTGAGCATGTAGTCATCCACTCCAATGCGGAGGGCATGGAGTCGGTCGCGGAGTTCGGCTCTGGCGGTGAGCATGATGACGGGTAGCAGACGAGTTCGATCGTCCTGTTTGATCTTTTCGAGGAGCTGGAAGCCGTCCATGAGTGGCATCATCACATCTGAAAGAACGAGGGAGGGACGTTGCTCAGGAGATACATCATTGTTGAAACAGTTGTCCAATAGCTCCAAAGCTTCCTGTCCATTATTACTTACAAGTATATGGTATTGTTCTTCCAAAATGATGCGTAGGTAGTCCTGTAGGTCTTTGTTGTCCTCAACGATAAGGATAGTTTGTTTGTTTGCTTGGCCTGAGGTGGTAGTGCTGGCATGTTCTTTTACATGGCCTGTCATAACAGGAGAGGTCGCTTGGGCTTCTGTTTTAAGGATCAGGACATCCTCATCTGGTAGTGTGCCCAGCATTTCTTTTTTCGGTATTTCAAAATAAAAGGTGCTGCCTTTGCCCCAGGTACTTTCTACCCAAAGGCGGCCATGGAATAGTTTTACATATTCATTACAAAGGGCTAGGCCAATGCCTGTGCCTCCCTGGGCCGTCTCTTTTTCGTCGGCAGCCTGATAAAAGCGATTGAAGATGTGGGGCAGGTCTTCCTCTCGGATACCTTTACCTGTGTCGGCTACCTGGAAGAGTAGTTGTTGCCCCTGGTCATGAATAGCGAGTTTGACCTGGCCGTCTTTTGGCGTGAACTTGAAGGCATTAGAGAGCAGATTGTTGAGAATGGTCTTGAATTTTTCAGTGTCCATTTTTACTTGCAGTTGTTGGTCGGCCTGATAGTCAAACCGAAACCCAATGCCCTTACTGTCGGCGAGGGATTGAAAGGAAGAGGCGGTACGGCGAATGCTTGAATAGAGCGTAATTTTTTCCTCTACCAATTGCAGATTGCCCGATTCCAGTTTAGTCAGGTCGAGTATCTCCCCGATCAGTTTCAATAGGTTGCTGCAGTTTTGTTTGGCAAGTTGTAGTAAAGTAAAATCCCTGTTTTCCAATTTGTTCCTATTCAGGATGGTGCTGATAGGGCCGAGGATGAGAGAGATGGGAGTGCGGAACTCATGGGAGACATTGGCGAAGAAACGAGACTTGAGCTCGTCCAGTGAACGAAGTTCTTTTTCCTGTGCCCTGATGACCCGATTCTGAGTTGTCAGTTGTTTTTTTTGTTTTCGTAAGCGCTGCATAAAGAAAAAGAGGCCTGTAGCAAGAACGGCAGCACCAATTGCTAGTGTGGTATAAAAATTCGTTTCTGCCTGCTTGGCTTTGAGTTCGGCATTTTTGGTAGTTTCGAGTATTTTGAGTTCGTTTTCTTTTTCCGTTACCCGGAATTTGGCTTCGATGTTTTTTGTTTCGGTTATGTTTTTCACCTCTTCCAGGCTATCCTGTATAGCCTGTAGTTCTTCATAGGCTAATAAGGCATTTTTATACCTTCCCAATCCTTTTTCTGCCGTATATAGATTAAGTAAAGCATCTTTATAGTAAGTTTCATTTTGGCTTAGTTTTTTAATATTCAATAAGATATTATCATAGGTGACGACCTCATCGCTGTTTAATCTCAGTGCTCTTATCAAGTATTTCTTTGCCTCTTTGAAATTCCCTTTAACATTCTGAACATGGGCCAGAACAGTATTAAACCCAGCATGTCTGGAATTGGTGAAATTGGAATCGGAATAATGTATAGCCAATCCTTTCTTGGCATATCTTTCCATATTTTCGATATCCTCTTTTTTGTCATAAGCGAGGACCAAGTTCATAAATCCATTCATTATGTAAGCAGTATCTTTAAACGGTTCGGCAATTTCTAAAGATTGATTATAATGTTCGATCGCTAACTGCAAAGAGTCCATACTCTGATAGGTCAGGCCTATAAGCTCGGTTAAGAGAGCAAGGTTCATTTTGTTTTGATGTTTTTCCATGATCTCTTTTGCTTTTTGATAGCTTTCCAGAGCGGCTTTATGTTCTTTTAGAATCCTTTGTACATTCCCAATATTTGCGTGGAATTTTCCCCGTAGTATTTCATCTCCAGATTTTCTGGCCAAATCCAATACCTGCTGAAATAGAGAAAGAGCCTGATAATATTCTTCCCTTGCAAAGTGGACACTGGCTACATTATTGGTATACTTCATCTTTAGCTCCTCGTCTTCCACTAGTTCTAAAGCCCTTTGATAATACATCATGGCGGTGTCTCGATCCCCTAATCGCATATAAGCATTGCCAAGATTGCCATAAGCCAAGCCAGCTGAGTTATTTAATCCATTCTCCTCCGCAATTTTGATAGCCTTTCTGTTGGTCAGTTTGAGCGAATCGTATTTGCCATAGGTGTGATAGTAGGCAGAAAGGGAAGAATAAGCAGCAGCAAGATCATCTGGTAAATCGTGCTCAATGGCCAATGATATCAACAAGGTATAAACCCGTTTTGCTTCATTAAACTGGCCTGTACCGTTATAGTACGATCCGAGCTTGCCATAGATTTCAACTTTTTCTAAATGATCTTTTGAGGTTAGTACAGCTTGCTCGAGGCTATCCACATTGTTTTCAGTGATCTGGACAACTGGTTTTTCTTGTGCAGTAAGCACATTTAACAGATAAGAAAAGGCAAAAAAGAGGAATGTCCTTGTTCGGAAGGTAGAGTTCATGTTTGTTTCGTTATCGGTGCTGTTAATCTAACTTTTGCCCCCAATAATACCGAAAAAATTGGGAAGGCATCATGAAAAAAATATTGTGAATAAAGTGTACGACTGTGCAACAAAAGCATGATCAAACTAAGTGATCGTTTTTCATAATTTCCCATCCTTTGCCTAAATGTCGTTTTTTGGAAGTCGCCTCTCTATTTCTGTGAAAAAAAGCTCCAAAATGTCGCTTTTTGTTAACAGATTGTCGCAAATACACACCTCGGGCGCCTTACCATTGCAGGTAGCGACTCACAAGGTCATGATCTAGTGTTTTGTCAAGTTTGAAAAGTCGAGTCCGGTTGGAATATTGATTTCGGAGAAATCATACCTTTTTTGCCTAAGCAGAAAAGCTTTCGACTTCGGATGAAGTCGTACAAATAATATAACATATGACTTCTCCGAAGTCATTACTCCTCTTTTGATGCCTGACAAAGCGCTAGTTAACAATTCTAGCGTATTGTTACTTAAAATACATTTTATATAATCTTATGAAGAAAAAAAATCTACTACTCCGTTACGCCTATCAATTCAATTCGACGACTGCCCTTATAAGGCAAACCATGGCTATTTTAGGTGTTTTAGTATTGTCTTTAGGCAATCTACCTCTAATGGGAATGCGACTAGACAACACAATTAATAATAGGAACACCTGGCCACTCCAAAACTTTGATGATACTCAAACATTTACCCCGCGTACACAATTCGCCCTTACATTATGTGATGATGATATTATCGTCAACTCCACAGAAGATAATCTCATCTCTGGTGACGGCAACTGTACCTTACGCGAAGCTATCTCCAACGCCAACGCAGGTACAGACCTTACCGAGGGTGATTGTGATTGTGGCAATACCATCCGCTTTGATGTTTCTACCAATGGTATCCCTTTCACTATCGCTATAGATGGTATTGATGAAAATGATAATGCTACTGGCGACTTTGATATCAATACAGAGATAAGTATCATTGGTAATGGTACTGAGAATACCATCATCGATGGAGCTCAGTTGGATCGTGTTTTTGAGATTCATACTACTCAGATAGATGTCGTTTTTGCAATTTATGCTAATGATGCTACCTCTATTGAGAATTTAACCATTCGCAATGGTAATGCACCAGGTGTTGGTGGTGGTATCTACTGTGAATCTGCAGATTTGACTCTTAATAACTGTATGATCGAAGAGAATTCAGCTATTAATGGCGGGGGTATCTTCTCATATAGCGGTAATTTAAATCTTACTAATTCTATCGTCCGTGCTAATGAGACCCTTCATAGTGCCATCATCATCTATGATCCTCCTATCGGCTTTTATGAATATGGTGGTGGTATCTGCTCATATAGTGGCGATTTAACGCTTGACAACTGTACTATAGAAGAAAATACCGCTTTTCAGGGTGGTGGCATCGCATTCTTTTCGGGCAATTTAAATCTTACTAAGTCCGAGATAATAAATAACACCTCGTCTTCTGACGGCGGTGGTATCTTATTCTATTCGGGCAATTTGATGACTCTTAATGATTGTTCGGTAGCATATAATTCCGCAGGAGGTAATGGCTTGGGGGGAGGTATCCACTTATATGATAGTTATATGATAACGCTTAATGACTGTATGGTAATAAGTAATAGCGCATTTGAAGGTGGTGGTATCTTCTTGCTTAGAGGAAATCATTTGATTGGCACTAACTGTATGATCGAAGGGAATTCAGCTACTAATGGTGGTGGTATCTGCTCATCTGATCAAAATTTCACGACTCTTAATGATTGTTCGGTAGCATATAATTCCGCCAATTCTATTGGTGGTGGTATCTACTCACTTGATGGTAGCTCCACGACTCTTAATGACTGTTCGGTAATAAATAATAGCGCATTTCAGGGTGGTGGTGTTCTCTCACATATCAGCAATTTGACTATTACTAACTCTACGATGAGAGGAAATAGCGCATCTCAGGGTGGTGGTGTCTTCTCATCTAGTGGTGATTTGACTAGTACTAACTCCACGATAGCATATAATATAGCCGTTAGCGGAGGAGGAGTGTACATTCAATCTCAAAATAATGAGGACGGGTTGAATATGATTAACACCATCATTGCGAATAACTCTGCCGACAACGATAACGGCCAGGATCTCTTTCTAGGCGCCAATGCAACTATCAATACCAATACGAGAAATATTGTAGAAGATTGTGTAGGTACAAATTGTCCTGACTTCTTCTCAAGTGAAGACCCCAATTTAGGGCCATTAACTGTTTGTAACTCCTTATATTACTATCCTCTAGGATGTAATAGTCCGGCGATAGATGCTGGTGATCCAAATGCAAATGGTGTGCCAGATACTGATATATGCGGCACTCCACATGGTGATGCAACCAATATTGGTTCTAGCGAAGAGCTTATTATTGATACCGACGCCCCAATAGCTAATTGTAAGGCTGCAAGCATCACTTTAGGTGCAAATGGTGAAGCAAGTATTTCTATTGATGATATCAATAATGGCTCAGAGGATGCTTGTGGAATCGCAAACATGAGCTTAGATCAAACGGCCTTTGATTGTAGTCATACGTCTTTAATAAACATAGTGGCCTTAACGGTAACAGACAATAACGGCAATGAAAGTTCATGTACTGCTACAGTAACCGTAATTGATAATGTGAACCCTGTGGCTCATTGCAAAAACACTACCGTGCAAATACAAGCAGATGGAACGTATACGCTGATGGAGAGTGATGTATTTGATGCTATTAATAGCTATGACAACTGTGAGATTAGTAATGTCAACTTTACAGCTGCCACTTTTACTTGTGATGATATAGATCTTAGCTTTCCTATTACGGTAACTCTTACTGATCCATCGGGCAATAGTAATCAGTGTACTGCTAATGTATTAGTAGAATTAGATGATGCCCTTCCGAATGGATGGCAAAGTAACGACATTGGAGCGGTCACTGTTGGCAACTATTATAGCTTTGATCCTTGTGTTGCCCCTAATTCTGAAGGTGGTTCCTTCACGATTGGTGGCTCTGGTAATAATACGTTCCCCGGTACAACAAACGATGCCGTAGCTTATGCTTATCAGTCGCTTTGCGGTAATGATATCACCATTACTGCCAAAATTGAATCCGTAACACCAGATGGCTATGGTGGTTTGATGATTCGTGAAACAGGCGATGCGGATAGTAAACAAGTAGCTATTTTCTCTAACCAGAGCAACTCGCTCCGCCATGAAACCCGCTACTTCACTGGTGCCAATAAGGTAGTCCAAAATTTTGTTAAGCCTTCTCCAGGCTGGTTACGCCTTCAACGCCAGGGCAATTGGGTATTTGCTTTCTATAGCACTAATGGCGTTGTTTTCCAGTATGTACATGCTGTATATATTCCATTAAACAGCTGTATACAAATTGGTTTAGCTAGCTTTACTTATCTGCCCAATACACAGACAGAAGCGATCTTCTCTAATGTAGAAATCACAGGTGGAGTAATGATGCCATATATAGAGGTTCCGGAACTTACTGAAACTGCTACTACCAAACAAACTCCTGGCCTCTATCCGAACCCTACCAGCAATATAGCGAATCTGGTATTCGAAAATGGCTTAAACAAAGATGCGATGGTCACTCTTCGCAACCAACTAGGGCAAGTAATTGAACAACGCGAATTATATGCTGGCGAGTTCACTACTGAATGGAATGTATCTACACTAACGGATGGACTTTACTTATTCGAAATTCGTAAGGACGGAGAGGAAGTACAAGTACTAAGGCTGGTGAAGACGAAATAACAAATACGTAAGTAGATTACTTACATACAAGATTTAGCCGCCTCAATCAAATAATTTGAGGTGGCTTTTTTTATCTACATGGTAAAATCCATCTATGGTATCCATCCTTTGGACACAAAGGTAGTAGCGCACAAACGTTAGTTAGCATTCGTAGCATACTATGTTGTATCCAAACTCTAGAAATAAAAAGAGGCTGTCTCAAAAGTAGCTTCTTTAAATATGTTTACTAAACTTTTAAAGTTTAGTAAAGATGATAACAAGATTTTATAAATAGATATATTTGTTGTTTTTTGACTTATGAGACAGCCTCAAGACATTGATCGTCAATGTACCCGGAGCGGGAATCGAATCTACCTGGCTGCGTCAGTCAGACGGGCCAGCACTAGTCTAGATAGACTTAGGCATCATGTTGACCACTGTCTCCGGCGTAAAGTACTGCCCCATCCAACTGGATTTATATTGACTGGTGATACATTCGTATATCCGATCGAGTGGATCATACCAACCATCGGATCTCTCCTTCCCGTTCTTTTACTTCCTTCGGAATCGCTTTAAAAGCCTCAAGAACCCCAGCTTGTTCTTTCTCCGAGTATTTTTTAAGCGGATTGTCTTTATTTGAAAGAGACATTATTAGTACAAGAACCAAAGCAAGTTTAGAGGCAGCCAGAGCAAGAGGGAGAAAAGGTGGTCGTCCAAAAGGTTTGTCAAAAAAAGCTCAAGATAAAGCTCAAGATAAAGCTCATTTAGCTGAATGTTTACAAAGAAAAAACATACCGATAAGAATGTTTTTTGTATATTTGTCCTTGTATGAATCAAAAACTCAAATCAGAATTAACCCAACAGCTAATCATAGAAAAATCTTTTAAACTATTCTATAAGAATGGGTTTTCCAAAACAAGTATTCCCGAGATAATGCAAGAGACGGGGCTTTCAAAAGGAGCATTCTATCACCATTTTAAGAACAAGAATGAATTGGGGGAAAAAGTAATATCAGATATTGTCAGCAAAAGAATTTACAATAATATGATAGCCCCACTCAACAATTACAGAAATGAAAACGTGATAGGTTTACTCTGCCGAGTATTTACTGAAAGGATACAAAACTTCTCAATTGAAGAAAAGGAATTCGGTTGTCCTGCTAATAATTTAATTAATGAAATTGGTTGTTCAGACAGCACCTTTAGAAAAATTCTGCGACAATTAATCAACGATTGGAAAGCAATGCTAATTGAAGTATTGGAATATGGTAAGTTGAAAAAAGAAATTAGAAAAAACGTCAATTCATCTTCTGTAGCAATTTACCTAATAAGTGGATTTGAAGGTGTAAGAGGTATCAGAAAAGTATTTGATAATGATGAAATTCTTCTAGAATATTTAGAAAGCATGAAAAGCCATATTTCTCAGTTGGCATAAAATTTTTTCACCAAAAACATACTGGTAAGAATGTTTTTAAATTTGATTATTATGAATACCGTAAAAATTCATCTCAAGCAATGCTCCAAAAGTGCTATGGAATTGGAAAACAATAAACTTAAAATAATAACTGACCGACCGATAGAAAAAGGTGGGGAAGGAAATGGAATATTAGGAGGGAAATATCTATTAACAGGAATAGGAGGCTGTTACAGTAGCAATTTATTTGCAGCAGCTCAATCGAGAGATATTGAAATTAAAGGTCTAACTATTGATATATCGGCAACTTTAAGTGATGATTTTCCAAAACGCTTTTCGCAAGTGGAACTAAATGTGGCTTATGATTTCTGTTCAGATGAAAGCATGTTTAACAAATTGATGGTAATAGCAGAGAAAGCTTGTATTGCCGTTAATACGGTTAAAAATGGTCTAACGCTTGTTGTGAATAAGATATAATGCTAATCAGTATGTGAAGGTGCTGAAACACCTATTACCTATATTAAACTATTTCTTAAATGAACCACCCCGCTGCAAGCAGACAAGGTATCATTCCCGCCATGCTTAAATCGGAAATTGTTTTTCCGATGCAAGCATCGGTGAATTCTTTAGATTAAAGGCATGCAAAAGTATTCTAACTACTTTTAAAGGCTCATTTACCGTGTCAAAAAATGGCTCATTTATTAGGTAAAGTGACAGATTGAGGACTATTCGTTAATGTAAATGCAAAAATCTCTCACTTTATCCTAAGTAATATGAAAAATTGCAGTGGTTGAAAATGAACTAGGTCGATAAGTAATCAAATATTTTTGAAAGCTACCTAAAAAACTTATTTGTTGTACCTATGTTGTACCCAAGCCTTAAAAACAAAAAAGGCCGAATTGTTGAATTCGGCCTAAATTGTTGATAATCAGAGTACCCGGAGCGGGAATCGAACCCGCACTCCCGCAATGGGAACAGGATTTTAAGTCCTGCGTGTCTACCAGTTCCACCACCCGGGCGAGTAGTATACTGATAAGTATATTTTTAAAACAATAAAACATTATTTACTGCTGACAAAGTTCCAAATTAAAAGGAAACAATGATTATAGTTGCAAGATAACGATTAAGGACTAATCAAAAAACTAATCGGGCATCTATTATTTCGCAACAAAAAAAGCCTTCTGACAACAAAAGGCTCTTAGAGCGGATGACGAGACTCGAACCCGCGACCTCAACCTTGGCAAGGTTGCGCTCTACCAACTGAGCTACATCCGCATTTGAAAACTTTGTCAATTTTTGCCTGCACATTTTACAGGCAATGTTTAGAAAGAAAAGAATACCATAAATGGTAAACTTAGCTCCTAATTGGAGCGGATGACGAGACTCGAACCCGCGACCTCAACCTTGGCAAGGTTGCGCTCTACCAACTGAGCTACATCCGCATTTTAGTATTTCAAAGTGCTCCATTTTCTTAGAGCGATGCAAATATAAGGTTAGTAATAGGAGAAATGCAAGCTTTTTTAATTAAAAAAAACAACTAAAAGTTTAATCATTTGATAGACAATACGTTTTGCTGATAGAATAGCAAAAAAAAAGCCCGCACGAAGCGGGCAGGAAAAATTATACTGTTCTATTACCTATATCTGAGATGCTTTTTCTTCTTCTTCTGCTGCCTGAAGTTGTTCAATAATTACTTTTAGGCTGTTTTCAGTGTCATCGTTTAGCCAAACTTTCAGTTTGGTACCTTTGCGATTAGCAGTTGCTTCTATTGATTGGACACTTTCCATTTCTTCACCAAAATCTTCCAATCCATCAGGATTTCCAAGAGCAGTAAAGATATGTTGCTTTAGTAATTTGCTGCCTTCTGTTGCGATGCTGCCTTGTAAACCGGTTTCGCCATTTTGCACCTGCTCGATGAGGTCTGCTGTGCCGCTAAGGTAGAGCATATCATCATTTACCCATACATAGGCACTAAAATCAGATTTTTGATGAGCCAGACTATCCGTTTTTGAATAATCATTTATCGCACGGTGGATGCCATTATCCATTTGCTCTATTTTCTTCTCTTCTATGCCTATATCGATCAGTTTTTGAATAGCTGTTTTGTCCTCTAGTTTGGCCATGAAGAAAAGAGCTCCATCTTTTTCTGCATCATCGGTTGGATAAGCAGCTAGCATAATATCTCCCTGTAGGGCATCTAATAATTCCTTGGAAGATAGGCCCATCTTTTTAAGTTCTGTTTCTGCAATTCCTTTGCTATATTTTTCAATCAATAGCTGATTAATACCATTGACATCAAAAGCAGTAGCCATTAAGAATAGGGGAGTACCCTTAGGAGCGAGGTCGGCAAAATTTGTTTTTACCTCATCGCGGAATAGCATGCTTAGGTCATTGGCGATACGGCCTTTAAAATCAATGATTGCTTCGCTCTCAATGAGGCCTTTTTCAAAGGTCAGGTAATGTTGGATGTAATTGTTTTTTAGATCCTCTTCACTATAATTTAATAAGGCTGTAGTTTCTGCCGAACCAGGCATTTTTGTTATGAAGTCAGAAGAAAACCAGTTGAATACATCGTAGTTCTCATTCATCGCTTTAAGCAAATGCTTATTATTAGCAGCAGAATTTTCTGGTTTAGTATCCAGATAAGATGCAAGCTTTTCTTCTAGTTCTGCCTGATTGTCTGAGAAACCAATAATAGCTACATTTTCATCCCAAACTACAGCACTGGAATTACCAGGAAAGGCAATATTATAGCTTTGGCTTGCTGGCAGGGCTTTGACTTCTACTTCAACATCTTCAAGTAATGTTTCAAATGCGGTAGCATCAGCCAAAGACATCGTAATGGCTCCAAACTGCTCAGTAGCAGATGATTTGTCCATTGTTAGATAGATGTTTTTATCCAGATCAACACCAGAGTGAGAAGGATTTTCCATGACTTTAGCTAAAACAGGATTAGCTTCTTTGGCTTCGCTGATCATTTCCTGGTAGCCTGCTGTTTGCTTGATCGCATCAAAATCTGCTTTTGCCATTAGTTGTGAAGGCTTAAAAGCCGATACCATAGCGACATTATCAGGAATGTACGAAAGACTATCTTCTGTAGGAGCAGTGTCTTTTTGGCAAGACCATAAAGTACCTACAACTAATAATGCAAGGAAGAAACGGGTGATGTGTTTTGCTTTCATTGTTGTATTTTTTATAACGACAACAAAAGTAAAGGCATCTATTCCATCCTGCCAGATTGATGGATCAATGTGGATGAAAATTCGATAGAAACCTGGTGTTACAAGCTTCATTCGGTTATGAATCTACCTATAGAAGGAAAACAGCCTTAGGTGTTGAATTATTCCACAACTCCAATAATTCCTATTCTTGTAGCATCCTGGATCATTTCAAAACACCCCATTTCTGAAGTCAGGCATAGTTCATTCCCGTTGCAGTCTACCAGTAATTGAGGGACTAAATCGGCACAATCATTATGAAGAACTGCAAATGAAGATTCATTGTGTTCAAACATTACTAAATAGCTGGTGGTACATGGTATCGTTTGATTTTCATACTTGACCATTCCGAATTCATTCAAGAAATGATTGACACAATCTTGATTCGGTGAAATATTGGGATTGAACTCAGGCTTTGCCGGATTGCAACAGGTATATAACATCATTATAGCAAGGCAGGCAATAAATTGAAATAGGATCTTCATAATTGTTCAATTTGCCTCTAATGACGGATGTTTTATGTCCTGTAGTTGCTTGAGAAGAGCCAGGTTGATTTACCGTATCATTTATTGTTCTGAAAGAGGGGCGTCATAAGAGGCTTCCTCCTTTTGTTTTGAAATTTCCTGTTCTACCTGACGCTTTATATAATAATAGGTTTCTAGTTGCGAACGGATAGCTAAGTCCGAACCATCTTTGCGATATTCATTAGTAGATTCACTATCAATATAACGGGCTTTTACATTATCACCGAGTTGAATGGTAATAAAGTCTTTAATCTGACTACGTATTTGTTCATCATAAATAGGAAAGGCTGTTTCTACTCGATAGCTCAGGTTGCGCACCATCCAGTCAGCAGATGAAAGATAGATCAATTCCTCCCCGGAATGGTGGAAAATAAATACACGACTATGTTCCAGGAATCGATCTACAATACTAATAGCCATAATATTTTCGCTAATACCTTCTTTGCCGGGTACGATAGAACAGATACCTCTAATGATTAATTGCACTTGTACACCTGCCTGGCTAGCTTCATAAAGCTTATCAATCATAGCCTCATCCTGTAAGCTATTGAGTTTGAGTATGATTTCTGCTCTATTACCAGCTTTTGCCTGTTCTATTTCGTAATCGATTAGTTTTTCCAGCTCTGTTCGCAAATTAAACTGGCCTACCAGCAAATGCTCAAAACCTTGCTGGGGTACTTTTACGGTTTCGAGGAAAGAAAACACACGGGCAGCTTCATTTACGATCCGTTCATCAGCAGTAAAGAGCCCAAAATCGCTGTATACTTTAGCGGTGTCTTCATGGAAATTGCCAGTGGAAAGATAGGTGTACATTTTGGGAATTCCATTCTCCAGCCTGCGTACGAGGGCTAATTTGGAGTGTACTTTTACACCAGGAAAAGAATAATGTACAGTTACCCCTGCCTGTTCTAATCTTTCTCCCCACAGGAGGTTGGCTTCTTCATCAAATCGAGCCTTCACTTCAATAAATACAGTGACCTGTTTTCCGGCAGAAACAGCATGTTGTAATGCCGCCATAATTCTTGACCTTCGAGCTACCCTATATTGAATGATTTTGATATGAGTAACATTGGGATCATTAGCGGCCTCTTCAAAGAAACGGACAACAGATTCGTATGAATGATAGGGGACGTGTGTCAGGTGATCCTTTTCTGTAATTGCCTGATAAAAATCTTTAGCCTTTTCAAGAGGCAGGTATGGCAGGGGAGGGAGTGGAGGATTTTTCAGGCTTTGCATACCAAAATCGGGAAATCCAAAGAAGTCAAAGTTATTGTGGTAACGGCCTTCCTGTAGGATGTCGTATTTCTCTAGGTCGAATGCTTCTTTAAGGAAATCCAGTAGTTCATTAGGTATTTCGCGATCATATACAAAACGAGAAGCGGGGCCTACTTTCCGGCGCGATAAACTGGCTTTTATCTTTTGTATGAGATCACCAGAGAATTCATCATCAATATAGAGCTCTGCATCTCTGGTCAGCTTGATAGAAAAGGTATCTAATATATCGTAGCCAGGAAACATCCAGGATACACTATGCCGTACGATATCATCTAACATAATGATGTTCTTCCGAGGTGCTACTGCTGGCAGTTCAATAAATCGGGGAAGGTGGTCGGAAGGAATTTTTACAAGGGCATATTCATGAGGTTTATTGGAGTTGGCTCTGTCTTGTAATAAAATAGTAAGGTAGAGGGCTGCATTATTGAGGAAGGGGCGAATTTTATTTTTCACCAAAAGTACTGGTTGTACGAATGGAAGCATGTGATCGCGGAAATAGTTTTCTACGAATTCTTTTTGCTCCTCATTTAAATCCAGGCGGCGCAGCATATGGATATTGTGATTGCGCAATTCGGGGATGATTTCCTCCTCGAATATGCGGCTGAATTCCATCTGCTGTGTATTTACAATACGCTGTATATCCTTTACAATTTGTTTGTAATCTACATGTATTTCCTTTTTGGTCTTTTTGCCCACTCGCAAAAGGTTGCGGTGGTTGGCCATTCTTACGCGGAAAAATTCATCCAGATTAGAAGAGTAGATCGCTAAAAATTTAATGCGTTCAAAAAGAGGAACCGTAGGGTCTTTGGCTTCTTGAAGCACTCTGTAATTAAATGATAACCAGCTAATGTCTCTTTGTATGTAAGGATAAGTTTCTTCAGTCATATCATCAGTTTGATAGTAGCATATGGATGTAGCTCAAATATACATAAGAACTTAAATCCAGGGTGATCTGGATTACAAAAAATGCTGCTGCTATTGGCTTTTTTTGCACAAAAGCCAAAACGATGAATAAGCGAATCCTATTTTTATTGATACTACTTGCAAACTTACCTTTAGTGAATTATGCTCAGCATGGAACGACATATATGCATATAGAGAAAACTCACCATGATGAAATGCCCCACCTCAGAGCGGCGGTATTGATTGGGCACACCTTGATTCCTGCGGAACATGCGGGCGAACATTTTTTTATTCCATCCTGGGGGCTGGATATAGAATACTGGTTTAGCAAAAAATGGGGAGTAGGCCTACATAGTGACCTGGAACTGGAAACTTTTGTCATTTTAAAAGAGAGAGGAGCAGATGAAGAACTGGAACGCATTTCCCCATTGGTCCTTACACTAGATGCGTTATATAGGCCCTGGAAAGGACTCGTAATTCAGTTTGGGCCCGGATTAGAGTTTGAAAAAGAAGAAAATTTCCCTCTAATTAGAGGAGGACTAGAGTATGAATTTGAGCTCAGCCACCATTGGGATATTGCACCTACTGTTTTTTATGATACACGCTTTAGTGAATACCACACCTGGTCAGTTGCCCTTGGAATTGGTAAGCGGTTTTAAAAGATATAATCAAAGGATGAGATGGTTTAAACTTATAGAAGATCCCCCTCAGCCCTGTGGGCAGCTCCCCCCGGGGGAGCACAGCACTTATACCTCTAAAATAAACTCATCTGTTCTCCCTCATCATTATCAATTAATTGAGGACCTCGTACCTGAACTTTCGGTAAATGGTTTTGAATAGATGTAGTAAAATAATCAGCCATTTCCGGAGCCAGGAGATTGTCGGGCTCATGAGAGAACAGGTAAATTTCATGTAATCCAGGGCCACTCCATGATTTTAAACGTTGTACCCAATCATCGGCACGTATATAATCACTGGCGTGCAAGCCATTGCCCACAAACCTAATCATAGCAATAGGGCTTGTAATCCCCATATGGAGTACATCTCTTCTCCCTGCTACATCAGTGATGACGATGCTTAGGCCATTATCCGCCAGTAAATCAAAGAGGCGTTCCGTATTTTGTGGAGATTCAAACCAACTTTCATGCCTTACCTCAATTGCTAGAGGGATATGCCCGGGGAAGGCTTTAATAAAGCGCTGCAATAAGTCGATTCTTTCTATTCCAAAGTAAGGAGGAAGCTGAATAAAACAGCATCCTAATTTTTCTTTTAGCCCATCTACTGCACGACTAAATAGAGGGATCAACTCGGTACCAAGCCCCAATTCCCGGCTATGGCTAATAGATTGGGGAATTTTGGGACAGAACCGAAAATCAGCGGTAGATTCTTCGTACCATTTGTTGATAGTCTTTTCATCGGGAATTCGATAATGCGTAGTATTAAGCTCTATAGTGTTAAATTGCTGACTGTAATAGCGTAAATAATCTTTTACCTTGGTCCCTTTCGGATAAACACGTCCAATCCATTCTTTCATACTCCACCCCGTACATCCAATATAAATGCGGGTAGGAGCAGTCTGATGTGGATTGTTTTCCAACACAGACTTGTTAGTGGCAGGATCGGAGGGGAGTGTAAAATCAATCCCTTCTATACTGGGCAGTTTGCCGAATTTCATAGGAAGTGTTTTTCTGTTAGAGGTATTCAAAGATAAAAATAGTTCATTTTGTTACTTTTGGGCAGAAAAATGAATCGTTCAATTTAGAACGTGATTAAATCTTGCATAGATGTGGTAAAGTGCAATTTTTAAACACGTTCTTGCAGTACTCTGGAGAGATAAGGTGTATGATCATTCGAATAATTATCATTTTGGTTTGTGTAACCTTCTTTATTAATGGATGTAATAGTCTGATATCGCAGTTTTTTGGTTCTCATAAATTGAGGGTTTCAGATTATGAACTAGCTGCAAAAGAAGGCATTGGTGATGCTGATTTTATTGAGTTGGAGAATACTTACTTAAGCGGCGATTTTGTATACCAGGAATCAGAATACCCAAATACTCCTGGTGTTATTATTTATCCCTTACTTACTGCTGAGCAGGCCAAAAAACGCGAGCAGGGACAAAAAGTAAGCCCTTCTTTTATAGCCTGGACAGCTGATTTTCATGCTCCTTGTGTAGAAGAAAATAATTGTATTGATAGTGGAATGAAAAGTATTAAAGGAGTCGTAAGAGAAGTTCCAAAAGATCGCCAGGAAGGTATTCAAAAGTTAGAATCTCTGGGATATGATGTGGGAGAAGTCAATTTTATCAATGATGGACAAGAGCCAGTTTTGTGGTATTGGAATGCTTTAACAATGCTAATCGCAGCTGGAATTGCAGTTGGCTTAGAAGCTTATTATAACCGAAAAAACAAACATGAAGATCAAGTGGCGTAAATTGATCTGGGGAGGGATTATTAGTGGATTGATCATTTTTCTGGGAACGGTGATCATTTATCACTGGATGGATAAACAGGCTGAGCAGCGTGTTTATGAGGAAACAGATACAATCCCGTACCAGGCTGTAACACTCGTTTTGGGTACCA
The DNA here is from genome assembly GCA_022360175.1 of Chitinophagales bacterium. GTDB lineage: Bacteria > Bacteroidota > Bacteroidia > Chitinophagales > Saprospiraceae > JAKSDI01. Next base: position 67,544 of record JAKSDI010000251.1, read on the forward strand.
ACAGTAAAAGGAAAAATGGCGCAACTAATTTCTATTTTGAGTATCGAATGGATGCCGCCGCCGCTTTATATCATGCAGGAAAAACCAGGCATCTGTTAGTAAGTGGAGATAATAGCCGGAAAGATTATAGCGAGCCTGCTGAAATGAAAGAGGCTTTGATAAATCGTGGTGTTCCAGCAGCTGCTATTACGATGGATTATGCCGGTTTTAGAACGCTGGATTCTGTAGAGCGTTGTAAAGCCGTTTTTCAACAAGATTCGATTATTATTGTCTCCCAGAAATTTCATAATATACGCGCCCTGTTTATTGCTGATAAAAAGAGCATCAATGCAGTTGCTTTAAATGCACCTACTCCTGCTATCCATGCCAAGAGCAAAGTAAGGTATCGGGAATATTTAGCAAGAGTAAAAGCAGTTTTAGATCTATACATTTTAAATAAGAAACCTCGATTCTATGGGGATCCAATTGATTTACCTCTTTAATTACTATAATAATGAACAGAAAAAACATCGTAGCTGGAAACTGGAAAATGAATATGGATTATCGGGATGGTAGAGATCTTGCTAAATCCATTGTAAGTAAGCTGAGGCCTTCTGAAACATTGGTCATTCTGGGCACACCTTATATTCATTTGAAAAACACCAGCAGCATCATAAAGGATATTTCAAATGTAAGCCTGGCGGCCCAAAATTGTCATCATGAAGAAAGTGGTGCTTATACAGGAGAGATTTCCGCGGATATGCTCGTCTCTTGTGAGGTTGATTATGTTATTTTAGGGCATTCAGAAAGGAGAGAGTACTTTGGAGAAGATGATGCATTGATTGCCAAAAAAATAGACTTAGTACTTTCCAAAAATATGGGGCCTATTTACTGTTGTGGAGAAAAACTGGATATTAGAGAAGCAGGCACTCAAAATAAGTTGGTAGGTAAGCAGGTGAAAGAAGCGTTATTTCACCTTGATGCAGACCAAATTCAGAAAGTAGTAATTGCCTATGAGCCAGTATGGGCTATCGGTACAGGTAAAACGGCCTCTCCTGAGCAGGCACAGGAAATGCATGCTCACATCAGAAGCTTGTTGAAAAAACAATATGGAGAAGAGATAGCAGAGCGCATTTCTATTCTATATGGAGGAAGTGTCAAACCAGCCAATGCAAAAGAATTATTTGGCCAGCCAGACGTAGATGGCGGCCTGGTTGGAGGAGCTTCACTAAAAGCAGATAGCTTCATAGATATTATTGCTGCTTTTGAGTAACTCGAAGCTTAAAAAATACCAGAAGTGACGGAGAACGGCATCGTTCGATGTCACTTTTTTGGCTAAAGTGTAGATGGTTTTACTCATTTTACGAACAAATTCTATAAATTTGTTGGGTTGGGCTATAATAAAGAACTCTAGGATTACAGTATATGAGTAATATCATCACACAGCGCTTTGTCAAGTGCCATAATCACCTACGGGAAGAAAACCAGGTACGGTCCAGTAGGCAATTTGCAATGTCATTGGATTATCTGCCTCAGAGCCTGAGTGAAATACTGAAGGGACGGCGAGATGTTACTATTGAATTGTTGCGCAAAGCGGTGGAGGTATATAAACTCAATCCTGTTTATTTACTGACAGGGGAAGGGCCCATGTTTATGACTGAAGAAGCTCATGATAGCTTCCGAGTGCTTACCATTGTTGCAAATGCCCAGGATGATGAGCATATCGTACATGTACCTATACCTGCGCAGGCGGGTTATGCAGCAGAATCAGGAGATCCTTCCTTTATTCAAAACCTGCCTACCTATACACTACCGGATTACAAATACAAAGTGGGAACTCACCGATCTTTTGATGTAGCCGGTGATAGCATGGAACCCACCTTATTTGAGGGGGATAAAGTTATCTGTAGTTTTCTGGATCCTACCTTATGGGAAAATGCTGTTAAAAACAATTATGTATATGTAATTGTGACAAGAGCAGATGTTGTCATCAAAAGAGTGACTAATTTTGTAAAGACAGAAAAGCAACTAGAGCTTATTTCCGACAATAACTTTTATGATCCTTATCGGGTGAATTTGGGAGACATAAGAGAAATCTGGTATGTACGTGCAAAAATGAGCCCGTTTTTGCCTTCTCCGCAAAATATCCAAACTTACATGCATGAAGAGGTACGTTCTTTAAAACAAACTTTACAAGAACAATCTCAGCTCATTAATAATCTAAATCGCACCATAGAACGTTTAATTCAACAGGAAACCAAATAACCACTTCTAAGGTATGAGTAAACATAGAATTAAAGGTACGGTTGCTTATCAAAATTTAGCGACAGGCTTCTGGGGCATTATAGGCGATGATGGCCGGGAATGGCGCCCGGTAAATATGCCTGAGCAACTAAAGTTTGAAGGCAAAAAGGTTCGAGTAACTGCGGTAGATGTAGAAGAAGATTTCTCAATTTTTATGTGGGGTACCCCAGTTCGTATTATCTCTTTCCATACGATATAATCCATCTTTTCCATGAAGGGAGTAATTATTCAAGGAAGTTCTCGCAGTAAAGGGGACACCAGAATAGCTGTTGATTATCTTCAGTCAGCAACAGGCTTTGATTTTGTAGATCTTCTTGATAAGGATATAAGTGCTTATGATTATACCCATGCCAATAGGGGGGATGATTTTATTCCTTTGATGGAGCAGCTCACTTCTGATTATGACCTTTTTCTTTTTGCTACTCCCGTGTACTGGTATAGCATGAGTGGCCTACTCAAAAATTTCTTCGACCGTATTACTGATTGCCTCAAAATAGAAAAGGAAATAGGCCGGAGATTGAGAGGCAAACATATGGGAATGCTGAGTTGCAGTAATGATCCGTGGAGAATAGATGGTTTTGAGCTTCCCTTTAGTGCATCTGCCAAATATTTGGGTATGAATTATTTAGGAGATGTGCATGCTGTGGTAGAGGGTAGCACCCTTACTATTGATACACAGGAAAAGCTGGACCAGTTTGTTAAATTGTTATTGCTTTAGCGAAAGCATCAAGTTCAAACACAAACACAAAGTATTTTAACTACGCTTGCGCCTTGAGTTTGAACTTGATTTTGAAACTTGCTAACGTTTCCGTTGCCAACCACCTCCATTTACTGCCGGGACCTGAAGGTGTTCTGCATGATCGTTAAATATTTTTGTCGCTAATTCTGCTGCGATAGCAGCTCCTTCTTTTTCATCTGCTTCCAAGACTTCCGGTGTGAAGTATTTTTTGACAAAGTGGGTATCAAATTTACCAGAAGTGAAGGCTTCATGCTGGAATACATAACGGCCAAATGCCAGAGTAGTAGCTACTCCTTCAATTTCGTATTGGTTAATAGCTTCCAACATGTGTTGAATAGCTGCTTCCCGATTGTTTCCATATGCAATTAGTTTGGAAATCATAGGGTCGTAATAAATAGGAATTTGCATGCCTTCATCATAACCATCATCCAGCCTGATGTTCGCTCCAGAAGGACGCTTATATTTAAGCAACTCGCCTACACTAGGCAGGAAGTTATTTCTTGGATCTTCTGCATATACTCTAAGCTCCACAGCATGTCCTTTTATCTCAAGATCCTCTTGTTGAATAGCGAGCGGCTCATTGCGAGCGATTTTAATCTGTTGTTCTACTAAGTCTATTCCTGTAATCCACTCCGTAACAGGATGTTCTACCTGTAGGCGAGTGTTCATTTCCAGAAAGTAATAATTCAGGTCTTCATCTACTAAAAATTCGACTGTACCAGCACCAGTATAGTCACATGCCTTTGCCACATTTACAGCATCCTCTCCCATTTTTGCTCTTAGCTCAGGAGTCAGAATAGCAGAAGGTGCTTCTTCAACCACTTTTTGATGGCGGCGCTGGACACTACATTCCCGCTCAAACAGGTGCAGGTAATTGCCATGATTATCAGCAAGTACTTGTATTTCGATATGTCGGGGAGAAGTGATGTATTTCTCAAGAAAAACAGAACCATCTCCAAAAGCAGAAGTCGCTTCAGAAATAGCTCTCTCCATCTGTTCTACAAATTCTTCTTCTTTTTCAACCATGCGCATCCCTTTTCCACCACCACCAGCAGATGCCTTAATCAGGATAGGGAAACCTATCTTTTGGGCAAAAACTTTTGCTTCTTCTATATCTACAATGGCATGATCAAGGCCAGGGACCATCGGGATGTTGTAATTACTCACGGCTTCTTTAGCTGCCAATTTGCTACCCATGACTTCGATAGCATGCGAGCGAGGGCCAATGAATGTAATTCCAGCAGCTTCTACCGCATTTGCAAAAGAAGCATTTTCACTCAGAAATCCATATCCAGGGTGTATTCCGTCAACCCCTATTTTTTTAGCTTCTTCAATAATTTTGTCGCCTAAAAGATAGGATTGATTAGATGGGGGAGGCCCTAGGCATATCGCTTCATCCGCAAATCTAACGTGAGGAGCTTCCCGATCTGCTTCGGAATAAACTGCTACTGTCTTTATACCCATATCACGTATTGTACGCATTACTCTTAATGCGATTTCACCTCGATTGGCAACTAATATTTTTTTCATCTTTCCGTGATTGTTTATTCGCCCTAAAGAACCAAAAAAAATGGGAAAAAATAGAATGGAAACTTAAAAAATGAAGCAGAAGTTAATCGAATGGTCTAGTCCATAATTATTTTTAATAATTGCGTTTTTTTTGATCAAATCTCAATTATTGATAACTTTCCCGTTCGTATTGTAAACTAAGTATGAAAATGCTGAATCTTACATTCTAAATCAGCCCAATTATAGTAAAACCAAAATATGAAGAATACACCTCCAGTATTATGGAAGCCTGATAATGAGTTTGTTAGCAATACTCGCTTACAAGATTACTTGAATTGGCTGAAAAGTACTCGCAATCTTCATTTTGAAGATTATCATCAGCTTTGGAAATGGTCTGTAGATAATGTACCCGATTTTTGGGAGTCCCTATGGCAATACTTCGACATAAAGAGTTATTCTCCTTACTCAGAGGTGCTGACTGGTGAGATGCCCAATTCTCGTTGGTTTGCAGGTAGCACACTTAATTATGCCGAGCATATATTTCGTTCAAAAACATCCAACCACCCAGCTATTCTCTACCAGTCCGAACAGCATCCCTTCCAGTCTATGAGTTGGGAGGAGTTGGAGCAAAAAGTAGCAAGTGTAGCTAGCTGGTTGAAATCAAAAGGAGTTGGAAAAGGTGATAGAGTAGTAGGCTTTTTACCCAATACGCCAGTAGCTACTATAGCTTTTCTGGCTACCTGCTCTATAGGAGGAGTATGGTCAAGCTGTTCTCCTGATTTTGGCGTGGAAAGTGTGGTTGATCGCTTTCAACAAGTAGCCCCCAAGGTATTATTCACAATAGATGGTTATAGCTATAGTGGCAAGCCTTATGATAAGATGGAAGAGGTGCGCCAGTTGGAAGTAGCATTACCTAGCCTGGAACAAGTTGTTATCGCTCCTTTCCTTTCGGAAAAAGTAGATTTGTCCAGTATCGATAATGGTATTAATTGGAATGATATACTTGCTGTTGATGGTGGTATACTAACATTCGAACCAGTACCTTTTGATCACCCTATCTGGGTATTGTATTCTTCTGGTACTACCGGCATTCCTAAAGCAATTACCCATTCTCAAGGTGGAGTATTGCTTGAGCATTATAAATACCTTGCTTTTCATAATGATGTGAAACCAGGGGAGCGCTTTTTTTGGTTTTCTACCACTGGATGGATGATGTGGAATTTTGTACAGGCGGCTTTATTGGCAGGAGCCACTATTGTTTTATACGATGGCAGCCCCGGTTATCCTTCGCTAGATGTGTTGTGGGAATTAGCAGAAAAAGCGCCCATTCATCATTTTGGTACGAGTGCACCCTACCTGGTAGCCTGTATGAAACGCGGCTTAAGGCCAGGCGCACAATTTGATTTGACTACTCTGAGGTCTATAGGTTCAACAGGAGCTCCCTTGCCTCCAGAAGGCTTTGATTATGTTTATAAACACATCAAGGAAGATGTCTGGTTAAGTTCTATGAGTGGAGGAACGGATGTTTGTACTGCTTTTGTTGGAGGCTGCCCAATAGAACCTGTATACGAAGGGGAGATACAGTGCCGCACACTGGGGAGTGCTATTTACTCTTTTGATGATGATGCCAACCCTGTAAGCGATGAGGTAGGAGAAATGGTTGTAACAAAACCAATGCCTTCCATGCCTATCTTCTTTTGGAATGATGAAGGAAAGAAACGATATCTATCCAGCTATTTCGAAATGTTTCCAGGGATATGGCGGCATGGTGATTGGGTGAAAATTACACCCAGAAACTCACTGATAATACTTGGACGTTCGGATGCAACTCTGAATCGCCAGGGAGTACGAATTGGTACTGCTGAAATATATCGATGCATCAATAAAATCAGCAGCATCAAAGATAGTTTGATCGTTAATTTGGAGTTGAGCGGAGGGCGGCACTATATGCCTCTTTTCGTTTGGATGAATGATGGACATGAACTCACGGAAGAAGTACAACGTACAGTGAAAAAACTCTTGAGAGAAGATTATACACCACGCCATGTACCGGATGATATTATTGAAGTATCTGAAATTCCCTATACGATAAGCGGAAAAAAACTGGAAGCTCCTGTCAAGAAAATACTGATGGGGTATCCTATAGAAAAAGCAGCCAATCCGGATAGTATGCGGAACCCTGATTCGCTGGATTTCTTTGTCGCTTTCGCAAAAAGAATTACTCGATAAATCTAAAGTTGTAATAAGCAAAGAAAAGTACTAATCCCAGCTGGACTTTGAAATATAAGCTTAGTACTTTGTAAGGTCTTAAATGAAGATTGGAGACTTCGGAATAAGCTGCATATTGTATTATATGTGCGACTTCCTCCGGATCTGTCTTACTTAAAGTCGAAATCTTTTTTACCTGGGCAAAAGAATTGCACTCTTCTATCAGGAGATACTGCTTACCGAATGCTACTATACTGCCTACTAAAGAACTGCCCAACTGCCCACTGAACACTGCCCACTGTTGAGTAAAACGAAATCCGTAGGACCCACTGAAACCCTGCCTATTCCCTGCCTACTAAAGAACTGCCCAACTGCCTACTGAATCACTGCCCACTGTTGAGTAAAACGAAATCCGTAGAACCCACTAAAACCCTGCCCATTCACTGCCTATTAAGAACTGCCCACTGAACACTGCCCACTGTTGAGTAAAACGAAATCCATAGGACCTACAGAATCACTGAA
>JAKSDI010000241.1 GCA_022360175.1 Chitinophagales bacterium
TTGTACTTGAAAAATGGGACTTGTACTAGGATGAATGCGTCATTTGCTATGATAGAGGTGACACTAGAGAAAGAAAAGTAATTTGTAACAATGATTATTTGCGAAAAAGAATAATGATATCAATCAAAAGCAGCCTCTAGGAGGTTTCTATCGTTATCAAAGAGAATGCGGGTCTCAAAATCATATGGGGGGTGAAACAACTTCTTGAAGTTGTTTAAGAATTGCAGTAATAGCCAAAAAGCGTTGATTTTCGCCCTGATACTTTGTCAAGTGTGAAAGGATGAGTGAGGTGTATGTGAATCGTGAATTTCGTGCCATTCGTAGACAAATCAAAAACGAAGATTAAGTACAAAATGCACCACAGATTACCCGTTTTTTCAAGATTAACAAAGCACGTTTTTTTAGGCATTTTAATATTGAAGTATATGGAGTCTTACGTATCATTAGCATCGCCAAATTCATTATGATTTTTGTCCACTGATTTCACCAATTACACAAAGTATTCGTGAATTTCGTGCCATTCGTGGACAAATCAAAAACAAAACTTAGTTAAGGCACGCACGAAACTTGATAGTGGTGCTATCAAGTGAGTACGGAACAAGAAATAGGACAAAAAGAATGTTTTTGGGCATTGTGAGTATTTTTTTAACTACCTCATTAATAAAAACTAAAGGATAATGAAAAATCTACCTTTATATTTTCTACTAATGGTCTCGTTTTTTTCATGTGGAGATAGTGATGATAGCCCGGAGCCAATTATTGAAAGTAGTGATAAAGAAATAATTTTTTTCGAAATTTCTAATATCAAGGGGATTATCAACGCTGATGCCAAAACAATTCACCTCAACCTATCGAATAGTGTAGACATCACTTCGCTTAGTCCTACTGTTTTGGTTTCTCAAAAAGCTTCAGTAAGTCCCGCTTCAGGCATGGTTCAGGATTTTACTAATCCAGTAATCTATACTGTTACTGCTGAGGATGGCAGCACTGCTTCCTACACGGTGAGTGTATTTGCTGAATGTGTCAGTGCAGAACAAATTCACGCATTCGTTTATGAGGGTAAAAATTATGAGTTGATTAAATTAAATCGGAATTGGGAACTGGCAGCTGCATGTGCGGTAGAACGTGGAGGCTACCTTGTAGAAATTAATTCTTCTGCTGAAAATGCTGCTTTGTATAATGAAATCATTCAAAATGCAAATATTGACCCTGACAATACCGTAGCCAATGATGGAGGACAAGCTTCCTATATCTGGCTTGGTGGCAATGATGCTACTACTGAAGGCAGCTGGTATTGGGATGGCGATAATGATGGTGTTGGGATTCATTTTTGGGAAGGTGATGCTTCTGGTAGTGCCATTGATAATCTTTTTACTAACTGGGGCATCGAACCAGATGATTTTGACGGACAAGATGGCTTGGGTTTGGGCATTACTCAGTGGCCTATTGTTTCAGGTGCATTAGGAAACCCAAGGCAATGGAATGATATTGCTTTGAGTAATGAACTGTATTATATTATTGAATTTGATTAATGGCTAGAGACTATACCATCAAGCCTTGCTCCAAATCCTTCTTTATATCCTCCTGATTCTCAATGCCAACGGATATTCTGATTAAACCATCACTTATCCCCTGAGCGATGCGTTCTTCTCTTGGGATATTGAGATGAGAAGTGGACGCAGGGTGTAGCACTAGCGTATCTACATCACCCAGGGTAGGTGCGATGGTGCAGAGTTGTAGCTGATCAACAAAACGTTTGCCAGCTTCCAGTCCGCCTTCCAGTTCAAAGCTGAGCATGCCACCGAAGGCTTTCATTTGTTGTTGAGCAATGGCGTGAGTTGGATGCTTTGTAAGGCCGGGATAATTGACGATTCTTATTTCCGGGCGGGATTGCAGCCATTTAGCGAGATAAAGAGCGTTGGAGCAATGGCGATCCATGCGTATAGCCAGGGTTTTTAATCCATTATTCAGAAGCCAGGCATCCCAGGGATTTCCATTCGTGCCCAACAATTTTAATTTGGGGAATACCTTATCTTCCATAGCTGAAACATCCTTACCTATAATAACTCCGGCGATGGAATTGCCATGCCCATTCAGGTATTTAGTGGTAGAGTGGACTACAAAATCAGCACCCAATAATAGAGGTTGTTGTAGATAAGGAGTCGCAAAGGTATTGTCTGCTGCTACCTGACAGCCATATTCATGAGCTAATTCACTGATTTTTTGGATATCAATACAGGCAAGAGTAGGATTGGCAGGCGTTTCTAGATACAACATTTTAATGGAAGGATCACTCTTAAGAGCTGCTCGCACAGCCTCTATATCTTCCATATTTATAAAGGACAACTGGATGCCCAGTGGTTGTAGTACTTTTCTGAATAATACTGTTGTGCCACCATATAGATTGCCTTGTGTGAGTATGGTATCTCCGGATTGTAATAACCCAAGGGATAAGGTGGCAATAGCGGCCATGCCAGAACTGGTAAGATAAGCTCTACCACTCGAGCCTGATCCATGTAATTCTAATTGAGCTATTTTTTGAGCAACGCTATCTAGTGTTGGATTACCATAACGACTGTATAAGTGCCCTGGCTGTTCACCAGTAAATACTTTCATAACTTCTTCCAAACCTTCAAACACAAAAGAGGAAGTAGCAAAGATGGGCAATTGATGTGGCTGTGTTGTTATATTGGCACGATTGGCTTTGACACACAGGGAGTCGAAACTTAGATTATCCTTCATTGTTCCGTTAGTTTAGATTAACTTTGCAGGAATTTGAATTTTCTGAGAGCGTTTAGAGTATGCAAGATAATCAAACAGACGAATACTACGACCATAGAGTAATAAAGGTCGACCCCAAACAAAGTCCAATCAGAATCGATAAATTTTTGATGGATCGATTGGAGGGGACCTCTAGAAATCGGGTGCAGAATGCTATTCGGTCTGGAGCAATAACCGTAGATGAGAAAGAGATAAAGCCCAACCATAAGGTAAAACCTGGGCAGGAGATATCTATTATTGTGCCCAAATCTATGGAAGATGATGAAGGGGTTGTTCCACAGGATATACCATTGGATATTGTTTATGAGGACGATGACTTGCTGGTAGTGCACAAGCCTTCTGGTATGGTAGTGCATCCAGGCATTGGACATAGGCGTGGTACGCTTGTCAATGCCTTGGCTTATTATTTTGGGCAGCATGATTTACCCGTGATGGAAGGCAATCAGCGAGATCGTTTAGGATTGGTACATCGCATTGATAAAAATACATCCGGGCTGTTATTGGTTGCCAAGACGGATTTTGCGATGACTCACCTGGCTAAGCAGTTTTATCATCATACCATAGAACGTACTTATAATGCTATCATCTGGGGGCAGCCAGAAGAAACTAGTGGGACCATAGAATTGAATGTAGGAAGACACCCACGCTTCCGCAAAAAATATACTGCTTTTCAGGAAGGAGAAGAAGAAGGAAAGTGGGCAAAGACCCATTATAAGCTTATTGAGCCGATGTATTACATTAGTTTGATTGAGTGCAAATTGGAGACGGGGCGTACTCACCAGATACGGGTGCATATGCAGGCATTGGGGCATCCACTCTTTAATGATGAAATATATGGAGGAGATAAGATCGTAAAGGGGACTGTATTCAGTAAATACAAAACTTTCGTAGAGAAAACCTTTAATCTAATTCCCCGACATGCCCTTCATGCAAGGTCATTAGGTTTTATTCATCCACGTACAGGAGAAAAAATGCATTTTGATAGCGAGCTTCCGATGGATATGCAGAATGCACTGGATCGATGGCGCCGCTATTTATCAGGGCAAAAACAAAAACTGAATATTGACTAATACGCACAAAATAATAGAAGAGACAAAGGCCTGGGTGAAAAATGTGGTGGTAGGATTAAACCTTTGCCCTTTTGCTAAAAAGCCCATGATCCAGGGAAGTATCCATTACTATTTGGAGGAAACGGATGATGTAGGTGTACTTGCCTGGCGTTTATTGCAGCAGGCGCAGTGGTTGCTGGAACAAGATGAAGAAGCAGTTTCTACCATGCTTATTATCCATCCTAATGTATTGTCGGATTTTCTGGATTATAACGACTTTTTGGGCATGGCAGAAGATCTTATTACAGAAAACGAGCTGGAAGGAGAAATTCAGTTGGCTTCTTTTCATCCTGATTATCGTTTTGCGGGAACAAAGCCTAACGATGTAGAAAACTATACGAATCGATCACCTTACCCAATGCTACACCTGATTCGTGAAGCAGTTTTACAGGATGCATTAGAACATTATCCTGATCCGGAATTGATTCCTCTGCGGAATATAGAAAAAATGAAAGAACTGGGTGAGGAAGGAATTAAGAAACTACTACGAAATGACACTAACTGAACGCATTGATACACTGGTGAAATTGGGCAATCATCTTAAAGCAGGTGATGAATATCTGGATGCCTTAATCCACCGTACCCAATTTAACAATGCATGGTTTACCAAAGAAAATCAGCAGCGAGCCATAGAAGCTATTGCTCAACGATTTCTAGATATAGAACAATTAGAGAAGTGGATCAACACCTATGAGATACCAGCAGAAACTCAATCTCAAACGATAGGGATTGTGATGGCTGGAAATATACCACTGGTTGGATTTCATGATTGGTTGTCGGTTTTTGTAGCAGGGCATAAAGCACAGATTAAATTATCAGACAAGGACCCTTATCTGATGCCTCATCTATTAAAAATTGCAACAGATATTCATCCTGGAGTAGCTGAATATTACGAAATTGTCCCTCAGTTAAAAGGTTTTGATGCTGTTATTGCTACCGGTAGTAATAATTCAGCACGCTATTTTGAAGCTTACTTTAGCAAGCATCCTCATATTATTCGAAAAAATAGAAACGGAATAGCTGTTCTTACAGGCGAGGAAAAGCAGGAAGATTTGCTAGCCCTGGGTAAAGATGTATTCGAATATTTCGGCCTGGGTTGCCGCAATGTATCCAAGCTATTTGTACCTGTAGGATACGACTTTGATCCTTTGCTAACGGCACTTCATGAATATAGAGATATTGTACTCAATACTAAGTACAAAAACAACTTTGATTATAATTATGCGCTATATATTCTCAATAAAGAAGAATTTAAAGCCAATGGCTGCCTCTTGCTAAGAGAAGACACTGCCATTCAATCACGCATAGCTTCCCTGCACTATGAATATTATGAAAACCTGGAAACGGTTAAACCGATACTTACCACAAAAAAAGATGAAATCCAGTGTATCATAGCTACTGATGGATTGATTGATGAATTTTCTACTTTCTCTTTTGGTAAAGCCCAGCAGCCACAGTTATGGGATTACGCTGATGGAGAAGATACGATGGCATTTTTACTGGGGCTGTAGAAAGAATTTAGATGAAGTTCAAGTATCAAATTCAAGCGCAAGATCAACGTATGATAAAGGCTATTTGATCTTGGAAGTGAGCTCTTTGCACCTGCGATTAAATAAACGTTATCGCATGACCAAAAAACAGCAGATTTATTTTTAATCGAGTTATAATCTATTGTATATTACAACATTGAACCAATAGATTATGGTTGTACAAAAGCGAAACATTGCTTCGGTTATAATGCTCCTCTTATTCTGCTTACAAGCAAAAGCGACTCATATTGTTGGTGGAGAAATGAACTATACTTGCCTGGGGGATGATCAGTACGAAATTACGTTGACTATTTTCCGGGACTGCTTTAATGGTAATCCCAACGCCTGGTTTGATGATCCTGCTTCTATAGGGGTATTTGATGCTAATAATGTGTTATTAGAGGAAATCCTTATTCCTCTTATGAATAATGACACTTTGGAGCCTGTGTTGACCAGTGAATGCCTGGTTGTCCCTCCTAATGTATGTGTACATACAACTACTTATACAACGGTGGTTGAGCTACCACCAATAGCGGGTGGATACCAATTAGCGTATCAGCGATGTTGTCGTAATCAAACAATAGTCAATATTGTTGACCCTTTGGATACAGGGGCAACTTATGGAGTGACCATTTCTGAAGAAGCCCTGAATGAATGCAATAGTAACCCTAAATTTCAACAGTGGCCTCCCATATATATTTGTGTTAATGAGCCTATTGTATTTGATCAGTCGGCCATAGATCAGGATGGAGATTCAATTGTATATAGCTTATGTACGCCTTTGTCTGGTGCTGATCCGGCTATTCCCCAACCACAACCTCCTAATAATCCACCTTATGCACCTATCTCCTGGGTGAATCCTCCTTATGGTGTAGATAATATGCTAAATGGAGCACCAGGTGGTGTACCTTTAGAGATTGATCCACAAACAGGTTTACTTACAGGGCTTCCCAACACAATAGGCCAGTTTGTTGTAGGCATCTGTGTAGAAGAATATCGTAATGGCGAGCTGATATCCACTACTCGTAGAGATTTCCAATATAATGTTGGATTGTGTGGAGAAGCCAGTGCTGCCTTTATTGCTCCTGAAGTACAGTGTGGTTCATTGTCTGTAGTATTTGATAATCAAAGTGAAGGATCTAGCGATTACATATGGTATTTTAATGATCCTGGCAACCCCGGAGTTACCTCTACTGCTGCTAATCCCGTTTATACTTTTTCTGACACCGGTTTGTATAATGTGATGTTGATCGTTGCACCAGGAGAAGTATGTGAAGATACAGCTTATCAGGAGGTATACTTGCAAAATAATACACTGGATGTTTCTTTCGAACTAGATCAGGGTCCTTGCAGTGATTCCGTTATTATAAGTGCAATGGATCTCAGTATCGATTCTTTTACGAATATAGAAAGTTGGGCATGGGTATTAACACCAGATGGAAGTTTTTCTGCCGAACAGAATCCAGAATTTGTAATTACAGAGAGTGGCAATTACATGTTATCTCTTACGGTCACTAATGATATTGGTTGTAGCCAAACATTATCAGAAGGATTTGTGATTAATTTGATTGAAGAAGATTTGGTCGCAGATACTTTAGTCGCTTGCCAGGGAGATCAGGTACAGTTGAATCCGGTGCAAGAAGGTAATTACGAATTTTTGTGGCAGGAAAATACAGAGTTCGATGATTTGTCTAATCCTAACCCTAGTATAACTGCTAATGAAACACAGAGCTATCACGTGACGATCACAGATGCCCTTTCTGGTTGTGAAGCAGAGCAGTCTATTACCGTATTTGTACCAGAACCTGTTATTGCAGAGGCTCCACAGGATACTACGACCTGTTTGCAGGAATTATGGCTTCATGCTACTAGCAATACAGGGATACAATATATCTGGTCTTCAAATGCTGACTTTTCATTCATCATTGGCGAAACAGATAGTTTGCTAGCGACTCCCCAGGGAGCTACAACCTATTATTTATTGGTAAGGGATGAATATGGTTGTTATTCTACAGATTCAGTAACTATCGAAGGAAATGCGGTAGATATTATTGCTACATCACAACAAGCTATATGTCCGGGAGATTTTGGTGCAGTAGCAGTGGTGAATCTTGATGAAGAGGATATACTTGAAATCAGTTGGACACCTACCGATAATATTGTTGCTGGGGAAAATAACTCCACTGCCTTTTTATTCCTAACAGAACCAGGAGCTTATCCGATGTTTGTTGAGGTTAGTAACCAGTATGGGTGCAGTACGCTGGATTCTACGGTTATCACTTTAATTGATACTACAGATCAGACACCTTTTCTAATGGATGTGCAATGTAGTAGTTACAATGTCTTATTTACCAGTAGTAGTGTAAATGCTCCTTTTTATATTTGGTCTTTTGGTGATCCGAATGATCCCAATGCGATGGCAGTAGGCGAAAGTGTCAGCCATCTTTATTCAGAGCCAGGGACTTATGAAGTCACTATTACTCTAAGTAGTTTTATACAATGTCCTGATACGATAGTACAGGAAATTACGGTTCAAGACCCTTCCATTGCCCCTGATTTTGATTGGGAAATAGTAAATTGCAGTGATTCTATCACCATCCAGTTTAATGACCTTTCGGTAAATGAACAGAGTGAAATAATAGAATGGGAATGGACAATAGGCACAACAGTCCTTGATGAGCAAAATCCTATTGTTGTATTCGATGAAGATCAGGAATTGACAGCGCAATTAATGATCTTATCTGATGATGGTTGCCAGGATAGCATAGAACAACTTATCCCGATAGAAATACCGCAAATCGATTTGCCTGATACATTGATAGTTTGCCCGGGCACTGTAGTGGCATTGAATCCTTCAGCATCAGAAGAATTTACTTATTTATGGTCGCCAGAAGCATATTTTGCAGACCCAACGATCATTAATCCTCTAGTAGAGCTGGAATCAAGTGAAACTTTTTCAGTTGTAGCTACAAGCCAAAATGGAGATTGTATACTAGAGCGGAATATTTATGCTTTTGTTCCGCCTGATTTTAGTTATGATTTACCATCAGATACCACTTTGTGTGAAGAAGAATTCTTACTCTTTGTTGATTCTGATGATATGTTGGAAGTAATCTGGCAAGAAGTGCTTTATGATGATACCATTACGCTGGGGGTAGAACCGGAGATATTGGTCAATCCGGGAGATAATAGTTTTTATCTGGTATCGATGACAGATATCTATGGTTGTGTACAGATTGATAGTATAGAAGTTGACTATAACGAAATCCTGACTTTTTTAGCTGCTTCTACACCCGCATGTTTAGGAGATACTGTCCAGATAGAAGTAATTAATCTGACAGATGCATCCCTTACATATATTTGGAGTCCTATAGATGATATACTGGAAGGTGAAAACACTTCTACTATTTTGATAAGCCCTGATGAAGATGAAGTATACACGGTTAATATCACCAATGAAGATGGTTGTAGTATAATGGAAAGTACACAAGTACAGGTCGCTAGTGAATTGCCACCACTCATGATAACAGCTGATCCTGATGTGCTTTATTCTGTAGGAGAGGTGCAATTGGAAGCCACATATGATGCTGGTTATTCCTATTTTTGGCAACCTTCTTCTGGCTTGAATAATATCACAATTTTCAACCCTACTGCAAGAGTTGATAGTACAGTTACCTATATGTTGGATATTACGGATGAGGAGGGCTGTATGAATCAGGCTACTATTACGCTAACACTTTTTGCAGACTGTTTGCCACCGTATATTTACGTGCCCAATGCTTTTACACCTAATGGTGATAATTTAAATGATGAATTATTAGTACAGGGAGGGATAATTGATGAGTTATACTTTGCTATATACAACCGATGGGGACAGTTGGTATTTGAAACAAATGATCCTGCAATTGGATGGGATGGTACATTTAAAGGAGAAGACCTGGCGCCAGATGCATATGCTTACTATCTGGAGGTGAGTTGTTTTAATGGCGAAGTATATTTTGAAAAAGGTAATATTTCACTGATTAGATAATAACATAATGAAGAAGCAATTATTATTGTTGGCGATTATTTGTTTTGTAAGCCAACTATCAGCCCAGTATCATTTTGATACCAAAGAAAACCTGGAATGCACAGCAATCAAGAATCAGCAACGTACAGGAACTTGTTGGAGCTTTTCAACAGTATCTTTTCTTGAAGCTGAACTGTTGAGAATGGGAAAGGAAGAATATGATCTTTCGGAAATGTTTATCGTGAGAAACATATACAAAGATAAAGCCCGCAACTACGTACTGCGCCAGGGTAAGGCCAACTTCAGTCAGGGAAGCCTTAATCATGATGTCATTCGCGCCTTAAAAATGGGAGGTATTGTTCCTGAATCTGTTTACTCAGGAAAATTACCAGGGGAAGACATGCATGATCATAGCGAAATGGAACGCGCCTTGAAAGGAATGTTGGATGGTATTCTGAAAGGTAAAAAACTGAGTAATAAATGGCAGGGAGCCTTCGAGAGTGTGATGGATAATTACATCGGAGAGGTACCAGAGCAATTTACATATAAAGGAAAGAGTTATACTCCAACTTCTTTTGCAAAAGAATTGGGGATCAATCCTGATGATTATGTGACTTTAACTTCTTTCACCCATCATCCTTTTTATGAATCGTTTATATTGGAAATTCCTGATAATTATTCCAATGGGAGCTACTACAATTTGCCATTAGACGAGCTGCAGGCTATTGTTGACTATGCCTTAAAGAATGGCTATACCGTTGCCTGGGATGGAGATGTAGGTGAAAAAGGCTTTAGCGCAGGAAAAGGTATTGCTGTGATGCCTGCCGATTCAAAAATCGAAGATCCTTTTGCTAAACCAGTAAAAGAAATGAAAGTAACGGCAGACTTGCGCCAGGCATCTTTCGAAAGTTATGCTACCACAGATGATCACCTGATGCACCTGACAGGTATATCAAAAGATCAAAATGGGACTAAATATTATGTCACTAAAAACTCCTGGGGAGAAATCAGCCCTTACAAAGGATTTTTACATATGTCTGAATCTTACTTCAGAATGAAAACGGTAGGAGTTATGGTACATAAAAGCGCAATCCCTCAGGATATTGCAGCTAAGCTATCTCTATAAAATTATTGTAGTCCGCTAATTACATAAATAATTCGTGACATTCGTGTAATTAGTGGACTACAATAGTTTTTCCAACAGGCTATACACGCCTATTCCACTTGCCATCGCTACATTCATAGAGGTATTAATTCCATACATTGGGATGTGAATACTCTGCTGGCAATAGACTAGTACTTCATCAGAAACACCATGAGATTCATTGCCAATGACGAGAACAATAGGAGAGGGGGGAGTAAATGTTGTAATGGGAATGCTTTGCTCTGTAACTTCAAGTGCTACCAAATTGGTTTTATTGGATAGTATTTCCAATTCATCTGAGCTTAAGAATGAATGAGGTACATAATCCAAAGTAGATCGGGCAACTCGTTTTAGCTTTCGGTTTTTAAGAATACTTTCCTCTGTATTGTAAAACCATAGATGCGATAGCCGAGCAGCATCTGCCAGCCTAAAGAGCATACCGATATTTTGAGGATCGTCTAATTGATCTGCAAGGATGGATACAGGATGACGATTCTCGTGGATAGAGGCTATTGTATCTGCTAATTTATCGGGTCGTTCATCCCTGAAGGTAAGTTGTCGATCTGCCATGTTTGATGTCCAGTGTTCAAAAAACAGAAGATTAGAAGGCTTAGGGTAGTTTACGCTTGCGCTTTGCAATCCATTAAACTACCCTAAGTCTTATACTAAACTAAACACTTCCTAGAAATTAGGACAGTCAACAGTATAACGAGATTTACTAGGATGTATGTAAATAAACGATAATTCAAAGGCACCTCTGGAATTGTTTGCTGTATTTAGTACAGAGGTGGTAACATCATAGCTAAGGCCGATATTCCAGCGTTCCATTTCCAGGAAGGTAGTAAAAACAACAGCATCCATACCAATACCTTCTTCCAACTGATTGGTAAGATGGGCCCAGGCTCCCGCACGAATGGCTACTTCTCTCCAGTCGCGATTAGAATAGCGAAGATTACCTCCTGCAGCAATACTTAAGTGTGTATTTTGTCCCATTACGGCTACTGCTGGCAATATGCTAATTTCTCTGCTTAAAGGGATTTCACCTCCTGCATTGGCTACCCAGCGGCGGTGTAGAACATCATCTCCATTTTCAAGAAAAGAAATACTAGGAGCATTCAAATGATGGAAGGCACCACCAGCATAAATGCTTAGGTTGTCATCAAATAAAATATACCATAAGATACCTGCATTAAAATCCAGGTATAGATCAGTAGATTGTTTATCGAAAGATTCACCAGTAGAACTACCAAAATCTACTACACCATCTTCTGCATTAAACTGATTGCTGAACCAAAGCTTTTGCCAGTTGAGATTGTGCTGCCCAAAACCTAATTGAGCTCCAGCTATCAAATATTGATCATAGGGTGTATAACCACTACCACCAAGTTTTTTTAGAAAAGAAAGTCCGGCATTCGCCTTGGTACGGGTGAAATCACCTTCTCCAGCTTCATCTCTTAAAGCGCTGAAACCAAAACCAAAATAATCTCCTTTCTTTTGCACTTTCTGGCGCATATCAAAGCTGACTGCCAATGTGCGAAAAGCATTATCCTGCAAGATACTTGAGTAAGCATCTCGATAATTGGCGATGAACCTCCATTGCCCTTCATAGACACCAATCATAGCTGGATTAAGTTCTATTGGACTGGCATAAAATTGGGAAAAACGAGGATCTTGAGCCTCTAATTTTTGAGGCAGGTAAATTCCTAAAATTGTTAATAGGCTGAACAGTGTAAATGTTAAACGCATATGCCGTTAAATTTTATTCTTGTGAGTTGCTTTTTATAATTTATCGGATCAGAGTGGATTCACCAAAATAAAGTTCTTCCATCCCATCTTCATAAGTTACCAATAATTGCCATATATAAGTGCCTCCACTTATTGCTTCGCCACGATAAGTTCCATCCCAACCTACGCTGGAGTCATTCACATTGAAGTCACGAGCTTCATAAAGTAATTCTCCCCATCTGTCGAAGACCTGGAAATACTGGACTACAGTACCTTGACGCCCGTGTACCATTAATACGTCATTCATATTATCGCCATTCGGGGTGAAACCCGTAGGTACTGCTACTACCCGAGGTTTATCAACATAGACATGTACTTTGTCAGTATCTTCACATCCGTTTTCATCTATACCATATAATTGATAAAGTATAGATACTTGTGGAGTGGAAGTGGTGTTGTCACAATTGACACAACTAAGGGTTCCTTCATAAGGAGCTTCCCAGACGAAATCTACCAGGCCTACTGCATTTTCAGCCTCACCATAAAGGCGAATACTATCACCAAGTACAATTGTATAGCTAGCCAATCCAGCATCTACACTGAACTCTGGTGGATTATTTAAACTTACATTTTCTACTGTAATACAGCCATTAGCGTCCTGAACAAAAACGTGATAATCACCTGCTTCGAGCGCTATAAGTGAGCTGCTGCCAGAGAAAAAGTCACCATCAAGGCTATAACGATATGGTATGGTTCCTCCTCCTACATCAACTATAATAGATCCATCAGAAAAGTCAAAACAGCTAGGATCAGTAAGTTCAAAGCTGGTAGTAAGCGGTTCTGGTTGCTCAATATTGGCAGTAATGGTTTCAGTACATCCATTTTGATCGGTAACCGTCAATTCATAGATTCCGGCTGATAATCCTGACTGTCCGCTTTGCGTACTACCATTAGACCATAGATAATTATAGCTGGCTACTCCTCCTTTTACTCCTGCCATTACACTACCTCCCTGGCTACCAAAGCAAGGCGTATCTTCTGTCTCAAAATCAATTGTTAATGCTTCAGGTTCTGTTATAGATGTAGTTAATATGGCAAAACATCCGGTGTTATCACTCACTGTAACACCATAGTCACCTGCAGTAAGATTTGAAGCCAGGGCTTGCACCTGTCCATCGCTCCATAAGTAGGTGAATGGTGCAAACTCGCCGGATACATTTACTACTTCGGCATTACCGGAATTTTCTCCAAAACAAAGAACATCAGCAGTTTCAATATTGAATGTAATAGGAGATGGTTCCTGCAACGTACGGGTACGGACCTGTTCACATCCTTGTGGACTGGTCACTGTAACACTATAGGTTACACCGCCTTCCAGGCCTTCTGCTGTAGCCCCCGTTGCACCTGTACTCCAGTTGATTGTATAATCATCAATATCTGCACCACCGCCACCAGAAACCTGGTTAATTCCAAGGCGGCCGTCCTGATATCCGTTACAACTTGGAGGAGTATCAATAATTAAGAAATCTATTGCCTCCAAATCGATAGGAGTGAAAGATGCGGTAGCAATACATCCGTTTTCATCCATAACAGTCAGTGTATATGGCAAAGAATCTAAGTCAGTAGCTAAAGCATTTGTTTGACCGTTACTCCATTCGTAGCTATAGTTATTACCTGTGCCACCAGAAGCAGTAGCTAATACTTCATTTTGCTGTTCGCCTGCACATCCCATTTGTGTTTGCTCAAAAGTAAGGGCAACAGCTTCAGCAGGCTCACCTACATCTGTATTTGCAGTTAGCACACAATCATTATCATCAGTAATGGTAATATCATAATTTCCTGCTGATAAGCCGGTAGCAGTTTGTGTCACTTGACCATCTTCCCACATGTAGTTATATGGAGCAACACCTCCTGTTATCTGAGCAGTAGCAGTACCATCATCACTGCCATTACAAAGGGCATCTTCTACATCAAACCCAATATTTAAAACTTCGGGTTCATCAACATCGGCTATGGCAGTAATCTCACAACCGTTTTCATCAGTTACTACTACATTATAGCTGCCGATTTCCAGCATGATAGCAGTTTGCCCAGTTTGAGAAAGGTTGTCATCCCACTGGTAGGTATAATTGCCATTGCCTCCTGAAATATATATAGTAGCACTACCCGTATTACCACCATTACAGAGAACACTTGTTGTGCTTACAGAATCTACGACTAATTCAACAGGAGTATTTACATCAACGCAACTAACTTTCTGACATCCATTCGCATCTTCTATTGTCACACAATAGGTGCCAGGTATCAACCCACTGAGGTCATTCCCGCTTTGACTATTGCTCCAGCTTAAAGTGAGAGGAGGTGTTCCACCAGAAGCAGTTGCCTGTATTGCTCCGTCAGCAGTACCAGAACAGCTAGCAGGAGTTACATTAAAGCTTATATCAATAGAATCAGGCTGTGTTAAGGTAAAACTAGCATCTCCTATACAACCTTCTCCGTCCATTACCGTTACCAGGTAGTCATTTGCCGAAAGGCCAGACGCTGTACTAGTCATAATTGGAGGAGTCGTATTCCATTCAAAGGAGAAGTTTCCATCACCCCCATTTGCGGAAGCGGAAAGAATACCATTATTCCCATCATAACAATCCAGCGGCTGATCCAGTGCAATAGCTACTTCAATGCTATCAGGTTGGTTAATAGTGAAAGATACGGTATCCTGACAACCAACATTATCTTCTACAACAGCCTGATAATTACCAGCCGCTAAGCCCGTAAAATTACCATCCATTTGAGGTGCCGGATTGCTGATCAGATAATAGCTATATGGAGTAATTCCATTCATTGCACTAATGGATGCACTACCATCTGTGGCCTCATAGCAAGATGCATCTTCTGGTGTAGCCGTCAAACTGGCAATTAACGAACAGTTGCCATAAGTACAGCTACTAGAGCCAATTAATACCCCACAATTGAGTGGTGCCCCATTTAGGAAAACCCTTACTTCGAGTGTTACTTCATCTCCAAAAACAAGGCTGTTTTGTGTATAAGTCAGGTCTGTGACTGGGCCTTGCCATGCTCCAGGCGTACCGTTGAGAATTACTCTATATTCGTATTCTGTGAAATTGTCTACTGGCATCCAATTGAAAAGAATGCTGGAATTGTCACTACTGATGCAATCTACAATTGGTGCTGCTATATCGTCAGCAACATTTACTGTTACAGAGTCGGAATAAGAACAGCCATAGCTATCCATTGAAGTTACGATATATGTTTCTGTAGTAGTTGGACTGGCAATCGGATCTGGGCAGGTTGTGCAAGACAGGTTGGCACCACTCCAAACAAATGAAGGTTCATTTACAGAGTTGAAGGTAATAGACCAGGAGAAAACTTCTCCAAGATCGTTGAAACCAAATGCATCAGAAACAACCAAATTCCATTCTCCATTCACTGCTTGCCCTGTGAAAACGGACCAATCTCCTTCTGGAATAAAAGTGCCTGTGAAAGGGCCAATTCCACTAGTAATTGGAATCGTTGCATCAGGTGTGAAACAGGTCTGGATATAATGATCAGATGCTCCTCCATTGCCAGTACTAAGTGGCATAATAGTACCTTCAGGAGATTGGAGGGATATATCTAAATCAGCGTTCCAGTCTGTATATATTTCAATACAAACAGCAGCTATTTGAGTAGCTGGATCTGTGAGTGTGCCTGGGTTGATAAAACTAACGTCTATTGGTAGGTATAAGGGGTTAATGGGAGGATTGGTAGATGCACCAAAGGCTTGTTGCGGTATGGTTTCAAAACCGGAAACGACACCTGGAGGGTTTTCACTAGCAGCATTAAACAAAAGATTAGAACCTGAACATATGGTCGTATCAGCAAGTGGTGCGATACTTTCTGCACAATCATAACAATCAGGATGCGCAAAGGGGAGTACATCAACAGTTAGGAAAGTGTCAGAAACACATCCAAACTCATCTTCGATAGTAAAAGTATACAGCGCTTCACCTCCAAATGTTGGAACAGCACTAATGTCTAGAGAATCATTAGAATAGGATATAATAGAGGGGCGTTCTTCCCAATGGAAATCAACTATTTGAGGCTCAAAGGTTTCCAGGTCAGGGTATAAATCTTCTGCGAAATCGATACTCCATTCAAAAATCCAACCGTTGTCTGATCCCCATCGATCATAAACTAGTATGGTCCATTCTCCATTTAATGGGCAACCTAATAAGTTGTTGAATGATTCGTAAGGTTCATAGTCGCCTGAAGGAAGGGAATATGGGCCGAAACCACCAGTATCATTTGCGGCGGTGTATTCAGTCCAGGTACCATTGGTAGAAAAAGGAGTCCAGCAGTATTCTGCGCCAGTTCCAGGTAAAGGAACAGGAGGGGCAGGGTCAACAAAATCATCGGTTTCGTTTGGTATACCTAAAAAGACTTCATTAGTGATTTGTTCTTGAAATTGTAACATATTAATTGTACCATTAGGGCATTCAATAGAAATTTCTAAATCATGCATCCAGCTATGTTCTATATTTACACAAATTCCTAATAGATCATTTATATCTGTCAATACCTGACCTGGGGAAAACTCTGTGAAAACAATACTGGTAGAATAAGGTACATCGACACCATCAGGTAATGCTAAGGAATCAGAAATTATACCTCCTGAGGGAAAGCTACCTTCTGTGCTGTTTGCAGAAATAATACTAGAACTATTAACAGTCCCTACAGATGCTTGTAAATTAAGAGTATCACCTGCACATATAGGCTCTAAATCTTCTCCAATAGTAAATTCAGGATAGGTAGCTACCCTTATACGTTGACCAAGAAAGTTCAAATTTGTACAACCGTTCTGATCTGTAATGGTTAATTGTACCGTATATCCACCAGGCTCTTCATACACATGAGTTACATTCGGCCCTACAGCGGAAGTTCCATCTCCAAAATCCCAGACAAATGAAGAAGTAAGGTCAGAGTGATTGTAGACCACGCCATCTTGTGGGTATAGGCCCGTCCCCCAAAATTCAACACGATCACCAGGGCATATATCTACCCAGCCAGTATCAGCTGGCATTGGAGCAGGATAGATGCTGTCTAGCACAGCAAAAATATTTTGACAATTTGTTATACAATTGATGAACGCACTCCAACCTGCTCCCTGGTTTGCTCCGTCTGATTGAAAATCTATAGTAAGGCAGCCAGATGTATTTGCTGCGGTAGCTTGTATTATGAAAGCATTAGCTCCTGCGAATTCTTCATAATAACATGTTATCTCATTAGCCGTATTATCAATCCCATCGTAAAAACACATTTGATCTCCTTGAAGGATATTTACTCCTGAAAATACTAGCTGAATATTCATGCCAGGATTATCAGGGCAAAAAGTCATGCTTAAGTCTTCGTTATTGCTATAACCACCACTTCCTCCACCACTATCTGTGAAGGTTCCTTCACAAGTAGTAATTGTAGTGTTCGCCATTTCATAGGTTTGGGCATTCAGCGAAAGGCTATAGCATAGACTACAACTTAAAATGGCTAAGCATATTCTCAAGCTTGTAAAAATCCTCATCTGTTACTTTTTGACTAGTTAATTAGGATTGATGATTATTTTATCGTCTCAGTATAGGCATCGATAATCTTATACTGAATGTTTTCAGGTCGCAATGGAGATGAGATTGATAAATTGAAAGGTATAGTGAAATTTCAGAATTCTCCATTTGAAACTTTTGAATTATTCCAAAGGAATTCCAGCTTTGATTAAATCGTAGAGATTGTTTATATAGGTGTGTTATACTTTCAGTTGCCTTGACAAATGTAGCAAAAAAACTATAAAAAAGTGTATAAATTTTTTTTATGATATTTAGTGGCATGTATGCAAAATACTGTTTGTAGAAAGTAGTATCGCCACAAATTTATTTTTTTAGATGAAAAAAGACCCTTTCTTTTTTTTAAATTATGATATAATTGCCGACAATTCTGCGGTATGAAATTCAAAGTTTAAGAGTGATAAAGCTGCACTATCCTTGTGTATTCCTTACGCTTAAAACCTGAAGTTATAGTTGATTAGCCCTGTAAATTCTGTGAAACTTTCTATGCCAAGTTGCTTACTGGATCGATTGATGAGTGCTACATTCATACCCAATTGATGCTTTTCAAGAAACTGATATTGTAGGTTTCCACGTATTGTCAATATATTACTATTAAGCTGTTCATTGGTGGATAAAAGTACGTAGGCAATACTGCTTGTTGCTTTGAGTTTTTCTTCAAAGAAGGGGCAACTAGCACTAATAGATGGAGATACAGAGAGTACTTTTGCTTGAGGGATATTATTGTAATTTGCCAAAAAAGAAGACGCAAGGCTTAATTTTGTTTCCGGAAACACATAGTTATAAGAGAGGTGCCCCATATAGTTAGCCATATTTTGATTGTCCTGTACTTCTTCATTTTGTATGCTATTGGCTTTTTGATAGCTCAGCATTAACGTCCATATTTTATTTTTTTCTTCTCCTTGCACATAATTGGCACTAAAACTGGCATTCTGGTTGACTTGCGAAAGGATCAAGGAATCTACTTGTAAAAAAGGCACTGCTGAAGTTCTTATTTTGTTGGTACTCTGGAAATTGGAATAAGAAGCATTCAGGTTGAGTTGTTCATTTACGATAACAGCTGCATTTAACATTCCAATGAAACGTTTGGAAATATTATAGGATTCACCACTTAAGTTGTTGCGCTGGATACCAAAATTGGCAGTGAGCGTGATCTTCTTTTCCAGAAAGCTACCCATCGTACTGACTGTCCAGTTTTCGAAGTCGTTATTAAAGAAAAGCGCCCCTAGCGTACGATAACCTGGCCCTACCCATTCATGATTGACCTGGACATTGCCCGAACTGGTCAGTATACCGATATTGGATTTGATAGCTGAATGATAATCAGTAGATGTTCTAGGAGTAAAAAGCCCCCCCATACGTTTTAGTAAGCCAACATTAGAGACAATTTCATCTGCATGGCTATTGGTAGTTAGTGCACTGTAAGCATATTCGGTGGAAACATAAAGACGATCAGTCAGATGTTTTTTGCCCATTACGCTTATTACCACATTATCCATTGGACGTACACTGGATATACTATCGGGTGGGGTAGGGATAGAAAAGCGCTGATCCCAGCCTTTAAACAAAATGGCGTAAATATTATCCTTGCCATTATCATATCCCAGTTTGGTACCCCAGCCAAATCTGTTGTAAGCAGGTTCTAGATTGTTTAGTGTGTTGAGATCGGCGGCTATAGCACGTTGTAATCTGCCATACATAGCGGCAGCATAAAAATTGCCTGGTTTTACCTCTGCACCTATGCCATAAAAACTATGTCCTGACAAAGTGTAAGAAGAAAAAGTCATACTTCTATTGCCCAAATGCAATGTACCCCATTTGTTGCTTGGGCTAAGGCCAATCAAGGCATAAGATGGTATTTTATAAGCGGGTAAATTGACATTGTATATCGTTCTGCCATTAGCTATATTAGCAGCCAGTGGGACTTTGACACCCAGGATGTCAATATTCAGACTGGCACTCAGCCTATAGCTAAATGGATCGCGCCGTGCAGGAACACCATTGATATAATTGTAAATCAACTCACTGGAAATAGCACCATTTATCTTAATAGGATCATTTTTTAGCCGTTCCTTCAGTTGTTTGGCTTTATCAACGGCTTGTTGGATTTCTTTGTCAATGTCTTGTTGTGCCTGTATGGCATTAAGACACATCAATGATAGACTGAAGATAGAGAGCAGCAATATTTTATACATATCGATTGACGTCAATAATTACATAATACTATAATGACACATTAATATATGCCTTATAACACCTCTTAAGAAGTAGGAAGAATCAGATTGACTGTATTCGCGTTAGGGATGAAGATGAGCTTAATTTGCCTTCATCCTTAATATTGCACACAATATAGGAATATGTAGTAGCTATTCCTAAGTTTTTTAGGCGTTTTTTGATTATCAGGGGATTATGGAGATTTAAGCTATTCTGCCAAACAGTAAGAGTTATCCATAAATAATGTCCATGGATGATTTTTTCAGCTTCAGTAAGCTCTTTTAATTTTGTATCCTTCTTTTTTATTCATTAATGTTTATTTAAACTCCAACTGCCCAGAGCTTTTTGCTGTTTTTTCTATTTCCCACTCACTCATTCGTTATCCAATAAATCAATATAATCGAAAATAAAATCAACTATATCTCTAGTAGCGTCTTTTGAATAAGTCTGAACATAAAGGTTTTTGCCTTTAAAATCTTGCACTCCTAATCGAACTCCTTTCATTTTTTCACACAAGTACTTTTTACCATAAAACATAGGAGAATTAGTGTTGAAATGGACAAAGTCACAGAAGCCCTTTAATTTAAATTCGTCTAGTACAAATTTAAAATAATTAAAACTTGAAGAGAAATAAAAGCTAGTTTGGTCTACTCGCCTGATTTCTACATAATGATGAGGAAGAATAGAACCAAAAATCAAGAAAAAGAAATCTCCATCTTCGAATATAGGATCATAGCTTATTTCAGGTATGGTGCTATATCTTTTTTCAATCAATGTAATGACTTCTTCCAACCTATAAACCTCTCTAAGTATAGGTTTGGGATTTTGAGTGTCTAAAATTTTTATTCTAAAATTCATCTTAAAACATACCTGTATGTTAGATGCATCTAGCATCCTATGGGCAAAGAGTTGAGATTTTATATATCACTATTTGTATTCTCCGAATCTGAATTTGAAAAAGGTATGCTATATGATAAAATTTTACTTTCTTTAGAAATATAATACGTCATTTCTTTTGAAAATGTTATAAGGTTTTTGAGCTCCAGAACTGTGAAAACGTCAGCCCTGTCATTTAGTAGTTCTGTATAAGAAGATTCAATGTTGATAATATAATTAATATTTTTAGTGTCTGTTATTTCTAAAGGTTTAAAAATTGCTTGATCAAAACTATGATATAAATCAGATAATATCATGCTTAGCATTAGAGGAAATCCTTGGTGGTAAAATAGCAATTCATACAAGGACTCTACTATACGATAATAATTTTTAAAGTACTCAATTTGATGAAAACGGAATTCAAGATCAGGACTTTTGTTAAGTGAATTTGTCCTATATGCTCGGATATAGTTTCTAATTCGATCTTTGCGAATTCTCTGTTTTTCAAAGGAATTTAACTCCTGCATTTGATTTTTTCTTAGCAAGTTCATTTATTCAATTTATCAAAGAAATGGCAAACTTGAAGTGTTTATAATGGAGTTTTTTTAATAGATTCTATATAAGAATCAAATTCCTCTTTAGTTACGTATTTCACATTTCCTTCTTCCCCATAAGCTTTTGTCCTATAGCTCATATTGTATTCAAACTCATCAGTCTTTTTATTGAATACATATGAAGTTGGAATTAACTTCCCTGATAACCCCTTCTTGTTTATAACTTTTATAGCTAGAGAATCTGCAACGATGCAATAAAAAGGTATCATTTTATTCATTTCGAGCCTATTCCTCATTATAGTTATTTGTTTTTCGAAGGCTTCTTTTGTCAATTCATCAAGATTTGTTTCACTTCCTGCTATCCCTCCAAAAACTTCATTATCAAACCGGGTACTCAACTCCATTTCTCCTGTTTGCATATTAAACACATAATATTTGCGTCCCGTGCTAGTTTCTATAACCTTGATAGGTATATCTCTTATTTTGCAATAATATGGTGACTTCATAAGCTGTTATTAATTATTCGAAATAATGATACTCCAAGGCTCGGTGAGCGTGTCTCGGGTAAGTTCTTCAATTTTTACTACCCTTACCAATTCTTAAGCTGTTAATTCTCTTCTTTCAGATATAGGGTTGTTCTGAATATATACTCAGCGATGTATTTTGGTCTTTGAGTGTTGCTGGAGATAATGAACTGTTCATAGTGTATTTCATTAAACTAAGGACAGTGTGGTGCGTTGGCATATCCAACCTGCAGTAGTACAGCCGTTATACTATGGGCAAGGGGGGATGCTCGTTAATTTAGGGAACCCACTTTTCAACAGCAATTTGTTCACGTTTTCAAGGTCTGAAAAAACTAGCTTGGGTATTTTAAAATCATTAGCTTGCATATTCTCAAAAAGAGACGGATCAACTTCTATGAATCCTTGCCCAACATAAAAAGCATATTCCGATGACCATACAAACAAATTATCACAGCGCAAATCAGGATATCCAATAATCTTATTATCATGCACACTCACTTGTAATGTTCTTTGGGCTATTATCTTGCATCCATTTGCCAAGTAATTCAAAACCTTTTTGGATACCTTAAAAAGACCTTTTTTTTGCTCCTTAATATGTTCTGGAAAATCTCCTCCTTGTTTTGGCCATGAAGTATTCCATAATCCTAATATTTCTGACATTCCTTTTCTAGTTATTAATGAATTTGACCATAGTGTAGGAATTTAACTCAGATATTCCTTATAAGTTTTTATAGGTTCATAAGGATTAAAAATCTCAGGCATAGGATCAATACCTTTTTGTTCAATCAGGTATTTAATAAGCTCTGCTTCATATTTATCTATATTAATGAATCTACCTTCTTCGATTTCTTTCTCACGAGCAATTTTAAGATATCCGCCTTTGTGTCTAAAAAGGATTTTTTTTTCTTCCAACGCCTTATAAAACTTTAGCCAAGGGATTTTATTAATAATATTTAGATCAAAATACTTTTCAAATCTATCTTTTAAACTAGTATTGTATTTCACAATATCAGGTGAAAGCATTAATGCGAAGAGTAAATTTTCTCTTATCGTATCTATCAAATAGATTTTGCTTGCTATTCTATCACTGTCTATGTTATATCCATAAATACATATTTCTGGCTGATGAGAAATAGTAAACATTACACCTCCACCTTCGATGTAATGGTGCAATAAAATAGGTTGTTCATCTTGTTCCGACTCTTCGAATAATGGATTGCCCAACACAATAGCCAAATGCTATTTGTAGTTAATTCCTTTCGGTCATGAGATCGCTTCGCTAAGTTGCAACTACAAATCTTTATAGTAGGTTATACCCTACATAAAGATATATCTATCACGCGAATCATAATCTAAAACCTCTACCTCTAAAATAACATCATCTCGTTTCAGATAATTTCATGCACTGCTATACCTGTAATCTTCAGAGATTGTAAAATCAGTCTTTATTAGACTTATTAATAGACAGGTCGTGCTGAGTGGCATACTCAGTACAATATTGTTGGAGATGTCAGGCTGCTCTTAGCTTAGTGTAGTATGCTAAGAGCAGCCTGACATTTAAAAATTATCGATTTCTTCTAGCTAACTTAATTTAGACCTTCCTAGCCGTTGATTAATTTCCTTCTCGCATTCAATCGAGTCATCAAGAGGGGACCAAACTTCTAAGCTTTCTAGAATAACATCCAAAAAATCATCAAAATTGGGTTCCCTCAATTTCCATTTTTGATAATTTTCAGGAGTAAATTTATCCAATGGATCATGGAAAGGAAAATCCCTAAAATCATGAGTAAGAGCCGAAAACCACAAATTCATTTTTTGAGATTTTGATAAATTAGGATAAATTTCACTGAAAAAAAACTCATCATCATTTAATAAATAAACCAGATTTGCTCTTGACATTACTGCTCAGCTAATATGAAACGATAAATACCATTCTCTGCGGGAAACGCATTCACAACCTTTAAAGTTGTTCCAGGTAAGAAAACTCCCTCTGATAAAGTTCTATTATTGGGTTGATTCCAGTATTTTCCCATAGCAAAATCATGTATATTTCGACATTCTGAATTAGTATTAACTTTGCCATATATTGTAAATTCTATATTGTAACCAGGTCTTCCAATAAAGGAATCTTCTACATTTGTTGCTACTGATTGAAAAAAGTCTTCTGTTACGTCATTTCCTTGAGCATATCTATTTAAAAATGCTTGTAAATCCTCCCCATTTTCGATCTTAATCCCTCTATAGAATACCGTGTTAGATGAGAACTTTGGTAATTTAGATAAACTTTCAACTGCAGCATTAACTATTATTGTTCGTAAAGGAGCATTTTGATTTAATCTTATCCAATCATTTACGGTTCCATAAAAATAATTCGTAGTATAGCTGAAAGCCATATAAGCATCAGATTTAGACATTCCACTGTATTGACCAGAATTTAAAACTATATCAATTACATCTTCATATTTCATGCCTTCATAGCCTTCTAAACCTACTTTTAAAAAATCTTTTGTGTTCAAATTATTCAAATACCATGACCAAGAGCGATTATTACTTTTATAACCATAAAGTTTAAAAGGGCTATAATATGCTTCAAGATCAGTGCCAAGATTTAAAAGATAATGCAAGTACTGTTCTTTACTAGCTGCGTGTACTATTTCAGCATTTGCAGTAACTAATTTATTGGGATGATTAATCAATAAATTATCAAAAAACTGTCCTTTTAATGCATCATTAAGATTATCTACTATATTTGTTACACCCTCATGTCCAAAGAGCTTGAGTAAATCAATATTAGTCCTTTGAACAATATGGACTTGTGGTAATAAATCATTTAAACTTTTCCATGCCTTGGTATTTTTTGGAAACGCTTTAAGATGTTCTCTAAATTGAAATTTATTTAAAACATCATTTCTGAATGTAATAAATGTATTCAAGCCATCTGTTCCTTCATCCCATTGACTCATTATAGTTATGAGTTCATCTTGCTGAGTTTTTGATAATGTTTTAACAAAAATATCTGCAAAATTCTGAGTGAAATTACTCCAATCCCAGCCTTTAGAATTAAATAGACTAACAAACTCAGGTAAATCCCATGTATTAACGTTTAGTGGAATATTTCGGATTTGAATATCTGATGGATCATTAATGTTCCGATACACCTCGAGATTTCCGAAGTTAGGTTCGTTTTGTTGATCTATATATTTATAATTTTGGAAGGTTCCAATGGGTTCGTAATCTGTCAGATCATCAATCCAGACTATAGGTTTTAGGTGATAGACGTCATCAACAAACTCCCCAGAACCTATAGCATATATGACATTATCTATTACAATGGTACTCCAATGATTGTTAGTGATATGTACACTAATATTGCTATTGAAACCAGGAGCAGGTACAAAAGCCTTGTTCGCTTCTATTCCTGCAATTTGTGCTTTGAGATTATTTAACATTCTTCCCCATTCATTGGGGTTGACTCCATTCGGTATATTTTTTAATTTATTATAAGTGTTTTTAAGTAGGAATTTGAAGTCTTCAGCTGCATTTACTCCTTGGGATTGTAAGTTTAGATAAGTCTGTTTTACCTTGTCAAAATTGAATTTCTTGACGAATTGTGATGTAACCTCAATTAAGCCAGTTGCATTTGCAGCAGCTAAGACTATTCCCGCAGCATTCCAAAGATCATGTATATCCTGAGCTAATGCTGTTTCTCCACCTAATCCAGCATCATAAGCATCTGGTGCCATTATAAATAAATCAACAGTACCATAAGCAGCATCTGCATAGCTTAGAAATTTAATACCCATGGATGCTGTACCTGTAAAACCAACAGTAGCTATAGCGACAATATCAAAAAATGTTCGGACTTTAAAATTCGTTTCATTTGCATTGAACTTGTTGAAAATGAGATCAACGAAACAATAAGGTAAGATGAGAATATCTCCAGCATTTATTGTAATCAGAGTATCGGGAGTATTAAAGCTTGCTTCTTCTGCGAAATAAATTCCAACATAATCAAATGGAGCACCTGTAGTGTTAGCACCTGTCACTCCAATAACGGAAGAACATGTAGATGTTGCATCTATTACATGTATTGATTCCAGATTTATTTCTCCGGGTATATTATTATTTGCATCATATATATAATAAGAATTATAGCAATGTTCAGGAAAAAATGGTAAATAATTTTGAGTTAAAAAATGCCCTTCTTGTAGATTGGAGCCTTGATCATTAATATCGCAGTAAAGCTTACCATCTGTTCCTATACTACAATTCCCTGATTTGAAATCAGTAGTAAGAAGCATCATCGTCAAGTGCCCTATATAAGGGTCAAAACCTGCATCCATTTTTTGGGCTACTTCAAAAAATAAAGCATAGTTATTTTCTTTAAATGCATTTAATATGGACGGATACTGATTCTCGGGAGTTGTTCCTA
The DNA here is from genome assembly GCA_022360175.1 of Chitinophagales bacterium. Lineage (GTDB taxonomy): Bacteria > Bacteroidota > Bacteroidia > Chitinophagales > Saprospiraceae > JAKSDI01. Next base: position 26,510 of record JAKSDI010000241.1, read on the forward strand.
GGATAAAATTAAATATGTTTTCTTCATATCCTTTATAGGCATTGAATATTGATTGTCCTTGAAGGGTTCCTTTACTTAAAACTCTGAGAGCTTTTTTGCGTTGATTTGGAGTAAGTTCTGCAAAAACACAACCAGAATTTTTCCATTTTTTGATTTTATTGATTAAAATATTTGCTCCTTCTTCATCCTCAGTGAGCCCATTAAAGAAGTTATCATTCCATTCATTTGCTTTAGTTTCAGAAAAATGTTCATATATAGAACCCTTGTTTTGTTCCCATGTATCAATTTCTGGTTTTAGAAATAGTTCTCCTATAGAAATGGTATTAGGGTATTCAACCCCTGATGGAGATAATAAAGCTGATTGATACTGATATTCAAGAGCATCTTTTATATCACTTATGGTTTTTGACAAATTTTCATCTGTCTGGTTGAGGCAATCTTTAATAGATATAAAACCTGGATATTTGGTGATTTGATGAGCATGTGCAAATATGTACATGGCAGTACTTGAACCACAATTTGCCAGATTACTAGCTATGTCTAAAAATTGCTTTGCCTCATCTGAATATGCTGGATGCGGTTCACTAAATACTTCTAATTCAGCGGTTATATTTTTTTCAACTAAATAATGGAATTGCTTGCGATTACCCTCTCCTGTATATGAATTAGATTGATTAGGTATAACTCCAGCGCTAATTCCCAAGCCACTGCTAACATCTATTTTTCCCAATTGAAATATGATCCTAGAGTCTGATACACAAGGAAATCCTACCACTGCATTTAAACTAGTTAGATTTAAATCTTTGGTATAATTATCATAGTAAATTTCTCCATCGGATGTTTTGTACCTAGTAAACTTTGTAACATCGCAATTGTAGGAAGCAAAAAATGTTTTTCCATCCTGGACAAAATATTTTAAACTTCCAAATGCTGGGATTACATATTTATCAATATCACAAGAACTATAAACAGGGTTCAATGCATCACCTGTATATAATGCTATTTCTGTAGTATTTTCTGGCAGCGTAATTGGGGTCCCTGCAGGAGTGACGAAAGTAAATGTACCATTGTCGTTATCAAAATCAGCCTCTCTTAATTGATTCATGACATTTATGGTAGTATATTGCCCATCTTCATCATCCCCATTATTAAAAATAGCTGCTTGCGGATTATGGATTGACTTCCATTGGTAATGGCGCAAAATAGTACCTCTAGAGTAATCCATTAAGTTGGATGTACTACCAGAAGTCAAGGCTGGATAATCAGTAAAGGTATGGCGTAAGAGGAAGGCACCGTGTCCTAATTCATGTGCTACTGCCTTGCTGAAAAGTGCCGCATCATTCTCCAGATTATTGGCATATATGAAACCAAACTGCTTATTGTATGGCATATAACCAATTACATCATTATCTGCGGCGGCATTGACTACAAATAAGTAGTAGGTGTTTTCTTCAATAGTAGCTGCACTTGGATCGTTCTTAAATGCATTGATGACCGTATTCATGTCATCTGTATAGGCAGAAAGCCAGCCAGATGGCACATTAGGCATTGCATTGCTGAATCCTGGAATACTGAAATTAGGGAGTGTATTAACGGTAGCATGTACAACTGCAGGGCTGTAAATATCATTTAGAGCAGCGGCCAGGTCAGTAGTAGGGTAAGCGGTATTATTAACCGGTACAATAACTACATTGAGTGCTTTTTCATCATAGCTTACTATATTTAGCTTACCTGCCAGATGTACTTCATCTCCATCTTTATCAACGGCAAATATTTCGTGCACATCCTCATGTAGTAGGGTGCTATGAACGGTCAAGCTTGCTTTGTTACCTTCAATGGTAGTTGGGATCGGTTGTTGATTTTGATCTTCAAAGGTCAGAGTGTTTGGTAGTGCAGATTCGTCTTTAAGCGTCGCGTCTACCTTGTCGTTTTGACCTGTTTTTACAGATTTCCAGGCTACATAGTACTCTTCTTCATTGATGGTGAGTAAGTTGTAGTTGTTGATATGAGCACTGATATCAGGATCTTTTCCGTCAAAGCCATATGCCTGCTCATCATTTTCTTTGAAGATAACCTGATAGTCAGCATTGTACAACTCATCAATTGCATCTTGTAGTTCTTGTATGCCTGTCTGGTAGAGTGTTACACAGTTGTCAATATTGCTATTGTCTTCCATTGACTCAAAGCAATCCAGTGCATTTTGCAAAGTTGTAGTTGCGCTTTCAGGCAAATACGGTAGTTGATTGGCGATAGAAAGAATGTCTTCAAGTGCATCATGCCCATTAGCGAAGTAGTCGCCTAAATCATTGATAGCTCCTGCTACCAGTTCCAGTTGTTCAAGCGCTTCTTCTACCTGACCCAATACATCATCGATGTCTTCAAGTGTATTTACAATATTACCTAGCAAATCAGCTACTTCTTCGCTGATAACTTCTATTCCGGCTCCAGTCACCACCATGCTACCACCTATAAGATAGTAACTGCCATCATCTGCAATGCCGATTTGTGCACAGGTGAATGTCACATTAACTTGTGCGCTATTGAAATATGGAACTTCCATATAACCAGTACCTGTGAATTCTCCAGGACCACAGGTGTTGGTGATGTTGGAAATGTTTACACTAAAATCGCCAGCGATTACTATATCTCCAGTTAGTAAGTTATCGAGTGGAGTAGTATTGGTGCTATTGATATCTGACTCTTCCCCACAATCGAAATCGATTTCACTTACAGGTACGTTAATCTGGGTACTTGCTGAAGCAGATTCATATCCGGTATAACAGATAGCTGAAATGGTAATCTGGTAATTGGTGTTTGTTGCTACATTCGGAATTGTAATTGGCTGAGTAGATACAGTTCCTCCAGGGCCATTAAGCGTAGTTGGTTCGGCATCTTCTTCTCCCTGAAATACAACTATATAGGAAGCGTGTTCCCCATTTTCTTCCAGCGTTATTTTGATGTCGTTGCCTGTTACTACTTCTGTAGATATAATTACTGGTGCTGGGCATTCACAAAGATCTGGTACTCCATTACCATCCAGGTCTTCGTCAGAACCTTCAGGGCAGCCATCAACGCTGTCATGTTCTCCGTCACCATCCAGATCGTGCCCTAAAATCCCTACACAATTACAATTCACATCGTATGTATCGCTATGAGTAATTGGATCACCATCATCGCAAGGTTGACCAGTATAACAACCTCCTGGGTTGACAACTATATTGCCTGTGGAGTAACTACAATCTAATCCATTTGAAAAAGATATAGTGCCACTAATTCCACTTAAATCATTGACTGGAGGGGTGAAGCTAGTGCTTAGAACAAATACTTTACCAGTATTTATAGTTTGTACCTCAACACTTGTTATATCATAGGTTTCATTGACAGAGCTACCATCAGAAAAAACACAATTGATATGTATTTGACTTGGTAAATTACTGATATTTACTTGATCATTGAATGGCACATTAAATGCAAAAACATTATTTTCCGGGTGGGTGTAAAACTCATTCGGACATTCGAATGTCATTTCATTGCCTAATCCGTTTGGATTTAAATCTTCAAGAAATCCTTTAAATAGATCATATACACAAGTTTGATGATCAGAGTACGAAATTGTCGTTACGTAGTTGGTAGCATTCTGCATGATTTCACTATCCAAATTTTCAATTCCATAGAAAACATGGATTTGATTATCAACAGTTTGAAAGCTACTAATTGCTACTTGATTATATGACATTATAGCATCTTGACTACTACCCGCTGTAACTAATATATCAATGCCAATTGGATTGGGTAATTGATCTTCAGTTACATCATTGATATCAAATATCATTATCAATCCAGGGAAGTTTTCATGTACTATATAAGCATCCTTGGGGCAGCCTATCTCATAATATGGTGGATCACATCCATCTGGTTCGCCATCTAAATCGTAATCATCCAAATCATCCCAGCCTTCACAAGCATCGTTGGCGTCACAAACAGAATCATTATCTGAATCAATCCATATACCTGCGCAATCGCAATATTCATTGCCTTCCGTATCTGTAAGAATTCTTAGTTGATCTAGGATAGTGCATTCATCGCCATCGTCACAAGGATCACCTAAATTACCGCCATATTCGTCATTGTCACATAGATCACAACCATTTGGTACGCCATCTTCATCGTCATCCATACTATCATCTTCTCCTTCACATAAGTCGAAAAGATCACATGTGCCATCTCCATCAGCATCAGGAACTGTAGTGCCTGTACATTCACATATTCCATTTTCGTTTAACATCCATACATCACCAATGGTGCAAGAATCTCCATCAACACAGCTAATGTTTTCGCCACAAGGAGTTGGGTCACAGCCATTAGGGATACCATCATTGTCATCGTCAAGATTATTGTCACCTCCTGGGCAATCATCGTCTTCGTCACAAATGCCATCACCATCAGAATCTATAATAAGTGTTTCGCATTCGCAATCACAGTTAAGTACACCTGTACCATCAGAACAATCATCATTGGAGTTACACTCCAGGTTAAACATGTGCATAACAATCATTGCAAAATCAGGCACAAGAGAAGGGTTGTTATACGGATGGCAATCATTGCAGTTGTCTGGTAAGCAGTTGCCATCGTTATCATTGGCAATGCGGAAACCATCTGGTTCGCCATCGCCATCACTGTCTATATCTTCAAAATCTGGATTGCCTGGGCATATATCAAATAGATTACAAACACCATCTCCATCGGAATCTACTAATTGATCATAAATTCCATCATTATTGTTATCCGTAAGGCTCGTAGTGCCCAATGGAATGATTTGTGCTATTTCCGCATCTGTATAAGGATTTTGAAATACTTCATCATTATATAAAATTTCTTCATCCAGAGTTTCGTCACCACTAATGATCACATCACTGTCACTACCATCCAATTGTATGATTCCTGCAAACAATTCAGCATAAACGGCACTAACTGCTCTCAAATCTATTAATTCTGCACCACTACAGGCACAATAATTTTTTACGAGTTCACAGGAAGGATATAGCTCACTACCATCAAGACAATCAAATTCATCACATCCGTCTGGTACACCATCCTGATCTACATCTATATAATCTGGAAATCCAGGACATTGATCTTCTTCATCACAAACACCATCCCCATCTTCATCCTGATATTTTCCAAAGCAATTACAATTTACATCATACACGTCAGGGAAAGTACATGGATTTCCATCGTCACATATAGAACCAGGTATACAATCCATACAGTCGGGAATACCATCATCATTTAAATCAATGTAGTCGTTTTCATCAGGGCATAAATCCTCTGTATCACAAACACCATCCCCATCGGAATCACCCGAATATTCTCCCACACAATCACAAAATTCATTCATGGTGTCATTGATCGTGCAATCGTCAAGATCATCACAAGGGAAGCCACCTATGCAGTGATTGTGATAGTCAGAAGAATACACACAAGTCATTGAATCATCAGCGCAAGTCACTGTTACACTATAATCTTCTATATCCTGACTTATTTCAATAGAAGGGGTTGTTGCTCCTGTATTCCACTCATAGGTTGCATTAGTGCACGGTTGCTGAAGGCCAGCTGTTAATGTTTCTACGAGTACACTACCGTTATCAATGCAGTTACTTTCTACAAAATCTTGTTCGTAGATAGTATTCGTTTGTTCTCCCTTTATTCTGATTGATGAGAAGGTGATATCTGAATAAACGATATATAAAGTCCTGTTTGAGGATTGACAATAACCAGCAGCTTCATTGTAGGAAGCATATCCAGTTCCAGCGTAACCATTATCACTCAACCACGATTCTAGAGAGGAGACAAAATCGTTCATGCAGCTGATGCCATATGTTGAGCAAATGACAGATATAGAACCATATGGGAAATCAAAATAATCAGGGTAGGAGGAGAGGGCTATTTCTGTACCATCAGGCAATGTGACATTTACTTCTTCGAGAAAGAAATGATAGTCGGCTCCCATTGAAACAGGCCTTATATTAGTACAGTATACGCACTTTTGCTGCGGTATTTCTACTTCAGTATACATCAAGGTAACTGCACGATCTTCGCAGTCCATCTGATCATCGCATCCATCTGGTATCCCATCAACATCAACATCAATGGCATCGATACTACCTTCACACTCGTCACATCCATCTGGTATCCCATCTCCGTCAGAATCGATAAGATCATTACTGCCGGGGCACAGATCGTCCTCATCACATACACCGTCCAAGTCAGCATCTCCGGTACAAGGTACAGGGGTACCAATGCATTCACATGGATCATCTGCCCAGGCTGGTGGAGGGTTAGGGATGCCAACTTTCAAAACATAGACATCATTGATAGTAGTAGGATCATTGTCATCACATGGAGCTCCTTCTACACAATCATCACAAGCATCTGCCAAATTATCGTTGTCGAAATCAATGTTGTCATCTCCATAGGGACACTCATCATCGCTATCACAAATACCATCCATATCTGCATCACCACTATCGGTACCGCTACAGATACAATTACCATTCTCATCTAACTGATAAGTATCATTAAATGTGCATGGGAGCCCATCGTCACATGCTTCACCTACTTGACATACTTCTTTCTTTACTACTATATTATGCGCTGTAGCAGCTAATTGGCAGCCACCGACGAAATGAATATCCAGATTTACAGTTTCTACGGCTGGATAGTCAGTTGTATTTACCCATGCAACCTCTATTTCTTGTTGAGTCAATCCATCGCCAGCTACAGCGCCTACAGGAGTTATCGTAGGTGTACTGGTATTACTGCTAAGGCCCCAGTTGTAGCTTGTAACAGCTGGATAAGCTCCTCCTCCTTCTGGCGCAATAGATGCTTTAAAACGAGCAACTTCTCCGCTTTCGGCAACATTAAAAGGATAAGGATCAACACTTTGTATGCTAACAGTAACAGTAGGAACTGGTACAATAGTACCCTGGCAAATACAGACGCCATCAATTAAGTAAAATATGTCATTTTCTGTACATGGGTTGCCATCATCACAAGGTTTTCCAACAGGACAGTATGGAGTATCATCCAGGGCATCACAAATGCCATCACCATCACTATCACCAGTGAGAATACCCAGGCATTCACATTCTCCTTCACTATTGATCATGTAAACATCACCAATCGTACATTCATTTCCATCATCACAGGATATTCCCTCCGCACAATTAGGATTGTCATCAATGGCATCACAAAGTCCATCATTATCTGAATCATTGGTGATTTCACCTTCACAACTACAGCTACCATCGGCTAGGATGGTATAAGTATCATTGATCGTACAATCGTTTTGATCATCGCACATAGCTCCTTCTACGCATTCGTCACATGCATCCGGAATACAATCATTATCGAAATCCAGATTATCGTCCCCATTAGGGCAAATGTCATAATAGTCACATACTCCATCAGCATCAACATCGCCACTAGGAACACCTATACAGTCACAGACTCCTTCGCTATTTAGGACGTAAAGATCACCTAAAGTGCATCCATCACTATCATCACAAGGTAGTCCTACTGCACAATTAGGGGTATCGTCTACAGCATCACAAATACCATCTCCGTCGCTATCTCCACTTGCAGTTCCCGCGCAATCACATACACCTGAACTATTCACAAAATAAACATCATTGATAGTGCACTCATCATTGTCATCACATGGGAAGCCCACTGCACAATTCGGAGTGTCGTCCTGGATATCGCAAATGCCATCACCATCAGAATCAGGAAGGGGAGTGCCAATACAATTACAAACATCATCATAGATATCTGGTGATGTACAGGGATCTCCATCATTACAGTGATCATTAGGGATACAGCTTAATACACTAAAGACTTCAAATTCGCTAAAACCATTGTTTTTGAATACATTACTAGCCCTATTTATATTCCTTGCCTGAACTAAAATGATATAATTTTTTCCCTCTCGCAGTAATGGATCGGCAGGCCCATATAAGTAGGAAGTAGCCATTGTTGTAGTACGAAATACAGGAGGTGTTAATTTCAGGATTTGATCAGGAGTAAAACCTGTAATATACTCATATATAGATAGCTCATATTCAACAGGGAACGTACTAATATGTCGGCTCTGCCAAGTAATGTTATAATGTTGGGGGCTAATTGCGGTGAGGCCACCTATCGGACTTAATATGACAGGAGGGTCCTGTTCTTGCACCAAGCCAATGGCACAGGCATTGTTAGATACAGCCTGTTCTTGAAAAGGCTGATAATCGTATGCTTCAATACAGACAGAATATACTCCTTCGGGGAGTTGCCCATTGATGAGATAAGCTTGTTTGGAAATACCTGAAAACTCCAGGTTATCCGGATGGAAATATTCTGCCAGATCAGCTCCTGTAAGTGTTAGAGGAACATTATAAGCAAGATAGATAGGCCTTGGTTGGTAGGACTCCTTTGTACGCAAATTTATTCCCTGCCCGGAAATAGTTACTTTCAAACGTACATTGTAGGTAGGTTTTTTTATATCATTTAAGAGCATTGTGTAAAACAATGCATTGTTTTGCCCTTCACTTAGTGAGCTGTATGAAGGAACATTAGAAGAAGGTAAGGTCAAAGAGCTATTTACCGGAAGAGAGGCCAGTAGCTGCTGACTCATTCCCAATATAAATATTAACGCGAATAAAGTCCTACTTGTCATTGTTGTTAGTTTAAGAGCATATTAGGAGATACTCCAAGAGCGTTCTCTGATAGAGCTATGGGTTTATCTTAAAATCCCTGTTTTACAAATACTTGATATTTTATAGTCTTGACAACTTCACCCTGAGCATTAGATATACTTAGCGTGTAGGTGGTCGTCAAGTCAGGACATACTTGTTGTTGAGCTAGTGAAGGATCATTAGAAATTGAAGACGGAGCCCAACTATATTGCATAGCGGGATCACTCTGTGGGCCAATGGTGACACAGTCTCCTTCACAGACATAACATTCTATCTGGACTTGGGAAGCCGATTCGGTAGCTGCTGTTATGCCATTTATTAGAGTCAGGTTGTCTGCACTATTGCCATAACCGGGATTTCCAAGTGGCGTGTTTTGGAAGCTGGCAGCACTATTCCAGTCATTTCCTGTATGCATGATAAATGTCATATCCAGAGCTGAACCAGAGGCGGGCATTTGAACACCGCCTGCAAAAGGAACATTCCAGTATAATGCATGTACCACTCTTTTATTGGCATTGAGTAGTTGTATTGCATCACCATCTGCATCCATATCCATCATTAATTCCCATGATTTGAATCCTCCACAACCAATATTATTGTAATGTTCGTTTTGCAGTGTAGGTGTACTTTTACAGCCAATTATACACGGGCTACTTAATGGTAGCTGATATACACCCTGATTATTAGGAATGCCATCATTGATTGGGTTAATCCTGTCTGGATCTGTATCATCATAGATGACAATAATAGTACCTACTGGAACTGCAGAAAAGCAGTCACCTAGAACGAAGTGTCCAGGATCGAGGCCTTCTCCTGGAGTTGTAGAATTATTATCGTCTATTCCCCATCCAGATAAATCTACTGTTTCAGCTGGATCATCTGATGAACCTACTACTACTAGCTCAACATATTGTGAACCTCCAATGCGGCCTATTTCATTGATAAAGGCTGATCCTTTATTCTCACCTTGACACTGAGCACTTAAAATGCTATAGGAAAAGACCAATGTTAAAAAGAGCGTATATTTAAAGAGTTGTAACATTTTAATTCAATTTTGTATCATGGTAATTTTACTTCTATCAATTCGCTATAATGGGTAATGCTCCCATCTTTATAGCTTGCATTCAGATAGTAGAAATGAGGTTTGTTATTTTGGCGAATATCTTCTACAATGTGAGTAGTATCTGTACTCACTATTCTGTATAGTGAGACATTGTCTTTATCCTTTCCTTTGTATATCATGATTTCGCTGACTTGATCAGGATCAGATAAAATCCATTCAATAGTTGCCTGTCGTTTTTTCTTATTAAGGTCAACATTTACTTTCGCGATACTTTTCTTTGGCCGATTATCTACTGGCTGGAGTAAATAAGGTCGAGAAGGCTGAGAAATAAGGCCAGTTTCATCAGTGGCTTGAATAGTGTAAGCATATTTTTTGCCATATTCGAAGCTCGTATCATAGAAAACAGCGGTGGTATCAGGAGCTACTACTTCATGAAGCAAAGTCCAATCTGTTTCCTCATGAACAATTTTGCGGAATAGCCTGTGTACTTTAGCATCTGGACTAAAACTTTTATCCCAGTATACTGCAATCCCTTTTTCTGATAATTCTGCTTTCCTCAGCAGGGGAGGAGCGGGTGGCATGACATCTGGTTTTTCAACTACTATTACTGTTGAAAAGGGGGAACGATTATTTCGCTTATCTACGGCAGATATTTTGTAGTAAGCGTATTTAGCAAAATTCTTCAGATCAAGCGTATCTTTAAATTCATTGCTACTGATCGGGCTGGCATTTAATAATGTATATTCATGTGTGCTATCATTGGCCATGGATATCCGATACCCCCATAAGTCACTTTCTGTATTTTGATCCCATGATAGTTGTACAATGCCTGTTGAATCTATCCTTCCGTCCAGCCCCGTAGGAATTGCAGGAGGGATGGTATCCATACCCATTACAAATACAGGTAAACTTCCCACTGCTTTTCCATCTTTAGGTATAACAAAGACTCTATAGAAGTTTCTGGTAGAATCCATGGGAACTTTTATTTCCCGATTTGCAATTGAAATATCCTTTAAAACGGGAGTGTAAGGGCCGCTACGTTCATCTGCACGGTGAATTTCAACAGATTTCATTAAGCGCTGGGATGTTGGTTTTAGCTTCCATTTGATGTGAGCTTCGTTATTAGGGGTCTGATTAGCATAAATGATGATAGGCATCTCTCTAATGACTTCAAAGCCATAACCTTCAACACTAGAATACCTAACACTCTTTATTCCGAAGTAATCAAACCCACGTAATCGAAACCAGTATGTTTTATAGTTTTTCTCAAGAGTGATATCCTTATCTAAAAAATTATTACCGCCTTTTGCGTATTTGTCCATTTGATTTACGAAAGGAACGGAACTGATAGAATGGAAAGATTTACCATCTTCTGATTGTTCCAAGTAATAACCAAAGTATTTATTCTTATAAGGCTCTGTATTCCATTTCAGGCTTACAGATTTATCCTTAAATTCACTTTCTAACTTTGGAACATCAAGCTTCGGAAGGTCATCTTTTGTTATTGATAGTGTTCTATCTTTATAACCTTCCAATTTGATGATGACTTCATATTTTTTGTTATCATCAAAGTCGAAATTATATGCAAGGCCTGTCATTTTTGACAGCTCAAAGTCGTAGGTAGCAGCATATAACATAAAACCTAACCTCAAGGAATCGACACTTTCAGGGGTGCCTCTTTCATTTTCAAATGTTAAAAGGGTATCCTGGATATATTTGTACAAATCCTGATCTGTATGTAGCATGGTATGCACACCGGTATAAAAATCCTTAAGAAATGCATTTGCTGTATTGCTTGCATCGAGCAAATCAGAAGATGTTGCTGGAAGGATTTGTTCTTCTTTTAGCAATTTTTTTTCATTGCCGTATTGCTCATAAACTTCAATTGTATATCCAATATCCTGGCTTTTTTCCCATTCTTCAAGTGTGTAAGGCTCCCATCTGATGAATGCCTGCCCACGCTGAATCTTTTTGATTTCATAGGCCGGCAAAAATTGTTGTGCCATCACCTTAAAACCAGGAATTAATAGAGCAAATAATATTATATGTTTAATAGATATTCTCATCGAAAACTAGCGTTTAGCATTTATATTTCTAATTGGCGCAAGGGTGGCCGCACTTTTCCCCAAAGTCAATACCAAATTGGAATTTCTTTATAAAATTGATGACTACTGTGGCATCAAAATAAGAGGGGTTAACTACATCTGCATTTAGTTTAACTCCTACTCCTAATGCTGGGAATGGAATGCCTAATACTTTTCCTTGTGCATCTACAAATGCCCAGGTTAGTCCTGTTGCTCTAAAGCCATTAATTCCCTGAGGGCTTTGGCCATTTTCACTACAGGCTTCCTCTTTATCATATTTTAATAAGGCAATATCAAAGCCTATTCCCCCAGATGCATCAACATTCAATACTTTAATTTTGACACCAAGTATCTTTTTCTCTACTTTTTTCTTGAAAGAGAAGAAAGTGCTTGCTCCGAATGCAAGTCCGGTTGCAGAAGCAGGGGAGCGCCCTGCACAGTTTAATTTATCTCTATTACTGGACACACTCTCACCAAAATAAGCAGCTGCTTCGGGATGTATAGGTGGAGGGCCTGGGAGGTCATTACCAGTTAAAAAATAGGCATCAGCAGATATTTCAATACCATCAATTTCCATTGAAGCGGTAGCTGGATATAAGACCATTGATGCATCTTCTTCAGTACTGAAGAAAGGCTCTACTTCAACGGAGCCATCACTATATCCTCCTACATATAAATGCCATTTATCATCAGCTGGTGCAACTACTAAATCCAATTGACCACTACCGACCAATCCTAATTCTGGATTATTAAAAAAGACGCCAGCGTAGCCATGTATATCAAATCCGCCATCAAAATCAAAACTTAGGCCTAACTGAGCTACGATTTTACCTTCTGTATCTTCTACCTCCTGTTGATCTTTAGAATGCATATCTTCCTCAGAAAGTGCCACATCTGCTATTTCATCCTGAATTTCAGGCTCTGTTCGTTCTTGCCCCGGAGGTACCCCCTTTATGAATTCCATGACTCCCCAGAAGGTAATATTTTGTAAAGCCAGATTTTGATCAAACCGGATGATAGCAGTGAGTTTGCCTTGCATCGTATTACCCGGACATGTAAGGCCTACGGCAAATTTTATTCCAAACTTTGTATGGGTTGTAGGTTGATAAATCAAGCCAGATGCGTCAACTGCAGTATTTAAAGGAGGATTGTCACCGGCATATCCTGTAGGTTTCATATGATAAAAAGCACCACCTCCAAAACCATTTATCAATAGGGGAGTAGGAGGGATCGGAATACCAATAGCATCACTTCTCATGAAAGCATCGACTAGGAAATAGCGATAACTATCTTTGCTGCCAAATATAGCCGCCATTTCAAGTTCAAATGCATCCGCTACTGTTTCTCCTTCTCCATCACCTCCCATTATGGTTACAGATAAAGTTCCACTGAACCCTTTCCCATAAATAGGATGATTATCAAAAATATTAATATCCCCTGAGGCTTTAAAGGCAGGTAAATCTACTTCCACACTAGCTCCGGTAAATTGTAGTTTATCGAAGACCCAAAGATGAGCGCCATTCACATCCGTAACTAATTTTCCGATTATCTTAAAACCACCAGATGCCTCTACTGATTGGTCACTTTCCTCCATCAGATTTAAGCCAATATCCATTGCCAGGGCACACTTGGTATCTCCATGGTTTTCAAATGCTAAACCATTCAATGTAACCGGGAAATTAAGTACTTTAGAGTCTCCGGTAGTAAAACCAATGCTACCATAATCAGCAAGGCCAATGTAAGGAGCTACTGTCTGTAGTCGTAGTCCTGTAACATCTAATTCAGGTATCTTGACGGGACTTCCTCCATCATCATCTTGATAATCGGCAGGATTTCCAATGCTTACGGTTGCATTTATAATAGCGGTAGGTACGAATTCATCTGGTGTTACACTCACACTTAAGGTGGTGCCTGGCTCCAGGCTTACTTGCGCCGCATTCCAGAGTGGGAATTGTACTGCATCTTCAAACATAGCTTCGAAATAATATTCGTGGCCATCATCAAAGAAATTGATGTGAGCTTCATAAGCTAAAGGGGTGTTCTCTTTCATTATCGGGACAGCAATCAAACCCTCAAATGCGAAACCGTCTACTTTACTTTTTAAAAGGCTGATTTCTACATAGTCCAATGACCAGGACCATTTTTGATCCATTTTAGCTCCGCCAATCAATGGAGCTTCTCCTCCAATATAAAAGTCACCACTTACTCCATGTTTGTCAATCAATAAATGTTCAGCGCCAATCTTTAAACGTGTAGTACAAACCGGAGGTGAGCTAAGTGGCCTATATGGAATACGAGGCTCATAACTGGCAGGGTTCGGGCCTCCTGATGCAATACCGTAATCTTCGTAGATAGATTCATAAACGGGATTAAGATCAAGACTGGCTAATTCTGTATAAGCTTCCTGATCATGTGTTTTATCCATTTCGTCTCTTAGGTTGAAACCAAAGCCATCACAATTCTTCTTGAACTGTTTAGGCATGGTAATCTCTACTCTTTCTATATACACTCCTCTCCATAAGTCTGTATTATTATTTGGGAAAGAAGAACCTATAGAACCGAGATAATCAGTAGGAAGGGAAGAAGGATTTCTATAATCACTCAAATCTATATTAGCATTACCGATAGCAAAAGTCATTTCCTGCCATGATGTAAGGGCAAAGTGTTGCAATTCAAGATTTTCAAATAATAAATTATTCCAATCTTGTACATATAATTCAAAATGTCCCTGAACCCTGTCCTGAGTATTTAGAACATTACCGAAATCATCTACTTTGACAACCCAATCCCTGCTAAAATGAATATCTGCTGAAACTCCAAATTCTTCAAAACCATCGCATCCAATATTAATAAATGTACCATAAGTAAGCTTTTCTTGCTTACTTACATTTGCAAGATCAGCACTTCCTGGTTCCCATTTATTAAGAACTACTGCTGCTTTGTTTTTCGAACCTCCTAATTCAAATGCAACATCATTCAAGAGTCCCAAAGTACCTCCACTAACTATTCCTCCATCCTTGGAGATAATTACATCTGAGGCAGCAAAGAAAAGTTCAACTTTTTCTCCTCTGTTCCGCTGAGGGATAGTAATGCCTGCAAATACTTCTAATTTAGCTCCTGCGGGAAGCAATTCCATAGAATTGAAAACTACATTCACAGTAGTATTTCCTATTTCTTTCTCAATAACTAATGGCAAGCTGACTAGGTCCTCTCCGGTAAGCGTAGAAATGAAATTCCCTGCTGATATAGCAATATCTATTGCCTCTCTCACAGCTTTGACTTCATCGCTTAGGTTTGCATTACCAAGCCCAATAAGAATGTCATCCAACTTATCATCATCCATTACTGCTTCTGCTACATCATCCGCAATCATGTTCATTAATTGGAGATCTGCCTCTGGTAGATGAAAAGTTTTTTGAGGCAATTCTTCTGTGATTTGGCTGGCGACAAAAGAAGAATTTATAGAGTCGATATTGATTACTTCCGAAAAACTGCTTGCTGGTAATTTGGGAAGCTTTTTTGCGACCGGACCATTATTACAAAAGACGGAAATTGTAATAAAAGTTAATAAGAGAGTTAGGTATATTTTGTGTGTCATCATCAAACTGATGTTTTGTACATACCCATAGCAGTACCCATACATTGAGGGCAATGTTGCAGGAGGGTAATAATCAAATTTTAAATTCAGGAACAGCGCGTACTGTTCGTATTACAAAGAAAAAGCGTTTTTTAGTGTAAAATCATGTCTTAGTATATGTTAGGGTTTAAAGTATATTTACCTGTGTTTGCTTCAATCCAGTCTCTCACTATACCTAAAGCTTTAGGATAATCCTCCACTTCCAGATCTCCCGTAGTGGCATTTACAGAAACGGGAAAATTATTTATGACTGGAGCTAACATTTCAATGATTCTGTATGCACAGATTATCTGTCCACTTGCCTCTGCACTTGCCGGGCTACAATCTTTTTCATTACTTAATACAATTTTCATTAAGTAATCTATAGCCTTATTTTGTCGCACATAAATTAGAAGGGGAGCAACCTGGTATACAAAATTATCATGAATAGCTAAACTTGCTACATTACTCATCATCTCATTCAGTTTTTGATCATCTCCGCAGCGGACGAGTGCAAGATTATATGACTGATTCAAGCTATTAGGAAGATCGCCTGCCTGATTTTTGAAACTTATAAGTTCGCCCCGCATCTGTAAGAAGCCTGCCAGCATAATATAATCGCTGAGATAGGGCGTTTGTAAGACGAGTAATTGCTTTAAATGTGCTTTAGCTCTTTCATCAAAGTCATTCAAATCGTGGCGCTTTAAGCTACTGGAAATAAGTGAATTGGGTTTTGATGGAGCGTTTTTAGCAACTTCTAGTAATAGGTTTATAGCTTCAGTTCTACTATCTTTTATTTGGTGGTGCTTAGCAATGTGAGTTAGTAACTTAACAGCATCGTATTGGACCTCGGCTTGTTGTATATAAGGTTGTAAATCAGAAATGATTTCTGCATCCTTGTACCAACTATTGTACTGTGATTTTGGTAGGATTTTTTTATTCCCTTTCTGAATGCTTTCAAAGTATTCTTTTAATACATCCTGGGCATACAGGGGAGAATGACCAATTATAGTTAATGCTATTATATGAAGAAACACTATACGCATGAGAGAGCTAGTTGTTATTGTGTATAATAAACTCCAATAGGCTAAAGCTATATGTTACTTCTGCCAAAAGAGTAAATCTAAATCCAATACCAACAATATTTCCTTTTGAAATGTGGTAGAGGAGAACGCTTAATTAATACATTGGCAAATGTATAAAAAATAATTCTTATCTAAGCTGAATCATTACCATTTTTTGAAAAATAAAATTGAGTTTACATTAGTAGGAGGGAATCTATGATTTGAAACACTAATAATTGAAAATAATAATTATTTAGGTACGGCTAGCTAATATTTTTTAGCGTAAAAAGTCAAGCTTGAGTGTAAAAGATTATTCTCTAAAACATCAAACTTTATTTTCCTTACTTTTGTCATTTTATTATTAAGAGCATAAAACACGCCCTGATGGATAACTTACTCGATGGAAAGCAACTAGCAAAAGATATTAGAGCAGAATTGGCTGCTGAGGTAGAAGCAATTAAAAAGGCCGGAGGGAAAATTCCTCATTTGGCAGCTGTATTGGTAGGAGACGATCCTGCTAGCCAGGTATATGTACGAAGTAAAGTGCGGTCATGTGAAAAAGTAGGATTTAATTCTACGCTGATTCGTAAGCCTGCTGATGCAAGCGAAGCAGAAATTCTGGCAGCAGTGGAAGAGTTGAATCAAAATGATGATGTGGATGGTTTTATTGTTCAGCTACCACTACCCAAACATATCGATGAAGAAAAGGTTACTTTAGCAATTCGTCCGGAAAAAGATGTTGATGGCTTTCATCCTGTTAATTTTGGGCGTATGGCGCAAGGTTTACCTTGTTATCTGCCAGCTACTCCTGCCGGTATATTAGAAATGATTCGTAGATATGAAGTTCCTACAGAAGGTAAAGAAGTTGTGGTCTTAGGCCGCTCTAATATAGTAGGTAGCCCAATGAGTATTTTGTTAGGAAGGAAGGCCTATCCTGGAAACGCTACCGTTACTCTGTGTCATAGCCGAACAAAAGATTTAAAATTTCACACCCAGCGAGCAGATATTTTGGTAGCAGCAATTGGAATTCCAGAATTTGTGAAAGCTGATATGGTGAAAGATGGAGTTGTTGTGATTGATGTTGGAATCAATAGGGTAGATGCTCCTGATCGTGAAAAAGGATACCGCCTTTGCGGTGATGTCGATTTTAATGAAGTGGCACCCAAAGCTAGTTTGATTACTCCGGTACCTGGCGGTGTGGGACAATTGACAGTCGTTTCCCTTTTGATTAATACTCTGAAGGCAGCAAAA
>JAKSDI010000245.1 GCA_022360175.1 Chitinophagales bacterium
ATTAGCGAAAGATGGAAAATGGTGTACAAAGGTTCCATCGCCATTGTTCAGGTACAGGTGATTGCCAAACGGACTACCGAAATCAGCCGTAATAAATACATCTAACCAGCCATCATTATTGAAATCCCCCCAGGTATTGCCCAACCATGTTCCTACTTCACTCACCATATGTACTCCTAAGTCGCTATCCGTCAATTTTGTAAAAGTGCCATCCCCATTGTTCCTGTAAAAATTATTGGGGACATCGGTTTTGTAGTTTGTCACAAAAGCATCGAGGTCTCCATCGTTATCATAATCAATCAAATTCCAGTTTTGGCCGTCCCTTGAATCTCCAAACAAAGTGCCAAGCTGATTTAAAACCAGGTCAGGGGTACCAGTTTCTGCTAGTTGATTAATATAAATATGGTCTTGAGAATTAAAACTAACCTCCCCGCTTCCAATGAATAAATCCATATCACCATCATCATCAAAATCTGCCCAGTTTCCTACTGTATAGGCGGCATTATTAGTAGTGACATCGCTGGAGGTAATTTCAGTAAATGTCCCATCGCCGTTGTTGTTGAAAAGCCAATTGGTATGGCAGGCTCCGATAAAACCACATGGATGTGTTGCCATTAAATCTACAAAACCATCATTATCAAAATCTGCCCATGCTGCCGACCAGGCGTTGAGGTTGGTTCCGATATCACCATCTGTAATAAGGCTGAAGGTTTCGTCGCCATTGTTGATATAGACGCCATTACTATTGGCACTTTGATTTACCAAAGCTAAGTCCAGATCGCCATCATTATCTATATCCGCCCAGGAATTACCATTATTTAATCCATTGGTAAAGCCTGTAATCCCACTGTTTAGGATACGAGTGAAACTTCCATCACCATTGTTTTTATATAAAAAATCCGAGTTGATGAACAGGTCAACATCTCCATCTCCATTATAATCTATCCAGCTTGCACCTGCATAACCATTAATAGGCGTATCCGTTCCAATTGGACTGGCGGTAATTTTAGTGAAATTTTGACTGAAGAGAAGGGGGCTCATCCCCATGAAAATTAGGGTGAAAATTCTTTTCATTTTTGCTAGTTTATGTTTTCATAGACAGAACTAGTTTAAACCTATAGCACATCCCCCTCAGCCCTGTGGGCAGCTCCCCCGAGGGAGCACAGCACTTATACCCCTTTGGACGCTTGCGCTAAAGCTTCAGCGTCAGAGTAAGGGGTCGGCTGAAGGCCGGGGGAGGAGTAGATATTAAGGTGCTAAAAAAGATAATTTAATATTCTGGTTTTTAGTGCCTTAATAAGAAAAGCTTAAACTTATTCACAGTTTAAAACTACATAAACTAGCATCTTCAGGACATCGCATAAATATGTGATTGGAGCGATTTTGTCCGGTAGCTTGCTGAAATGAGAGGCTTTTTTTGCAGACTTTCCTGCTCTAAAAAGATTAAATCAAATGGTCTTTAAATGCCTTGGCTACTGCTTCGGCTTTTGAGTTCACTTCCAGTTTTCGATAAATGTTTCGAATATGTGTCCTTACAGTATCTTCGCTGATAAAGAGCGTTTCTCCTACTTTTTTATAACTCTTACCATTACACAATTCCGTTAAAACTTCCTTTTCCCTGACTGACAATTTCGATTTGGATTTAACACGAAAAGATCGGACAACCATTCTGGCTACCTGCATGCTCATGGGAGCGCCCCCGTTATGTGCCTCTTTTATGGCTGTTAGCACTTTTGGAATGGGTGTGTTTTTGGTTAAGTATCCGCAGGCTCCTGCGCAAAGCGATTGAAATACTTTTTCATCATCCTGATGAACAGAAAACATAATGATCTCAAAAGGTGCTTCTTTTTCTACGAAGAGAGCAACTCCCTCAATGCCATTTATCCCATCTGCCAGGGTAATATCCAATATCAATACATCAGGTGGATTTTTTAGCAATGGATTAAGTGCCGATTCAACATTATGAAATAGCTTAGTACACGAAAACTCAGCCTGCTCATTGATGAGTAAACTAAGGTGTTCGCGTATATCTTTATCATCTTCTATAATAGCTACGTCTATCATTATTAAATTATCTAAGAAGTTTAAGAGTGATTGCTGTTCCTTCTTTTTCTCTGCTATTTATTTCCAATTTGCCTCCAATTTTTTGGGCACGATTTAGCATCGAATTTAATCCATACCCAAATTGCTCCCGATCCATCATAAAACCTCGGCCATTGTCTGTCAGTGAAAATATCAATTGTTTCTTAGATGCTTCAATTTTGAATACGACCTTAGAACATTCCGAATGTTTTAGGGCATTATTCATAGCTTCTTTGAAGATCAGCACCAATTGCCGTTTCAAATCCATATCCAGCAAATGGTTTTTGTACTCTTCTTTTAATCCTTCGGCAGAAAACTGACAATTGGTTTGGTCAAATAATTCATTTCCAAAATCCCTTAATAAGATAAACAATTCCATCAAAGAATCTTTGGAAGGATTGATCGCCCAGATGAAATCTTTAGTTGAATGGAAAAGCTCATTTGCATTATTCTGAATCTTTTGAAGTACACGGGCTGATTGAGGAGGGAACTTATCTTTTTGTAGCATTAGAGATTCCACAAAAAGGCCAATTTTTGTCAGGCGATGGCCTAATTCATCATGGAAGTCATCTGCTGCCTTTTGGCGAATGGCTGCAATTGTTTTTAAGCGGCTCTTACGTATTTGAGACTGAATTTTATAAGCCAGCCAATAAGCAAAAATCAATAGGCCAAGCATCAATAGGATAAACCATGAAGTTTCCCAAAAAGGAGGAGTGACAATGATTTGAATTTCTTTTGTAGCTGAATTGAGAAACCCGCCTTTATTCCCCGCTTGAATTTTGAATAGATACTTACCGGGAGCTAAATTAGTATAGGTAGCAGAGCGTTGGTTTTCACAATAATGCCAATTAGGATCAAAACCCTCTAATTGATAAACATAGTCTACATCATAGGGATTGTCGTAGGTTGGTGAAACAAACTCAAAGGTGATAAAATCATCTTGATAAGTCAGTTTTATTGTCTGAATTTCGTTGATATGTTTATCAAAAGAAACACTTTTGTCATACTTCTTAAATGCGGTTAAAATAGGCTTGGCAATGGTATCCTGATTGTCCCATGTGGCAGGATTAATCTTGTTCAGGCCATTTTTACTTGCAAAATATAAATTGCCCTTCGAATCCTGAACAGCGCAATCGCGAATGAAATGATTGCTCAATAGGCCTGATGCCTTTGAAAAGCGATAGAAGGTATGATCTTTGGGGTTTACGCTTCTGATTCCATCAATCGAGCTTACCCACAACTTATCATCTATACCTTTTTGAATACCTTTTACATTGGGTATTATCGGAAAGGCTTCGTCCAGTGGGCTCATCGTTAAATTATCCAAATCAAGCTTTAATAAGCCTTTGCTGAAGCATCCCACCCAATAGTCCGAACCATCTTGATAATAGGTATTAATAGTCGAATACTCGACTTGCTCCATAAGGGCATTTTTGTAAGTGATTTTTTGAGCCTTTATAGAATAATCTTTGGGATTGAATGTCACCAGGTCAGCTCCTGATTTTATATATCCAATTAGGAAGGAAGTATCCGTTATAGCATGAAAAGTATGGACGTCTGAACCGTTTAATTGCTTCTCTGCTGGTTCCATTGTACCATAGCGTTCAAAAGAATTCCTCTTCAAGTCGTAAAGAATAAGTCCTCGATTAGTGCCAATCCAGACTAGATCATTAGGCATATATAAAACAGTGCGGATAAAACCAAATGATTCTTCTTTACCTGCTAATTGGTAGGTTTTATGATGCTGACAATTGCGACCTTCTTCGTCCATGAGTAGGATTCCCTGAGAAGTTCCCAGGATAAGCTGATTGCCATTAGTTGCAATCTCATGAATTGCTAAGCTGGTAATGGGGTTCCTTTTAGGATTGGGAAAAACGGGAATCAATTCTTCCGATTCAAAGAAGTATTTATATAATTGTTGAGAAGCACCCACCCACATGAAATCTTCCTGGCCTGCTACCAATGCCGTAATTTCGAAATCTACTATCTGATTAGTTTTTTGATCTTTTACAGTGCCAACCGGCCATTTTCGATTATAAACCCGCCACAGGCCATTTCCTTTTGTTGCAAACCAGATCCCATCATTCTTATCCACAAAAACACCACGGATTTGTGTGTCGCTAAATTGGCTACTTAGGTTAAGGACTAGCTCCCATGAATTCCTTTTTTGCCTGAATAACTCATCTGCTTTGGTGTAAATCCATAGATGGTCCTGATTATCCTGAAAAATGAAGCCGATATCTTCAGGAGCATTGGGGAAAGGCAACCATGAATTGGTAGCTGTATCCCAAATTAACAACTTGCCGGATTTTGAAAAATGTACCGTTGAATCCTTACCAATGGATGAGATGAATAATTCTCTTTTTTGATAGGTATTAGTTCTCAGCCTTTCGGGATAAGATTTTTTGAAAAATAAACCATCTTCAGATTTAATTAAATAGCCTGATCCTGCTCTTGCCCATATATGGCCTTTTGAATCTTCGTGAAACTTTTCAATGTAAGCATGTAGAGTAAACGTATCTGATTTTTCAACAAAAAAAGTGGTGTCTAATGAATTGGAGTGCTGATTCCAACATTTAAATCCCTTATCCGTACTCATATAAATTCCATGGCAGGCAGAAGGAAATACTTTATAAATGGATAAAGATGAATCAATGTTACTAAAGCTAATTGGCTTTAATTGTTTGTCAGGCTGATCAACAATATAAAACCCTTTATTGGTGGCCACACTCATTCCGAATTCAGGAATGTATTTTAAGTCATGGATATAAGTATTGCGATCTTCAAAAGTATAGTTGGTAAATTTTTGAGTTAAACGATCATATTTGGAAAGGACCCCTATTCCGAGGTTCACCCAAACATTATCCTGATTGTCTAGACAGATGTTATTAATAAAATTAGCACCTATTGAAGTACTATCACTCGGATCATATCGGAGTTTTTGAAAACTATAGCCATCAAATTTGTTGAGACCATGTTCTGTCGCGATCCAGATAAATCCATCTTTATCCTGTACAATATCAGTCAACTCATTGCTCGATAAGCCATCTTCAACCGTCCAGTTTGATAAGGTATAGTTTTGGGCAAAAAGAAGATTGGAAGCTTTTGTGTAAAAGCCAAAAAAGAAAACCAAAAGCACATATTTCCAACCCGGAATGAGCATTTAATACCTATTAGGATGATGAATTGGAGCAACAAATTATAGAATTTAATTGAAGTGTGCTTGAGTATGCTTGTTTATTTACCCTTAGGTTATCCAGGATATGATAAGTATCGCTCTTGATGATTGTACGCTACTGACATTTTATGTCACTCTGCTAATCTACTTTTGATACCATCAACGGAATGGATTAGAAATCAGATAACTCATTGATGCCATAGCTTTTATTATATAGACTAATTCCATCATCTTAAACAACTATAAAATGACTCATGCGAAAACTTTACTAATGCCAGGAGTATATACTCTGCTATTTCTCTGTTTTTTCTGTCTGTCCAACCAATTAAATGCCCAGCAATGTGGTACGCCAGATCGTACGGACGCAGAGCTTAAGGCATTTTATGAAAGCCTGGATAGGGGAATTGCAGCCCGAAACAGAAATATGGAATATCACATTCCCGTGAAACTCATTATTTATAATGATGATAATGGTAATCCGCCTGTTAATGATCCCTATATCGTAGAAAAGATTGCGCAAAGCCTGGAAGCAGCAAATGTAGCTTTTGATAATGGGATGACGTTTTTTCTATGCGAAGTAGAAGAGGTTGATGACTCTGATTATTACCAGCCTATAGATGCTGATACTATGAAAGACAATGCCTTCCCTGTCTATAATAGTCCTTATGCACTTAATGTCCATTTAATAAATCAGTTAGTAGGGGATGCTGGTTATGCTTATTCCGTTAGTTCATTAGGCGATTATACAGATGTTGGGTTCATTATTGATGTACTTCATTCTAAAACCATCGTACATGAGATAGGGCACGTTTTTGGGCTTGATCATACATTTAGAGCTTCTTCTGGATTATTTATTCTTCCTGATGATACCTTTAATGAACATCTTGATCCCGATTTTACTTTTTGCTTTTGCTGTGGTTGTACAGAGTTTAATGGACTTTATGATGTACCGGTTTCTTGTGTTGCACCATCCTGTGGACAGGAATGCATCTGTACCTGTGATTCTTTTGGTGACTTCATTTGTGAAACCCCTGTAGATCCTGGAGATGTTAATTGTACTGCTACGAGCCTTAATGCCACCTGTACCCTTACTTATATATCAGAGATTGACGGTACTACAAAGCAAGAAACCTATTCCCCTGATTGGCGCAACTATATGTCCTATTATGGCTCTTCAAGAAACCGATTTTTGGGTGAACAACTGGATGTCATGTTAAGTGCTCTTCTAACCCATGGCACTTATATGATTAGCGATGGTACCCAAAACTGTCAGAATTTGAACCTGCCTGACTGGGTTTCTGAATATGGTGAAGTAAAGTATTTCTCCACAGAGACTGAAGGGCAGGTATTGAAACCTTTAAATGATTTCGCAATGTTCCATCAGGAGGTAAGTAATCCACAAACTTATGATGCGGAAACCACAAGTATAAATGGTGAGTTCCCATTGCGCAATAATGTAATCTTTGCTGAAAACAAAAATGTTGCAGTAGGGCAAAGAATATCAACTAATGAGCAACTATTCAGTACAAAGGATGGCCTTACAGTTGCAGATATTGTTTTAATCCAAAACCATATTAATACTACTGTTCCTTTCCAGAATCCTTATCAGCAGATTGCAGCAGATGTAACAAACGATGGACAAATTACGGTATTAGATATGATTAAGATTCGGAGTATTATATTAGAAATAGATACCGAATTTGAATTTGTTCCTACTTATAGAATGTTCCCAAAATATGCATTGAATGAGCAATGGGGGTTTAGCAGTTATTTCCAAAATAATCCATTTACAGCGGTCTGGACGGGACCAAATAATGAATCCAGGCCTTATCTTGCTACGGGCTTTAACAAAAGCTACCTTGATGACCTTACTATCAACTTATTGAACCCTGATGCACAGGAACTGGATACCTGGACTTTTTATGCTATCAAATCCGGAGATGTAAACTTTGATTACAATCAGGAAAGTGAACTAATGGGTGAAGAGGAAGCATTTACTTTACTAAATACCCAACATGCCTTTATCAACACAGGGCAATTGTTTACAGTAGAAGTAGAACTGAAAGCAGGAGAAGATATCAGGGCTTATCAAATGGGCCTGCAATTTGATCAGAAAGCATTGGAATTAGTAGGCCTGGGGCAGGCAGATGAAGGCCTTTCCCAATTGCCTGATTTCTCAGAAAAAGGTATCAAGAGAGGAGCCATAAATACGGTATGGATAGATGAATCTACAGATAAACGCAGTATCAGGAAAGGAAGTGCCAGCCTGTTTAAGCTATATTTCAAGGCAAAACAATCTATTCGTAATATTGCGAAGGTACTCACATCTCAAAAGTCTTCCTTCGATACCTATTTTTACAATGCAGATGCTGAAAAGCTAACAGCTACAAATGCACAGATCGGCTTACATATTGTTTTTGAAGGGGAGGAGAGTAAGATTAACCGCATATTTCCTAATCCAACTACCAATGAAATTACCATAGAATTTGAGCTTTCAAAAGCTGGCTCTGTTGTTGTCAATCTTTTAGATCAGTTTGGTAATGCTCAAAAATATGTAGATCGTTATGACAAAGGGAAAAATACACTGAGTATAAAAGATTTATCCCGCTTACATAAAGGAATCATTCATTACTCCATCCAATTGGAAAATGATATATACGCTGGCAGCTTCATAAAGCTATAGGCTAGTAGCTATTTTTTGAGTATATTTTTCGATGAAGAATAGAGCCTTTCCAATCCGTTGGGAAGGCTTTGTTTTTGTAAATAGTTAACTGTTGCAATAAATTCTTATTTTTATAAGGACACTCGGTGAAGAGCTTGTCCTATAACCACAGCATTAAAGTGATCAAATTAGCCCGACTTGGAATGAATTATTGTTCATAGCTATGCGTTGTTAATGTGAAAACAATATTTCAATGAGGTCTTTCATTAAGGTATCTATATTAACAGTAAGCCTATTAGTATTAACATTAATATTACTGTTGAATCAATGTGATTTCAACGGTAAAAGAGATATAGATGAATACCAGCGTTTACTTTTAAGCCATGAAAGGATAATAGAAATTGAAATAGAGAATATCGTAAGATTAGCTGTCAGTAAAATGAATGATGAGTTGTATGAAAATGAAGAAAAAAGACGTATTCTAGATTCTGCACTTACCGAAATAGCTACTCTTAGGAGGTCCTATATAATAGGAATCGATACTAAAGATTTACAGCCAATTAATAGAGACGAAAAGAGGGAATATCATAGGCATGTTGACAGAATGCTATATCACTTTGAACGGGCAGAATATAGCATAGAAAGAGGCTATAAAGAAACTCGAATTATAAAACCAATACCAGACAGTTCCAAAAACACTAACAATTCAGAACAATCTCCTATCAGGAATTTTTTCAATAAGGATGGTAGTATTAATATGGCCAAGTTATACCACCATGCTAAGAGATATCATGAAGATGATTTTATAACGAAAAGCTTTAAACTAATCATTCCGACAGATTATGATATGAGACAGACATTAAAAAACATGCTACTCATATACTTTCATCAGGCCGAATACTCCGATTCAAAATGCAATATTCCTAAAAGTATTTTTGCTCGTCCTAATTTGGTAAGAACCTGCGAAGAGTTAGAGAAAGTACGATTAAAGTCAACTATTACCTATGGCCCTTATGATGATATTATTGACTTCAATATAAAAGACATTAAAGGACTTGTCATCGATGGGAAAAAAAAGTACTGGGAGAAAGTGCATATTAATATAGTATATAATGAGTTGTCCCGCTCTGGAAATTACAAAATATATAGTACACATTTTATTATTTCAGGTTCCTGGGCATCCGGCTTAGGACAAAAAGCGCCAGCTACTGTTGCATTTAGCGATATGGAATCAGATGGATATCGTACAGATGTCAATAGCTTCGCAAATAGCTTTATTTCATTTTTAACTGACTATACATCAATATGAACAAAGTCAAACTTAAAAATATAGTAAGTTATATTTTAATACCATCCCATTTAATAGTCCTAGGAATAGCCTTTGTACTATATGTAAAAGGCGGATATTCGTTTGAAGAATTCACTACTCTCTTACTGATTATCGTACCACTCTATGCTACCTATACAACCTTAATCATCAGGTATTTAACAAAAGATGTTCCTCCTCCTCCTCCTCCTACTACTACTACTACTACTCTAAATCCTGCCCGTACATTTTTTACAATTGCGTTGCCTATACTACTCACGATATACTTTTGTACCATTATCTATTTAAAAGCCTATAATATTGGATTTGATTCATTTGAAAATTTTAAAGGCTTGCTGGGAGTCAGTGAAGTGATATTTGGTATCTACGTAGGACAGTTTATACAGTCGTTGTATGATGAGTAGAAAGGGGCTTTTGATGTTTTACGAAGTACTATGCCAATCGCTCCATCAACCCCTGTTTATAATTTCGACTTACCTGAAGCCTTGTCCCACTTTTGAGTTGAACTAAATTCCCTTCTATGGATTCAAAATGATGGAGATTGATTAAGAATGATTTGTGGATACGGGCAAAGTCATAAGAAGCAAGTTCGTTTTCCATGCCTTTCATCGTACTTAATACCATGTACTTTTTTTGGGGAGTATGCACATGTACGTAATTCCAATCAGATTGTACATATATGATTTCATTAACCGCTATTCGAATCAGCTTTTTATCTACCTTTAATAGGATATATTCAGAGCGTTTTTCGTTTGTATTGCTTTGTGATGATTTTAAATGAATACGGTCTATTGCTTTTTGAGTAGCTTTAATAAAGCGGGGGAGTTCAACCGGTTTGAGTAAATAATCGGTCACATCTAATTCGTAACCTTCCAATGCGTATTTTGAGTAAGCCGTTGTAAAAATAATTTCAGCATTTACAGGCTTTAGTTTTAAGAAATCTACGCCTGTCATACCAGGCATTTGTATGTCGAGATAGATGATTTGGACTTCATCTATTCTGGCAAAATTTAGCAACTCAACAGGAGTAACAAATGACCCCAGCCATTCTAATTGCTTTATTTGAGAGATATAGTTCTCTATCAGGCGGGCAGTGTGTTGCTCATCCTCAACAACGACGCATTTTATTTTTGTATCACTCAAGCGGTTTTTATTTTTAATGTAACCTGGAAGGTTTCGCCCTTCGAAATATTTAATGCAGCAGCAGATTTATAAATTAGTTCCAGCCGCTTTTTTATGTTTTCTAAGCCAATCCCGGGATTATTTAATATCTCAGGCTGTGTCTGGGAAGAGATGGTGTTTTCTATAGAAAAATGAATGGTCGTTTCCTTCGTCCACAGCTTTATTTTGACCCAGGCGTCCTGTTCAGTCGCAACCTGGCTATGTTTAAATGCATTCTCAATAAAAGGCAATAAAAGCAAAGGAGCTATATTTAAACCTTCATTCACATCCTGACAGTCAAAATCAATTTGCTGTTCTTTTTTTATTTTAAACTTTTGAAAATCAATGTAATATAACAGGTATTCTATTTCTTTTGATAAAGCAATAGATTCCACATCTGCTTCATAAATTACATATCGCAGCATTTTAGAAAGCTGCATGATCTTTTCAGGGGTACTTTCGTCTTTTAAATAAGCAATCGAATAGATGTTGCTCAAAGCATTAAACAGAAAATGTGGATTCAACTGCTTTTTCAATTCATTCAGTTCCGACTCTTTATTTAAAGCCGTTAATCGGGAAATGGCCAATTCATTTTCCTTATTCCGGTCGAACATGTAAAACGCCCAACTGACTACCATTGATATACTAATTGGCAGAATAATGAGCATATCGGTCATAATGATTGAGAAGTAACTTTCTCCTTCATGGATTGCCGCTTTGGCTGGATCAATAAATAGCGTATTACACAAAGCTCCAAGTGAAGTCAAACCAAGATGGACAAATATCAAAACATGCCATTTGGATTCACCACTATAAATCCTGCGATAATAATATTTACTGATATGGAATACAGCAACCATCAGTATCGTCATTATGGTGCCACGAAGTAGGTTCTCCCAGACTGTGAGGTAAAATTCATCGGTTATATTGATGAACCAAATAAGGATGACGAGAATTGCACCCAGCCAGTTTCTATTTTTAAAAATTTTGTTCAATTCTAAACAACTTCTAGATTTTAATCTGACAAAGATTATCAAAGACAAAGCATTAGCCAAATATTTATGAGGAGGGGCTAAAAAAAAATGAGGAAGTTGAATAAGGGGACTATTTGACTTGCCTTCTTTGTATTTTACCTTTTCTCATAAGGAACGTGCATGTCCTCACATTTTTTTTGAAGGCGATCAATTTTCCTGGAATTTTGACCTGTCATTCAATCACACTTCTTTTTATCACTTCTAAAAACACAAGCTATAGATTCAGACAATTACACTTTTAAACAGACAGGGCAGCAGGTGGTATCCTGGACTGAGTTTAGATTGCTAATCCAGCTTTCAGGCCACATTCGGTAATACATCTATTATCACTGCCAGCTAATTTGACAAAGGCCAATAAATCTGATTCTATTGCTATGTGTGGATAGAGACTACTTTATACAGTTTTCGTTTCACTACATTTCTCAAATTAAATGGGGATGCCATAATTACCCGTGTGGCAACTATGCAATTGATTACAGGTGGCTTAAATTTTTAGTAAGTACTTAAAATCAATTTAATGTGAAAAGAACACTCGTAATTATCCTATCCATTTGGGCCTGCTCCATTCAAGCCCAAAACAAATTCACCATTAGCGGAACCCTCAGTGACAAAGTTGATGGAGAAATACTTATTGGAGCAACGATACAGTTAAAGGGCACAGACATTGGGACCGTAAGCAATGAATATGGTTTTTATTCGCTTACTGCTCCTGCAGGAAACTATACACTGATTTATTCTTATCTGGGGTATTCAGATATCACACAGGATATTCAATTAGATAAGGATATAAAACTCAATGTAGAACTGGGAGAAGATGCTGCCCAATTGAATGAGGTGGTGGTGATAGCAGAAGATGCAAGCCGGGTGAATATTGAAACCCCACAAATGAGCGTGAATAAATTATCTACCGAGGTCATTAAGCAAATTCCTGCTGTGATGGGAGAAGTAGATGTTATTAAATCTATTCAATTACTTCCCGGAGTGACGAGTGCAGGGGAGGGGGCATCAGGTTTTAATGTACGAGGTGGTGCAGAGGATCAAAATCTGATATTACTGGATGAAGCAATTATTTATAATTCTTCACATCTCTTTGGCTTCTTTTCTGTGTTTAATGCAGATGCTATTAAAGATGTAAAACTTTACAAAGGAGGAATCCCTGCTCGTTTTGGCGGTAGGGCATCTTCTATTCTCGATATTCGGCAGCGAGATGGAAACCGTAAAGGTTTTAACCTCACTGGAGGAATCGGCTCTATATCAAGCAGACTAACAGTAGAGGGGCCTACGTTTAAAGACAAGGGCTCCTTTTTAGTCTCAGGCCGGGCTACTTATGCAAATTTGTTTTTACCGATATTCGGAATTACTGATAAAGTTGGTTTTTATGATATCAATTTTAAAACTAATTATAATATCGATGAAAACAACCGGATATTTATTTCTGGGTATTATGGACAGGATAATTTTGACCTGGCTAATACTTTTGTCAATACATATGGAAATATCTCCGGCAATCTGCGATGGAATCACGTTTTTAGCGATAAGCTGTTTTCTAACCTTTCCTTGATTTATAGTAAATATAACTATGCGCTCGATATTACCAGTTTTGGATTAGACTGGGATTCGGATATTGAGAATTATAATTTAAAATACGACCTCGTCTATTATATAAACGAAAAACTAAAGTTTGATTTTGGAGTAAGTGGCATTCAGTATGACTTCAATCCTGGATTTGTACGGCCACTTACTGAAGATGCGGCTATTATCCCGAATAAACTGGATAATAAGCGAGCTATAGAAATGGCTGCTTATGTTAGCGCAGAGCATAAAATTACCAGCAGATTGACCGCTCAATACGGCTTGAGATACAGCGATTTCAGGCGCCTGGGAACACAAAGTATTCAAGAGTATGCCAATGATATGCCTGTGATTTATCATAAAGAACTGGGGATATACGAACGGGCAGAACCCATTGGAGCAACTGATTTTGGAAAGAATGAAGAAATTAAAACCTTTGGCAATTTTGAACCTCGTCTGGCTCTTTCCTATAAATTGGACAATAGCTCGTCTGTGAAAGCCAGCTATAATCGCATGGCGCAGTATTTGCACCTGATTTCTAACACCTCTTCCGCAACACCACTAGATGTTTGGGCACCAAGTGGAAAATACATTGATCCACAGCTAGCCAGTCAGTATGCAATTGGTTATTTCAAGAACTTTAGAAATAACA